>CP092781.1:0-712729 GCA_022493055.1 Staphylococcus roterodami | reverse complement strand
ATCTTCATCCACTAACTCATATTCTCCACTTGGTAACGCTAAAACATCTAAACACAAATCAACTGTACGCGCATTACCTTTTTGAGTAATATTTTTGATATTAATGTCAAAATAATATTCTAATGGATTACCTTTATTATCAAACATTACAGTAATGCTATAACGTTTCTTTTCAGGTAGTATTTGCAACCATTTATAATTGTCATCTGCGACAATAATACTTTGTCCAACTACCGTCACCTCTAAAGGATCACGAACCTTCTTCATCGTGACTAAGCCTATAATACCCTTGAACCTATTATTATTAACTTTTACCTCTGTATACTCTCTATCAATTAGGCGACGCCAGTGACGTTTATCTATATACTTTACTTTCACAGTCACCAACTCCTTGTCATAATTATATTAAACTACATGATTGATGTCATGTCATGATGCAGTTTTATATTTATTGTTTATCAAATGAAAATATTTATTATTATTTTACTACAACTCGACTCAATTTACTTAAAATAGACAATATTATTTAGATCGTACACATATTTCTTCATAACACTAATTTTATAGAAAATAAACATGATATAAAATTACCATTATCGATACTAAGGTTGAGACATAAAGTTTTTGTGCTATGGGAAAACGATTAACAGCGTCCCAAAAGCAGGATTTTCGGCAGAAGCTCTCACGATTCGACAAAATTTGGAAAACAATTTTGCTCATCGTTCTGTTTTGCTCAAACCCTAAACGCTTTTGTCCCGACCTTTTTATCAAAACTACATTTTCACAACTTTCTGTTCAAATCAATCCAAAAAAATAAAGTGATTTAAAGATTACAGAATCAACTTTAAATCACTTCATTATTTATATTTGCTTCAATGCATATTTTTCGATAACCGCTTCAAGGTGAGGAAATTGATAAAGTAGTTCACTTTGTGTAAACAATTCAAAATGTGCAAACTCAAATGCTGGCTGACACATACAGCCAACTAAACTATAAGTATTTTCATTTTCAATTGACGAAGCAAAAATAGTCCCTTTGGGTACTACATATTGTAGTACATCACCATTTTCAATATCTGGGCCTAAAGTTACTGCTTTGTAGTGCCCTTCCATATCAATCATATGGATTGTAAGTGAACTACCCGCATGGTAATACCAAACTTCATCAGCATCAATTCTATGAAAATGTGAAATATTATCGTCCGTAAGTAAGAAATAAATACTACTGAATGGCGCTCTTTGCTCATTCAACATATCTTCTCTAATTGTTTCTCTATAGAAACCACCTTCTGGATGCGATATTAATTTCAATTCGTCAATCCACTGTTGTGCTGCTTTCATTATTTGATATCCACATTATGGAATACGTTTTGAACGTCTTCCAAATCTTCTAATGCATCTATTAATTTCTCAAATGTAGCTTGGTCATCTTCTGATAACTCAATATCTGTTTGAGGAAGCATTTCAAATTCGGCAACTTTAAATTCTTCCACACCCGCTTCACGAAGTGCATCTTGAACAACTGCAAACTGATCTGGCTCGGCATAAACTATTGTCAATCCATTATCATCAATAACATCTTTTACATCAACATCTTGTTCCATTAACGTTTCAAGAATATCATCGACAGATTTTCCTTCAATACCAAATGTAGCAACATGATCAAACATATATGCAACTGAGCCAGACACACCCATGTTCCCACCATTTTTACCGAAAGCAGCACGAACATCTGAAGCAGTACGGTTCACATTATTTGTCAATGCGTCTACAATTAACATTGAACCGCTTGGACCGAAACCTTCATATCTTAAATGGTCAAAATTTTCATCTCCAGCACCTTTTGCTTTATCAATTGCCTTTTCAATAATGTGGTTTGGCACTGAATAAGTTTTAGCGCGTTCAAGAACTAATCTTAAAGCTTGGTTTGACTCTGGATTAGGTTCTCCTGATTTTGCAGCTACGTATATTTCTTTACCAAATTTTGCATAAATTCTACTTGTATTTTTATCTTTTTGGGCCTTTTTTTCTTTAATGTTATTCCATTTACGTCCCATAATGTCATCTCGCTTTCGAACTGTTTAATTAACATTATTTATTATACATGATTTTTTACCGATTATATACATTTTCCCCATTAACGTTACTATTCACTTTTTCTTTTATCTTCAATTAATTCTAGAAAATTGAATTTATAAAAAATGTGCCGATAAGCAAATAAAAATGCTTTCGACACTTAGTTTCAATTAAATATTTAAAAATTGTTCTACATCTTCAAATAAAGCATTAAATTTAGAAATATCTTCTTCATCTAAATAAATATAAATTTTACGCTCATCTTTAGAGGATCTAACTTTACTTAATCGTTCTTTTTCAATCAATCTTCTGATAGAAACCAATAATTTAGTTCTACTTAATTCCAACTCATCCATTGCAGTTTTTAAAAAAGATTGCATGAGTACTTTTTCTTCTTTGCAAAACTTCATTGTTAAGTCTAATACTGCTAAATCATTCAGCGACAACTTATATTTCTTATCAATATATTCAGATAATGCTTTATATTGTTTATAGAAGTCAAGCAATGTTTCTAATTTCTCTGTGTTCAAAATGTTGCACCCCCAAATATATAAAGACAATGCTTCTGTCATTATTATCTTAAATTTTTTTATCATTGTCTTTCTCATTTGTTTTTAATACGTTGTCAAAATTACCAACAAATGCAAATTAAATTTTGCAATACATATCAGAGTGCTATTTTTTGCCGATTTTAATTATGTATAATGCATTGAAAGTAACGTTAATATTTAATGAATCATTACTAAAATTATGCTCTTTTATCTCGATTGCTGGTTTAAGATAATTGTCAATTTTTGATAGCAAGCTCGGGTTCCACTCATATTTATCTCTTAAATCCTTAGATATCAAATGATTAATATTGCCACTAATTTCATCCAATGTTTCAATTATTATAAGATACTTATCGTTTAAAACATTATTTTTAAAATTTATATAAACTTGACTATCCTCAAAGTCACTTATTACTGTCTCACTTTCAATAACTCTCCAATCATATACCACAAGACAATAATAATTTTCTATATCAATAATAGAATAATAACTATGCTCATATTTTGGCTTTGAGACAAATTCAATAAACTTCTCCAAAATAAGACCAAGTGTTGTTTTAAATCCATTTTTATCAAATAGATGCATCGCATTAAAAGATTGATGATTATCAAAAATATTTAATCCAAACCCATCAAAATTATGATACAGCGCGCTTAAAGTCTTATATATTAATGGTGCGCTGTTACTTAAATCACGTTCTTTATTATTAAGTAACTTATGATTTTCGATGTTTAAAAAAATCAATTTTTCTTGTTCTAGATCTAGTTCATTGATAACTTGTTTTAAATTTTTAAAATGTAAAATATTTTTCAATAATAATTCATCACTATCTCCCATTAAATAAGGATTACTTAAACTTGCATTATCAATAATTAAAGAATCAAATTTCAACCTTTTAATTTGTGATACTAATGATTTATACTCTGACGTTTTCTCCAATAGGCAAGTAATATTTAATCCTAACTTCACATTCAACATAATATTATGTAGCTTTAAGATCATGCGATAAATTGTTCTGATTTCCATTACTGATAAATCGAATACAAAGTGTACTTCATACTTATTTAAATATTCTAATTCACTAGATGATAATTGCCTACGTACTTTCATAAAGGCTTCTTCAACATAATAGACTGTCTCAATTTCGTTAATGTTAAATGCAACCTTCAAATTACCTTCAATTATAGTCTTGATGATTTCAACCTTTTCTACTTCAGAAATAGTATTTTGACTGTTTAAAATGGAAGGCATGATAAAAAAAACAACCTGACTATCTGTTTTTAGTAGCGTTTTAAAAATACCTTCTAAGAAAACAAGTTTCATTTCAGTATACGTATTAATTTGAATAATCGTTTGGAATGATTTTGGGGTTTGAAATTTATCTTCATCAATATGGATAACATCAGTTAAATGATTTTTATAATGATCAATATAATTAATCACTACCTCTTTAATCTCATTAACTTTCTCCTCTTTTAGCACTTCTGGTTTCAACATTATACATTTATCAAATTTTGATAAATTGCGATACTCATTTGGCGTTATATCCATATAACTTTTGAACATTTTAGAATATGTAGAGCTACTACTAAATCCAAGATGCTCACTAATATTGCTAACCGTACTATCAGATGTCAGTAAAATCTCTATCGACTTACCAATTTTTAAAGTATCAATATATTTTTTGAAGCCCATGCCCATTTGCAAATGAAATTGTGAAGATAAATTCGACTTAGAAAGAAATAATTTATCAGCTACACTTTTTAAAGTTAAACGCTGATTAACATTTTGATAAATATATTCTAACTCATCTCGTAAGTCACCATAATAGGCATAACGATATTGGTTTTGGGCAATTTTTTTATCCATACTTGCTTCTTTTGCAATAATTGTAATAATTTCTTGTATTTTTCTTATATCTGCATCATTTAGGGGTTGTTGTTCAAGATATCGATACGTCAATTTTAATAATAAGCATTTTAAATTATAGGATGATTTAATCAACTTTGCTGTGTAGTGATAATTAAAAAAAGTAAAGCCTAATTCTGAAAACCAATCGCTACTTAAATACAACATAATCGTTTTCTTATTATTTTTTACACTAAAAACATCCAGATGATTAATAATATAAATATCATCTTCAATTATTTTACTTTTGCGAAATTTTTGTAGTTCAAATTCCCCTTCAATCGGCCAAAATAAGACAATGCCATCTTGGCAACGTGTCGTCGCATACTCATTATTAGTAAGTATATGCAAGCATGAATTTGCCATAACTTTACCTCTTTCTTTATTTAAGTAGCAATTTTATCATTCCCTATAATATTTAACTTATTTAATTAAATGTAAATTTAACACAATACGAATACTAAATCAAAAATAAATAATTCTATATAATGGGTATTTTTTAAACTTTTATGACAATCATTTAAATATTACAAAAATAGATGTAGTCATTTTAATTAAACTATCTAATTGAAAACACACCACTTTTTAGTATTTTCAAAATAATTTTAAATGACCACATCTACAATTTAGTACTATTATCTATTTTCAGCATAACGATTACTTCAATATACAGTAACTTTTTCTAATTAAAACTGAAATATTTATGATTTAATATAGTGTCATTTTAAAGAAGTTAACTAAAATGAACTATCATTATCACTTGTGCCTTCATCAAATAATAAACTTATTTCTTATACAAACGGTTGATTCAATAATGTAGATTTTAGATGAATGAAAAGCTATGATTATTGATTACTTTAGACTATTAAAACTTTCTTGACTAAATAAGATTTAGAAAATAAGTCGTTATTTTACTAGATGGTTAAATTGACTTAAGAAAAATGATATTACTAATTAGAAAATCACAGTCAAAAAAGATATTATCTCTTTTAAATTTTTAATATAGCTTTAACGTAATAACAAATTACAATGAAGTACTTTTAACGTTTACAATATGATTGATTGTTTATCTACGAAATGTATTTGCTAAATAAAGGATATCTTTAATAATATTTAGTAAATTAATAAATAGGTTGAAGCCCATTTCTTGCGGAGAATATTCTCCTCGTTTCAAACGATTAAAATCATATAATGTATATAGTAAAAATAGTAATAGACTTACGACTGTAATCACTGTATAAAAAATAGGATTGCGAAGAAATATACCAATAATACTTGCAATAATTAATGCGATTAAAGTAACAAACAAATATTTACCAATACTTGAAGCGTCTCCTACAACAAAATAGCCAATGATACCAAAGGCAATAAATGCAATAACTGCTAATGCTATATTTTTATAGAAAATATCTGGTCCTAAATTCTGTAAATATGTGGCAAAGGTAGCATAAGATAGTAGGCCTATACCTACAGCATATATATTCGAAATAATTAAACCAAATCGTCTTGCTCGATTAAATATAAGTGTAGCTAGAATTATAATGAGTAAACCGAATGATAAGGGCTGTCGCCAACTTAATGGTAAAAATTGCCCTAAATAACAACCCACACCAAATATAATCCAGTAATACATAAAATAGAGCCAAACCTTACTTATGGAATGATCTTGTTGCTTTGATTGATTTTGCTGATAATACGAATGATTAGTATTATGCGCCAATGTAATGCCTCCTTTATCATTTTATGCGTCAAATTTTACAGTAAATTTTGATTCTTCAAAAGAAATAACCTTTGATGCAAAATGTTATTTTACACTTTTAAATGTTACAAAATATATTTTTTCCTAGATGAAAAAAACGATTTGAATTGCTCTTATTCTCCATCAAACCAGCTTTTTTCAACTTTTGTTTCAAAATCCTAAAATGTTAATAATATTACAAGATAATAACAAACCACACAAAGCAACTAATTTTTGATAATATGGAAAGCGTAATAAAAAACGAAACTTAATTTACTATATAAATTGTTTTACAAATTTTAAAAAGTAGTAAATCTTAATTTTAAGGAGGAGTCCCTTTGAAAAAATTAGCATTTGCAGTAACCGCAACATCTGGTGCAGCAGCATTTTTAACGCATCATGATGCACAAGCATCTACACAACATACAGTACAATCTGGTGAATCATTATGGAGTATTGCACAACAATACAACACTTCAGTAGAGAGTATTAAACAAAGCAACCAATTAGATAACAACTTAGTATTTCCTGGTCAAGTTATCTCAGTAGGTGGAAGTGGTGCACAAAGTACATCAAACACTTCTTCACAATATGGTTCAGCATCATCTCATACTGTACAAGCTGGTGAGTCATTAAACATTATCGCTAGTAGATATGGTGTATCAGTTGATCAATTAATGGCAGCTAATAACCTAAGTGGTTATTTAATTATGCCTAACCAAACTTTACAAATTCCTAATGGTGGATCTGGTGGTACTACACCTACAGTTGCAACTAGCACTAATGGCAATACATCATCATTTAACCACCAAAACTTATATACTGAAGGTCAATGTACTTGGTACGTATTTGACCGTCGTGCTCAAGCTGGTAAACCAATTAGCACATATTGGTCAGACGCAAAATATTGGGCTGGTAATGCAGCTAACGATGGATACCAAGTGAACAACACACCATCAGTTGGTTCAATCATGCAAAGTACACCTGGGCCATATGGACACGTTGCTTACGTTGAACGTATCAATGGCGATGGTAGCATCCTTATTTCTGAAATGAATTATACTTATGGTCCATATAACATGAACTATCGTACTATTCCAGCTTCAGAAGTTTCTAGCTATGCATTCATCCACTAATTAAATAAATTGTACTGATATATACTAGCAATTCACAACAAGTGATATTGCTAGTTTTTTAATTTGAAAAAAATTTTCATTTTAGTGCAAAAAAATTTACTTGTTTCAATTTCGCTATTATCATCGTTTTTGTATGAATGGTAGTTAGGTTAAAGATAATGAAATATACTTTCGATTAAATTAAATGAATAATATATTAAAAATCAAAATAATGCAACTAAGTTGACTTTATATAGACTATATAATGATTTCATTTGTTATACCAGTATTTTACGCTTTTTTGTCTACATACACAAATTTATATTAAATGAAGTTCAATACAATTTAGATTAATCATATAAATTGCTAACTATTCAAATAATTTTGCATTGTAAAAAAAGGTCAGGACAAAAGCGTTTAGTATTTGAGCAGAACCGAATGATGAATAAAATTGTTTTACAAATTTTGTCGAATCGTGAGAGTTTCTGCCGAAAATCTTGCTTTTGGGGCGCCGTTAATCGGTTTACCAGAGCACAAAAACTTTATGTCTCACCCCCCCTTCAATAATATAGTAACCTGGAATCCAGTTAATCTATCTAGATAACAAATGATTGTATGATATAAATCCAATATGAGTTCGAAGCATAAATCCCCGAAAAACAGCAGTAAGATTTTATATTTTCTTTTAAAAACTTCTTTAAAAATGACAAAACTTCAGTACCACATATTACACGTGATACTGAAGTTCTATTTGTAATTCAATTAGAAAAATAAGTTAAGAATATAGAATAATAATGCTGCTAATATAGCGGAGATTGGTAACGTAATTACCCATGTAATAATCATTCTCTGTGCAGTACTCCACTTAACACCTTTGGCTCTGTTAGAAGCACCTACACCTAAAATTGATGATGAAACAACGTGTGTTGTTGATAATGGGAAATGTAATGATGACGCGACGAAAATTGTTAATGCAGATGATAAATCAGCCGCTGCACCATTAGCAGGACGAATTTTCATAATATTACCACCTACAGTTTTGATAATTTTCCAACCACCAATAGCGGTACCAAGACCCATAGCTGTTGCACAAGCTACCTTAACCCATAATTGAGGTTCTACACTACCATCAGTTTGAACATTTGCAACAATCAAAGCCAATGTAATAATCCCCATCGATTTTTGTGCATCGTTTGTACCATGTGAAAATGATTGTAACGCTGCTGTGAAAATTTGGAAAAATCTAAAGTTACGGTTCGCTCTTGTTAAGTTTGCATTTTTAAATATCACTTTAAAAATAGAATACATTAAAAAACCAACACAAAATGCAATAATCGGTGAAACGATTAATACAATAATAATTTTTGTGAACCCTTGATAATGTAACACTGAAAATGAACCTTCAGATGCAATCGCAGCTCCTGCAATTGACCCTATCAGAGCATGAGAAGACGAACTCGGTATACCATAAAACCATGTAGCTAAATTCCAAACGATAGCTGCTAATATTGCTGCTAATACAACAACTAATCCATTTTCTAATTTAAATGGATCGACAATGTCTTTAGTAATAGTGCCTGCAACGCCCGTAAATGTTAAAGCACCT
Source organism: Staphylococcus roterodami (assembly GCA_022493055.1). Classification (NCBI taxonomy): domain Bacteria; kingdom Bacillati; phylum Bacillota; class Bacilli; order Caryophanales; family Staphylococcaceae; genus Staphylococcus; species Staphylococcus roterodami. Next base: position 703,734 of record CP092781.1, on the reverse strand, counting down.
ATAAAGTTCATCACTGCTGCCATTAAAATTGCCGTTTTTGGCGTTAACGCTCTAGTCGATACTGCAGTAGCTACTGCATTGGCTGTATCATGGAATCCATTGATAAAGTCAAATACCAGCGAGAAAATAACTACAGCTATAGTGACGATGATTATATATGACATAAATATATACTCCCCTTAGCTATTTTTCATAATAATAGTTTCAAAATTATTTGCTACGATTTGACATTTATCAGCAATTTCTTCCATACTTTCATAAATATCTTTTATTTTTATTAATGTGATTGGATCCGTTTCGCTATTGAAAATATGTTTAATTGACTGTCTTAAAATACCATCACAATTTGTTTCAAATTCTTTAATATTAATTGAATGGATACGCATATGTGATAACTTTTTATCTACTAATAAGCCAACTGCAAGTTTCATCTCTGCTACAGCTTTTTGAATGTTATCAACAAATTCAGCCATATATTCATCTGTGTATTCAATTGAATACATTTCAAACATAGCAGCTGTTTCTTCAATTGCATCTAAAACATCATCAATTGCATCACATAATGATAAAATATCTTCACGTTCAATTGGTGTGATAAATGTTTGATTTAAATCAGTAATAACTTGATGTACTAATTCGTCACCATGTGACTCGTAAGTTTTAATGTTGTCTGAGTATGCTTTTAAATCTAAATGAGTATTGAAGTCCATTTTACCGAATTCAATAGCTGCACGATCTAGATTAAAAACCATCTCTTCTAATTGAACCATAAACTTATCTTTTTTCTTACTAAACATTTAAAATCCTCCATTTAAGCGATTGTCACCAATCACATTCAGTTATAATTTGTTTCAAATAAGACAAGTGAATTTACAAACTAATGATACAAATTTGTTATTATCAATCGTCAGTATATTTTTAGTGTACTGATACTAATTTCAAATATGCCTCACAGTAAATATTTACTGTATTTGCCCTTATATGAAAATAGCACAAAATTTACAATCCCACAATTCAATTTACAAATTTTTAACAAAGACGAAACTTAATATTTACACAAAATTTAAATAATCGTAGGCGTTTGTTTAAAAACGCTTATTTAATAAGCGCTTTTTTATCTTGGTATATCTAAAAAATGTAAATTAAAATCATTGAAAATTTTACAGTGATACAATATGTATTACATAACTTTTACATATTAATTAGTTTGGAATACATTTTCGAACTAGTTGTGCTATTTATAGTATTTAATACTTACTATTCTATTTTCTCATATTTATCACTATTTACAAAGTTTGAGCCCATGTTTTCACTTTCAAAATCCCTAAAATTTATGCTGGTAAAAGTAAAAGCTGTTCAATCATTCCAATTTATTCATAGAACCTAAAAAAGCTTCCAGCGAAGTATATTAGATTTCTATCCGTTACTTCCCTGAAAGCCGTAAAATATAATTATATTGAATGTCTAATTGTGCGTTTCGAATGATTATAGGCTATTATTGCAAAAATGGCATACATACAAATATATAGTCCCATTACTATAAAAATCGGTATTTGATTCGTTGTACCCATCAATTTCATATAGGCTAATGATGTAAAATATGCATGGGAGAGCGCAATAACTAAAGGTAATCCAAAATTAAATGTAATTTTAAATTTTAATCCCCTCGCCATATCTTTTTGTGTAAATCCAAGTTTTCTTAAAATACTATAATTTTCTAATTCATCTTCAGTCTCATCAATTTGTTTGATATAAATGATGCAACATACAGCAATTAAAAATGTAACACCTAAAAATGATGTTACAAATAATAATATCCCCGTTAAACTAGATATAGAACTTGCCGCTTCACTTCTTGTTTCAATAGATTTATCTACTTTATTTTTTGCTTTTTCTAATGCCAATGCATCTTTTTTATGTTTTAAATCGAATCCAAATTGTGAAACGATATGTTTAGGCTTGGTATATTTTCTTATTTCTTGATAGTCCTGATCATTTAAAACAAACGTCGGACCACCTAAATCAACATCCGTCATAAAATATATTTTGTTAATATCTTTACGCAACTTGATATCAACATGATGCTTTTTAGTTCCTATAATGGCTTTACCATGTTTCTTGTGTTTAACTAAATCTTTAATAGCTCCTTCTGCTACGAACAAATCAGCTTGACCACGCTTTAAATTCGTATTAGGTATATATTTATCACTAGTAATCGTTACATTATATGGTTCTTTCATTTTCACATCAAACAAGTCATCTTTATATAACTTTGTGTGTATAACTTCTTTGTAATTATAAAAATGAGGTATCTTTTGATTATTCAATTCATTAGCTAACTCATTAGCTTTTTGCTGATCTCTAATTGTAACGTCATGTGGCGAACTATATTTAATTTCACTATCTAAAGATGCTCTACTGATTGCAGCAAAACATAAGACTGACACAGTAATTGCAGAAATGATTGCCATAACAGTCAACGAAAATGCATTTTTCTTGATTCGATACATAATCGATGATGAAAACATCACATCGTTTACACTAATAACACCTTTTCTAAATTTTTTAACCATTTTAAAAACAAGAGAAACTGAGCTCTTGAAAAAGAAATAAGCACCTATTACTGTTGAAAATAGTATAAATAACAAAATGCCAATAGAATTATAATATTGGACTATATTGAGGGAGAGATAGTATCCGGTGATAATCAATATAATACCCAAAATGCCTAAAATAACTTCTTCAAATGTAATTTTATTATGGTTACTTTCTTTTACTTGGTTATTCTTTGAAAGTTGCGAAATGGACTGCTTAAATACTAAAACAAAATTTTGAATTGCCGTAAATAAATATGCTACACCAATTAATAATAATGTTTCGATAACTGCCCTTAAACTAAAAATAATCGGCACCTTTTCTTTAATACCTAACAATGTAAATACAATCATTAATAAAATTTTCGAACCGAATATTCCTATAATGATACCTAGCGTCGCCGTAATTATGAATAATAATAATTGTTCAAGCATCAAAATATATAAAATATTGAACTTAGATAACCCTAATGTTTGATATAATGCTAGCTCATAACTTCTACGCTTAATAAATAGCACATTAGCATATAATAAAAATGCGATTATGATAAAGAATAAAAAGTAACTACCTACTTGTGATCCCTCTTTAATGATAGGGTATGATTCTGTCATATTAATTTTATGTGCATATTTTAACGCTACAAAACTAAAGTACAATACTATGCTAGTTATTAGAGAAAATAGATAGATAGCATAATACGAAAAGTTTTGGCGAAAATTTTTAAATATAATCTGATTAAAGCTCATAATTAACGCCACCTAGAACACTTTGAACACGCATTATTTCTTTGAAAAATGTTTGTTTATCATCATCACCTTGATACAATTCAGTAAAAATCTGACCATCTTTAAGCATTATCACTCTATTAGCATAGCTAGCCGCAACAGGATCGTGTGTAACCATAATGATTGTAGACTTAAATTCTTCATTCATTTTTGTTAATCGTTTTAATAAATCTTGCGTACTTTTAGAATCAAGCGCACCTGTTGGTTCATCTGCAAAGATAATTGACGGAAGCGTAATAAACGCCCTTGCAGCAGATGTTCTTTGTCGTTGTCCACCAGATAGTTCAGATGGGTATTTTTCACTAATATCAAATATATTTAATGCTTCAGCTACTTTTTGATAGCGGTTTAACATTGTGTCTTTATCTAGTCGTTGAACGGTTAATGGCAACATAATGTTTTCTTTAACTGTCAATGTATGAAGCAAATTATATTCTTGGAAAATAAAACCAATGTCATGTTTCCGAATATTTGAAAGGTCTTTATTTGAGAGTTTTTCTAATTTTTGGCCTTTTAATGTAATGGATCCTTGAGAAATATAATCGATTGAACTTAAAACATTTAATAGCGTTGTCTTTCCAGATCCAGAAGGACCCATAATCGCGATAAATTCACCCTCTTCTACTGACATATTGATATCTCGTAGAACTTCTTGTGCCATTTTTTTATTTCCATATATTTTTGTTAATTGTTTTACTTCTAAAATTGCCACTTTAACACTCCTATAATTAAGCTTAACTTCATTTCCATTAAGTTTTGGCACTAGCATCTTCAATTTAACATATGACTAACATCTATTTTATTATATCGTTGAAGTTGATTAGATGTATCAATTCAAAGTAACAAAACACATGTTTAAAATGACAAATTTGTCACTTCTGACATGCGTTCAACAATTTCATTTTGTAATGGGAAAACTAAACTAACTGTTGTCCCTTTACCGACAGCAGATGTAACATCGACTTGAATACCTAATTGATCTTTCACATTATTTACTAAATATAGTCCCATACCCGAAGATGTTGTTTCATTTCGATTTGCAGTTGACGTGAAACCACGTTCAAATATTCGAGGCATATCTTTCTTACTAATACCTCTTCCATGGTCTTTAATAATCAAAGATACATGTTTGTCGATTAATTCTGTTCTAATTTCAATATTATAATTCTCACTATATTTCAATGCATTAGATAAAATTTGTCTAATAATCATGCGACACCATTTAATATCTGTATACACATGATCATCAACTTTAAAGTCAACATCAAAGCCAATGCCTTTAACTTGACTAATATGTCTTGTTAATTGAATTTCATCAATAACCATGCGTTTAAGAGGCACATAATCAAAATACATATCCTTACGTTGTGACTCTAACCTTGTAATATACAGTTGAGTATCTAACATTGAATTAATACGAGACCATTCATATAATAGTGCTTGTTTTCTTTCATGATTCTCTTCTTGATCAATTAGTAATTTCATGGCTGTCACTGGCGTTTTTATATCATGTACAAATTCAGTGATGGTTTGTTCATGCATATTCAATTGTAACTGTTGATCAACAACCTTATCTTTATGCGCTAAAATTTGACGATATAAATAATCCACAGTATGACGTTGAAATGGTGTCTCTGCTAAATCTTTATGTTTAATCTCCTCAATTTCTTTATCTTTATCAAAATGCTTATATAACTTTACTTCTTTAAAATACGTTATGATTAAAAAAATCAATGTTAAACTTAAATTAAGCGAAACAATATAAAACACACTATCAATTGGAAAATCATAATCAATTAGACTAATACCTAACATTATAAAATTCAAAAATAATATCCAAAATATCCAATTCATACGTGATTTAAGGAAATATCCTACCCATTTTAAATTATTCATGTGCCATATATCCTTTTCCTACTTTGGTTTCAATTGCACTATCCATTCCTATTTCTGATAATTTCTTACGCAAACGATTCACATTAACCGTTAATGTATTATCACTGACAAACGCTTCATCATCCCATAAAGCAGTAATAATTGTATCTCTAGAAACAATTTGATTCTTTTTAGTAATCAGTATTTCTAATATTATCATTTCAGTTTTTGATAAAAATATAGTTTCATCACCTTTTTGAATACTATCCTTTGATAAGTCTACTACTGCATCTTGCCATGTAAGTGTACGTTTTTCTTCTGCAGTAAATTCATAGACGCGACGATAAATCGCTTGTAATTTAGCGATTAAGACATTGGTATAAAAAGGCTTTTGCATATAATCATCTGCACCTAACTCCATGCTCATAACTTGATCCATTGGATTATCACGAGATGATAAGAATAATATTGGTACATTGGATACCTCTCTCATTTTTCGACACCAATAAAATCCATCATATTTAGGCAATTGAACGTCTAATATTACAATTTCAGGATTAAAGCTTTCAAATGTATCCATCACTTTACCGAAATCTTCTATACCAGCAACGTTAAAATCCCATTGTTCTAATTCTTTTTTCAATTCTTGAAATAAAGTATTGTCATCTTCAACTAATAATATTTGCATTCATATCACCTGATATCATTTAGTATATTTCATATTTTCCCCTGATTTTAAACGACTTTGAAAATCTTTTATACGACAATCTACTTCAAAGCCATGTATCATCATTTTTTGCATTGGTGCTTGTATAAAATAATAAATTGGCCAAAATACGCGAGGAATATAATCATACAGATGGATATAGACTACTGCGGATGCTTTAATAAACCTAAATTCCAGTTTACCTTGTGTGACTGCTTTCTTTTTGACTAGGCTCCCGCTTATTAATTTCAAAGTGATTATTCCTTCTGCCGTTTCCATTATTTTAAATACCGCAAGCGGTCGTGCTTTATTCTTTATATAAACTTTAACTAAATCTTGTACTTTCTCTGTTTTCACAAATGTCCCTTTTGTATATCCCATCCATGCGATAAAGTGATTAACCAAATGTTGTAGTGTCCATCCTTTCGGCAATGGTACTTTCATTGTTGACCTAACGTCATCATATTTAGATACTTGTAACTCTACATTGACTAAAGCGCGTTTAAAAACTAAGTTTGTTGTTTCAACAGTTATACCGTATGCCCCTAAACGTTCAATCGTTTCATTATCATATCGACTTCCAGGAATATAAATCACTTTTTTAACTTGGTTTATAGCAGCTGCTCTACCAAAATTGTCTGCTGCAATTAACGTTAAGTCTCTTGCTGAAGATTGGGTAATCTTAGCAGAATTTTTCGTTGGATCTATAAAAAATACTGCAATATCTATTTGATTCATTGCTTTTACTACTTGATCGTAATGATAAATATCACATTGAATCCAAGTCATGTCGACATTGTCTGTTTTTTTATTTTCAGGATATTTTGAAATAACATAAAGATCCGCATCGTTTTCAATAACTTCACTTAAATATTTACCGATATATCCTGTTCCACCTGCTAATAAAACTTTAGGTTTCATATAAAATACTCCTTTAAACTGTAACCAAAAAACATATTACTCCACCTTTTAGTCACATATATATTATAATAGTAGCAAATGTTTTAAAATTTCAAAATACTGGAGGCTTTTCATGGCCCATATCATACGTAGAGTTAGTATCAAAGATGTTGAGAACTTTATTTCAATGTTATCAAAAATTTACGACGAATCTCCATATATGTTTTATACTCCTGGAGAATATGACCCAAGCGTCACGTCAGCTAGTAAACAATTAGAGGAATATATTACTTCTCCACATAAAGTCATATTTGTAGCTGAGAGTGACGAACAACTTGTTGGCTTTGCATTTGTTAACACGATGCATTTCAAACGAATTAAACATGTTGCTAAAATCGATTTAGGTGTTAAAAAGCTTTACCAGCATCGTGGTATCGGTCAAGCACTTATAGATGCCATTATGGCATGGTGCTTAAACAATCAAATACATCGCATCGAAGCAAATGTACCACTCAATAATCAGCCTGCGCTTGAACTATTTAAAAATGCTGATTTTCAAATTGAAGGTGTCTTAAAAGACAAATTATTTATCGACGGTAAATATTATGATGACTACATGATGGCTAAAATTCTTAATTAAAGCTATTTTATCATAATCTTGAATTAGAATCGCATCACGACAATTGTCTATGCACTTTCTGAGTTTAATTTAAATCGCTAAATTTCATATTAGAAAATACTTGAGGATTTCGACATGACAAATCATTATATAATAATAAAGCACCACTAATGTGTAGTTGATTTATAATCAAATACCTTAAGTGGTGCTTTGCTATTTTTGTATTTTTTAATTTTCCTTGCTAAAGAAATCTTCAAGCTTAAAATCTATATTTGGTAATTTTTCGTAAATCGAATCCTGTACTTGATTATTTTGATTGTATTTCTCTTCAGATATCAATTTGCTTTTACGTTTAATTCCATAATCTTGTACAAAAAGGTTATTACTTTTATTGATCTTATAATACGGCACAACATGAGCGCTAAATTTTACACGACGATAAATAAGTTCCATTGCCAATGCATAATATTTATTTGTCTCGTATAACCATATATGATCTATAGAGACCCCTGCGACGACTACGTCTTTTAATAATATTCTTACATTTGGTTTAAATGTACTATGCCGATCTAAATAATTTTTATATAACACTCGCTGAATACGCCCACTAACTATTACACGTTTATTCTTAAATGGTTTTAATGATAATCTAGTCATTTCCTTTCACTACCTTATTTCAAATCACTTTGTACTCAATCTATATTTTTATATTTTCGTTTTAAATTCATTTCATATTATCAATTTATTATATCACGTCTGCGATATTTTTTGATAAATTAGTTGTAAAAAGTTATTTTATGTAAAGATACGTATTCATTTCGAATAAAAAAACTACGTCATCTTAATTGAAATTAATTAAAATGACGTAGCTATTGTTCATATGCGTTATCCTTACTGACAACAGTATTTTCTATTAATATGTTTAACTATTTTTAAATTTAAGTAATGAATAAAGTTTTAAAAACCTACCCATATTCTAATTTAACGGATTTAATGGTACCTCATTACCTGGGTTTTCTATTTGAGGCTTTTCTTCAGTTTGAACTCCTGAAGAAGATGTATTACGACTTAGGAAAAGTAACACTTTTTTGATGTTTTCAATTGATTCAGGTTTATCCAGATGAAATTGGTATTGATGATGTAAATGATGTGTACCGTCATAAAATAATGTATCTACAGGTACCCCTAGTTCATCTAACCTTTTACTAAATTCAACATTTTGGCTTTCAAAAGGATCGCTATCTCCTACTGATAAATATGTTGGTGGATAATCACTTGTAGCCTGTTTAACTGTCGACATTTGAGAAATATTTTTAAATCCTTTTTCCCAGTCCTGTTCACCAGTATAGCTTTTCATAAATAACTGTATTCTAGGAAACTCAGTTTTCCTAACAGTTTGCATGTTATAAAATCCCCCAAAAAATATAGCACCTTTAATTTGTGATGGTTTAAATGTTTGATCAAATTGCATTGCTTTTCTTAAATGGTTGTTTGTTTGAATAGCTGTAAATTGACTAGCTAATTGAGCTCCTGCTGAATCACCACCAATGACAACTTGGTCAAAGTCGATAGGTATATTCATTTTATTTTCTTTAATAAACTTAGTGGCTTGGCTCATTTGAATTAAAGGTGTCGGATATTTATACTGTGGTGCTAATGCATAATTTACATTAACTACGATATAACCTTGTTCAGCAATTTTTGCTAGCAATGGATTTTTATATTGCTTATCTCCTGCAATGTACCCACCACCATGCATCCAAAAAATAACTGGTAATTTAGTATTAGAGGACATATCAGCTGGTGTAATAATATCTAACTTACTATTTGGAAATACTCTGTTATATGTAATATTTTGATAAATGTGCACATTTTTATTCTTAACATTTATTTTATCTTTATTGGATTGATTCTCTATTGTAGCTTGATCATAATGTTGTTTTAAATGAAGTGCTAATAATACACCTACGACAGCTATAATGAGTGCTGTGATTATCGCCCATTTGTTATCTCTATTCATTACATCTTACCTCTCTATTTCTATAGACACTAATGTTAAAAGACTTAGTAAATATAAAAAGCAATTCGTCTAAAATAAGTAGAGACGAATTGCTTTTAAGGTTAAAACAAAGTGCTTCAATTGTAAAGTTTTGAACATTCAACATACACTGTTAAGCAATATGTTTTTTGTCCGCATTTTTACGTTTGAAATATTTTATTATTACAGCTACTACAATAAATAGACCTACATATCCCATTATTGTGTATAATTTATTAATTAATTCAGCGAATCCTACGAAACTTAATAAATAACCTGCTACCATCATTACTATAATAAAAATATGATATTTTTTACTATATGGTTCTGTAAAGCGCGCTGCAAATGAATACATAAGCCCTAAAATAGTATTATACATAACTGCAAGCATAATAACAGATAGCACCGTTGCGATTAACGGATGAATGTTATTTGCTAATGTCAAAGTTGGAATTGAAGCATTTTTAATTGTAGGATATTCACTTTGTAAAGCAAAGTTAATCAATGCTAATAATACGGTATAGATAATACCGCCAAACATTGCACCTGCACCAGATACTGTACGTTTATCAGTATCTCCGCCAATTGCTACTATAGTACTAAAGCCTACAGAGAATGCTAAACCACCATATATTGTACCGAACCAAATACCTTTCCAAATACTAGCATCAGGTACTACTTGGTTTACTTCTGCTAATGATACATGACCTTTAAATAAATAAACGCCAGCAATAAGTACAACTAGCACAATTAAAAATGGTGTAACAATACCAAGTGCACGTACTATTTTGTTAAAGTCCAATAGTAACGTGACGTATATAGCTACTGTCATAATTAGAGCACCTAGCCAAGTAGGTATGTTATAACTTTCTTCAAATGTTGCACCAGCACCTGCAATCATAGTTACAGCTATACCAAATAAGAAGAAAATTAAAATATAATCAAAGATTTTACTAAACTTTTCACCGAATACGTATTGTAGCGTCGATTCATGGTTAGTCGCTTCAAATGCGGTACCAATTTTGGCTACTTGGCGCCCAATAAAAGCTAAAATAAAACCAGATATAATCACACCTAAATAAGCCCACAAGCCATATTTAGTGAAAAATTGCATAACTTCTTGTCCTGTTGAAAATCCTGCGCCCACTACTATGCCGACGTAGGCAAATCCAATTTTTGTTGCTTCCTTATTCATCATCATGTGAATAATAGACCTCCTTAATTTTGCACAGTGTGCATTATAACGTACTCAAAATTAATTGCAAGTCGCATAGGTTCATTTTCATTTTTATAAAATCGCTCAATCCATTCACATTATCACGTTTAATGACATTTAAATTTTTTATAAATTTTCCCTTTTATAATGCTGTCATGCGAAATTTTTGTATACGCAAACCTATCAGAAAAACACTGTTTTGAAACCTAATCCAAGAGCTATTTTCAAGCTGATTATGCAGATAAACAGGTCGGGACAAAAGCGTTTAGGATTTGAGCAGAACAGAACGATGAGCAAAATTGTTTTCCAAATTTTGTCGAATTGTGAGAGTTTTTGCCGAAAATCCTGTTTTTGGGACGCCGTTAATCGGTTTCCCAGAGCACAAAAACTTTATGTCTCAATCTCCTGCTATTTTCTAAAGTGACACAAAATAATATTACGTATGCGTGGATTTTATTAAATTCTTATCATTCATTTATATAAATTGGATGCCAATTGTATAATCTTTTAAAATACTGCATAAAAACTTTTTAGAATTCATATCTTCCTAATAACAAAATTTGAGTATTAAAAAAGGCTGGAACCAATGTCCCAACCCAATCAAATGTTAAAACTATTATTAAGCTAATATAATTGAAATAAAATTAACGTGCATTACGTTGGTGTAATTCATTTATATCAACAACAACGTTGTCCATACGTTTGGCAGTATCCTTTAAGACGTTACGAGCAACATTATTATTAGGATCTAATTTTAATATTTGTTTGGCGATATCAAAAGCCTTCTTATCTGAAATAACAGGTGTTGGTATCGCATGCAATAATAACATTTGTAACAAACTTTTAACTTCTTTGCCGTCAGTAAGTTTTATGGAAGCGTCTGCATGGTAATAAGCAGAATCCAAAGCACCTTCATATTCACTTAGTGGATACACAAGCAATAAAAATGCTAGGTCATGCATTTCAGAAGATTCTTCATGTTTAATCATATCTAAAATACATGTATAAAACATCATACTTTCTACTTCATGCGCACTTGAAATATATGCTTCTTCAAATTCCATAAAATCTGTTTCGGACATCAATTGTCGTACTAAATCAAACTCGCCATTCAATACATGTTTTTTTATAAGGTGTTGCATGGCAATGTCCTCCTATTTTCTCCAGATTTTATTAAACATTTACATATATACTATCATATTTTTTATAAAGTTTCATTTGAAAAAGGTTTACTTTTTTCATTATTAGTAAGATTTAACTAAAATGATTGTTTGATTTCGGCTAATGCATCATCGACAGTACCACCAACAGACAGTCTTACAGCTGCAATAAAACTTCCTTCAACAATTGGTGCATCAACTTTAATTACACGATATTCTCCCTCATACATTTCAATTGCCATATCAACATTCATCTCAGATGATCCAATATCGTAAAAACATAATGCATCATCGTCTAAGTCGGTCAAAGCTCCTTGAATTAAGTCAAATGAAGTACCAATGGATCCATCTTCCAATCCTCCGACAGCTAAAATATCAACTTCGCCTGCCATTTGTTGTAACAATGATTTCGTACCATTTGCTATGTCCTTACTATGACTCACTAAAATGATTTTAGCCATTATTTTCATCTCCAATCAAAGCGTTTAGTACATAAACCATACTTTGCGCTCCGGGATCTACATACCCTTTTGATTTTTCACCAAAATATGCTGCTCTTCCTTTTGTTGCAACCATATCTTTAGTATTATCAGCTAATTGCTGTAATTGATTCAGCGATAATGTTTCTCCATTTTCAAGCTTTTCAGCAGCACGAGCCACAACATCATACATTGTTTTTTCATTTAAGGTAACTTTTCCACGTGCAGAAATTGCTTCTGCGAATGTTTTAATTAAGGTGATAATGTCCTGGCGATTCATATCATCTTTTGCAACGGAAGCCATTTTCACAAAGCTAAAGCCATATAAGGGTCCTGAAGCTCCTCCTACATTAGACATTAATGCCATACCCGTTGATTTTAATAGTGCTTGCATTGAACTATCATCCAATTTATCTTTAACACTGCTGAATCCACGAACCATATTTACACCATGATCACCATCACCAATCGCTCTGTCTAATTCCGTAAGTTCTGATTCATGTGTTTTAAATGTTTCTTCTAATTGTAATAATCGTTCTTTCATATCGTTAACATTCATTTGTGACACCTCGTTAATGTATATTTATTCATTCATATTTGATATCATTTGAAATATTGACTTGTTGTTGGCGCTAAAAATGCCTCTAAATATTCTGGTTTATTAGGTAAGATAGTAATTGAAAATCCTTGCATATCAAGTGATGTCATGTAATCACCAACAAACCATTTAGTAACATTAACTTTTCTCGTTACTAAATGATGTTGTATATATTTAGTAACGATATTTAATTCAGATAAAGGCGTACCACCCATACCATTAACCATTAAAATAACATCATCATAATTTACTTCTTTATATAATTCATTAAACAATGCTTCTATAATATGTTCAACATCTTTCATTTCTTCTCTATGAATACCTTTTTCACCATGTATTCCAATCCCAATTTCCATTTTGTCATCTTCAATATCAAATCCATATTTTCCAGTTGTTGGAACAAGTGGTGGCTCAATTGCCATTCCTATACTTTTTATTTCTGATAATAATGCTTCAACTCGAGATTTAATATCTGATAGAGAATGACCTTTCTCGGCAAGGTAACCTGCTAATTTATGCACAAATACTGTACCAGCTACACCTCGACGCTGTTCTTCATTTGCAACAGCGATATCATCTCGAACAATCACTGTCTCTACTTTGATACCTTCCATTTCAGCAAGCTCTTGTGCCATTTCAAAATTCATGACATCTCCAGCATAATTTTTCACAACAAGTAGCACGCCATCTCCAGTGTCTACTGCTTTAATAGCTTCTAATATTTTGTCTGGAGTAGGTGATGTAAATACCTCGCCACATACTGCTGCATCTAACATTCCTTCAGCAACGAATCCAGCATGTGCAGGTTCATGTCCGCTTCCACCACCAGATACAATTGCCACACCTTTTTCTTTTTTGGCTTTTTTTACTACAACTGTATTGGCAATCACATCTAGTTCTGGATGTGCGATTAATAGACCTTCAAGCATATCAGTTAAAAATGTTTCTTTTTTATTGATTAACTTTTTCATCTTGTTGTACCTCCTTGGTTTTGTCAGTCATAGTATAAAACAGAATAAATGAATGCGCTAACATAACGAGTTGTAATCCTACCCTTTGACCTTAAAAGTTATATGATAGCAGAGGTCGGGACAAAAGCGTTTAGGATTTGAGTAGCACCGAATGATGAGTAAAATTGTTTTCCAAATTTTGTCGAATCGTGATTGTTTCTGCCGAAAATCCTGCTTTTGGGACGCCGTTAATCGGTTTCCCAGAGCACAAAAACTTTATGTATCAACCTCTTCTATCTTCCATCATTTATAAAATAAAAAACTATGAAAAGCCTTTAGATAAAGAACCTTTCATAGTTATATTGTTTGAATGACACTATACATTTTTAGTTTTGTACATTAAATATAAGAAATACGGTGCACCAATGATTGCTACAACAATTCCGGCTGGAATTCCACCCGGTTGCAATGCAATTTTACCAATTGTATCTGCTATAACTAGTAAACATGCACCAACTAAAATTGCTATTGGTAAAAACAATTGATGGCGTGGCCCAACGATACGCTTCGCTATATGTGGCCCCATCAATCCAATAAATGAAATTGAGCCTGCTACTGCTACTGCTGCAGAAGATAATGTTACTGCTATAAAGAATAAAATTAATCGTTCTCTGCTTAACCTTACACCTAAACCACGCGCAATGTTATCGCCCGTATGAATAATATTAAGTACATTAGATTTTATTAGTAAATATGGAATAATGATGATAATCCAAGGTAGAAAAGCAATAACGAATGGCCATTCATCACCCCAAATATTACCAGCAAACCACGCAGCGATAAATTCAGATTGATTGTCGTCAAATTTAGACATAATTGTAATCGAACCACCATATAATGCGGTTTGCAAACCTACTCCGATTAATACCATACTTGCAGGTGTTACGCCTTCGTTTTTATTGAAACTGAAAATAAAAATAATTAGCGCTGTAGTAATACCACCTAATATACTAATTAAAGGTAGTACATAGACGAAATTATCTGCATTAATTTTACCAATCGCAATAAATAATGCAATGGCAAAACCACCACCCGCGTTTATACCTAATATACCTGGTTCAGCAATTGGGTTTTTCGTGACACTTTGCACAATTGCACCACTAATACTAAGTGCTGCACCAGCTAAAATAGTAATTAACATTCGAGGTAATCTAAAATCTAGTAAGATTAATTCATCTGTAGGATCACCTTGCCCAATTAAAGTTTTGAAAAATCTTTCGACAGGAATATTGTATTCACCAGAGGTAATACTCCAAGTGCATCCTAGAAAAAGCAGAACGCTAAATACTCCTAGAGCAATCCATTGTTTACGTATATTATTTGAATTTATCATATTGTGCGCCCTCCTTTTTTAACTAAATATAAAAAGTAAGGAACGCCAATAAATGAAATAATTGCACCAACTGGCGCCTCTCCTAAATAGCGTGCTATAACATCAGCAACTAATACGAGTAATCCACCTAATAATGCTGTTAATGGTAGTATTTTAGTATAATCTGTTCCAATTAAAAATCGTGCTATATGCGGTACCATTAAACCTACAAAAGCTACTTGACCTGCAATTGCAACAGAAATACCTGCAAGTATCATAGCAATAATCAAGCATATCCCTCTAACCACTGTTACATTTTGACCAAGCCCTGTAGCTAATGATTCACCAAGATTTAAAATAGTTAACTGCTTGCTAAATATTAATATAATGAGTAGCGCTATACCTATTAATGGGATTGCCCACTTAAGATGCGTCCATGTCGTACCTGATACACCGCCGGCAGTCCAGAATGTTACAGTCTGATTTAGTCTAAAAGCTAATGCAATACCTTGACTTAGCGCAGTTAACATTGCACTTACGGCTGCACCAGCTAAAATTATTCTCATCGGATTAAATCCATCACGTCTAGAACGTCCCATCATTAAAACGATGGCACCACCTAAAATCGCCCCTAAAAATCCTGCAAACATTAGTACTAAAAACGAAGTACCTGGTAATAGCGAATACGTTAATGCTAACGCAAACGATGCACCTGAATTTAGACCTATTAGTGCTGGATCAGCAAGACCGTTTCGAGTAACACCTTGTATAATCGCCCCAGAAACCGCCAATGCCATACCTACAATAACTGCCGCAATATTTCTCGGAATTCTAATTTCATTGATAACATTCTGTTGTTGATTAGATGGGTCATAATTAAAAACAGCCTCTAAAATTGTAGAGGCTTGAATTTTGGCATCTCCCATTAATGTGGAGATAAATAATGCTATAACTAATAAAACACTCAAACCTATTACATAGGTTACGAACTTCAATGTGGTTTGATTCTCTTTTTTTGTCATTTTTATTTTCCTTTTAATCATATTAACTTATTTAAGAATAAGCTCTGCGACACAAATCATAAGTTACAAGTAAAGGTTTGCCAGTTTTTGGATCTTTACTTAATACGACATCTATGTTGAAAACTTTTTCTAAAATCTCTTGTGTTAATACATCCTCTGTAGAACCATGAGCAACAATATCGCCAGATTTCATTGCAATAAGATGATCTGAAAATCGAATTGCTTGATTTATATCATGCAATACCATGACAATTGTACAACCCTGCTCCTGATTTAACTTCTGAACTAATTCAAGGATTTCTAACTGATGACAAATATCTAAATAAGTTGTTGGTTCATCTAAAAAGATAATGTCAGTTCTTTGTGCTAAAGCCATTGCAATCCACACACGTTGTCTCTGACCACCACTTAAATCATTAATTGAACGATGACGAAACGCATCCGTACCAGTCACTTCCATTGCCCAATCAATTTCTTTTTTATCTTCTTCAGTTAACCTACCAAAACCTTTTTGATGAGGGAAGCGTCCATATGACACTAATTCTCCGACAGTTAAGCCATCTGCTACTTCAGGTGATTGAGGTAATATAGCAATTTTTTTAGCAATTTCTTTAGTAGATTGTGTATGAATGTTTTGTCCATCTAAAAATACTTCGCCTTCTTTAACTGCTAATAGACGTGACAATGCTTTTAATAAAGTTGATTTTCCACAACCATTAGGACCAATAATGGACGTAACTTTTCCATCTGGAATTTCAACATCTAAATTATTTATAATCGTGCTATCCCCATAACCAATTTTAACTTGTTGTCCATGCAAGCGACTCATAATTTCCCTACTTTCATTAAAAATACTTTATCTTTATATAATGATTTCTATTTAAATTTTTATATTATCAAAGATCGCTCAATTGATAATGATTATCATGAACATCATTATAACATTTTTCATTCTTATTGCCTAACATTACTTTTAGACTTAGTCTATATATTTGCCTTTCGAGTTTTAAAAATTTTTAATGCAAAGAGGCCACAGCAAAGTTATCATAGGAAGTGAACTTTACTGTGGCACTACATTTAATATAATTCAAAAATTTTATTTATTCATCTGCAAGAAAACCATTTCCATAAACGTCACGTACGTCATGTATAACTAGGAAGGCATCTTTATCAATGTTTTTAATCAAACGTTTAGCTTTTGATACTTGCGTTTTAGATATAACAACATATAATACATCTTTTTCTTCGCGAGTATAATATCCGTGGCCGTTTAAAATTGTTAAACCTCTACCAATCTGTTCATCAATTGCTTTAGCTAATTTATCAGGATTTGTGGAAATAATTGTCATCGCTTTTTTCGTATTTAAACCTTCGATGACATATTCCATTACTTTTGTACCTATATAAAGTGAGATTACAGTTACTAATACTTTGTCGAGTGGAATAACTGTAAGTGAAATTGCTACAACAATCATATCAAAAAAGAGTAAGGCATACGGTGTACTTACATCAAGATATTTCGTAGCGATTCTCGCCAAAATCGTTGTTCCAGCTGTCGTACCACCTGCTAGTATAATTACTCCGATTCCTAATCCAACACTTAAACCACCAAAGATAGCATTTACAATACTATTCCCAGTTTCGACTTGCCATGATTTAGTTAAACTCAAGAAGATTGAAATGAGTACTGTAACTAAAATTGTTAAATACATACTTCTTTTACTTAAAAATTTGTAACCAATTGCAATTAGTATTGCATTTACCACAAAGTTTGTGATGGCTGGGGAAAGATGAAATGCATAATATAAAATAATTGCTAAACCAGTAACCCCGCCTTCACCTAAGTTACCAGAAATAATAAATGCATTCACACCAGCAGCAAAGATAAATGAACCTAAGACAACTAGTATTAAATCTTTAACTGTTTTATTCACGAAACCATCCCCTTTGTTTTTATTAGACTATAAAAATAGTAGCACAACAAAAATACTGTCACAACTCTATTAAAGTAGTTCTACGAAATAGAGGCAACTTAATTTAATATTGTTTTGTATGTTTGAATCAATTAAATATGACGTGCAATATAATAATTAAAAATATTCTGAATTTTTAATTTACTTTCATTTCATTCTCTGCTATAATGTTTTTAACTTCTTCAATAAAGAAGTTATCTCCTTTGTGTTGTTTATAATAACAAAACAAATTTTGCTCGAAGTACTATGACTGTACCTAGTCCTTACTGTCATATGTACAATAATATTCATTTCCCATAAAAGCCAAGTGCATTACCATGTGCACTTGGTTTTTATAATGTCCAAAATTTGTTTTCATACGAAATAGTCTTTCTTACACTAAGTATTAAAAAAACCAAGCACACCACCTTTTCATTAGATGGCATGCTTGGATATTCATGTTTGTTATGATGTGCTATAGCTGTCACAAGTCAATAAATTACCACGCAAATAATCCAACGAATGCTGCTGTTAATAATGAAACTAAGATACCTGATAATAGCATCATAGGAACATATTTAGATACAAAATCTGATGTCTTCTTATCAACAATACCTTTCAAAGTACCGATAATCATACCAATCGTTGAGAAGTTTGCAAATGAAATTAAGAATGTTGTAATAACTGCACGATGGTGTGGTGTATATGAAGCGATATCTTTAGTTATTTCGCCCATTACAACAAATTCGTTTGTGACGATTTTCTTAGCCATTTGTTGTGCAACTAACCATGCTTCATCAAATGGTAAACCTAGTAATATCGCAAATGGATACATAAACACACCTAAAATTTGATCAAGACCAAAACTTCCTTTTATGCCAATCCATCCTGCTACTAATCCTGTAATCAAGTTAATTAGTCGATCAAAAAGATCAGCTAATGCTACAAAACTAATAACAAATGCAATGATAATTAATACTAATTTACCCGCTGCTAGAACTGAATCACCTAAAAATGAGAAGAACGGCTGACGTTCTACTTCATCATTTTTAAGACTGTAAATAATATCTTCTTTTTCTTCCACACTTACAGGATTTAATAAACATGCCACAATAATCGCGTTGACAATATTTAGTGGAATCGCTGTTAATACAAGTTCACCAGGTACCATTTGCACATAAGCACCTACAATAGCCCCTGACACTGAACTCATCGACATCATTGCGATCGTTAACACACGCATTTCATTCATGCGCTTTAATTGTTCGCTTGAAACTGCTAAAGCTTCTGTATTCCCTAAAAACATCATTTCTATCCCAAAGAACGACTCGAATTTAGGCTGTCTTGTTACTTTAGCTAGTAACCAACCAATACCCCCAATAATTTTCGGTAAAATATTAAAATACATTAAAATGTCGAATAATGGCACAATTAATAAAATTGGAAATAAAGCTTGTACAGCCATATCCATCATTTTACCGTTTGTAAAACTTGCAAATGCGAAACCTGTGCCGGCATGTGCAGATTGAACTACCCATGCAATACCATTAGCTGCACCTTTAACTGCTATTTGACCCCACTCAAAATAAATAAAGAACCATGCTAAAAACAGGTTTAAAACAACTAAGATCCCAATTGATGTCCATTGGATATTTTTGCGGTCTCTTGAAAATAACACCGCGATACCAAGAAATACAATTAGACCAATAATGTTGATTAATAAAAACATTTGGCACCCACCTATGATTTAATTTTTTAAAAATTTAGAAACATTGAAATATCAAATATCTGAACCTCGAAATATATAATCAGTTAATTTACACATGTTATGTAAAAATAAAGAATGACGACTATTGGTTACAGTTTTAATATATGTATGTTTGCTTATAACTTGTATTATACCACGCGCCATTTTTTCTTAAAATAACGATTTCATTTATTTAATAATTAAAATGTCACTCTACTTAAAAATATTTAAAATAGACAAAAGCTTGAAGCAAATTGTAAACATTTTCAACCAGTATAGTTTAATAACTTTACTATATTAGTTGAATTCATGGCTTTGCTTCAAGCTTAGTATTATATTTATATGAAATTAATCTGTTAATTTTTGAGACATAACGAAGTTTTTATATTTATCATGCGATGCCATTAATTCTGAATGTGTACCTTTACCTGTAACCCGTCCTTTATCCAAGAATATAATTTGACCTGCTTTTTTAATTGTAGATAAACGATGGGCAATAACAATTGTTGTTCTACCTTCCATTAATGTTTCTAATGCTTCTTGGATTTTCAGTTCACTTTCACTGTCAAGATTTGCCGTTGCTTCATCAAGCAGTAAGATATCTGGATTTTTCACAAAACTTCTAGCAATATCTATACGTTGACGCTGACCCCCTGAAAGTTTCAAACCTCGTTCACCTACGAGTGTGTCGTAACCTTCATCAAATTGCATAATAAAATCATGACAGTTTGCCAATTTAGCGTAGTTAATAAGCTCTTCATCAGTTACATGACGATTAATACCGTATAAGATATTATCTCTAATTGTGCCATTCATCATCGAATTAGATTGCATAACATATCCAATTTTACGACGCCATTTAGATAGTGGAATATCATATACACTTTCAAGCCCATATTTAATATCTCCAGACTCAATTTCATACATACGTTCTATCAAATTGAATATAGTACTCTTACCAGAACCAGATGGTCCTACAAAAGCACTTACTTGTCCTTGAGGAATTTGGAATGATACGTCATCCAAAATTTTCTTAACATCATATTTAAAGTCTACATGTTCAAATGACAGTACGCCATCATCTATTAAGACATTTTTAGAATCCTCAAGATCTTCTGTTGGTTCAATAGGCTCTTGCATAATTTCATAGATTCTACTACTTGCACCAACAGCTTTTTTATAATCTGTAACTAATGTAGATAAATTAATTAGTGGCATAGATAATTGAATAACATAAAATATCATTGCAATTAAAGTACCTGCAGTGATAGCCCCTGTCGCAATTTCCAATGCACCAAATCCTAAAATAATAGCAATGGTTAATAGCATAACGATTCCTGAAATTGGTTGAACAACTGCTGCAATTTTAGCCTGTTTTAAACCTAATTTGTAAATTTCATTAAGATTTTTATGGGCATTATCCAATTCAAGTCGTTCTGTATTTGAAATTTTTACTAGTCTCATTTCAGTAAGTACTCGACCTAGCAATCCACTAAAGTTTGCAATTTCTGATTGTGTACTTGTCGAAATCTTTTGCATTACACGACCTAAAGGAATCATAATAAGTACAAAAATCGGAATTGTTATAAATGTTAATAGCGTCATTTTCCAATCTAAAATGAACAACATAATCAAGGATCCAATTAAAGTAACGATTGATGGTAACAAGTTAGGAAGCTTTTGCGAAATAAATTCGTTAATCACTTTTGTATCGTCAGTTAAACGACTCATTAATTGTCCACTTTCATTTTTATCAAAAAATGGCATTTTCAATTGTATAATATGCTCCCATAAAACTGAGCGAATTGCATAAATAATTTTCTCACCAATTTTACTTAATAAATATAAACCTAATCCGCTTAATAACGCATTGATGACAAAGATACCACCAAACAATGCGATTAAATTCCAATTGATATGGCTCACGGAAAACTTATCTACAATTCGTCCAGTAAACAGTGGAACTAATAGTCCACTTAAACTCCCTAGTGATGAAATAGTGATAGCTGCAACGATAAGACCCACTGGCCATGAAAGTTTTTTAAATAAGAAAAACAATGGATTTTCTCGTTTCATAATAATACCTCTTCTGTTTGAAAATTATAGTTCATTAATGTTAGATAGATACATGTAATCCTATCAATTTCTTTTCTCCCAACAAAATTTATAAAATTAAATAAAGCGTTGCCCCAAAATACCGTTCATAACATTTATATGATAGAATATTTCTATTGCAATTTTTGTAATACTAACCGTAATTAGCTGTTATTACTATATGAAAATTAATTGCTTTTAAGTAATTTTGTTCTTCGTATCAACATTATAACACCTTTAGCTACGTGAGTAATATATTTAGATTATTTTTCAAATTAACTGCAAAAAACTTAATTTACAGCAATTTAATTTATGGGAAGTAACATCGAGGTTAAGACGTAAAGTTTTTGTGCTCTGGGAAACCGATTAACGGCGTCCCAAAAGCAAGATTTTCGGCAGAAACTATCACGATTCGACAAAATTTGGAAAACAATTTTGCTCATCATTCGGCTCTGTTTAAATCTTAAACGCTTTTGTCGTGATCTCTTTAGGGAATATTTAAAGAATGGAAAAGGGAAGATTAACGTTTTATGAAAAATTTAATATCAATCATTATAACCATTTGTTTAATAGTAAGTATTATGACACCAAACGCACAGGCTGCTAATAGTACGGAAACACCAGTACAAGTAGCAAATCAATATGGTTATGCAGGATTATCAGAAGCATATCAACCAACTAGTGCAATCAACGTAAGTCAAACAGGACAACTGTTGTATCAATATAATATAGATACAAAATGGAATCCGGCTTCTATGACAAAATTGATGACGATGTATTTAACATTAGAAGCTGTAAATAAAGGACAACTTTCATTAAATGATACTGTTACGATGACAAATAAAGAATATATCATGTCTACACTACCTGAGTTAAGTAACACGAAACTTTACCCCGGCCAAGTTTGGACAATTGCTGATTTATTACAAATTACAGTATCTAATTCAAGTAATGCAGCAGCATTGATTTTAGCAAATAAAGTATCAAAAAACACAAGTGATTTCGTTGATTTAATGAATAATAAAGCTAAAGCTTTAGGTATGACGAATACACATTTTGTCAATCCTACAGGTGCTGAAAACTCCAGATTACGTACATTTGCTCCAACGAAATATAAAAATCAAGAGCGTACAGTAACCACCGCTAGAGACTATGCAATTTTAGATTTGCATGTATTAAAAGAAACACCTAAAATATTAGATTTCACTAAACAATTAGCTCCAACTACACATGCAGTAACGTACTATACATTTAACTATTCACTAGAAGGCGCAAAAATGAGTTTACCAGGTACAGACGGTTTAAAAACTGGCTCAAGTGACACAGCAAATTATAATCACACAATAACTACTAAACGAGGTAAATTTAGAATCAATCAAGTAATTATGGGTGCAGGTGATTATAAAAACCTTGGTGGTGAAAAACAACGAAATATGATGGGAAATGCATTGATGGAGCAATCATTTGACCAATATAAATATGTAAAAATATTGTCTAAAGGTGAACAAAAGATAAACGGTAAGAAATACTATGTTGAAAATGATTTATATGATGTTTTACCAAATAATTTTAGTAAAAAAGATTATAAATTGGTAGTTGACGATGGCAAAGTACATGTCGATTATCCAAGACAATTTATTAATAAAGATTATGGACCTCCTACAGTAGAAGTTCATCAACCTATTATTCAAAAAGCAAATGCTGTTGCTAAAAATATATGGACAGAGCATCCAGTATTTACCATTATTGGTGGTGCGTGTCTTGTCGGTGGTTTAGCGCTAATCATTCATATGCTTATCAAGCGTATATTTAGAAAAAGAAAATAATAACGTTAAAAAGGACAAGTTGCATACTCAAAAATGCAACTTGTCCTTATATATTATATCTTTGCTAAAAAATGAATGGATTATTTTGCGTCTTTTCCATACAATTCTTGCTTAATTTTTGTGGTTGAAATACCTTCTGTTCGTTTTAAATAAATTACTTCACATTTATCTTTTAAGAAATCAAATTCGCCTTCCCAATCATGACCCATCACGAAGACATCTACATCAAACTTTTCTACATCATCTTCTTTTTGTCCCCATCCTTTTTCAGGAATAACTAAATCGACGTACCGAATTGATTCAAGCATCATTTTGCGTTGCTCATAATCATAATATGATTTTTTATGCTTAATTTGGTTAAACTCATCAGTAGATAATGCCACGATTAAATAATCGCCCATTTCTCTTGCGCGACGAAGTAACTCAATATGACCATAATGAAGTAAATCATAGGTGCCGTATGTTATTACACGTTTCATTAAAATGTCCTCCTCCTATTGCTACATCACTTGATTGCTAATACATATCATCAATATTAATTTTGTCTTTTTAAAATTGATTTTGTTTGATGAATAATCTTTCTCCCTTTAAGTTGTATTAAAAACTTTCTATAACTAGGTCTATTAATCTCTACTTGAATTAACATTTGACGCCACTTTTCATAAGTTTCTTTATTCCAATTAACACCTAAAAATTCTACAGTATTTATTATTTCAAACATATTTTGTGATAAATAATCTGAATGTTGCATTGACATGATATAGTCACTAACCAATGAAATAATTGTTTCCGTCATCTCTGGATGTAATAATAAGTATCGTTTTAAATGTGTATTAAATAGTTGTTGATCAACCATATCACTATAAATTAATCTTTGTTCAAGTAATAACAACATTTCCATCACACGCTGTCTTACCGACATTATTTCCTTAGTATATTGATGAAGCTCTATAACATTATTAAAAGCTACTTCATGCTCTTGATTATCACCAACAACAAGTTGACTTACTAATTGAATATCCGTAGCCTTTTGTAATGCTTTAACAATCATTTCGTGATTATAAGCATTTTCAAAATTTTCGTCACAACGTAAATCAGCAAATTTTACACTTAATAATTTATTATCAAATGTCAAAGATTCTAATAATTCTGGTTGTTGTGGCAAAGTAACTATATGATTATTTTTAATATAACTGTCGATATCATTTAACTTCCATTCTCCATGATAATCAACTGCTCTTTGTCCTATAACTATATCAATATTCTCATTATTTTTAAAAGTTGAAGTTAACAAGTCTAATTTATTAGGCAATAAGATTGAGGTTGGATTTAAAACAATAAATGCGTCGCTATGATGTCCTTCAGTTATTTCAATTTCCTTTAATCCTGTATTAATACAACTAGCTTTTGAAGCATTTTGTAATTGGATTAATGAAATATGCTTTAATTCTTTTTGTAATTTTTCAATTAAAGGAATTGTTTGATCTGTAGATCCCCCATCAATGCACAGGATGCGATAATGTTCTTTACTATCGATTGATACCAACAATTGTCGAATCGTCGTCTCGTTATTTAATGTTGGTATGATTATCGTTAATCTCATTTTGTCACCATCTTATCTATATATTCTATCAATCGGGACAAACTATGTTCAGTATTATAAATATGCCAATCTTTAAATAGCGGTTTCAACTTATGCTCATTTGTTTTAATCGCTGTAATTAAATCGGTCTCAGAATATACTTTATAGTTTTCAGGTATGCCAAAATAATATTTATTTAAGCCTCTTACTTTATCATATGTTGATTCGTCATACACATAAAAAATAGTTGGAATATCTAACAAGCTCGCTTCTATTGGTAACGAACTATAGTCGCTAATGATTAAATCTGCCATCAGCATAAGTGTAGATGTATCAATTGAAGACATTTGGTCACTTTCTGAAACTTCAATTGATGGGTGCAACTTATTTATTAATGTATATCCTGGAAGTTCATTTTCAAAGTAAGCTTTATTTATCTCCCTATTATCCGCACTATCTTCTCTATACGTTGGAACATATAATGCTAGTTTATTCTTTATTCCATAACGTTCTTTCAATTGTACCTTGATTGCTTCTCTATCTACCGTAAAATATTTATTAATTCTTGGAATACCAAAATATAACATTTGATCATCACGTGCATCTAAAGACTGTTTAAAACAATGCGCCATATACGTACTACCTACTAAATAGAAATCTGTTGCTTGATAAACATGACGATATTGTTTAATCATCGCTTTATTAGATAAATCTACCTGGTTGTCAGTTAAACCAAAATTTTTCAATGCGCCACTTGCATGCCATGTTTGAATGACACGTTGATGTGGCGCTTTTTTATATCCACCTAATAGCAAGTAATAATTGTCGATAATGATGAGTTGTGCACTTTTCAAAGCTTTAATTTGTTTTACGAGAGTCTTATTTGACATTTCTACTACTTTAATATTATTAATTTCCGATAAATGAAATTTATTTTTTGGTGCTGTTAAAACAGTTACATCATACAACGATGTATTTAAAGACTTAATGATAGGTAAAATGTCTTCTGGAAAAGTCATCATGAAGACAATATGCGGTTTATTACTATTTTCGCTCGAAATTATTTTACATAGCATTCGAATTAGCAAATGATAAAATCTCTTTATTAAAACGTTCATAATACACCAACTTAATATGTTATTTTATTAAATTATAAACAAAAATGTACCCCACTTCCATTTATTAATGGTTAGCGGGGCATCATCTTGTATTCATTTTATAAGAAATCTGCAAATTGATCTCTATACTTCATGTGTAAATATGAACCAATTGCGAAGAAAATGGCAACAATACCGAAATTATATAACATTAATTTCCAGTGATCCATAAAGTACCATTCATGATATAAAATCGCAGCACGATATGATTCAGCAATAAAGTATACAGGATTATATTTCATAATTTCATGAATTACACCACTGATACCATGATTTTTCGGTAGCCATAAAATTGGTGAAAAGTAAAATAATATTCTTAATATCGCTTGCATTAACATTTGCGTATCTCTAACTAACACACCTAGTGTTGATGTTAATAACGTCACTGAAGCAGTTAAGAAAAAACAAAACGGTACATATATCAATAATTGAATGATATGTATTGATGGATAAATCCCTGTAAACATACATGCGATGATAACAAGTAAAAGTAAACCTAAATGTCCATAAAATCTACTTGTAACAATATATGTAGGTATAATTGATAAAGGGAAATTCATTTTCGAAACTTGATTAAACTTTTGCGTAATAGCTTTTGTCCCCTCTAAAATACCTTGGTTGATGAAGAACCACATACTAATACCAACCAATAACCAATATACAAAAGGTACGCCATGAATCGGTGCGTTACTTCTTATTCCTAATCCAAAAACCATCCAGTAAACCATAATTTGCATAACAGGGTTTATTAATTCCCATGCTACACCTAAATAGTTACTATGATTGATAATTTTAACTTGAAATTGCGCCAGTCTTTGAATTAAATAAAAGTTCTTTACGTGTTCTTTAAAAACTGTTCCTATTGCTGACATTCCATTAAACCACACTTTCAAATGTTTAACTATTTCTCTACTTAACTTAATAGTATTATAATAATTGTTGTAAATACTATCACTATACATTGGTGTTATCAAAATTATTGTCTAGTTCTTTAAGATATTAGTTTATTACAAGTACATTATAGTATACAATCATGTAAGTTGAAATAAGTTTAGTTTTTAAATATCATTGTTGTCACTAATGATTAAAACTTTGTGTCATATTACCAACTCTGATAATAACAAAATCTTCTATACACTTTACAACAGGTTTTAAAATTTAACAACTGTTGAGTAGTATATTATAATCTAGATAACTGTGAATAAGGAAGGTCTACAAATGAACGTTTCGGTAAACATTAAAAATGTAACAAAAGAATATCGTATCTATCGTACGAACAAAGAACGTATGAAAGATGCACTTATTCCCAAACATAAAAACAAAACATTTTTCGCCTTAGACGATATTAGCCTAAAAGCTTATGAAGGTGATGTGATTGGGCTCGTTGGCATAAATGGATCTGGTAAATCAACGCTAAGTAATATTATAGGTGGATCATTATCACCTACCGTTGGAAAAGTTGACCGCAATGGCGAAGTAAGTGTTATTGCCATTAGTGCTGGGTTAAGCGGACAATTAACAGGCATTGAAAACATTGAATTTAAAATGTTATGCATGGGCTTTAAACGTAAAGAAATCAAAGCTATGACACCTAAGATTATTGAA
Source organism: Staphylococcus roterodami (assembly GCA_022493055.1). Lineage (NCBI taxonomy): Bacteria > Bacillati > Bacillota > Bacilli > Caryophanales > Staphylococcaceae > Staphylococcus > Staphylococcus roterodami. The sequence continues at coordinate 675,456 of CP092781.1, read as the reverse complement.
TTTAGTGAACTGGGTGAGTTTATTTATCAACCAGTTAAAAAATATTCAAGCGGTATGCGTGCAAAGCTTGGATTCTCCATTAATATAACAGTAAACCCAGATATCCTAGTCATTGACGAAGCTTTGTCTGTTGGTGACCAAACCTTTGCTCAAAAATGTTTAGATAAAATATACGAATTTAAAGAACAAAATAAAACTATTTTCTTTGTTAGTCATAATTTAGGCCAAGTAAGACAATTCTGTACAAAAATAGCATGGATTGAAGGCGGCAAATTAAAAGATTATGGTGAACTTGATGATGTATTACCTAAATACGAAGCTTTCTTAAATGACTTTAAAAAGAAATCAAAAGCGGAACAAAAAGAATTTAGAAATAAACTTGATGAATCACGATTCGTCATCAAATAAACAAACAAGAACCGAGATTATGCTTTCAGCAAATACTCGGTTCTTGTTTTTTATTATAAGATTACTTAATCTTTTTATTTTTTCTTTTTACCTTTGCTATTTTATACATAAATATTGGAATGCTCTTAAGCCTACCAATTCGTTTCCAATCAATTAATGCACGATACACCCACTCAATATTTAATTTTCTGAAGATAAACGGCGCTCTCTTTTTAGCTCCTGCAAACACTTCTAAAGAACCACCAACTCCCATCATAACAGTAGAAACAAATTGTTGTTCATGTGTCATAATCCACTCTTCTTGTTTAGGGAATCCCATACCTACAAATATATAATCTGGTTTAAATAATTTAATGCGCTTAACCACCGTCTCATCTTCTAAATCAATATATCCATGGTGGTGCGCGAAAGTAATATTTGGGTATCTTAGTTGTAATGCATGTTGCGCCGCTTCAACAATTTCATTTGTTGCGCCAAGTAAAAATACTTTTTGATGATTTACATGTGCAATTTTTAAACATTCATCCATCAACTCAATGCCTGGAATACGTTGAGATAATGAACGATTCAAGCGACGTGAAGCTTTTACTACACCTGTCCCATCCGCAACAATATAACTTGCTCGATTAATTAATTCTAAATATGCTTGATGTGTTGTCGCATAATTTACTATTTCAGGGTTAGCTGTCACTATAAAAAGATTATTTGTTGATTGATGCGCAAAAAATGTTTTAATGTTTTCGACCATCTGTAACATTGTTGTATTATCAAAATTGACCCCTAAAATATCAACTTTAGATGTATTGCTTGTTTCTTCAACAGTCATAAAAGGAATCTCCTATCTTTTATCATTATTATATTAGTGAAATTAAAATTAACAAGAATCATACTTATCCCATTTATATCGAAATGATTTTGCTTTATTTTAACACATTATTTCCTTCACAAAAATTAAAATTAGTTTAACTAACGTAAGTCTAAAGTCTAACGCCAATTATGACATTATCCTTTATAATAAGAGAGAATGAATTTTTAATTTACAATCTTATACGAGGTTACACAATGAATTACTTAAATAATTTTCTTAATACTACAACAGAACTAAATATATACATCATTGTTTTCGTTGCAATAATATATATCATTATCCACCAATTTAGACATAAACCTTTATTGAATTATTTAGATATCATATTAAATTATATACCTGTGCTTACACATGAGTTTGGACATGTGTTATTTAATAAAATAGCTGGAGGACGTGCAAAAGATTTAGTTATTGTTACAAGCCCAAGAGAAAGACAGCAAACTCTACAACAAGGGTTTGCAGTTACGCAATCCAGACATTTAGCAGGTCAATGGCTTACAACGCTAGGTGGTTACTTAATGTCGCCAATGATGTTGCTCATAGGTTTAGCATCAAGTCACTATCAAATACCTAGTATATTTATTTTTAGCTATTTATTGATATTTATCTATTTTCTAATATTAACATCTAGAAAAGGTTCGCCTCTTATTGTTATTACATTAATTTCAATTATGCTTTACTTTATATTAAAAGATGACAATATATTAGCAATCCAAATGATTGTCACGATTAGTTATCAATTTATATTAGGTACTTTATTAGGCGAAGTCCTTCAGTCTAGTTGGACAATTGCAAAATTAACTTTCCAGCGTCCAAGTCCACAATGGGACGGAAGTGCACTTAAAGATCTTAGCCATGTTCCAATCTTTATTTACAGTACAATTTGGATTATTTTTAATCTTTATACAGTAAATATTTTACTTAAATACACACATTTAATAAGTTAATAAAAAGAAGCCTTAAATTATTATCCGTCAATGTCTACTAGTACATTAACGTTTAACTTTAAGGCTTCTTTATTTTATTTTTCAGCGAACATGTTCATAGCATTTTCATAGCTAATAATTATAACATTGTCATTGCGTTTAATAATTATCACTTTATTCATTTCATCTTTGGAAACAATTTCAACTTCATTACCTATCGATATATCTTTACTAGACAGGTACACTAACAAATCTGTTTTATCTCTCACACGTTTGATAGTTACAAGATCACCCGGTTCATAATTTAAAATAGTTGTAACATATTTCTCTTTATATTCATTATTTCTCGGTATAACTCCGCCATGCGGACACGTTTCAGGAAAATTTAATAGACTATCTAATCTCTCTACAAATAGATCTGAAATTCGATGTTCTAAAATTTCTGCTTCTTGATGTACTTCTTCCCAATTATATTTCAATATCTCTATTAAAAATAATTCTAATAGTCGATGCCTCTTAATAATATCAAGTGTATGCGTTAAACCATCTTCTGTTAATCTAACACCTTTATATGGCTTTGTTTCGACATAACCTGCTTTTTCAAGACGACCTACCATTTCACTTACAGATGGAGGCTTAATATTTAAAAATTGAGATAAGATTTTATTTGTTACAAAATTTTTATCGCCATTATTCGTAAGAATTGCCTTTAAATAATCCTCTTTTTCTTCAGTTAACATACTTTCACCTCACATACATTCACTTTATTATATCACGAATTTACTTGACATGATAAATATTCTCAGTTTATTATACAATTAATTAGGTTAGCCTAAACTTTTAATTAGGAGGTGTAAACGTTTGTTAGAAACAAAAGATTTAAATTTGTTTTTAGGTAATAAGCATGTACTTAAAAACATTTCTTTATCGATACCAGTTCGCGGTGAAATCATTGGTATCATGGGCCCAAACGGTGCTGGTAAATCTTCGCTAATCAAATCATTAATTGGCGAATTTAACGCTACCGGTACAAAATTGTTATATAACAAACCTATACAACACCAACTGCAACATATTACATACATTCCACAAAAAGCACATATTGATTTAGATTTTCCAATAAGTGTGGAACAAGTGATTTTATCAGGTTGCTATAAAGAAATTGGATGGTTTAGACGACCTAATAAATCAGCAAGGGATAAACTTAAACAGTTATTAAGCGATTTGGAATTAGAAACTTTACGTCATCGACAAATTTCAGAATTAAGTGGTGGACAATTACAACGTGTATTAGTAGCGAGAGCATTGATGTCCGAAAGTGAAGTATATTTTCTAGACGAACCTTTTGTAGGAATTGATTTTAGTAGCGAAAAATTGATTATGACAAAAATAGAAAATTTAAAACAACAAGGAAAACTTATCCTGATTATCCACCATGATTTATCAAAAGCAAAACAATACTTTGATCGCATTATTCTTTTAAATCAAACATTACGATACTTTGGTGATAGTGAAGAAGCTATGAGTGTCACTCGCTTAAATGAAACTTTTATGAGCAGTACAGACTGCAGTGACCCTAGTCAAAGGAGCAATATAACATGTTAGAGTTTGTCGAACATTTATTTACATATCAATTCTTAAATCGTGCATTGATAACTTCAATTATTGTAGGGATTGTTTGCGGTACAGTTGGTAGTTTAATTGTATTACGAGGTCTTTCATTAATGGGAGATGCAATGAGTCACGCTGTATTACCAGGTGTTGCCCTATCATTCTTGTTTGGTATTCCAATGTTTGTAGGTGCGCTTGTAACTGGTATGATTGCAAGTATTTTTATCGGTTATATCACATCTAGTAGTAAAACGAAACCAGATGCCGCGATTGGAATTAGTTTTACCGCTTTCTTAGCTTCAGGGATTATTATTATAAGCTTAATAAACACAACGACAGATCTATACCATATTTTATTTGGTAACTTACTAGCTATCACAAATAGTGCTTTTCTAACAACTATTGTGATTGGTTCAATCGTCCTTATATTAATCATTATTTTCTATCGTCCATTAATGATTTCTACGTTCGATCCTACGTTCAGTAGAATGAGTGGTCTAAATACTACGTTGCTACATTACTTTGTGATGTTATTACTTTCATTAGTAACAGTCGTAAGTATTCAAACAGTTGGTATTATTCTTGTAGTTGCTTTATTAATCACACCTGCATCTACAGCATTTTTAATAAGCAAAAAACTATACTCAATGATGATTATTGCGAGTTTAATAAGTGTCATAAGTTCAATTGTCGGGCTTTATTATAGTTATATTTACAACATTCCTAGTGGTGCAACAATTGTACTTTGTACATTTGTAATTTATATCATCACATTATTTTTCACAAAATTTACGAATAGAAAGAAACGAGGAAGTTTAACATGAAAAAATTAATACCTTTATTATTAGCCTTATTACTTCTAGTAGCTGCATGTGGTACTGGTGGTAAACAAAGTAGTGATAAGTCAAATGGCAAACTAAAAGTTGTAACGACGAATTCAATTTTATACGATATGGCTAAAAATGTTGGTGGAGACAACGTCGATATTCATAGTATTGTCCCAGTCGGTCAAGATCCCCATGAATATGAAGTTAAACCTAAAGATATTAAAAAGTTAACTGACGCTGACGTCATTTTATATAACGGCTTAAACTTAGAAACTGGTAACGGTTGGTTTGAAAAAGCCTTAGAACAAGCTGGTAAATCATTAAAAGATAAAAAAGTTATCGCAGTATCAAAAGATGTTAAACCTATCTATTTAAACGGTGAAGAAGGCAACAAAGATAAACAAGACCCACACGCATGGTTAAGTTTAGACAACGGTATTAAATACGTAAAAACAATTCAACAAACATTTATCGATAACGACAAAAAACATAAAGCAGATTATGAAAAACAAGGTAATAAGTACATTGCACAATTGGAAAAGTTAAATAATGATAGTAAAGATAAATTTAATGATATTCCAAAAGAACAACGTGCCATGATAACAAGTGAAGGTGCATTTAAATACTTCTCAAAACAATATGGAATTACTCCAGGTTATATTTGGGAAATTAACACTGAGAAACAAGGTACACCAGAGCAAATGAGACAAGCAATCGAGTTTGTAAAAGCTCATAAATTAAAACACTTATTAGTTGAAACAAGTGTTGATAAAAAAGCAATGGAAAGTTTATCAGAAGAAACGAAAAAAGATATCTTCGGTGAAGTGTACACAGATTCAATTGGTAAAGAAGGCACTAAAGGTGATTCTTATTATAAAATGATGAAATCAAACATTGAAACTGTACACGGAAGCATGAAATAACTCGCTGAGTTTTAATGAAGTATGATGAATTGATGTTGATGCAACCTAAAATATTGGTTTTTCCAATATTTTAGGCCATACATCAACATAACAAAGTCGAAGACTAATAGTCCCATATCGTGCGTTAAATATATATTACCCTCCTATTAATATATATACCGTTCCCGATCGCACGATATGGTGGTATTAGAACTTCTCTTTGAACGAAAGAGAAAAGCTAGAAGTTCTTATGCAGTTTAAATAAACTGTCGTTCCCTTCATCTCTTTTAACCACAGAGATGCGTTAGAAGTTCTTCTAATACAATTTATGTAACGCCATTCCCTACACACTCTTTTAAAGAGATTCACACGCGCGAATAAATTGTATTACATACTAACTTTAAAAAGGCTTTTCTTAATCGTAGCAACAAAGTTTGAGGTTCTTATGTGATTGGACAACTGTTCTCCCTACTAGACTTTTAGCATAGCTGGTTAAAAGTACTATTACAGATTGTTCAATTGTATGCCCCTTTCCTTTGAACGGAATATTAAAAGTTATGTGCAGTAACTTTTAGTAGGCATACCACTTTTGCATCAAGCTATAAATAATCGCATACTTTGATATTTAATCTGGCCTATCAAAGTAAACATCTATGGTTTCCTCCCCCCATAGATCCTTAAGCCACACTCATCCGATGTCATATGAGTGTGGCTATTTTTTTGTGAATACACTTATCTGCATTTTTAATCACTTAGTTTAATCTATCTCCTCCAATTTTTAAAACTTATTTTAATTAAATCTCAAATGTTAACAACACCTTCAAATTCCTTTAATTAACTTTACATAAATTTAATTTGTAATTGCAAATTAATTAATATAAAATACAAATTATTCAATACTATTTTGAGGTGATGGAATGTTCTTTTTTCAAAACAATGTAAAACAGTTACCTAAAGATTATAAATGGTTAGAAACTGAAACTCACAAATCTATAGAAGTTATTGAATCAAAAGGCTTTCCTTGTGTATTTGGCGTGCAAGGTCACAAAAAAGAAGTACATTTTTATTCTGCCTTAAACTATCCATATGATCCTAAAGAGCTATCTTCCGATATTGACCAATATTTAAAAGAATTGAAAAAGATGAAAAAGAATGAACGAGGAATTTCTGGCCTATTAGTTTATTTTGAACCAATTGGTAATATGAATATTCATGCGAAACAATTTTTAGCTTGGCAAGTTCTTTCCACAATGAAAAATTTATATGGCAATAAAAACGATAGTATTGATAATGACCCATTTACTGATGAATATGCTTTTAAATTCAAAGATGAACTATGGTTTATTAATTTCAGCTCAAATAGTTACACACATAGAAAATCAAGAAACTTAGGTTCATTTATTACATTAGCTATGCAAACACTGAGCAAATCTGATGAGTATTTTAATTCAAATATTGAAACAAAAGCTAAAGCACAGAAATTAGTTAGAAATCTTGCTGAAAAATATGATGGTTGTCCTGTTCATTCTGGTTTAGGCCCAATTATAGGTTCAGGTAAATTTTCTCCTGCCAAATTATCATACTTTATTGGAGATAAAAATGACGATCCATCATATGAACCTTGGAAATACTCCCCTTTTAAACCTCAAAGAATAATCATAGACGATGCAATAGTTAAAGACTATGCCTTACAGTTTGATCAATTCTATCAACTATATAACAACAAAACTTTTTTAACACTTACAGAATCTCATAATAATAATGATATTAATAAAAATAATGTCTTAATCACTAATAACCCAAGTCATATTGAAAAATATAAAAATAAAATTAAAGTAGCTACTTTTAATAATCGTTATGAAACCGATAAGAATATTTGTAAAATTGACTATATCAATGATTTAATTGCCTTACGCTATTTAAAATAAAACACGATAAATAATTAGAGAGGTGTAGACTTTTGTATAAAAATATTATATTTGATTTTGATGGTACTATCGCTGATTCAAAAACATGTAGTGTAATCGCTACTAAAAAGGCATTTAACGACTATGGATTGAATATACCAAGCGATGAACAAATAGAATATTATATGGGGATTCCAATTGAAGAGTCTTTTAATTTAATGAGTACTATAAAGCTGAATGACAAAGAACTTACAGAACTAATGACATTGTTTAGAGAAAATTACAAAGAAACAGAAGAACAACATTTAAAAATTTATGATGACATGCAAGAACAGCTCAAAACACTTCATCAAAACCATAAGTTATTCGTTGTTTCTAGTAAAAAATCAAATGTGTTAGAAAGAAATTTGGCTAAATTAGGCGTGGATAATCTATTTGTTGAAGTTATTGGTTCAGATAAAGTAATGAAATACAAACCCTCTCCTGATGGCATTATATATATTTTACAAAAATATGATTTACAGAAGAAAGACACTATTTATGTTGGAGATGCTGCTTTTGATATTAAAATGGCTAAAAATGCAGAGATTGATTCTTGTGCTGTAACTTGGGGAAGTCATAGTATTGAAGTATTAAAAGCGGAAAATCCCAATTTTATAATTAATAATGTTAAAGAACTTAATTTTGAGGAGTAATATATGTCAGATACTAAAATTGTAACTTTGATTGGTTTTTTGACAATGTTTATTGTTGGTGTTTCAGACTTGATTGTTGTAGGAATGTTAAATGAAATGAGTAAAGAATTCCATGTAAGTAATGCCTTAATAGGTCAGCTGGTAACATTGTATGCTGTTGCTTTTTCAATTTTAAGCCCTATTTTAACAAAAGCAACTAGTCATATTAATGATAAAAAATTATTAGTGTCCTGTTTAATACTTTTTATTATTTTTAGTATGCTCACAACTGTAATGACTAATTATTTCTTCCTATGTATTGTTAGAATCATTATGGCAGGCATTGCTTCATTAATCACTGTGAAATTAATGTCTACTGGGGCAAATATTGTTCCAGAAGAATACAAAGCATCAGTTATCGCTAACATATACGTAGGCTTTAGTGCAGCAAATATACTAGGTATACCTATAGGAACATTAATTGCTTCACATTACAATTGGAAGATTCCGTTTTATATCATTACAATCATCACCTTTTTATGTCTTTTAGGTGTAATGCTATTTATTCCGAATAAATCACATTATAGTGTTACTAATCAATCTAAATACCAATTAGTAAATTTCAGAGGCATATTAATCATGTTGAGCTTTTTATTAATCATGATGATTTCTAATAGCATGTTGTTTACATATATAGAGCCTTTAGTTAAAAGTAAAGGTCATAGCATCTGGATAGTAAGTTTATGTTTATTTTTCTCAGGTGTAGCAGGTGTTCTAGGTTCAAAATTAGGAAATAATTTAGCTGAAAAGAAAGGCTACCGGATTGCGGGAAATATAATTATAATTGTCTATATTATTTCTATTACGGTCATCTTATTTACTGGACAAAATGTCATACTTTTAATTTTGTCTATATTTACATGGAATTTATTTCATTGGGGAACAAATCCAACAGTACAGTATGCTTTACTTAAATTTTTAAAAGGCGATCCAAGTCAAATATTGAGCTATGATATTTCGATATTAAATTTAGGAATCGGATTAGGATCATTAATTGGTGGTATATTATTCTCTATCGATAATCAGTTCAACTTATCAATTGTTGTTGCTATTTTATTGGCAATGGTTTCATCTATCTTATTAAAAATAGCTGTTCATAGCGAAACAACAACTAAGTAATTACTCATAAGCGAATTATAACGCGTAATCATAATTCATTTAAAAAAGGCATGATGAAAAACAAACTAATTTTTCATCATGCCTTTTTTCAACTATGTCATGCTATCTACAATAACCATTTCATCGTAATTGATTGCCTCTCTTAATTTCAAAGCAGTACCTTCAGATACTTCATCTGTATCAATCAATTCACGTAAAATGCGACGTTGTTCTCTTAAAGCATTTAATTTAATTTTAGTGATTGTATCTTCACTTGCTGAGTTAAAGAAATTAGATGGCGTTAAATTTTCAATTCTCATTAAATAACCATCACAAACCATCCCTACTTCAAGTGTATTATCTTTCGTCGTCTCTTTAGATAATCGACTAACAACATTATAATGAACTAACTTATTGATTTTATTTAATTCCATTAAGTTATCCGTAACACTTAACGAAGAAGCAGAGTTGACTTTCGTTTGAACTCGTCGTTTCAATAATGCACCACGTAATAACACTATCATTCTTCTAATTAATGACGCTTGTCTATATACCTGTGTTCTTTCTGCATAACGCATATAGTTTTCAAGTACACTATTTGTGATTTGTCCTTCATCTACTAAAGATTCTAGCGTTTTCGTTTCAACATTAAATGCAATTTTTTGCAATCGTTCTAATTCTTTTGAGTTTTCATCATCTTTTTCTACTGTTTTTAAAAATGCTAACTTATCATGATACTCTTTTATGACATTGCCATATTTATAACTTGTTTCAAATGTTGATTTCTGGTTTAAGTAGTCAATAACATGTTCGAGTATATAAATTCTAGCGACTTTAAATGACATATTACCAATAACAGTTTTAGGTGCTGGTTTTGTTAACATTGGTAACAAGACTTGTGCAACTACTAAACTAATGATTACCATTCCTGATGCTATAAACAATAAGTCATTTCGATAAGTAAACGCATGATGTCCAGCTAAAAAGTACGGTAATGTTAAGGCAATTGCTAATGAAATTGTCCCATGCACACCACATAAAGTCATAATTAAAGCATATAAACTACGCTTTGGTGGTTTCTCAGTCGTTGGATTATCATCATCATTTTTAGACATCATTTTTTGGAATGGACTGATGGCTAAATAAAAATATGGATATAAGACATAAACCCAAACAAATCTAAATAAGTATACGGCTAATGCAACAACAATTGTTATACCAATTAAAAAGATCAAATTGTGTGGTTCTGTTTTAATAATTTTAATGACAACTTCAGGAACTAAAAAACCTAGTATTGAAAATACAAAGCCATTCAAAACATAGCCTAAAATATTCCACGTATGATTGTAACTCATTTGTAATTGTGTACGTACTTGCATAATTCTATCTCGTTCAAATCCATGAACTAGACCAGCAACTACTGCTGCAATAATACCTGATGCATGGAATAATTCAGCAATTAAATATGTAACGAACGGTGTTAACAATTGAATGATCGTAAACATATTAATGTTTTCATATCCTCGACGCATCAATGTCAATCGGAATCTTACTAATGCCATACCTATAAGCAAACCAATGACTGCACCACCTAATGATGCAACTAAAAATAACTGCACTGCATCTACAAGTGAAAATGCACCTGTTACTAATACGCCAACAGCTATTTTAAAAGAAATGATACCAGCAGCATCGTTTAATAATGATTCACCTTCAAGGATAGTCATTGCGCCTTTTGGCAATACTTTTCCTTTAGTGATTGCTTGTACAGCTACTGCATCGGTAGGACAAAGTATTGCTGCAATTGCAAATGCTGCCCCAATAGGTAAATCTGGCCATATCCAATGTATAAATAAGCCAACACCTATGACAGTAGTGATTACTAAACCTAATGCCATCATCATTACTGGTTTAATGTACTTTCTTAAATGTACTCTAGATACATTAACACCTTCTACAAATAACAAAGGCGCAATCATTGTTACCATAAATAATTCAGAATCAAAATTAAATTGAACAGGGATTGGGGTAATAAATAGTAACATGCCCAAGAAAATTTGTATAAATGCTAGGGGTACTTTAGGTATGAAAGTATGGACGAAAGAACTTAGTATCACAACAGCTATAAATATAAGTATTGTTTCAAATATTTCCAAACTTTCACCTCTCTAAAAAGTATTGTTTAATTGAAAATTAAGTATCACATCTCGTTGTAATAATACTTTTGAGGATAAATTTAATTAACGACCACGAAAGTACTTTAATATAGATTTTGTTCTACGATTGCAGTACTCAAATTTGCAATTATTTAATTTTATTTTATCACTAATTGTTTGAATAAATAAACATCTTGCTTTCTGTGTATCGTATCTTTAAGAGTGATTAATTAACAAAATGAGCACTTCGACAAAACAATACATGTCTCAAAGTGCTCATTTAATTATTTATTTTAATGTTAAAAATGGGATTAACTATCTTTTCACTATATTCATCGGTCTATCGGTCTTTTAGGTACCAAGTTTTTCGATGTGCTTCTCTTTTTTGTGCCCGAGCTTTTAATGCGTCGCTAGAATTTTGTTCATTATAACTTAAAAGTATTGAAGTGGGTGTTTGGTCATCATTTTTTCTATACATGTAAGCCCCATTTCGATATGCGGCTCGAGCTACTAAATGCATGCCTACAGGTGAAGTTAAATTTATAAAAACAAGAGAGAGTATTAACCTTACACTGAAAAAACCTGTATTCACAATAAAATAAATGAATACACCTATTAACGTTAGTAATACAGATAACGTTGAACTTTTAGTAGCAGCGTGACTTCTTAAGAATACGTCTTGGAACTTCACAATTCCTATTGCACTAATAAGCGCAATAATGCTACCTAGCAACAACATCACAGCGGCAATAAGACTAAAGATTTCTTTTGTTATTTCCATTAAACACATACCCCCCACCAATAAATCTAGAAATCGAAACAGAACTTACAAAAGATATTATGGCGATTAGCATGATGGAATCTAAAAAGGATACCGTACCCATTAATACACTTAACACGCCAACAATAGACATAACGACTGCACTTGTAGTATCAAATGTGACTACTCGATCTGCTGTTGTCGGACCTTTAATTAGTCTAAATAAACAAATGATTAATGCGATACCAAAAATAATGAGTGCACTAATTATCATCATATGCGTTATTGACTGTATCATCGAGACACCTCCAATATTAAGTCTTCATAATGCTTAATACTTCTTACTAAACTTTCTTTTTCTTTCTCAGATACATCAATACTATGAATAAAAAACTTTTTAGAGTCTTGCGAAATTCTTATAACAGTAGATCCAGGTGTAATGATAATTAATATAGTTAAAAATGTAATTGCCCAATCACTTGAGAGCCTTGTTTCATAGGACAATAATCCTGGATTCATATCTTTAGTTTTGAAAAGAATATAATTGATTGTGCTGATACTCGATGTCAATAATTGATATAAATAAACACCTACAAATTTGATTGCCACCCATATTTTTCGAACATAAAAATCATCACTAAAAAACCTGTGTAATATATATATGACAATTAAACCAATTAGATATCCAGAAAAGAAAGTCGAAAATTTAAAATGATCTTCATCTTGAAATAATACCCATAAGAATGCAATGATAATATTTAAAACAATTTGATTCATTTAGTCCTCTCCTTTCAAATGCGGATTAACAAGTTGATGATATAATTGGTCATTTGTATTAAGTTCCGTTGCATCATTTGTAATTTTTAATAGTATTGGTGCAGCTATTCCGATAGCAATTACAGCAAAGACTAAAATACTAAGTATACCTTTACGATATTTCGGTATTTTCTTAAAACGAACTTCTTCGCCGTCTTTATCTCCAAAATACATATAAAATAAAATTCTAAACAAACTGTACATAGCAATTAAGCTCGTAATAATCATCAAACTTAGTCCTACATAATTACCATTTTGCAATGCACCTTGGAAAATAAGTATTTTTCCTGGGAATCCACTAAACGGAGGTACGCCACCAATTGCAAATATCATTACAATAAATGCAACACCAAAAAAGGGTTCTTTTCTAGCTAAACCGTTTAGATATTGATATTGGCGAAGACCTGTAATGTAAACTAAGCTACCAATAATAAAGAACAGTAATGTCTTTACAACAATGTCGTTTACTAAATAAAAGATGGCACCGTTAATACCAGCAAACGTATTTGTCCCTAAACCCAAAATGATAAATCCTATAGAAATAACGACTTGGTATGCTGCAATCTTTTTAATGTCTTTATATGCTAAAACCCCTATGGCACCTATAATCATTGTTATCGAAGCCATAACAGCTATTAATGGATGTATCAAATTATTATGTTGATCAAATATTAATGTAAAGAAACGAATCAATGCATAGGCACCAACTTTAGTCATTAAAGCTGCAAACAATGCCGCTAATTCAGTATTTAACACCGCATATGCTTTAGGTAACCACATAAATAAAACAAGTGCTGCTTTACTACTAAATGCGACTAAAAAGATAAGCGAAATCATCGTTACTGTTTTATTATCACCCATTTCATTTAAGCGTAAAGCAATATGCGAAAAGTTAAGTGTGCCTACAGTCTTATATAACAAGCCTATTCCTAATAAAAACAACCATGAACCGATAATGTTTAATACGACGTAGATAATAGCTGCCCTTAATTGCTCAACAGATTGTCCAAGTGTAATTAATACAAATGAAGCGAGTAACATAATTTCAAACATGACATATAAATTAAATAAATCAGATGTTAGAAATGATCCAATCACACCTACACTTAAAAACAATATAAAAGATGGTAAGTGATAACGATTTGCTTTCTGTTCTCCACGACCAAATCCGTAAGCCATGATTAATGTAATGACAAAAGAAGCGGTAGTAACCATAATTAAACTTAAAGAGTCTCCTAAAAATTGTATGCCAAACGGTGCCGTCCAACCGCCAAAATCTAATGTAATCGGTCGATGATTTTGAACATAAATTAATAATATTAATGAAATCAATGTTGTAACGGTCATCGTACTAAGATACAAATATTTTGATATCCTGTCATTGCTTTTTAAAAATACAAGAATCAAAGCACATAGAAATGGTAATAACATCGGTAAAATCAGTGCATTACTTAGCATCGTCATCCCCCCTTAAACCATCAATTTCATCTTCTTTCGTTACTCTGTACGTTCTGTAAACAAGCACAAGTAAAAAGGCAGTCATACCAAATCCAATAACAATCGCAGTAAGTACAATTGCTTGCAGTAATGGATCTACAAATAATTGATTTCCACTTGTAATCAGTGGCTCAGATTTGTTAGAACCGTAAGTCCCCATACTCATAATAATTAAATTGCCTGCATGCGTGTAAATTGATATACCAATGACAATACGTATTAAATTAATAGATAAAATCATGTATGTTCCAATAAACACTAAAAATCCTATAACTAATAATAATATTAAATTCATGACCTACCTCCACTAAGTGACAACATTACAGTGACAATAACACCGACTACAGAGAATAATATGCCTAATTCAAATAGCGTTATTGTAGACACATGGATTTGTCCTAAAATAGGAAGCGCCCAGGTTGTTTCATATTGAGATAAGAATGGCTTTCCAAAAAATGTCGGTATAATAGCTGTCATAGAAGATACCAATGCTCCAACTATCATTAATACTCTGAAATCAATTGGCAAACTTTTTAAAACTTCATCAACATCAAATGCAAGAAACATTAATATAAATGCTGAACTAAATATCAATCCACCAATAAAACCGCCACCTGGATTATTGTGACCGGCAAAGAAGACATAGAATCCGAAAGTCAATAATATAAATACAACTAGTTTAGTAACAGTTTTTAATACAACATCATTCTCTTTCATCTTGTCCCCTCCGATCTTGATAATTTAATAATGTGTAAATACCTAGTCCAGTAATAATCAATACTAATCCTTCAAACAGCGTATCTAATGCTCTAAAATCACCTAGTATCGCATTTACAATATTTTTACCACCTGTTAATTTATCAGCTTTATGGTAAAAATCTGATATCGATGATAGACCATCTGCTTGTTGCGCAATAAAAATAAGTGATACAACTATAATTGCCATCAATAGAGATACAACAATTTTGATAGTTTCTCTTTTTATATTCACTTTAGACCTTGGTACGTTTGGCAACCTTGAAAAGCTAACAATAAATAATATTGTCGTAATCGTTTCAACTACAAGTTGAGTCAATGCTAAATCTGGTGCCTTCATAACGATAAAGAATAAAGTTACAACAAAACCTATAACACCATTTAAAATTACCATCGTCAGTCTTTGACGAATAAAAATCAATGACATACCTATAATGACAGTAACGATTGCCAAAATGATTTCCATAGGACCAAATTCAGAAACATGTAATTGATGTACTTTAGGAAAGCCTATACGGATATAGCCATATCCGATAATAATCATAAAAATAGATAAAGTAATGATTATATATTGATTTAAGCGATCTTGCATAATTCGTTTTAAGGTCTTCGTACCAAATTTTTCAAATTGTCGATAAACAATTTCATACCCTTTTGAAACTGAAATCTGTTGTATTTTTCCAGATATAATTCTTTTCCAGTCAACTTTCAACGCCATTATAAGTCCAACTAAAATAATAATTAACGTCAATATGAATGGTAAATTAAATCCATGCCATTGTGATATATGTGGAGTGATTTGATTAATTTGTTGTCCTATTCCAGAAACTGCTCCTAATGCCGGTACAATGATGGATTGTCCAAAGATGTTTGGAATGAAAAATATTAAAGGTATAAGTACTGTTAATAGGATTGCTGGAAAACTAAACGTCCAAGGTTCGTGTATATTTTTTTTAGTACAAACTGACGTATCGTACTTTCCCCAGAATACTTCTTTAATCATGTAAAGCGCATATGTGAATGTAAATATGCTCGCAATAACACCGATCATAACTAACATAATCATCAGTCCGAAATTAAATTGAGGTAACTGGCCTGCCTTTGTTAAAACATCTAGAAACATTTCCTTACTTAAAAATCCATTTAAGAATGGTACACCCGCCATAGATAAAGCAGCAATTGTCATAACAATATTGATTTTTGGGAATAAATGACGCATCCCACTTAAAATTCTAATATCTCTAGAACCTGCTTCATGATCTAAAATACCAACACCCATGAATAGTGCGCATTTAAAAATTGCATGGTTCATTAAATGAAATAACGCTGCAAACAAGGTAAATGAATAAATTGTAGATAGTTCATCATGTGGATGTTGTGCAAAACCGCCACCAACGCCAACCAAAGCCATAATCATTCCTAACTGGCTAATGGTAGAATAAGCTAAAATTCCTTTTAAATCCCATTGTTTTAAAGCTGTTATCGATCCAAACAACATTGTCGTTAAGCCAACAATCGTCACAATATATATGTACAAATTACTTAACCCTAATACCGGCGTAAATCTAAGTAATAAAAATATACCTGCTTTAACCATCGTGGCAGAGTGTAAATAAGCACTCACTGGCGTTGGTGCAGCCATAGCTTTAGGCAACCAAATGTGAAACGGAAATTGTGCAGACTTTGTAAAAGCTCCTAGTAAGAACATGAAAATCATCGGAATAAATAACACATGATTTTTAATATGATCTGCTTGAGCTAATATGTCAGATATAGTGTTTGTTCCAGTCATTATATATAACATGATAAAGCCAATTAATAATGCTAATCCTCCAAATACAGTAATCATAAATGATTGCAATGCGCCAAATTGACTGTCACCATTGTTATACCAGTATGAGATTAAAAGAAATGACGACACACTCGTTAATTCCCAAAATACATACATCATTATCGTATTATTAGACAGCACGATGCCAATCATACTAAACATGAACAGCGTTAAATAAAAATAAAACCTTGGTAAATTATCTTTTCGAGAGGATAAATACTGTGTTGCGTAGAAGAAAACAGCGATTCCTATAATTGAAATAATAAGCGCAAACATTAAACTCAAACCATCTAAGCGCAATTCTAAATTAATATCTAATGCAGTAAGCCACGGTATTGAAACAGAAATATATTGTTGCTTTATCACAGATGGTATTTGAATTAAAAAGTAAAAAGATGATAAAACAGGTGCAATAAGCGCGATATAACCTGTATAGTTAGCCATAGAACGATGACTAACAGTTACTAAAATCACAGCCATAATAACTAATATAGCTATTAATAAATAAACCAAACTCATTATTTGCCTCCTTTTTATAAATTTAATGTGATATAAATACTGTGATCACAGTCATTTTCTATCCCTATAAAATTCAATGTTTCTATAGTCGATTGATGTCCTAAATATTTTTGAATAATCACTATTGGTATTCCCTTTTGATATGCGTGAAAAGCAAATGTCTTACGGAGCGTCGTTAAACCCACATGTTCAATATTAGCTTCTTTTGCAGCCTTGTGAATAATTCTATACGCCTGTTGTCTAGAAAGTATTTGATTTGTTCGTAATGATTGGAATAGAAAATCTTCATCCGACAAATTTTTCCGCTTAATATAATGCAGTAATTCCTTAGCTAAGGATTCTGGTAATTTTATTTTAATCAACGAATGATAATGTGCTTTACACAATTCCGATAACCTACAATCATCAATAAGTATTTTTACTTGTGCAACTGTGAGCCCCAATAAATCAGTTACTTTTAATCCACTATGAATTGCTAACTTAAAAAATAAATAATCCCGTTCTGACTTATGTTTGAGTACTTGATACATTTTGGTAATATCTTCATTTTTCTTAATTGCCTCTACTTTATTCATTGTTACCTCCTTACTTCGAAGTGTCTTAATCATAAACAAACGATATTTTAGTCACATATAACTATTTCCTTTTTTATAGATTTTAAACATAAATAAAATAACTAACCCTTTTTAAAATTCATTTCGATATATAGAGTGAAAGGAGGTATAAAAATGAGTAAAACTAACCACATTACAATTGTCTTATCTATGACAACAACGGACGTAAATGGCAAACAAATAGAATATAAACGTCGATTTGCCAACATTATCCCTGAAGCAACAAACGACCAAATCAAAGCATTTAGCAAAATCATCGAAAGACTTACTGGCGAATCTTACAGTAATATCGAAGTTATCAAATCATTCTCAATTTAACTAGGAGGCACAACTAATGACTAAAACGCTTGAATTAAGTTTTAAATCTGCATCTGACAAACCAGTCAAATTACAATTACCTCAATTGAACAATCTCGTAACAGAGCAAATTGCACGAGATAGTATGAACGCTTTAGTAGGTTTAAACATATTACAATCTAATAGTGGCGCAATTACAAAAGTACATGCTGCTCAAATTGTTGATAAAACAACAACTGTATTATTCGAAGATAAGAAATAGCATTTTTGATGACAAAATAATATAAATCGTCACATAAACACCCTAGATTTTCATAATGAAAGTCTGGGGTGTTCTTCGATATTAATAATTTTACTCTTAAAATATAGTTGTATATTCTCCCTTTAATGGTAAGCTATTCTTATCGTTCATTTATAAAATAGAAAGAGTGGTTTATCAAATATGCTTTTACTTTATCTTTTAGGTATTATTGTTGGAATGCTTATCCCTATTCAAACATCAGTTAATTCGAGATTATCACTTTATACTAAATCACCTTTCTATACATCATTAATTTCATTTTCAGTTGGGACATTATGTTTAATCATTTTAAATATTATAATTAATCCAGAAGTGTTTACGACTCATTTTTATAGTAATCAAACGTATAATTACACATGGATTTTTGGCGGAATATTAGGTGTTAGTTTTTTAACTGGAAATTTATTATTGTTGCCAAGGTTAGGTGCAACATTAACTGTTATTGCCACTGTAGCAGGACAAATTATAATGGGTGTCCTCATTGATACTTTTGGCTTATTCGGTGCTTCTATCCATGAATTTAATTTTATAAAAGCATTTGGAGTCTTATTGTTACTTTTCGGGATAATATTAATGAACCAATTTAATAAAAACAACTTATTATTAGTAAATCAAAATCATATAATATTATGGTTAATTCTTGGTTTTATATTCGGATTCTTTCCACCAATTCAAACTGCCATTAATAGTACCCTTGCCTACAATACGCATTCACCAGCATTCGCTTCACTCGTTTCTTTTTCAGTTGGGACAATAACGTTATTTATTTTAACCATTATTCTTAATCGCTCATTAAAAATATCTATAAAACATGAACAATTTGGTAATTTGAAACCTATTTATTTCGTCGGCGGAATTCTTGGTATGGCATTTGTAACAGCTAATATTATATTGATGCCCCACTTAGGTGCAGCATTGACCACAATGATCGGTATGTTTGGACAAATTTTAATGGGTATATTGATTGATCATTTTGGATTATTTGGTTCACCAAAAATTACTATGACATTAAGAAAATCAATTGGTTTGTTAAGTATCATATCCGGTATCATACTTTTGAGATTATTTTAAAATTTAATCTAGCTTATCATTTTAACTTGTAATTTTTTCTAAAAATGATAAGCTATTTTTTTGTGCTCAAAAAATGTTTGAATAAGCTATGATTCTAAATCAAATGATCTGCAACAACTTATATTAATTTGTAGATTTAAATGACAACTCATTCTTTAGTCCTAAATTTATGTTATTTTGCAATAATGTGAACCATATTAATAGCAAAATTTATGTTATTCGTGCTAATATTTCATAGTTGGTTATTCAATTAATTAAAAATAAGTCAAAATATGCAACATTTTATAATTCATTGAGTCGAAATTATAAATTAAAGATGTTCTTAACATTTACAATTATCGTACTTTCTACTATTGATTACTAACTATCAATCGGATTACCAATCAGTCACTTTAACGTGCTATAGTTTGATTTTTTGATGAAAATTAAGGGGTTTTCATTTAAATTGAACTACTATGGTAATTACTAAATTAAAAAAATTATAATAAATTTTCTTTTTTTGTGATAAAAGTTTGAAAAATGGGTATAAATAGTAGAAGAAGTTAACTTAAAAGAAAGATTCTATAACAAGAGATTACTTAGATTCACATTGAGTATTGGAACATTTAATTGCGCTAAATCGTTTCATTAAAAAAATAACCTTTTCAAGCTTATTAAATTAAGGCAAATTTTAAAAAATGGTGATATTTTTGACTGTTCAAATTGCTACCTCAAAAATACAATCAATGTGTCTAATGAATAATTTGTTTTATAAACACTTTTTTGTTTACTTCTCATTTTTAATTAGTTATAATTAACTAAATAATAGAGCATTAAATATATTTAATAAAACTTATTTAATGTAAAATTATGACTAACATATCTATAATAAATAAAGATTAGATATCAATATATCGGGCAAATGTATCGAGCAAGATGCATCAAATAGGGAGGTTTTAAACATGGCAATTACAAAAATTAATGATTGCTTTGAGTTATTATCAATGGTAACTTATGCTGACAAATTAAAAAGTTTAATTAAAAAGGAATTTTCAATTAGCTTTGAAGAATTCGCTGTATTGACATATATCAGTGAAAACAAAGAAAAAGAATACTATCTTAAAGATATTATTAACCACTTAAACTACAAACAACCACAAGTTGTTAAAGCAGTTAAAATTTTATCACAAGAAGACTACTTCGATAAAAAACGTAATGAGCATGACGAAAGAACTGTTTTAATTCTTGTTAATGCACAACAACGTAAAAAAATCGAGTCATTATTAACTCGAGTAAATAAACGAATCACTGAAGCAAATAACGAAATTGAATTGTAATTTTGTTTAGCGCAATTTGGTGAAGTTTGATAGATGATACATTCTATTAAACTTCCTTTTTTTATGCCCTTTTTTATCTTTGAGTGACAAGATGTTAGTATGGATTGCTTGTAATCTTATAATTTAATCAAAAATATCACATTCACATTTTATGAATACATTTTGGATAAATTAAATGAAATTCACACAAAATTCTCTTTTTACTCTTAATCAACGAAAATTTTTACCACATAAAAATATACCCCATAAATTAGATAAAAATCTAACTTATGGGATACATGTCACATATCACGATATGTCTTTAATAAAATTCAAATAGTATTCTAAAAATGCTTTAGGCTCTTCAATATGTGGTGCGTGACCAGAATGATCAAAGATTTTTTTAGTTACATTTAAAAAGTGCGCTTCTAATTTAAAATGTAATTTATCTTGAATTAATGGATCATGTTCACCATTAATTAATAAAGTTGGTACACACGTGCGCTTTTTCATATATATTGGTTCATCTTTGTGTAAAATTAATGAACGAATTGCCGCCGCACTATCATCTTCAGACTTAGTACTATATAGTTTTTGCTTTTGATACCATTTCATCGTATTTTCTTGATTTTTAAACAGCTTTGAAAACAATAAAATATAAGCTTCTGATTTATTAAATCCAGCTATTTCATCTTGATATTTAATTAATAACTGTGTAAAACTGTGAATCAAATCATCTTTTTTTGCAGCTATGGTGGTTAATGATTTGACACGATAGGCATATTTATCTGTAAACAGCTTAGCAACGACACCACCTAAATCATGTCCAAGTATGTGTGCCTCATGAATATTTAATTTCTCCATTAAAATTTTCAAATCCTCAACGTGATCGTTTAATTCGTATGATTCACTTTTAGAAGACTTACCGTGACCTCTTAAATCATAACTAATAACTTTAAATGATGTTGCAAGTTGATGCTGTAAATCTTCAAATCCAGCTAAATTACCATCTAAGCCGTGTAACAAAATAATTGGTTCCCCTTTACCCTTCATTTGATAAGTTAATTGGATTTGAGGATTAATAGTGACTTTATTCATTGTGACACCTCCCTCAATAAACTATATACCCAACCTGCTTTCTAAATACGCTTTCATTTTATAAACAATTTTTTTAAATTATTTATAAATTTCTAAATACTACTCCACTATTAAAAAAACTATTCATCTAAATTTATACATTAAATCAGACGAATAGTTAATAAATATTTATACTCTTGTACGTGAAGATAAACGAATTGTAAAATAAATAACTAGAATAACTAGTAATACCCATATTATGAGTGAAAATACTTGTGCAGTTTGTGGATTATGAATCATTGCATCAATCGTTTTTTGACAGAAAAGTAATCCAATTCCTGAAAATTCAAGGTGTTTATAAAAAATACCAGCAATAACTAAAATAATACCAACAAAAAAGAAAAATTGATGGCCATAATTAGTAATTGGTATTATTCCCCAAGTAACATTAAACGCTTGTAGTACAATCAGAAATAATGAAATAATAGCGATTATCGTTCCCATAATCATTTCTAGTTTATTACTTCTCAAATAATTCTTTTTCGATATCCTTAAACAAACAACTATTGTCATCGGAAAAATAACTAAACAATAAAATAAACTCATACCTGTAATTGCTTGAAATTGCACGTATTGCTTATCATATAAATATGCAATAAGAATAAAATTAAGGATAAAGAATATAACTGGATTCAACTGTAATGCAAATAGATTTCTTTGAATCATTAATATTATTTGAGCTGGCGATTTACCTTTATATTCTATATAATCTTGATCTTGCTCTTCAGAATTTTTAATATCTGTATTTACTTTTTCTTTAATATCATCAATCAAATGTGGTGATAAACCTTTATGATTAAAGTAATCTTCTATATTATCTAGTAAAATTTTATCATTAGTGCGCATTTGGTAATACTCCTTTAAAATGAAACATCTTTATTTATTCTATACTTCGAATATCCCCTTCGTAAAACACAAAAATTTAACATTCACTGTAGTATTATGACATGTAAAAAAATAACCGACAAGCATTGCGATTTAACTTGTCGGTTAAGCACGGTTTATTTAATTAGTTATTTTTCTAAATCAATACGATATAATTTTATGTTTTTATCTTTTGGTGCTGATGCAAATTGATAAGTCGTTTTTCCTTTTTCAATATAGCCAAAATTACCTGTAACTTTACTATATTCAGTATGTGTTACTGCTTTGCCAACATAATTTTTAACATCTTGATATGTTGGACCATTTGCATCGTTATACATCATTGATACGCGTATGACTTTACCGTCATTTTTCTTACCATCAGTAGTTACTAATAACATACCTTTGTTAGTGTGGAACTCATAATAATGTTCAGTTCCATTTTCATTGTAAGAGTACATTGGATTTTTGTACTTAGTTAAAACATCTTTAATAGATTCGCCAATTTTCACTTTTTCTAATGACTGGTCACCCTTAGTTAATTGTTTAACAGTATCAATAGAGTTGCCACTTGCTGCTTCAGCGTTAGTATTTACTAAGCCTACTCCCAATACAACAGAACATGCAATTATACTTGCCGTTAGTAGCTTTTTCATAAGCACTCTCTCCTTTTATTTATATCGTCTTGTGCTCACAACCATTATACAACAATCATTTCTAAAACAACAGTCATATTACAATTATATTACAAATAATAATTACTACTTTTATATTTCACTTATTGCTAAAAATTAAACATGTTTATTTTCATGATGTTCATTAATAAACATTGTTGCATCCTCAACAAATTTTTCTTGTTCTTCCACAAATGGGAATGCACTTGATTCTTGATATACTTTAAAGTCCACATTTTGTATTAAATCAGCCACTTCTTTAGCTTCAAGCCTTGTTGTTCTTTCACCAAATTCACCTGCTATTATCATTGTAGGAACTTCAACATCGTTATAGACTTTGGAAATACCCTGTCTTTTAAATACATCTTTAACAGCTTGTATTTCTTCTTTAGTTGAAATTTCATTTGTATCTTCAACATGTTTAAGAAATCGGTTCATTTTGCGAGGACGATAATACTTACGCTTATTTAAAAATTTATCTTGTTTTTCAGGATCCCAATTACGAATAATATGTGCATATTTTCTAAATAAACGTTCTTCAGGTAATTCCCCTTCTATTGAAGTTGGATTTACTAAAACAAGTGACGAGGTATGCTGTGGGTATCGAACTGACATATCTGCTCCAATAAAGCCAGCCATTTCATGACAAATCAATGATACCTCTTCTATATATAAATATTTAAGTAATGCTACTATATCATCTGCAAAATCATGTATATCAATGTGTCGTGGTTTATCTGAATAACCGTGCCCTCTTAAATCTATTAATACAACTTGAAATGATTTTGCAAGCTCTGCAGCTAATTTATTAAATACCGAGTAGTTATCAAGCACGGTATGAATCAACACGATAGGATAACCTTCGCCTAACGTACTATAATGTAATGATGTTCCATCTTTTCTAGTAAATAGATCCATAATTATCTCCTTTATTGTCATTTTTTATAGGTAAAATAGTTAATAATTGTTCAACTGTCGTTATTGTGAAATCCACTTCTTCTTCGAGGGGTTCAATCTCTGCATCTTCTTGCTTATACCAAACACTGATCATCCCCATCGCTCTTGCTGGCGCTACATCATTCAATGCATCATCACCCACATACATAATGTCTTCAGGTGGAACGTCGAGTTGATTAATCATATCTTCAAATATTTTAGGATGTGGTTTACGAAACCCTACTGTTTCTGAAGTTGATAAATAATTAATCACATGCATTAGACCTAATGAATGTAAACGGAATTGCTTAATTTTTGATTTACCATTAGCTATAACACCAATTTGATAGCCTTCTTGAGACAACTTTTCTAATGTATATAATGTATCGTAATAAGGAAATACATAACGATAAAAGTGCATTTCAAAATCGCTAAAGAGGTCTTTCCAAGTTAATCTATCTACATGGAATCGTTTAATGATTTCTTTATATAAATCAGGTTTATCATTATCTTCATCGTCATCAAGCTCTATAAATGCTTTTTTAAAATCTGCAAGTTGAACATGGATTAAATAATCATGAAATCTTTCGTATTGTTCTTCGATAAATTTCTCTCTAGACTTAACCCTATCCAACAAAGTACCTTCTAAATCAAATACCACTGCTTTAATTTGATTCAAATCCATCGCTTATGCCCTCTTTATGTTTATAGTTAATCCTATTTTAGCAAATGTACTGTACTAGTGTAACTGTTTCGACTGAGATATTAACATGTAAAATAAAACTGGTATACCTATTAGTGCAATAATAATACTTGCAGGAATTTGTATCGGTGATAATAAATGACTTCCTATAAAATCAGCTATAACCATAGTTTGTCCACCAATGATACTATTCAACGTTAACTGTCGTCCTAAAGTTTGTCGCCATTGCCATTTTTTAATCAACTGTGGAATAATCATACCTATAAACCCAATAATACCAACATAAGCAACATTGATTGCGGTCATCATTGAAGCTAAACATAACGCTATGAATGTTATAATTTGTACATTTAAACCTAATGATTGGCTTTTCAACTCTCCTAATTGAAGTAATTTAAGCTGATTGAGTATTAAAATAATGCCACATAGTCCTACTATAAATACAAATGTAATCACTGATACATTTGAATATTCAGCATCACCAAAACCACCAAATAAATAATTGGCAATCGTGTTTAATTGTCGTGGTTTTAATAAAATTAGAAAATATAGTAAAGAATTAAATAAAGCACCAATCATTAAACCACATAAAATTAGTATTCTAACTGGATACCCACGGCTTAATATTGAAGTTATTAAAAGGACGATTAATAATGTAATTAAGCTAAATACTACTGAAAATATGGGAATCCACAATGTAGTTAATCCTAGAAATAATGCCAATCCTGAACCAAATGTTGCACCACTTGCTAAACCTAACGTAAAACTATCAGCTAATGCATTATTTAATACTGTTTGAAAGATTAATCCTGAAACAGTTAATATCATACCTGTTAACAATGCCTCGATAAGCCTTGGCACTCTCACATTCATTAATATGGATTGATTAAATGGGTCATTGATACTGCCTAATTGCCAAAACAAATATATGGCAGATGTTACTATTAATATAACAATCCAACTTAATATAGTTTTATAAAATGTCATAATATACTCTTTTCTTTAATAGATAATTACATACATTATAGCAATCACTCACAAACGTTTCTATGTATCGTGAAAATATATTTTAAAATCCCTTATAACTCTACACAAATGATTTTATGTAGCTATAAGGGATTCTTAATTATGTTTTATTTTCTATAGATTGCATCTCTTAATTCTTTTAAACCTTCATCAATGCGTGGACCGGGTCTTGAAACTTCATCGCCATTTACAACTTCAATACGTGTATTTTTAACGGCATTAATTTTATTAAACCCGCCTCTTTTTTTGATGATATTCATATAATCTGATCTTGTTTTAGCTTCAGTAGAAATTAAAATATCCGGATTCTTTTTTATAATGCTTTCTTTCGTAACAGGCTGCCAACCATCTATATCATTATAAATATTTTGAGCTTCTAACTTTTCTAACATATCATTGAAGAATGTATGCTGCCCTGCTGTATATATTTCAGGTTTTGATGATACTTCAATAAATACTTTAGATTTTTTATGATGTGCTGGAATCGAGGCTATGACTTTATCAATATTATCCTTAGTTTCCTCGACAAGTTGTTCAGCCTGTTTGTCACGGTTAGTTAATTTACCAATTTGTTTAAACGTATCATATGTTTCATTAATCGATTGTGCATCTATTACATAAACAACCTTAATACCTTGTTTCTCTAATGATGACAACACTTTATTAGCCGTTGCCTTTTGCGACTCATGCGCAAGAATTAAATCTGGCTTTGCCTTTAAAAGTTCTTCTTTATTTAGATTCAAGGCATCGAATTGTTTTTTACCATTTTTAACATCTTTCGGATAATCATCAACAGTAGAAACACCTACTATGTATTTACCCAACCCTAATTCATATAAAATTTCTGTATTACTAGGCATTAACGACACAATTCTATGATAAGGCGTTTTAGACGCTTCCTTCTTATCACTTTCATGTTTGTCATCATTATTACCACAAGCACTCAAAACAAGTACAAATATTAATATAAAAGCAATTAACGATTTCTTCACACTATCACATCTCCCTTTTAATCCCTCTTTTCGCTTTAGCGATTAGAGGGATTTATGCAGTTGTTGCCTTAGCAAGCAACTGTAATCCTCTTTAATCCTTAATTTATTAATTAGGGGCTTTTATGCAGTTGGTGCCTTAGCAAGCAACTGCGTTCCTCTTTAACCCTTGAGTTTCAGCGATTAGAGGCTTTTATGCAGTTGGTGCGTTAGCAAACAACTATTTTTTCTTTATACACTTCTATTTATTATATAAGTCCACTTACTAAAAGAAAATAGTAAATTATTTTTTTATTTCATATAAACTTATCTAGCTAACTTTACAGCGTTTAACTTTTAAAATAAGCTTCTAAAAAATCGTAATTCTTTATATCTTTATCTCTAAAGTATTGTTTACCAAATACATCTAACAGAGCATGAAACTCATTAGCATCTTGATTTGTAAAATGACTTGGTAATGTGACTACTTTTTTAAATTGATCATAACTTTTAGTGTTTTCATACCCTAACTTATCATATATTTTTCTTGTATAGCTATCTGGAATAAATTCAATACGTCCGAATATATAGACAAGTAAAACATCTGCTGTTTCGCTTCCAATACCTTTCAAAGATAATAATTCACTTCTTAATTTACCTTTATACCGCTCGTTAATTTCTTGATAATTAAAATCATGTCGTGCCAACCATGTTAATAATGTTTTAATCGTCAGTGATTTACTTTTATAAAAGCCACTTGAACGTATCAATGATTGTAACGTTTCTATAGGCAGTTCTAATATATGATTTGGATTGAATTGTGTTTGTTCTTTAATTTGTTTCAATGCTATTTCAGCATTTCGCCATCTTGTATTTTGAACTAAGATTGCACCTAACATCATTTCAATGTCATTATCTGCAGGCCACCAAAATTGTGGTCCAAGATGTTCATATAAAATTTTATATAATTCATCAGTTCCTAACATTTACATCCTCCATTTTAGAGCCCCTTATTAATTTATTAATTAGGGGCTCTTATGCAGTTGCTGCGCAAGCAAGCAACTGTATTCCTCTTAACTATTAATTTATTAATTAGGGGCTCTTATGCAGTTGCTGCGCAAGCAAGCAACTGTATTCCTCTTAACTATTAATTTATTAATTAGGGGCTCTTATGCAGTTGCTGCGTATGCAAGCCAACTGTATTCCTTTAATCCCCTTGAGCTTTATAGATTATGTGCTCTTATGCAGTTGTGTGCAAGCAAGCAACTGTGTTCCTCTTAACTATTAATTTATTAATTAGGGGTTCTTATGCAGTTGTGCGCAAGCCAACTGTAATCACTTACCTATCGTTTCCCTTTACCTTATTCACGAATCGCTTATTCACCAAACGTCCTATTTCAACCTAAAAAACACTCCAACACAAAGTATCTTACGAAAAACTCTGCGTTGGAGTGTATATAAATGTTTTTACATTGATTCAGGTGCGCTTACACCAACCATTGCCAATGCATTTTTCAATGTAATTCTAACCGCTTCAATCATAGCGACATGTGCTTTTGTTTTTTCAATATCATCTGTTAATACTTTTTCAGCATTGTAGAATTTATGGAAATGAGCAGCCAAGTCTTGAATATAGTTAGTAATTCTATGTGCTGATCTATGTTCTGCAGCACTTTCAATTGTAGGCTCAAAGTCAGCTACTTTTTTCAACAATTCAATCGCTTTTTCATTTGTAATCGTTGTAAAATCATTCGCAGCAGTTACTTCAATACCTTGCTCTTTTGCTTGTTTTAAAATTGAACAAATACGTGCGTGAGCATATTGAGCATAATAAACTGGGTTATCTTGAGATTGCTCTTTCGCTAATTCCATATCAAAATCAAAGTGGCTATCAGGACTACGCATAGTTAAGAAATAACGTGCAGCATCAACGCCAACTTCGTCCATAATTTCTCTTAAAGTAATGGCATTACCAGTACGTTTACTCATCTTAACTTCTTTACCGTTTTCCATTAAACGAACCATTTGCATGATTTGGATTTCTAAACGATTGCTATCCACACCAAACGTTTCAAGTGATGCTTTCAAACGATTAATATAACCATGATGATCAGCACCAAATAAATCAATTAAAATATCATTACCACGTTTAACTTTATCAAAGTGATATGCAATATCCGGTAAGAAATACGTATATGTTCCGTCATTTTTAATTAATACTCTGTCTTTGTCATCTTTAAAATCAGTTGTACGTAACCACGTTGCACCATCTGCTTCATACGTATAACCTAATTCTTTCATCTTAGCTAAAACTTCAAGAATTTCACCTTTTTCATATAAAGAAGTTTCACTAAACCAGTTATCAAAATGCGTATTAAACTCTGCTAAATCATTTTTCAGTTTAGCCATTTCATATTCTACGCCTAATTTTCTAAATTCTTTCAAACGAGCTTCTTCAGTATAATCTTTAATTTCAGGGTGTTTCTCAGCTAAATCTTTTCCAATTTCAATAATATCTTTACCATTATAGCCATCTTCTGGCATTGAATAGCTATTATCACCTAATGCTTCAAAGAAACGTGTTTCAATTGAACGCGCTAAATTAGTAATTTGATTACCAGCATCATTAATATAATATTCACGTGTTACATTATAACCCGCTGCAGTTAAAATATTAGCTAAAGCGTCACCAACCGCTGCATTTCTAGCATGACCAATATGTAAATCTCCTGTAGGGTTAGCTGAAACATACTCAAGCAATACATTTTGACCTTTTGATTCATTTACATGTCCAAATTGGTCACCTTTTTCAATTGCTTCAGGAATAATTGCTGTTAAATACTGATTATCTAAGTAAAAATTAATAAACCCAGGACCAGCAATGTCAATTTGTTTCACATGTGCTTTTTCAGTATCTAAGTTATCAACAATCGCTTGAGCAATTTCACGTGGATTACGTTTTGCAATTTTTGTCAGTACCATTGCAATGTTAGTAGCATAATCCCCATTTTTAGTGTCCTTAGGAACTTCAATTTTAATATCAGGAATGTCTTCTGCTAATCCCGCTTTGCTAATACTCGCTGCGATTTCTTCTACTAATGTTTGTTTCACTTGATCAATAATATTCATTCGCTTATCTCCTTATAGTTAATTTCATATTGATAAGAACCCATTTTTTCATTATCTTGGTATAATTCATAATGAATCTTTAACTTGCCACCGTCTCCACTTACGAAATGTAAAATGCGTAATGTTTTAACTTCTAGTGGTATTCGTCCAGCCGATATATCGTAAAAAGTTGTTGTCGTTTGTCCTTCAACAAAATGCAAATTCATATTAATGTCGCCCTTACGAATCAACTTAACACTATCATCATCCACTTTTATTGTAACATTAACTGTTGCATCCTCAATTTGTTCTACATACCGAATAAAGTTAGATTGCCTTTGTTGCCAAGTACCTTCAGTAGTAAATTCAAATTTATCTTTTTCGTTGTGCTGTTTCAACACTTGCTTTGTTTGAATACTTACTTTTTTATCCAATTTACTACTCACCTTAATCTTCGCATAATAGAAATATTATAGCATAAAATAATACCGTCTTGATATGCCTTCTTATAGCTAAATATGTTCAATTAAATGACAAACATAATTTTAAATGTCTTTTACAATATATGATTATTTATAAAATCCAGACTGCTCTTCAAAACTTAAAAACACGAGATTTTCACTTCATTCCATGAAAACCTCGTGTTTTACTATATCAATAGCACCTTAAGCACTATCTTCCTATCTATATTTAATCAATTAATATTTTTAAAATTTAATAACCATTCTACCAGTTATTGTACCATTTTCCATTTCTTCAAAAATATCATTGATTTCTTCTAATTTTCTTAATTGAACTTTAGGTGTTACTTTATTTTCAGCAGCAAATTCAAACGCTTCACGTAAGTCTTGTCTTGTACCAACAAGTGAACCTACTACTTCAATACCATCAAGCACTAATCTTGGGATATCTAAGTTCATTTTATCAACAGGTAAACCAACGGCAACAACTCTTGCACCAGCCTTTACAACATCAACCGCTTGGTTAAATGGTGTCTTAGCAACTGAAGTTACTACTGTTGCATCTAATCCTTTGTTATCAGTTAATTTCATAACTTCTGCAACTGGGTCTACATTTTTAGAATTAATAATGGCATCTGCACCCAATTCTTTCGCAAATGCTAATTTGTCATCGTTGATATCGAAAGCAACAATTTTTGCACCCATAACGTTTTTAGCATATTGTAAAGCTAGGTTACCTAAACCACCGATACCAAATACACCTAGCCATTGTCCAGGTTTTACATTACTTACTTTTACTGCTTTATAAGTTGTTACACCTGCGCATGTAATAGAAGACGCTGCTGCTGGATCTAATTTTTCAGGTACTTTCACAGCATAGTCTGCAGTAACAATAACTTGTTCAGCCATTGCACCATCTACTGTATAACCAGCATTTTTCACACTACGGCAAAGTGTTTCACGACCTGTTGTGCAATATTCACATCTTCCACAGCTTTCGAACATCCAAGCGATAGACACACGGTCTCCAATTTTTAATGATTCAACATCATCAGCAACTTCGATGACTTTACCAATACCTTCATGACCTAAAGTAATCCCTGTAACATCACCAAAATCGGCATTCTTAACGTGTAAATCAGTATGACAAACACCACAATATTCCGTTTGTACTAATGCTTCACCAGGTTTTAAAGCTCTTAACTTTTTGTCCTCAATACTTACTTTGTGATCTTTTGTTACAACTGCTGCTCTCATAATAATGTCCTCCTTATAGTCAATCCAGCATGTATGATTTTAATTGGCAATTACTTTCAAAAAATGAAAACGAATAATTATTTTTCATCCGCATTTTTTATTTGTAATTAACGCCAGATTAAAATATACAACTGTGACCTTTTTTTAGTTAGATATCAACCGTTAACTTTTAACGTTTCCCTAGTTAATATGTTAAAAGAAATGACATAATCGATATGCTAACGTGTAATTTTTACTTCACATATATTTATTTAAAGATAAAGTTTATTAATCTTATCTTCATTTTCATTATAATGTGAATTTATTCACAAAGTATATAGCAATAATCAAAAAATTGTGTCAGTTATTCAAATTTTTTATTAACTGCAGATTAATTTAATTTCAAAAAAATTAAAAAAACACCCAATCAATCTATGACTTCATTTTCAACTCACGATTTACATCGCCATTGAGAAATGAATCATATCTTTATAGATTAATTGGGATAATTTGATTTCTTATATTTAATTAAATGCTTGATGTAGTTCTTCAGAAGAGTGCTGCCACATACCTTTATCATGGTTCATTAAAAAGTCTTTTAAAATAGCCTTATTCTCTTCACCAATTTGGTCAATAATAATATGATGTTTCATTGATTTATCCATCATATTAACGTGTTCAGGCATACTTTTATAACCTCGACGAATTGCTTTATTCACTAATAAATAGCACGCTGTTAAACCAGCATAATACGGTCCTTGTTCATTACGTTCTGTTGTTACCCAACATAACCAATATTCTTTAGCTTCATCACCTTCAACAGCAGCTTTATCAGTAATCCATTTCACGCCTTTTTCAACTTTGGCGCGAGCATGCATGCCTCCAATATCAATAAATGCTTCTTTGTTAGCAACATCAATAAAAACTGGCGCAATATTGTCTAAGCTGATTGAACCGATATTTGTACCTTTATGACCGTCTAAAGGGTCATTCTTAATGATATTAAAATTAAAGCCTTTTTTCTCAGACAATGATATAACCTCCATATTTAACGATAACAATTTTAGCCCTGTTTAATTAAGCTCGTTAATCAAATTTTCAATAGCTTCTCTAATCGTCTTATCTTCAATCTTCGCAACCATTTCTTTAGGATAATACAATTTATAATCTTGGCGATTAATACCTGTAATGCTATGAATAACTAGAGATTGATTACTGATTTCTCTAATTGAACCGTCTTGTCTCAATAAATGAATCGGTTTGCGATTTGACCCAGGTCGATCATAGTCATATGGTAAGTCAGAAAATGCTTCACTCACAAAATAATAATCTGGATTAATACCAGCAGCTTCAAATAATTCCTGCAACTCTGATATTGTTATAATTGAACCATCAAATGGAATATATTTAAATAAATCTCGATTAATAAAACGACTTGCTAAATCACTTAAAATAGCATCTTCTTCTTTAGTCCATTTTTCCAAATAATACGTAACTACCGCTTCATCAAGTTCAACATATTGTTCAATCGTGACCGTTTCTTCAAAAAATGGAATAAAATCATGTGGATGAAACTTAAATTCATAACCTTCATTATATAGTTGCTTTGCACGTTTCAAACAATTGTTAAGCAACACTTCTCCTCCACGACTAACTGGATGGAAATAAATTTGCCAGTACATTTGATAACGACTCATAATAAAGTTTTCAACAGCATGCATACCACTTTCTTTAATGAGAACTTCATCTTTTGAAGGTCGCATTAATCTTAAAATACGTTCCATATCAAAAGCACCATATGATACACCTGTGAAATACGCATCACGTTGTAAATAATCCATTCTATCTGCATCAATTTGTGACGAAATCATCGAAATGACCAATTTATTATGATGCGTTTTATTAATTACTTCCGCAACTTCTCTTGGAAACTCAGGCGATACTTTACGTAATACAGCATTCACCTCAGTATCACCTGTAATAATTGCTTGTGTATAAGCTTCATGATCTGTATTAAATATTTTTTCAAAGCTATGCGAAAATGGACCATGTCCTAAATCATGTAATAATGCAGCACATAATGCCAACGGTCTATCTTTATTGTCCCATGCTTCATGACCAATAAATGACTCGTCAATTAATCGTCTAACAATTTCATACACACCTAAAGAATGTCCAAAACGACTATGTTCTGCTGTATGAAAAGATAAGTACAGTGTACCTAGTTGTTTAATTCGACGTAATCTTTGAAATTCCTTAGTTTTAATTAAATCCCATATCAATTGATCTTCAACATGAATATATCGATGTATCGGGTCTTTAAAAACTTTTTCTTCTACTAATTTTAAATCTACATATGCGTTAGTCATTATTCCCCTCCTTTTCAATTTTTTTATTTAACGCGCTTAAAATACTTTGTACATAAGTGCTAAGTCTAACTTTTCGCCATACATTTCTGGCTGATAAGAGCGTAAGATTTTAAAACCTTGCTCTTTATAGTAAGCTACTGCTTCTTCATTTTTATTATCTACTTCTAAGTAAACACCTTCAAATTTATCTTCAAAACGTGATAATCCTTCATTTAACAATGCTGTACCATAACCTGTATGTTGCGATTCTGGTTTAACATAATGAGCTGATAAATATAATTCTTCACCGTAAATAAAGTTAGCAAAGCCAACGATGTCATTACCTTCTTCAACGACTAAGAATAATTGTTCTTGCAGTCTTTTTTTCAAATGATGTTCATTATATGAAGCTTCTAATAGATGATTTACTGTTGTCGCTGCATAAATATTTAAATATGTATTAAACCAAGCTTTAGTTGCGACATCTCTAATTTGAACAACATCTTTTTCGGTTGCTTGTCTTACCTTGAACATGACTTTCTCCCCTTATTAACAAGTTTTAATAACGGCATTATACCACAACTTGCTCAATACTTAATAAACAATGATTGTCTATTCAATTTATATATTTATATTTTCCGTTAAAATTAAAATAAAAAATAACGAAGCAAAAATTCACTTCGTTTTGTAATGAGGTATTACTTATTGCAATAGTTGATTCCATTCTGTCGCACGTGCTAAGGCATAGTTGTCTTTCATGATGTCACCAGGCTTTTCAGCAGTTCCAATAATATAACCATTTAAAGTGGCACCTAAAAAGTCTAAACTATATTTCATTTGAGTAATTGCTGGCTTCGCTTTTATTTTTGGGCAATCTCCACCAACTAAAATAACTCTAAAATCCTTTTCGGCCATTTGTGACTTAAAATTAGGATAACGTTTATCTTGTAGTGTTTCTGACCAATGTTCTATAAATGCTTTTAATGGCGATGAAATGCTATACCAATACACTGGTGATGCAAAAATAATTGTATCACTTGCCAATACCTTATCTAAAACTTCCTGGTAGTCGTCTTCATAGTCTGTGATACTTTCTTCAATATGTCTGACATCACGAATTGGTTTAAATCGATGTTGTGTTACGTCAATCCATTGATAATCTAATCCCTGCAAAGCAAATTTTGTTAATTGCGCAGTATTACCGTTTGGTCTACTTCCACCAAACAAAACAGTAATCATTTTAGCCTAACCTCACTTTTGATTGAAAATTATCGTTTGCGATATTGTTACCTAATTATACTATCATAAGCCTTGCCTACCGAATAGTAAAACGCTTACAACTTTTATGGAAATTTGACAAAATTTCGTCATGCCTTATATGACGTTGTTTGTGGTGGGAGTGGGACAGAAATGATAAAGAGCCACTAATGATTTATTATGTAGTGGTTCTTACACATTAGCCACAGCTAATGTGTACTTAAAAATAGGAATACATGAGTAAAACTCATGCATAAGAAATACTAATTTCTATAGAAAAAGTATTTCTTTATCGTCGTCACACCCCAACTTGCATTGTCTATAGAAATTGGGAATCCAATTTCTCTGTGTTGGGGCCCACACCCCAACTTGCATTGCCTGTAGAATTTCTTTTCGAAATTCTCTGTGTTGGGGCCCACACCCCAACTTGCATTGCTTGTAGAATTTCTTTTCGAAATTCTCTGTGTTGGGGCCCCTGACTAGAATTGAAAAAAGCTTGTTACAAGCGCATTTTCGTTCAGTCAACTACTGCCAATATAACTTCGTAGAGCATAGAACATTGATTTATGTCCCAGCCTGATGTCACCATTAAATACAATTCATTTAGTCTTCAATTGGAAACAATTCATCGATATATTGAATTTCATCTTTAGATAACACAATATCTGCAGCTTTGATATTTTCAATTACTTGTTCGGCACGTTTTGCGCCAGGAATAATTACATCGATAGCTGGTCTCGTTAAATAAAACGCTAATACAATGTTCGCAATTGAAGTTTGATGTGCTGCAGCAATCTTTTCCAAAGCTTTTACACGACGAACATTTTCTTCAAATACACCTGGTTTGAAATCACGACGTGTAGCACGATGGTCACTAAATTTAGTGTTCTCATCATATTTCCCCGCTAAAATACCAGATGCTAATGGGAAATATGGAATAAATGTTATTTGATGATCAACACAATATTGTAATACTTCCTCATTTTCGCGATGCAATAAATTATATTCTAACTGTACAACATCAACGTAACCATCTTTATTTGCTTCTTTAAGTTGATCTAATGTGAAATTTGATACACCAATGGCTTTAATCTTTCCTTGTTCTTTAAGCTCTTGTAATGCTGCAACTGCTTGATCTTTCGGAGTATTGTCATCCGGAAAATGAATATAATATAAATCGATATAATCAGTTTGTAGACGTTTCAAACTATTCTCAACTTGTTGTTTTAAATATTCCGGTTGATTGTTCTGATGCACATCTTGATTTTCATCAAATTCATGAGACCCTTTCGTAGCAATTTTAATTTGTTCTCGAGGATATTCTTTAACAACTTCTCCAACCAATTCTTCAGAACGTTCTGGTCCATAAATATATGCCGTATCTAATAAATTAATACCATGATTAATTGCTTGACGAACAACTTCTTTTCCTTGTTCTTCATCTAAGTTCGGATATAAATTATGCCCACCTACTGCGTTCGTCCCAAGTGCGATTGGAAACACTTCAACATCAGATTTACCTAAGTTTACAAATTGCTTCATTAGCCCCAGCTCCTTATCTTTATAACTTTTCCACTATCACACTACCATGATTTAATACAACTTCCAAATGTTAGAATTAGGGTTTGAATTTAGGCGGTGTTTTAGAAAAACGTTATGTAGAACTCAGTTAAAATAAGTATTGCTTAAGTTGATATGCATATAGTGCGATTGCTAGTCAGCCTTTAAATTACATGTACTTTTGAATCAGAAATTGAAAAAACATTTAAGAACGACAACATTAAAGCCATTGCAAATTCAATTTGGTAATTTCTATTGGTTTTTAAGTATGACATGAATGTTTTTATCTATAATTAAAGCTATATTCACTAGAAAAAAACCCATTATAACTGCAATCCAAGCAAAATATACTATTATATTTTGGTAACTCATTGATAATAGAGCATCTAGGAATAGCATAGTCAATCCGCCAAATAAAATATATCCAAATAATGTGAAACAAACATTTTTTAGTGTAGGTATTAAGACAATTTTTGACCTTTTATTTTTAGCATTATAAATATTTAAAGATGATTTTTTAATTAGGCGTACATAAAATATTAAAATCCCTATAAATGTGATGCAACATATGGCAATAACTAATTTCTTATCTAGTTGAATATCAAGTAAATGTGTATACCTTCTTAATGCAATTCCCAGCAAAGCAGAGCTACCTGCAACTGGCCAAAAAACATTCTTTTTAGCAGGTTTAACAATATTTAAGTTTTCAAATTCTTTTTTACTGATTTTGACATATCTTTTTGGGATGAACCAATTAATAAATGGAAAAAACAAACTAATCCAAGTGCTTATTATATCGACCATTAAATACTCATCATTATATTTAATAATTCTATATTTTGGGTTTTTATTGATGATTTTAGATTCGCATAGCAACATTTACCAGCTCCATTTCTTAGGGCTTATATGATTAGAAATACTTTTTGAAGCTTCACCATGACATTTTCAACACCATCTACTGTTTTTTCTGCAGATTTTTCTACAGCCTCTATACCAGCGTCTAGTTTATGTCCTATCCAATCGTTTTTATCTTTTATTCCAAATTCATTTTTTTGATTGGTCCAATATACAAGTATTGCCGAAATAGAACCTGCAGTAAATCCAGCTAAACCATCATTTTTCCACCGTGTTAGTTTTAGATAATACATAAATTTTTTTGTCAATAATCGATGACATGTTTAACAGAAAGAAACCTGCAGTCATTACCAACCAACCAATAAAGCCTATTATATTTTGAGGATTTAAAGTTAATAACATACTTAGAGCCATTATTGAAAGACCGCCAAATAAAAAATAATAAAATATTGTGAAGCAAAAGTTTTTTAATGAAGGAAATAAAATTATTTTCCCTTTACTAGAGTTATTATTATAAATTTCCAATCTTAGCTTACGATTCAGAAATAAAAAAAGTATTAAAACACCCAGAAATATTGCACAACATATTACAATCACCATGTTTTTCTCTAATTGAATATTAAGTGAAGGAATATATTTTCTAAACGTAACTCCGAACAAAATAGTACTACCTGCAACTGGCCAAAAAGCTTTATTTTTAACAGGTTTGACAATGTTTAAATCGTCAAATTCATTTTTACTGATTTTGACATAATTTTTTGGAATTAACCAATTAATCATAGGAAGAAATAAAGTTAACCAGGTACTTACTAAATCAATCATTAAATATTCATCACCATATTTAATAACTCTATACTTAGGATTTTTGTTGATAACTTTAGATTCACATAGCAATACTTATCACTACCATTCCTTTGTTTATTATTCCTATTAAAACTTTTCAATTCCATTTGATTTAAATAATACATGAACTTTATTGTCATATAGTGAGCACATATTTAAAAATAAGAAAAACAAAAATATTACAAACAAAGTTATAAATAATATTATATTTTGAACTTCAATCGTCAATAACATATAAATAGTAAAGAATGAATCACCACCTAAATAAATATATAAAACTATTGATAAACAAAGACTCTTTAAAGTGGGAAATATGATTATCTTATTGCTTTTATTTTTGTTTTCATTATAGATTTGTAACTTTAACTTTTGATTTACATATAGAAAAAACAGAAAAATACCTAGTATTATGATGCAACAAATTAAAATTACTATACTATATTCATATTTAACGATAAATAAATGGGAATACCTTCTTAATATAACACCAAATAAGACCGTACTTCCTGCCACTGGCCAAAAAGAATTGATTTTAGTTGTCTTCACAATGTTTAAAGTTTCAAAATCTTTTTCGCTGATTTTGACGTACTTTTTTAGAATCAACCAATTAATCATTGGGAAAAAGAGTGCTAACCATGTGCTTACTAAATCAATCATCAAATATTCATCTTTGTATTTGATAATTCTATATTTGGGATTTTTATTAATATTTTCAGTTTCACAAAGCAATGTCTCCACTTCTTTCCCATTAGGTTTTATATTTAGTACACTTTCATATACATTAGAAGTCGTTTAAATTCTACTAGCGTCTTAAAAGGATTGTGTCGACAACATTTAGAATATTTTAAATGTAATCAATTATTTTTCATTATAACGCGAACTTTTTCATTACCTATCGAAGTCATATTTAACAAAAAGAAAAGCATTGTCATCATAATCCAATAAATAAATATTATTATATTTTGAGGTTCGATTGTCATAAGGGCAATTAGTGAAAATATTGAAAAACTTCCAGCGAAAATATATCCGAAAACTAAAAAACAGCCAAGTTTAAACGTTGGTATTAATATAACTCTCTTATTTTTTTCAATATTTGTATCAAACACTTTTAACTTAAGCTTTCTATTTAAGTTAAAATAAAAAACTATAACACAAATTAAAGCGAGAGCGCACAATATCATTACAACTAGCTTATCTAATTGAACATCAAAAACATGTATGTATTTCCTTAAAGTAACTCCAAACAAAACCGAACTTCCTATAACTGACCAGAAAACATTATTTTTATTTGGTTTAACAACATTTAAATTTTCAAATTCTTCTTCGCTAATTATCGCGTACTTTTTTGGAATGAACCAATTAATGAAAGGAAGAAAATATACAAGCCATGTGCTTACTAAATCGACTAATAAATATTCACCGTTATGTTGAATGACTTTGTATTTCGGATTTTTATAAATGACTCTAACATCGCAAAGCAACATTTACCACTCCCATTTCATTAGGTTTAAATGATCCCCAATACTTTTTGTACCTTCACCAACTATCGTTCCAACACTATCTACAGCTTTTTCTGTGGTATTTTTAACAGCATCTATACCAGCGTCTATTTAATGTCTTATCCAATCAGTTTTATCTATTAATCCAAATTTATTAGTATGAAAAGTCCAATTTATAAGAATTGTCTAAACAGATTCCGCAACAAAACCAGCTAAAACCGTCCATCCTATTGGATTAATAACGCCAATGTTATAAGAGCTATCATACAAAATAACACGCTCTATATTTCATTTTTAAATTAAAGCAGGGCTTCCTTTATCAATTACAACAGGCATTTTCACTTGGTATATTCAAACATTACTATCTATTTTCCTGTTCTAAGATATGATTTTCTTTTTTGAACTATCATTTAAGTATGCGTTACTACCAATTTCGATCATTTTTACTACTCGTTTATTCTTAAAATAACATGAACATTTTTATTACCTATCGTAGCCATATTCACTAAAAAGAAAAACATCGTGATAATAACCCAAGTTAAAAATATTATTATATTTTGTGACTCTGTCATCAAAAGAATGGTTAAAGTAAATATTGAAGCACTTCCTAAAAAAAAGTACGCAAAAACTATTAACAACCCTTGTTTGAAAGTCGGTATTAATACAACTCTATTCTTATTAACCACGTTGGTATTAAAAATTTTTAATGTTAATTTTTTATTTAGATAGAAATAAAAAATTAACATCCCTATTAACATGATAAAAAATACAGTGATTGCTAGTTGTTTTTCAAACTGAACATTAAAGAAGTTACCGTACTTTCTCAATATAATTCCGAATAGAACTGAACTTCCTGCAACCGGCCAAAAAACATTGTTTTTAATAGGTTCGATAATATTTAACCTTTCAAATTCATTTTCGCTAATTTTTG
Organism: Staphylococcus roterodami; assembly: GCA_022493055.1. Lineage (NCBI taxonomy): Bacteria > Bacillati > Bacillota > Bacilli > Caryophanales > Staphylococcaceae > Staphylococcus > Staphylococcus roterodami. The sequence continues at coordinate 633,856 of CP092781.1, read as the reverse complement.
CGTATTTTTTGGGCAAAAACCAATTAATCATAGGGAAAAAATAAGTAATCCAAGTACTTACTAAATCGACCATGAAATATTCATTATTATATCTAATAACTCGATATTTAGGATTTTTATAAATTTGTTTAGATTCACAAAGCACTGTTTACCACCCCTAATTAACAATTGAAAACTAACTAAATTTGTAACTATTTATTAGACTTTAAGAATATATGTACTTTTTTATCTATAATTGAATGCATATTCATAAACATGAATAGCATAGTCATGAAAAGCCAAGAAACATATAAGATTAAATTTTGTACATTTTCAAACACCAACAAGTAAAATGCCCCATAAGACATGAAACCAGTAAATAGGTAATAAAAAATTGTGAAACAAATATTTTTAAAGGAGGGTAATAATCTTAATTTAAGTTCATTATTTTTACTTTCATTATAAATATTTAATGTTAATTTCTTATTTAGATAACAATAAAAAAATATAATCCCTAAAAACCCAATGAAACAGCTTTGCTCCAAACAATTATTTCTTCTAATTGAAAATCAAATAAATAAGCGTTTCTTCTTACAGTACCACCAAGTAGCACAATACTCGCGAATACAGTCCATACTATCGATTTATTTTTAACTGGTTTTACAATATTTAATTTCTCATAATCATTCTTAGTGACTTTGACATATTTTTTCGGTACGAGCCAGTTAATAAATGGAAAGAAGAAGACAATCCAATTACTTGCCAAATCAATCATTAAATATTCACTATCGTATTTGATTATTCGATATTTAGGGTTTTTATTAATAACTTTAGATTCGCAAAGCATTGATTATCAATTCCACCTTATTCTAATTATTTTTTATTTGAAGCGTGGCTAACATAATATAATTAGTTATTAATTCGCTTTTTATAACTTTGGCTTTTTTATTTCCCTGTTCTAAGATAGCTCCTCGATTTAAAATCATTGCTTTTTATGAACCAACATTTAAGTATCCGATACTACCTAAGTTAATCAATTTTACTACTTATTTGTTTTTAAAATAACATGAATTTTTTTATCTAGAACCGATGACATATTCAGTAGAAAGAAGCATACAGTCATGCCAATTAAAGCAAGAAATTCTATTATATTTTGAGGGGATGTAGTTACTAACATACTCAGAGCCATTGTTGACAATCCACCAAAAAATATATAAGCAAATAAGGATAAACAAATATTTTTAAATGTAGGTATTAATATGATCTTTTCGTCATTACTTTTATTTTTATCAAAAAAATGTAACTTTAATTTTGTATTTATATATATAAACAATGCGAAAACACCTAGAAGTATCATACAGCATGTTAATATAACTAATTCTTTTTCTAAATGGATATTAAGCAAATAAATATATTTTCTTGTTAAGGTTGTTAATAACACTGCAAATCCTGCAACAGGCCAGAAAGTATTATTTTTAGCGGGTTTCACAATATTTAAACTTTCAAATTCTTCTCTACTAATTTTCGCGTACTTTTTGGGAATAAACCAATTAATCATGGGCAAAAAATAAGCAATCCAAGTACTTACTAAATCAACCATGAAATACTCCTCATTATATTTAATGATTCTGTATTTTGGGTTTTTATTAATGAATCGAGATTCACAAAGCAATGTTTATCACTTCCACCTTATTCTAATTATTTTTTATTTGAAGAATGGCCAACGTAATATAATTAGTTATTTATTCACGTTTTTATAACTTTGGATTTTTTATTGACAACGAGAGTTATATTCATCAAGAAAAACAACATTAACCCAATACCCCAAGCTATAAAAGTTATTAAATTCTGGTTTTCTAATGTCAGCAACATGCTTAAAGCTAATATTGACATGCCTCCAATCAACAAATAGCCATATAATATAAGAACAGCATTTTTTAATGTTGGTACTAAAATTATTTTTTGTTCTTCTTTTTTATTATCGAAAACTTTCAATTTTAATTTTCGATTCAGAAGCACAAAAAAGATTAAAATACATAGAAATACAACGAAGCATATAATTATAACCAATATTTTTTCTAATTGAATATTAAGTAAGTGTATGTACTTTCTGGAAGTAACACCTAGTAAGATTGTTCCTCCTGCAACAGGCCAAAAAGTTTTATTTTTAACTGGCTTAACAGTGTTCAGTTTTTCATACTCTTCTCTACTAATTTTGGCGCATCTTTTTGGAATGAACCAATTAATAAATGGAAAAAAGTATACAAGCCAAGTGCTTATTACATCGACCATTAAATACTCATCATCATACTTAATAACTCTGTATTTCGGATTTTTATTGATAATTTCGGTTTCACAAAGCAATAATTATCACTTCCTATTAATAACAAATTCACACAGCTATATTATCGTTTGTGTTTCTCAAAACACTTGTGCCCTTTTGTATCAAAATTAATTTTTATATGACCTTAAATATATAACATGAATCTTTTTGTCTATTATTGAAGACATATTTATAAAGAAAAATAGCATTGTCATAATAACCCAAGCAATAAATACTATAATATTTTGGATAGATAAACTAATCAAAACATCTAAGAACATGATTGATAATCCACCACAGAAAAAATAAGAAAATAGTACAAAGCAAAGATTCTTGAATGATGGAAAAATCATAATTTTTCCATTGCTACTCCGATTATTATAGATAGATAACTTTACTTTCTGATTTAAATATATATAAAACACTAGAATACTTAATAATAAAACCGAACAAATGATAATAACGCAATTTTTTTCTAAATGAGAATCAGGTATATATATTTTATCTTTAAACATAGTGCCAAATAAAAGTATGCTACCTATAACTGGCCATAAAGCTTTATTTTTAACTGGTTTAACAATATTTAAATTATCAAACTCTTCTCTACTGATTTGGACATATCTTTTTGGGATGAACCAATTAATAAACGGAAAGAACAAAACTAACCAGGTGCTTACTAAATCAATCATCAGATAGTCGTTTTTATATTTAATAATTCTATATCTGGGATTTTTGTTTACAACTCTAACCTCGCAAAGCAATATTTCCACTTCCGTCTCGTTGGTTTTATATCTAATACACTTTCAGATACTTTATAGGTCTTTTGCATTTTAACAACATACTATTTTCCTGCTTATTACTTAACTTGCGAACTACAATCTAAGTTTAGTAATTTCTATTGCTTTTTAAGTTTGGCATAAACCTTTTTATTACTAATTGAGCCCTTGCTTATTAGAAAGAAGAAAATAGTAATAATAATCCACATAATAAATACCAGTAGATTTTGAGGTTTTATAGTCAATAGCCATATTAAAAATAATATTGAACAACCTCCTAATAATAGATATGTGAAAACTATAAAACTTCCATCTTTAAAAGTAGGCATTAATATAACCTTATTTTCATTATCTAGATTATCATCATATATCTTTAGTTTAAGCTTTTTATTTAAGTAAATGTAAAATACTGCAATACCTATAAATCCTATAAAACATAAAGCTATTAAAATCTTATTTTCTAATTGAACTTCAAACGTATGTACATATTTCCGTAAAATAACTACTAATAAAAACGAACTACCAGTAACTGGCCAGAAAATATTATTTTTATTTTGTTTATCAACATTTAAATTTTCAAGTTCCTTCTCGCTAAGTTTTGCATAATTTTTGGGAATGAACCAATTAATAAAAGGAAAAAAGTATACAAGCCAAGTGCTTACTAAGTCAATTAACAAATACTCATCATTATATTGAACGACTTTATATCTCGGATTTTTATTAATAACTCTAATATCACATAGCATCGTTTATCACTTCCTACTTTTACTTAGTAATCTTTATTTGAAGAACGGCTAACATAATATTGTTAGTCATTTTTCTACCTTTTTATAACATTTACTTTTTTATTGACTACCAAAGCTACATTACTAAGTAAGAACATTATTACAAGCATAATCCAAGTAATAAATAAAATGATGTTTTGAATACCTTCTGTGATAAACATATAAAAAGCAAGTATGCTTAAACTACCAAAAATAATATACGAAAGGAGCATTAAGCATAAATTTTTAAAAGTTGGTATTAAAATTATCTTTTCATCACAGTTATTTCTATCATAAACGTTTAACTTAGATTTCGAATTAATATATAAAGCCGAAAGGAAAAACCCCAAAAGTACGAGAGAGCATAAAATATTCACAGCAATTTGATTAATTTGTATATTTAACAACTGTATATATTTTCTCGTCAATACTGCTAATAAAACTGATCCCCCACCTGCTATCCATCCAGCTGAGCTACTATTTTTCGGTGTAAATGTATTTAATTCTTCAAACTCACTTTGACTAATCTTCGCATATTTCTTAGGTACACCCCAATTAAGCATTGGAATGAAAAAGAAAATCCAAGAACTAGTTACATCAACCATTAAAAACTCGTTCTTATATTTTATAATTTTATATCTCGGGTTCTTATTTATATTCCAGGACTCACATAACATTTTTACCTCGCCCACTTCATATCTTTTTAAGTTCAAACAATTAATCAGCTATTCTCATGATTTTAAAATATTGAATATATTACTAAATTAAAATATTATTGTTTGATATCCTTTATAATATGCAGATTTTTATAACTTCCATGCTAAAACTTTAAAGTTCTCAATTGACTTTAAATTTAGCGATTGCTAATGCTTTTTAAGTATGACACGAACATTTCCACCAATTATTGATGACCTGTTAACAAAAAAGAAACATGACGTCGTTACAATCCAACCAAGAAATCCTATTATATTTTGAGAATTCATTGTTAATAATATATTTAGAGATAAAATTGAAAAGTCGCCAAAAAATATATAAGCTAACAAAGATATAAATATATTTTTTAACGTAGGTATTAATATAATTTTTTCGTTTTCACCTTTATTTTTGTCCCAATTATGTAGTTTTAGTTTTTGGTTCAAGTATAAAAACCATGTTATTACACATAGAAACATGACAAAACATATGATTATTACTGTTTTTTTGTCTAAATGGGTATTGAGCAAATAAATATATTTTTTCGACAAGGTTACAAGTAAAACTAAAGCGCCTGTAACAGGCCAAAAAGCATTATTTCTAACTGGTTTGAAAATGTTTAAGACATCAAATTCTTCCTTGCTAATTTTGACGTAATTTTTAGGGATAAACCAATTGAGCATTGGAAGAAAAAATACTATCCAACTACTTGCTAAATCAACCATCAAATATTCATCATTATACTTAATAATTCTATATTTTGGATTTTTGTTGATAATTTTAAATTCGCAAAGCAAAACTCACCACGCCCATTTCATTGGATTTATATCTAATACACCATCATACTACATTAGAAGTCTTTTGAATTTTACAAGCGTCTTAAAAGGATTGAGTCGACAACATTTAGAAAATTTTAAATGTTGTCAATTATATTTTGAATATAACGTGAACATTTTTATTGCCAATTGAAGCCATATTCAATAGAAAGAAAAGCATTGTCATTATAATCCAAGCAATAAATACTATTATATTCTGGGAGTCTATAGTTATTAACATACATAGACTCATTATTGAAAAAAATCCCGAAAATAAATAAGAAAATAGTACAAAACAAAAATGTTTGAAAGTAGGTAGTAGCATAACTTTTTCTTTATGTTCTTTATTTTTATTAAAAACTTTTAATTTTAATTTTTGATTTAATTTCATAAAAAAGATTAAAATACTTAAGAATGTTATAAAACATATGGTAATAACTAAACTTTTTTCTAGTTGGATATCGAGTAAATGAGTATACTTTCTGAACGTAACTCCAAATAAAATTGAGCCACCTGCAGCTGGCCAAAAAGCTCTATTTTTCGAAGGTTTAACAAGGTTTAAATTATCAAATTCTTCTTTATTAATCTTCACGTATTTTTTAGGGATAAACCAATTCATCATAGGAAGAAATAACGTTAGCCAGTTATTTGCTAAGTCAACCATCAAATACTCCTCATTATATTTAATGATCCTGTATTTTGGATTTTTATTAATGACTCTGGATTCACAAAGCAATGTTTACCACACCCATTTCATTGGTTTAATATGTTTACCGATACTTTTTGTAGCTTCACCCACTGTATTTTCTACACTATCTATGGTAACTTCTGCGGATTCTTTTACAACGTGTATGCCATCGTCTATTTTGTGACCTATCCAATCCGTTTTATCCTGTAATCCAAGTTTATTTGTTTGATAAGCTCAATCTGCAAACATGTCAACAAGAGAGGGAAAAGCTAATACACCAACAACTGCCCAACCAATTGGATTACTAGCGAACAATATTATGAGAGCTATCAGACAAAATTACACGCTCTATATTGCTATTTTAAAATTGAACTAGTGCTTTTTTAAACCACCTTTTAAATATGCAATTCTAGCTAATTTAATCACTTCTCAACCTCTTTTGACCTTAGTATTGCGTATACATTTTTATCGATAATTGAAGACCTGTTTGCTATAAAGAAAGCTGCAATCATACCAAACAAAGCTAAGAATTCTATTATATTTTGAGGGTTAAAGGTCATCAACATACTTAAAATCATTATCGAAAAGCCACCGAAAAACACATAGGCAATTAGGGATAAGCAAATATTTTTAAATGTAGGGATTAATATGATTTTATCGTTATCATTTTTATTGTCCTCAAACATATGCAACTTTAATTTTTTATTTAAATATATAAATAATGTAAAAACAGCTAGAAATATCATGCAACATATGGCAATAACCAAGTTTTTTTCTAATTGAATATTAAGAAATTGAGTATATTTCCTGAATGTAACTCCAAATAAAACTGAGCCACCTGCAGCTGGCCAAAAAGCATTATTTTTAACAGGTTTTACAATCTTTAAATTTTCAAATTCTTCTTTACTAATCTTCACGTATTTTTTAGGGATTAACCAATTCATCATCGGAAGAAATAAAGTTAACCAGGTACTTACTAAATCGATCATCAAATATTCATCATTATATTTAATAATTCTATATTTTGAGTTTTTACTAATGGCTCGAGATTCACAAAGCATAGTTTACCAACTCCATTTCATAGGGTTTATATGATCAGAAATACTTTTTGTAGCTTCACCAACAACATTCCCAACACTATCTACTGCTTTTTCTGTAGATTTTTTAACAACATCAATACCGTCGTCTATTTTGTGACCTACCCAATCTGTTTTATCTTTTATGCCTTTCCAATTATTTTGATATGCCCAATCGGCGAATTTCGTAGCTAAACATCCTAAAGCAAAGCCAGCCAAAACAGCTATACCAACAGGGTTACTACCTAGGAAAGCGGTAATTAAAGCAGTTGTACCAACACCTGCTGCAAGTGTCATACCATTATGCGACAACGCCTCTCCAAATGTTTTATCATCATTTGCAAGGTCATCATACATACCTATACCAAATCCTACACCAGCAACACCTTTACCTAGGTATTTTCCGCCTTTTGCAAATTTACTACCATTTTCTATAAACACATTACCTGATGTACGTTTGACTTCTACAAATGAATTTGGACCGGCTGGGCCTTTCACACCACCTGCTGTATTGATAAATACACCGAATTTACTTGCATTTATACCGCCTTGCTCTAAAAGTGTTGACGTGATATCTAATCCTATATCTCGTTTAATACTGTCTTTATTGTCATTTATATATTTCATTATACTTTTCGGGATATCTTCTTCTGGATGCTCTTTGGCATATGCCTTTATAACAGCAAAGTCTGCTTTATTTAAAGTTTCTTTCTCTGCTTTATGTTCAATTTTCCCCATGGCAACTTTCAAATATTTTTCATGGCTTGCTTTGGCCCAATCAAGTTCTTTACCTGAAGGAATATTAAATTGATTTGTTGAAAAGTTCCAAAAATTTTGCGCTTGTGTAAGTCCTTGTTGGACAATTTTTTGAAATTCTTCAACTTCTTTAAATATTTCTGGTGCTTTTTGATTAAACTCACGCAATTTGCGTAGCTTCTCTTCTAATTCATGTTTTTGTTGACCTAATGTTTGTATTATTTGTTGGTTCGATGAAATGGCTTGCTGATTATCGGAAGCATGCTTTTTCAAATTGTTAGTTAAATTTTCATATCGCGTAATTTGTTGACTTAATGATCTAATATCTTCTTCAAGTTCTGATTCTTTTAAAGATATGCTATCAACCTCACTCGTATAACGTGACACGAAATTATCGCAAGCTTGCTTCGTTAAATCACTCAATGTTTTCATACTTGTTGATAATGGAATTAACACCGTACTAAAAAATTGCTTAGCTGACGTATATGCTTTACCTTTAAGTGCATCATCATTGATAAATTGAGTAATCGCTTTTTCCAACGCATCATAATTTGAATTCATTGATTGACTCAAATCACCCACACTTGAAGCTTGGTTTCGAGATCTGTCTAAATACATGTCAATACTCATCGGCATGCTCCTTTTCCAAAAATATGTAATTTTCAAACTATTTAAAACCAAATGCTTTTTACATCTAAAAAATTGTAAATTTTAAAACTCGGCGATGATTATTTCTTATGTAAAGGGAGTCTCGATGCAAGTAAATTGAGATAACATGTCGCCTTTTTTCTTATTTTAGCATATGGATATAATGGTGTCTTTGTATATTCGCAATTAATCAATAAAAATTATCTTTCAATATTTTAATTTTATTGCGACAACATCCTTAACCTAATATATATTAATGTCTTAAAATATATTTACGATTTAAATGAGTGTTAAATCACTCTAATCATTCTTCATAATGACGTATTTGCAAACTTCAAAAATCAAAAGTCAATCAAAACAATTACACATAACAAAACGATTTAAAACTTTACTTTCACCAATTTTGAAACGAGCATCCTTTATATCTCTCTAACACTTAAATCAACAATCTGTCATTTCAAACCATTCTAAAATCATATCTGATTCATTACATTTTCTACAAAAATAGTCATAAGTATTGACACATTGAACAAAATGATTTTTAATTGTAACTAATAAAGTTACAATTACGAGGTGAGAAATATTGAATTTAGAATTTAACATTGCCGTGCATGTATTAGCTTTTTTAACTAAGCATCATTCAGAAAAATTCAATAGTAGTTCATTAGCAGAATTAACTTGTTTAAATCCTGTTCAATTACGACGCGTGACGACTCAACTTGTCGATTTAAATATGATTGACACAATACGAGGTAAAGATGGCGGTTATTTAGCAAATGATCAAAGTGCTGACGTCTCTCTAGCAACATTATATAAACATTTTGTCTTAGAGAAAGAACACCACACACGTCTATTTACTGGCGACGAAGGCAGTCACTGTCAAATTGCTCGTAATATTGCAACTACCATGTCACATTATCAGCAAGACGAACAGAATATCATTATTAATTTTTATAATGGAAAAACAATCAAAGATGTCATTGAAGACATTCAAAAGGAGGATTTATGTCATGAAAACATATGATTTAATTGTAATAGGATTTGGGAAAGCTGGTAAAACTTTAGCGAAATATGCTGCATCAACAGGTCAACATGTCGCAGTTATCGAACAATCTTCGAAAATGTACGGCGGCACTTGTATAAATATAGGATGTATACCTTCGAAGACACTTGTACATGATGGGTTAGAAGGCAAATCTTTTGAAGCAAGTTATAACCGTAAAAACGATGTTGTCAATGCGCTAAACAATAAAAATTACCACTTATTAGCAGACGATAGCAACATTGATGTACTGGATTTTAAAGCACAGTTTAAATCTAATACTGAAGTGAATTTATTAGATCAGCATGGCGATATCGCCGATAGTATTACTGCACCTCATATCATTATTAATACTGGTGCTACCTCTGTCATTCCTAACATTAGAGGCCTTGATCAAGCTAAACACGTCTTCGATTCAACAGGTTTATTAAACATTAGCTATCAACCTAAGCACCTCGTTATTGTAGGTGGCGGTTATATCGCCTTAGAATTTGCTTCGATGTTTGCGAATTTAGGTAGTAAGGTTACAGTATTAGAACGTGGTGAATCATTTATGCCACGCGAAGATCAAGATGTCGTTGCACATGCTATTACTGACTTAGAAAATAAAGGCATTGCATTGCATACAAATGTTGAAACGACTGAATTATCATCTGATGATCATCATACAACAGTCCATACTAACGTTGGCAACTTTGAGGCTGATGCAGTACTTTTGGCTATCGGACGCAAACCGAATACGGATTTAGCTTTAGAAAATACTGATATCGAATTAGGCGATAGAGGCGAAATTAAAGTCAATGCTCAACTTCAAACATCTGTGCCACATATTTATGCTGCAGGTGATGTTAAAGGGGGACTTCAATTTACGTATATATCTTTAGATGATTATCGAATTATCAAATCAGCGTTATATGGTAATCAGTCACGTACGACTGACAATAGAGGCAGCGTGCCTTATACAGTATTTATAGATCCACCATTATCACGTGTTGGATTAACTAGTAAAGAAGCTGCCGCGCAACATTATGATTACACTGAACACCAACTTTTAGTAAGTGCAATACCTCGTCACAAAATTAACAATGATCCAAGGGGTTTATTTAAAGTAGTCATTAATAATGAAAATAATATGATTTTAGGAGCTACATTATATGGTAAGCAATCTGAAGAATTAATTAATATAATTAAACTTGCGATTGATCAAAACATTCCATATACCGTATTACGAGATAATATTTATACACATCCTACGATGGCCGAATCATTTAATGATTTATTTAATTTCTAAATGAGACATAAAAACCTGGTGGCACGCATTGAATGATGCTGCCATCAGGTTTTATTGTTGTGCTTTTCGCTTTTCTAATTTTTCTTTAAGCTTTCTATCTTGTTCTTCTTTACGACGTTTACGTTCTTCATGTCGTTTTCTTAAACGCTCTTCTTCATCAGGATCACGAGGTTTCTTTAATTGTTGAGAAACTTTTTCGATCAATTCTTCTTCAGTAAGCGCAGCCAGTGGGCGGTTATTTACAAAAGTGAATGTTTTACGGCGTCCAGGTCCACAATAAGATTGACAACCTATAACGATTTCAGCATCGGGATCTAATTTTTCCAGCTTTTTTTGTAACGTTTTTATATTGACTGCCTGACATTCATCACAAATAAGGAATGTATTTTTCATATTGCTACCCACCTTTCTTTATCATATCTATATCGTTGATTTCATTAATTTTTTCGTTAACTCTATCTATTTTACTCTTTTTAATATTTTTTTCAAGATACGTAACACGACTGACAATAAAAAATGGAGCATCACTCTTCTAATTAAATTAGATGATTGCTCCCCTATCAATTCATTTATTGCCCATGATAAATATTAAATTTTAAAGGTTTAATACCATGTTTTGTCCATTCGTCATATATTTTTTCTTTATCTACATCTTTATCAATAATTGTAATACCACAGTCTCCACCACCAGCGCCCGATGTTTTAGATGCGCCGTGATACTTTTCAGCGATATCACATAAATATTTTAGCTTTTCAGTTTCTATATCAACTGTAGCTTCTTTATCCATACGTTGAATAATAGTACGATTCTGGCGTACCATCTTTTGCACACCTTTAATATTGTTTGTTTTAAAAGCATGAATAAGCTTTTCAACACAACGATGTGAATCTTCTAAGAAGTCTCCGTAAAATGAAGGATCTGATTTTAAACGTTTCACTTCACTAACAAAGTGTGGTGATGACGCCGGTGAGCCAGTCCAACCGATAAGTACTTCCATATTTTCAGGAGCTTGTAATGGTTCGATGTGTAATCCAGGCCAGTTTTTGATTAAAACTTCTTCCACAGTTGTATCTTCAATTTGATGTTTAACCCATTCATGATCAAAAGTACTATACGCTAACCATCCACTATAAACACTAACGGCAATATCTCCGCATGAACTTAAACTTTGTAACTTCATATTTGCAATTACTGCCAGTTTATAAATGTATAAATTAGATAACTTCATATCATAAAATTCATTCAATACTTTTATAACTGACACAAGTACTGCTGCACTTGAACCTAATCCATATTTGTGGCCATTTGAATCATCTAAATTACTATCAATTGTCAGATGAAAATGCTTCATTGCAATATTGCAACTTTTAGCATACTGTTCAAATATTTCAATAGCTGTAACCACATAATTTAATTGTTTTGCTGCATGTGGATCTGAGATGACAATACTATCTTCATCTCTACTAAATGTTACTGGGTTATGATGTAAAGCTTTTGAATGAATGGTACCTTTGTAATTATCTGCTTCCTCAATAGTAGCAGTTACAAAGCGATCTAATGCTATAAGTACAGATTTATATCCTGGTTCTGTTACAGCATATTCTCCAGCAATATAAAGTTTTCCGGGTGCTTTGACCTGAATCATTTTATCTCTTCCTTACTCAATTATTTCAATTCCTGTGGCAATAATGTCACTATCAATAATTTGGTTATTATCAAACTGTGTTAATAATTTATCTATAATCTGTTGCTTGTTTTTCTTTTCTACAAGTATTTTCACATTAGGACCCGCATCCATCGTAAAATAACACGGATATCCCGCTTCTCGGCATTCGTGAACGAGCGCCATGACATCATAACTTTCTTGCACAAGATATGTGAACGGCGGTGTTGATCCTAGGTTTGTAGCATGCATACGTAAACCATTTTCTTCAATTACTTCACCAAGGCGTTTAAAATCTTTGTCTTGAATCGCTGCTTTTGCTTCAGCTAAATCTTCATCAATATGATCTAACCAATATTGGTAAAACCTTGATGTGTTTCGTGTCAATGACATACCATATCGACTAGGTACCTTTTTAGAATGTTGATTAATCACAACAAATATCATGGCAAGGTCATCTTCAAAATGGTCTGATTCAAGTGGAACGGCATATGACGTCTCATCACTATACCCTTTTTCCCATTCTGCAAATCCACCATAAATACTACGCGACGCAGAACCAGAACCAATTCGCGCCAATCTCGATAAGTCTTTATCTGACAACTGCATGTCTAGCGCTTCATTACAAGCTGCTGCTAAAGCTGCATATGCACTCGCTGATGAAGCCAATCCTGCTGCAGTTGGTACAAAATTGTTGCTTTCAATTTCTGCATACCAATCGATGTCAGCTCTATTTCTGACAATATCCATATATTTTGAAATTTTCTCAAATTCTTTACCACTAACCTGTTCACCATTCAACATAAATTGATCCTGTGTCAACTGGTCGTTAAAAGTGACTTTCGTTTCAGTGTAAAATTTTTCTAATGTAACAGATATGCTATTATTCATTGGAATGATAAGTGCTTCATCTTTTTTACCCCAATATTTTATAAGTGCAATATTTGTATGTGCACGTGCTTTGCCACTTTTAATCAACGCATTAACCTCCTAAATTCTCAATCCATGTATGTGCTGCACCAGCTTTTTCTACAGCTTTCACAATATTTTTCGCTGTTGGTAAGTCTTTAGCAAGCAATAACATACTTCCACCTCGACCAGCACCTGTAAGTTTACCTGCAATGGCGCCATTTTCCTTACCAATTTTCATTAATTGTTCTATTTTATCATGACTAACTGTCAATGCTTTTAAATCCGCATGACATTCATTAAAGATATCCGCTAAGGCTTCAAAGTTATGATGTTCAATCACATCACTCGCACGTAAAACTAAATTACCGATATGTTTTACATGTGTCATGTACTGAGGATTCTCACAAAGTTTATGAACATCCTCGACTGCTTGTCTGGTCGAACCTTTCACACCAGTATCAATCACAACCATATAACCATCTAAACTTAATGTTTTCAATGTTTCAGCATGACCTTTTTGGAACCAAACAGGTTTTCCAGAAACAATCGTTTGTGTGTCGATGCCACTCGGTTTACCATGTGCAATTTGTTCTGCCCAATTTGCCTTTTCAATAAGTTCTTCCTTCGTTAAGGATTTCCCTAAATAATCATAACTTGCACGAACAAAAGCTACCGCAACAGCTGCACTTGATCCTAATCCACGTGATGGTGGTAAATTCGTTTGAATCGTAACTGCTAGCGGCTCTGTAATATTATTTAATTCTACAAAACGGTTCACCAAAGACTTAAGATGTTCAGGCGCATCATATAACATGCCATCATAGACATCACTTTTAATAGATGAATAGTTCCCACTTTCTAACGCTTCTATTAAAACTTTAATTTTACCTGCGTTAAACGGTACTGCAATCGCTGGCTCTCCAAACGTAACAGCATGTTCCCCTATTAAAATAATCTTTCCTGTCGATTCCCCATATCCTTTTCTTGTCATGTCAATATCACCTTTTATATTTATCCTATACTTGAATCATTATTTTTTAATAGTAAAAGACATCATATTCTAAGTTGTTTACGCAAATGCGTTTATTGTATTTTACAGTCTTTTGCTTGTATTATTATTACTATGTATAAAAACTTTATTTTCAGTTTATAATTGATTTAACTTGATTAGTATAAATCTAACTTTCAATAACTTCAAAGTTTATATCTTATCAAGTGATATCTCAGATTTTTATATTTTTATAAAATAGCCCTACAATTTATAATTTTCCACCCTAACTATAATACTACAAATAATTATTGGAATATATAGATTTACTACTAAAGTATTAGAACATTTCAATATATAGTATGATTATTTAACTATTCACATTCATTCCTTATACCCATTTCTTAGTACATTTAATGCCTCAAGTTAAAAATTTAATTTAAAATTTTATCATTTCAATCATATCATTACTTTCAATTGAATGACGTCCCATTTTAAAATTAATTCGATTAACTTTTTTATACTTAATATGAAAAATAACAGCCCCAAACATTTCTATGAAAGGGACTGCTATTTCTCGAGACTACTGCATATTGTCTGTCATTTTTTTATTTCTATCAATCATTTTATCGAAATATTTATCAAATCTTTGCCATTCTTCATTCGTTACAGGTGTCATGTTCAAGACACCACCAAGGTCTTTAATTGCATAAAGCAATGAAAACATAACATCTTGAACTGTGATTGTTTTATTTAGTAATGTTTCCAAAGATGCCATGCATGATGGTTCAATTTCAGGATACTTAAATTTTGTAACTTCACCTTTTAAAGCATGTGTATAAAATTTTTGCATCATTAATGCACGTTCTGAACCGGATCCTTCAACACATAGATAAATTTGTACGGCAATGCCACCTCTAACTCTTCGTTGTGATATGCCTGCAAATTTCTTGCCATCAATACTTAAGTCGAATTTTCCTGGGCAATATGAATGTTCAATTTCCATTGTATCAATATCAACGTTCTCATCTTCAAACATCTTACTAATTAATAAATACATCACAGTGAATGCTTCATCTATAGTTGTTTCTGTCTGCCCTTTAAATATCAGTGAAATATTTAATACACCTTGATCGAGCACAACACCTAAACCACCTGAATTTCTAACGATGGCATTATATCCAATCTCATTTGTTAAATACTCAATGCCATCTTTCAAAAAAGGTAATCTTGAATCATGAATCCCTAATATAACTGTATGTTGATGCACCCAAGTACGAACAACATTATCCGACAAATCTTTGCCTACACTTTCAGAAAACGTATCATCGAAAGCGAAAGATTGCATCGGTTCTAATCCTGATGAATGGTCTATATATCGCCAGTTGACACCATTAAAATATTTACTCGCTAAATCCATTGTTATTGTAATGTTTGTGCTGCTGTGATAATTGATAAATTGTATATATCTTCAATTGAACAGCCACGAGATAAGTCATTTACTGGAGAATTTAAACCTTGTAATACTGGACCAACTGCATCGTATCCACCTAAACGTTGTGCAATTTTATATCCAATATTACCCGCTTCTAAACTTGGGAATACAAAGACATTTGCATCTCCTTGCAATTTAGCACCTGGCGCTTTTTTCTCTGCAACACCTGGTACGATCGCAGCATCAAATTGGAATTCACCATCAATAATGGCATCTAATTTTTCTTCTTCAGCTTTTTGTTGTGCTAATTTTACAGCTTCTTGAACTTTAGTTACATCGTCTGATTTAGCAGAACCTTTTGTTGAAAAGCTTAACATTGCAACTTTTGGATCCATACCAAAGCTTAATGCTGATTTAGCACTTTCTACTGCAATTTCTGCAAGACCTTGTGAATCAAGTACAGGGTTAATTGCACAATCACCAAAAATGTATTGCTCGTCACCTTTAATCATGAAGAAAATACCTGAAGTTCTTGATACTCCTGGCTTAGTTTTAATAATTTGTAATGCTGGGCGTACAGTATCACCTGTTGAATGTGCAGCACCACTTACTAATCCATCAGCTTTACCAGCGTATACTAACATCGTTCCGAAGTAGTTCACATTGTTTAATAATTCTTGTGCTTGTTCTTCAGTAGCTTTACCTTTACGACGTTCAACAAATGATTGAACTAATTCTGCTTTCAATTCACTTGTTGCAGGGTTGATTAATTCAATATTAGTAATATCAAGGTTTAATTTTTGCGCTAGTGATTGAACTTTTTCTACATCACCCAATACGATTGGTGTTACATAATCCGTTTGTTGTAATTGTGTTGCTGCAGTTAGAACACGTTCGTCCTCTCCTTCAGGCAATACGATTTTAACGTTTTTACCAGAAAGTTTGTCTTTTAATACATTTAATAAATCAGCCATAATATCCTCCTAGATTGATGTTTTTATTAATAATTCACGGTATAATTATACGCCATTTTATTTTATAATGCCAAGTCACCATTTTGTAATCATTATTTTATCGTTCATACTATTGTTTATGATAAAATTTGTAAAGAACTGATGATTTTTGAAAAGGAGCGATTCACATGAGTCAAGCAGCCGAAACTTTAGATGGTTGGTATAGTCTACACTTATTTTATGCAGTTGATTGGGCATCATTGCGCCTAGTTCCAAAGGATGAACATGATGCACTTGTCGCTGAATTACAGTCATTTTTAGAAAGTACAGCAACTGTAAGATCATCAAATGCAGGTGATCAAGCAATTTACAATATAACTGGACAAAAAGCAGATTTATTATTATGGTTCCTACGTCCAGAAATGAAGACCTTAAACCATATTGAAAATGAATTTAATAAATTACGTATTGCCGACTTCTTAATCCCAACTTATTCATATGTATCTGTAATTGAATTAAGTAATTATTTAGCTGGTAAATCAGATGAAGATCCATATGAGAATCCACATGTAAAAGCTAGACTTTATCCTGAATTACCACATTCTGATTATATTTGTTTCTACCCAATGAATAAGCGACGTAATGAAACTTATAACTGGTATATGTTAACTATGGAAGAACGCCAAAAATTAATGTATGACCATGGTATGATTGGCCGAAAATATGCTGGTAAAATCAAACAGTTCATCACAGGTTCTGTTGGTTTCGATGATTTCGAATGGGGCGTAACATTGTTCTCCGATGATGTATTACAATTCAAAAAAATTGTTTATGAAATGCGTTTTGATGAAACAACAGCACGTTATGGTGATTTTGGAAGTTTCTTCGTAGGTCATATTTTAAATACAGACGAATTTAATCAATTTTTTGCGATTTCATAACCTACGATAATGACTATAAGTTAATAAAAAATTCCAAGCTTAAATGAATAAGCTTGGAATTTTTCGTTTATCTTCAGTATATTCCCGTATACATAAGATGTGATTTAGTAAATAGTTGAAATCTTTATGTTTGAACTTTTAATAATGTGCTATTGTATTATCAATAACAAGGTACACTTTGCGCATAGCAAAGTGTACCCGAGTAGTCTTCCTTGGGAGAACTTTAACTACTATCACTACATATAAACGTTAACCTCAATAGAAATTATACAGTCGCTACTCTATACAATTTTTGTAATGGTTAACTAATATTATTTTAACCTATTTGAAATATTTGAAACATATTTTTGTCGAATTTTTTCAATAAATTTTCCTTTTTATCCAATAAGAGAATATTGGCTACAAAGATTTCCGATGTTTGTTATTATAATCGTTTCAAATATTAGTTATTTTAGATCAATAACAACTTTTCAATAGCTCATGTGGTTATTTTATAGTGTATAAACTATAATGAGTATTAATTCTTAAAACAATGGTGATGACATGGATATAAATTCAGAAGAATATAAACAAGAAGTACTAATTAAAGATGTTGTAATGCTAGTTGCCCGCATATTATTAGAATCTGGTGCAGAAGGTACGCGTGTAGAAGATACAATGACACGTATTGCAAAAAAACTTGGCTACAGTGAAAGTAACAGCTTTGTTACAAATACTGTCATTCAGTTTACATTACATTCGGAATCGTTTCCTAGAATATTTAGAATTACCTCTCGGGATACTAACTTAATTAAAATATCGCAGGCGAATAAAATTTCGCGTCAAATTACAAATAATGAAATTACATTAGAAGAAGCAAAATCACAGCTCGAAAAAATATATGTAGCTAAGCGAGACAGCAGTCTTCCTTTTAAAGGTTTTGCTGCAGCAATGATTGCAATGAGTTTCTTATATTTACAAGGTGGTAGATTGATTGATGTCTTAACGGCAATACTAGCGGGTAGTCTAGGATACTTAGTTACTGAAATTCTAGATCGTAAGTTACATGCACAGTTTATCCCTGAATTTATAGGCTCCTTAGTCATCGGGATTATCGCTGTTATTGGACATACACTTATTCCAACAGGTGACTTAGCAACTATTATCATTGCCGCAGTCATGCCCATTGTCCCTGGTGTATTAATAACAAATGCAATACAAGATTTATTTGGTGGACACATGTTGATGTTCACAACGAAA
The DNA here is from genome assembly GCA_022493055.1 of Staphylococcus roterodami. Lineage (NCBI taxonomy): Bacteria > Bacillati > Bacillota > Bacilli > Caryophanales > Staphylococcaceae > Staphylococcus > Staphylococcus roterodami. Next base: position 614,873 of record CP092781.1, on the reverse strand, counting down.
TCATTAGAAGCATTGGTTACTGCGTTTGGCATCGGTGCTGGCGTTGGTAGCGTATTAATTTTAGTATAGGAGTATCATGACTATGTTTTGGATATTAAACTTTATCTTTAGCTTTTTAGCATCAACGTTTTTCTGTGTCATATTCGATGCACCTAGAAAATTATATTTATCTTGTGGCTTCGTTGGTACGTGTGGATGGATGGTTTATATACTGTTTTTCAATGGTTTAAATGTACACACAATATATTCTAGTTTCTTTGGCAGTTTAGCATTAGGCTTGTTAAGTCATTATATGGCTCGCAAACAAAAAGAACCTGCCATCATTTTTATGGTAACTGGTATCATTCCATTAGTACCTGGTGGTTTAGCATACGATGCTACAAAAAATTTAGTCTTATTAAATTTCAGCACAGCAATTAATACAATGTTAGAAGTAACGCTTATTGCAGGCGCCATTGCACTAGGCTTATTATTTGCAGACCAAATTTCTAAATTAATTGTTTCAGGCTTTGTAAAATCTTTTAAACGGTTATAGATTGTTTTTTTCACTGGCTCCATCTCGACTTAAATACCAATTTTTACAATACAAAAAATCGCACGATACGCCTCCAAATTAAGAAGGTATATTGTGCGATTCTTTTATTATTTAGTTGTTTCTTTTTCAGGTTCTTCAATCATATGATCAACTTCATTTTCACTTTTATTTAAAATTAAACGGCTCAATTCATCATTATCCATATTTTTCAACTTAGGATATCGAATTATAAAGAATATCAATCCAATGATTAACCATCCAATCAAAGCAATATAAGATGGTGCCGTCAATGCAGCTGGTGATCCTGGCACTAATAACAATGCTAAGAAAATAAATGATACGACTGAGCCAATAATAGCAAATGTTTTATATACAGGAGCATACGTATTACTTTGTTTGTTATAACTAAATAATTTAGCCGCAGACAAACATGTAATAAAGTAAGCAATTGATACGCCTGTAGAAGACATATTAACTATCCATGTCAATGCCGTTCTTCCTAACCAAGGTGCAATTAATGACACCCCTACTAAGAAAATGATTGCAACATAAGGCGTTTTGTATTTACTATGTAATTTACTAAACATTGTTGGCATAATACCTGAACGCCCCATTGAAAATAGCAAACGACTTGAACTCATTAAGAAACCATTTAAACCTGTAAAGATACCCATCATTATTGCAATGGCTAGTATACCTAAACCAATATAACCAAATGCTGTTTGTGTAACTGCACCCGTTAACCATAATTGTCCATTTAAACTTTGGTGACTTGTTGATAACCAACCTGTATAAAGAATCATAATAACATACGTTAATGATGCTGCCAGTAAACTATACACAATAAGTTTAAATGTCTTATTCGGTGCAAAGTTAAACTCTTCCGCTGTTTGAGGTATATTATCAAATCCAACATACGCCCATGGAGCGACTGATACAATAACAATTATAGATACAAACCATCCTTTGCTAGGTTCAGCTAAAGGCTTTAAATTTTCAAGAGCAAAATTATTACCGAAGAATGAACCAAAGAACATTAATAATACAACGATAACCATTGCTACACAGAAGTAATATTGTAATGATCCAGATACACTCGCACCACGAATTGTCACAAGCATAAATACAAGTAACAACACAGTAGCAATAATGATTTCCGTGATATAAACGTCCCAACCTGCAATAGTGTATAATTTCCCGTTATTTAAGACGTCTGGCAATAAGAATTTAACTAATAAACTGAATGCGGTCGCATTTAAAGCAACTACACAGACATAACCAAAAGTTAAAAACCATGATGAGAAGAAACTCACATATCTGCCAAAACTTAAGAAACTAAAGGCAAATGCGCCCCCTGATACTGGAAATCTTTCTACTAATGCGCCATAACTTACCGCAATTAATATCATTAACAATGCACCAATAATAATACCAATTGATGCTGCAATCGGACCTGATTGCTTAATCCAGTCTCCTGGTAAGATGAATGCGCCCCATCCGATACATGAACCATATGCAATAGCCCATACAAATTTTTCAGATAGGTTTTGTTTTAAATCGCCTCTATCTATTTGCTTATTCTTTTTTTCCATAAATAAAAACTCACCTCGAAGGTATTCTATACCCAAAAGATGAGTTTGTAACTCTTTTTCTTGATTATTTTTATTTAAAATTTAATGTTTAGTTACATAGGTAATCTAAAATTTTAAAATTTAACCAGCAAATTTAAATGTCGCAATGATAAGCATGATCCATCCAACGATGAATAGCACACCACCAATCGGTGTAATTGCACCTAATATTTTAATTTGTGTTAATACTAAAATGTATAATGAACCACTAAAGAAAATAATACCGGCAAATATTAACCAACCTGCCCAATTAACATTGATAGATGTTGTGCCACTAATCACACCTAAAATCAATAATGCTAACCCATGATACATTTGGTATGTTGTTGCTTTTTCCCATACTGATAAATAGTGGTCACTTACTTTACCTTGTAAACCATGTGCACCGAATGCACCTGTTCCAACTGCCATCATAGCATTTAATGCACCTAAAATAATAAATAATTTCATAGTTACCTCTCCTTAAATAATTCAGTAATAAGTTAATACTGAAGTCACAACATTTGGATAAATCTACATGTCGCTTGATTAATATCATTCAGAATTAAAGATGTTTAAATTATTGTAGTTTATTGTTATCCTTTAAAAATCAAATATGGATTCACCATTGCCAATGTCATCATCTGTCACCAATCTTTGCTGTTGAGTAGTAGTTTGTGTATACTGCTTACTTTGGGATTGTTGTGTACTCACCTTACCACCCATCGCTTCAATTTCAGCAGCAGTTACTTGATGCGTTGGTTGTGTTCTTTGTGATTGCGACACTTGATTTTGGTTGGCAGAACGATAATTCAATGGTCGTTCACCAATATATGATGTATTTGATGTTGCCGCATACAAAGATGTTAATATATGTATGGCATACATATGTTTTTCGAAGGCATGTTCATTTTGCGCCTGCTCAGCTTGTACTAGTTCTTGCTCAATTTTTGTAATTAACGTTTCTTTATTCACAATCTATGCCTCACTTTCGCACCAATTAATTGGTGATTTGCCTACTGATTCAAGATACGCATTCGCTTTTGAGTATGGTTTTGATCCAAAGAATCCTCTATATGCAGACAGTGGACTAGGATGCACTGATTTTATAATACAATGTTTAGATGTATCGATAAGCTTTATTTTTTGCTGTGCAGGTTTCCCCCATAAAATAAATACTACATGTTCCTTATAATCAGAGACAGCTTTAATAATTTCGTCAGTAAATGTTTCCCAGCCAATATCACGATGAGAATTTGCTTCCCCCTGTCTTACGGTTAAAACTGTATTTAATAACAAGACACCTTCTCTTGCCCAATCTTGTAAATGTGGTGTTTGTCTAACACATCCAATATCATCTGCTAATTCTTTATACATATTACGTAAAGATGGTGGGAATTTTGCGTTAGGTTGCACTGAAAATGCTAATCCATGTGCTTGGTTTGGACCATGATACGGGTCTTGTCCTAATATAACAACTTTGATATTTTCAAATGGTGTTAAATCAAATGCTTGATAGATGTTTTCCCTATCAGGATAAACAATTGATGTCGAATATTCTTTTTCTAAAAAATCATGCATAGCTTTAAAATCATGCTTTGTTGTTATGTCATGAAAAATTTGCGACCATTCCATTCTATCTCACCTCAGGACATATTTTAACATATCCAACTTATCTAAAGTGAATGACATTTTCAAAAGTTACAATAGTATGTATGATTCATTTGAACAATCATCAAATATTGAAGGTTTAATATTTTTCAAATAGATTAAAAATGATATGATGAATACAATATTATAATGTAGGAGTGAAGCTCAATGGCTTTAAAGAAAGTTTTAACAATCGCCGGTTCTGACACAAGTGCTGGCGCAGGTATGCAGGCAGATTTAAAAACATTTCAAGAATTAGATACGTATGGCATGGTCGCTTTAACTGCCATCGTTACTATGGATAAAGATACGTGGTCACATGATGTTACACCATTACCAATGGATGTATTTGAAAAGCAACTTGAAACGGCTTTATCAATTGGTCCTGATGCAATCAAAACGGGAATGCTTGGTACAGAAGAAATTATTAAACGTGCTGGAGAAGTATACGAAGCATCTACTGCTAAATACTTTGTAGTAGATCCTGTTATGGTTTGTAAAGGCGAGGATGAGGTTCTTAATCCTGGAAATACTGATGCGATGATTAAATACTTACTTCCTAAAGCAACAGTAGTTACACCAAACCTATTCGAGGCAGGTCAGTTATCAGGATTAGGTAAATTAAGTTCAATCGAAGACATGAAGAAAGCTGCGAAAATTATCTTTGATAAAGGTGCACAACATGTCATTATTAAGGGTGGCAAAGCATTAGATCAAGATAAATCGTATGACTTATATTTTGATGGCAAAACATATTATCAACTTACAACAGATATGTTCCAACAAAGTTATAATCATGGCGCTGGTTGTACATTTGCTGCAGCAACAACTGCATATTTAGCTAATGGTAAAACACCAAAAGAAGCTGTGATCAGCGCGAAAGCATTTGTCGCTTCGGCTATTAAAAATGGTTGGAAGATGAATGACTTTGTAGGACCTGTTGATCATGGTGCATACAATCGCATTGAACATATTGACGTTGAAGTAACAGAAGTTTAACGATTAGGCGGTTCTTCTATAAATCAACATTATTAGCCACACCACTTAAATTGGGTATGAACTCAATTTATGTGATGTGGTTATTTTTTTATAATCATCACGCTCTGTATATAATTTGAATTTGAAAGTAACATATAAGCGTTATTAGCTTTTATTGAAAATTTCATACATATCGAACAATACATACAAATATTTCCTATACATCTGCACCCATGACTATATACACTTTATTTTCAAGATGAACTTCAACTCATCTATATGCTCAATACCTCTATCATTATCATTCTTTTGTGATAGATGCCTCTCCAATCATATATGTTATATTTCCCAAATGACTGCCAGGCGACTCTATAAATATATATTTATTTGGAACTTTTATACATAAATAGTCCTAGTAAAAAATACGTTCTATGTCTGATTAAAAGTTGATACTTAAGATTGATGTGATACATATAAATGTTATTTATAATATGACTATAGAGTAGCAAAGGAGGTAATATAGGTTATGATTATTTATCGACAGTATCACCATGAAGGTGCACCAGTGTATGAAATTATAACCAAAACATTTCAGCATGTTTCTATTAAATGTGACGATTCATTTAGTGATACTGAAATTTTTAAATTGCTCTCTTTATTACAAGACGATATAGATCATATGAAAGTTAGTTAAATTGACTAATCGTTCCAATAATCCAGAATTTATTAAACATTTCATAAAGTTGTTATTATTATTTTCAAACTAATGCATCCCCGTGCAACAGAAATACCTTAACCTATATTTATCTCTGATTACAATAATAATAACAATACATAACTGATATTAGCTGTCCTTTCATCTCCTAATTAATATGCGTTCATGCAGCTAATATCGGTTATTTTTTGTTCGTTATAATTTTAATTTTAATCTCTCCATCGTCATTAATTGCTATAATGTCTTGCTCGTTTTGTTCCATGAATTCGATATTTTCATTTATTAAAATCGGTTTAATATAATTAATTTGACATTGGTTCGCCTCTAACGACATAGTCATCAGCATCATTTGACCCACTAATTGCCCTGGCACAATCTCATTATGTATTGGATTGTCATCATTTACGAGTGTTAAATATTCGTTTACCCACGCTTGATTAAATCTCATTTTGATTCATCACCTTAATAAAAGTTTGTGTAATCTTTATGACATGTTGATCATTTTTAATTAAAGTTAAAGCCATTTTATAACGAGTAATATTGCGAATCTTCTGGCATTCTATATCTTCAAGAGTTGCGACATAAGTCGTATCAACTTCTATTTTCTCCGTTTGATCAATTGCTGTTTTTGTTAAAATCAGTTCACTATTTGCATATTGTTTAAATATCTCAAACTTAGGCCATAATGATGCGCACATCAATGGTGGTACTTCTTTTATAAAATATTGATTAAAACATTGATAATATGCAGTCACACTATCCTTAGTAAATGCCACGTTTAATCTTTGGCTAGAATCTGACAAATAATGCTGCATTGCCTAAACCTCCTCCAATTCCCATTGAAGCAATCAACGTATCTTTTTCATACATATAAAACAAACGTGTCACCAATTGCGCACCACTTGCGCCATAAGGATGTCCTGTCGCTAGTGCACCACCCCAAATATTTAATTGACTATTTTTAATATTTAATGCTTGTTGGCAAGCAACGACTTGTGCACTAAATGCTTCGTTTATTTCAATAGCATCAATATCTTCAATGTTTAATTGATTTCTTTTTAATAATTGGGAAATTGCTGGAACTGGACCGATACCAGGTAATGTAGAATCAACACCTATCGTCACACTATCCTTAAATAATAATCCATGCTTGAACCCCAATGCATTCGCAATATCTTTTTCCATTATAAGTAATAACACTGCTCCATCGTTTTTCATACAACTATTCGCAGCTGTAACTGTTCCATCTTTTATAATTGGCTTAAATCTATGGTAATTTTCTCTAAGTATATGTGATTTTATGCTTTCATCTGTATCGACTATTTTTCCTTTTACTGTCAAAGGTAGTATTTCCTGAGAAATATTTTTATTTTGCACATTTTCCTCAGTAAGTTGATGACTTCGAAATGCAAAGTCATCTTGTAATTCTCTGGTTACACCATAAGCTTTTGCCACATTTTCTGCGCCTTCAATCATCGAAGGGTCGCTCAATTCTGGTGCAAAAGATGCACGTTCATAAAATTCTGGTAGCGACGTCTCGTATACAGATTGTGGACGTTTAATTTTCCATGGTGCTCTACTCGTGCTTTCTACACCACCTGCAATATATATTTTACCAGCACCAGCTTGAATCATTCGACATGCATATTGAATACTTTCAAGACCAGAGCCACATTGACGATCAATTGTCACACCAGGTATCGATTCTTGCAGACCCGCTTCAAGTAATGCCTTTCTAGCAATATTACCACCATTGCCTACAACATTTCCTAAAATGACATCATCAATTTTAGTTATTACCTCTGGATATTGCTTTTTATAATATTGGAATAATGGCTTAAGTAATTGCTCAGGTTCTAAATGTTTTAAAGTCCCACCATACTTACCAAATGCTGTTCGTTTGGCTGCAACTATAACTGCTTGTCTCATTTATATCTCACCTCTTAAATACATCGACGTCATTTTCTCTCTTGCGATTTTACCACTTGCTGTATAATGCATCTTTTCTACACGGTAAATAATTGAAGGTATTTCATAACGTTTCACTTTATTACTCAGAAAGTGTTTCACATCTTTGTACATGAGATTATTATCACCTGTATATAGTAAAACAGCAATTTGACCAAATTGCTCATGTGGTACGCCGATCATCATTACTTCATCAATTTTATCCCATTGTTTTAACGCATGCTCAACACTTGATGGGTATACGTTATAACCTCCAATTATGATCATGTCATGTTTCCGCCCTGTTAAGTACAAATATTGTTCATTTACAAAGCCGATATCACCTGTAATTATCCATTCATTTTCATTTAAACATTTATCTCCGACATAACCACTAAATGTCATATTACTTTTCACACATATTTGTCCTACACCATTTTGATCACGATTTAATGTTTTCAATTCAACATTCGGAAATAATATACCTACAGATTCCAATGGTGCTTCTTGATTAAAGTTATAACTTATAAAACTTGTTTCTGATGTCCCAAAAAATTCAATTAAATTTATATCAGGCGCCTTATCTTTAAGTTTTTGAAAAACAGTTGAGTGTAGTTTATCGCCACTGCTAAAAATCGATTGAATTGCATACTTAGAATTGAATAAAGACACTAAAGACTTAATCATTGTTGGTACCATGAACAAGGCACTTTTATATAAATTATTATCTAAACATTGCTTAAGTAATTGTTTAGGATTAAATGTCGTCTGACCTATGAAAGACCGTCCTGTACTTAACGCATAGATTAATGCATAAAGTGTTAATGAATGTGCAAGTGGTCCAGGTGCTACAATTGCATTTTCTCCACGCTTCATTAACATTTCATTTACCTCAAATGAAGCTATCCAAGAATTTTCATCACGATAATAAGCTTTTGGTAATCCGGTTGTCCCAGAAGTAAAGCCAATGTGCAACAAATTTTGATGGCGCTTTAATTGAGATGTATCTATAAATGACGGTGAATCTATCTTCGGTATGAGACCATTATTTCCAATAACATCTTTAATCTTATATTTTTCAAATAATTGATGATGAATCGTACTTTGCCATTTAGGTTCTACCATCATAGGGATTCTATGTAAACGATGCAAAGCTAGGTAATATACGATAGTTTGAATTGGTGATGTAATATTTAATGCCACTACTGTGTCTAATGATAGTGATTTTAATGATTCAACAACCGTCGAAACTTTATCTTCTAATTGTTGATATGTTAATGTTCGGTCATCTATATGAATGGCTATGTCATTGGGTTTATTTTGTATATGAGTTTTCAACTTTTTTAGTATTTGATTCATCATTATACCTCGCTCATTGTAAACTTTAACGATATATTCGTTAACATTATATAATGGATTCGCTTTTTTATCAGTCATTCTACATTCATCAGTTTATCAAACTTAAGCCCTAGATAAATTTGATACTGAGGTACCATGTTTTTCAATAGCTAACGAGTTATTATATGAATATAGAGAAAATAAGTTATGGCAATCGCAATAACTGACACAAATAAGTCACCCAATCTATTTAAATTTGTGTTCTCTATAAAGCTAATATTGAAGGTTAGAGTCTCAATATTAATTGCGTTGGACAAAATACTCTAAGACATATTTACATCCTAACATTTCAATAGCAAAGAGAATTTTAAGTATTCAAAGCTAAACATATGCTTTAAGTCCCCTCTTCTCCCATTGTGATAATCATTGCAATGGGGGTTTCTATATATACACAAACTTTGTTTCCATAGTTACACTTCCAATTTAAAAAGCACTTTAAAGTTAGCAAAATTTACTAGCTTTAAAGTGCTTATATAATATACGTTTGATTTATACTTATTTGTTAAAATGTCTAATCTTTTCTTTCTTTAATCCACCATAACGCTTCTTTAGGATGTTCAGCATAATACGCTCTATCTTTTTCATTATCTACATTAGGATAAGAACCTTTAAGTGATTTCCCTGCTGTACTTAAATGTAAAAACGTAATTACTAAAAAGCCAATTAAGCTAACTGCAGTTAAATAATATGCTGGTGCCAGTGGATTCCCTGTTTCAGCTACTAACCATGAAGCTACTAATGGCGTTGTACCACCAAATATAGAAACAGAGACATTAAATGTAACTGATAATGTACGATATCTTATATGACTGTAAAACATCGTTGGTAGTGATCCAGGCATTGTTGCTTCATATGTTGATAAGAAGAAACCTAAAATAAATATTCCAATTACTATAACAATAAATGATTGTGAATGTAATAATACGAATGCAATAATGCTAAATACTGTCAATCCGCCAGTACCGATAAGAAATACTTTCTTTTCGCCTATTTTATCGGCTATCTTACCAAACATTAATGCTAATGGAATCATTATTGCCATTACACATGTGATTAATACACTAGTAGTAGTGGCATCTAATTTGATGACTTGTTCTAAATAAGTTGGCAAGTATGCAGTTACCATGTAATTCGTAACGTTGAAGAACACGACTGCTATAAAACATACAAATATGTCTTTGTAATAAAATCTAATAATTTGTAAAAAGTTAATGTTATCTCTTTCTGGTTGAGTTGCAACATCATTTTCAAATACTGGAGATTCTTCTAATCTACGACGTAAATATAACCCAAATAGTCCTAAGAATAATCCTAATAGGAATGGAATTCTCCAACCAAATGATGCCATTTGCTCATCAGTTAAAAAGAATGTCAATAATGCAATCATAATTGAAGCTGCAATATAACCTGATAGTGTTCCGATTTCAAGACCACTTCCTAATGCATTACGATGTTTATCAGGTGATGACTCTGCGACATATGTCATTGCGCCTGCATATTCCCCACCAGTTGAAAAACCTTGTAATACTCTAGCAAGTAATAACAATATTGGAGCCCAAAGTCCAATTTGATCATAACTTGGCAATAAACCAATAGTTAATGTTGAAAATGCCATTAAAATAATTGTTGATGTTAATACAACTTTACGTCCATATTTGTCACCAATAATACCGAATACGACACCACCAATTGGTCTTAATAAAAATGCAATTGCTAATGCTGCAAATGTAAGTATTTGTCGAATATCTTGACTTTCCACTGGAGAAAAGAAATTCGCCCCTATGTACGCAGTTGTATATGCATATACACCAAAGTCGAACCATTCCATTGCATTCCCAATACCGGTCGCAACAACAGTCTTTTTGGCTTTCTTTGCATCCACCATGTTAATATTCTCTTTATTAAAATCCATGAATTCATACACTCCCTCTTGTATGTTTCATAATTATACGGAGTTAATTAGTTTTGTCAAATTTATACAAATTCAAACTTTTATATAAATACAAAATTGTGTTTGACAAAAACTTTCGTTTTAGGAAAATAAATACAACTATTTTATACCCATAACTATTTGAATCAAACTATTATAATTCATAAATTACTGAATCTTTAACATTTTCAACTTATAACTAAAAATAGCGATAGCATACAACTACGTAATAGTCATATACTATCGCCATAATTTAACTGTTTTGAAATGATTTCAATAAATCTAATATGTTTTTGATACTGGTTATTCTGCTAAAATTCACTATAGTTAGTCTGTTACTAAAACATTGACTAATATTATTAAACATTCAAAATTATTTATAAATATTTATTTAGACAGTCAAGAACACACAATGATAAATCTACTTATTTGGCTAATAATTTCTTTAATTTTCAGCTCAAAAACACTTCATTTTATACGTTTTATAGTACTGTATTTATTTCTGATGGATCATTGATAATAAAGTCAGGATTCGAATGTAGTAATGACCTTGCATCATGTGCACCCCATGTCACTGCTGCCGATTGTACACCAGCTCGTTGTCCCATCTCAACATCAAATGTTGAATCTCCAATGTAAACTGTATGTTGGCTATTTAAATTATAGCGTTGCAAAATCGTATGTATGCCTTCAGGATCCGGTTTATATTTACTTACTTGATCAGAACCAACAGCTTCAGTAATTAAATGATTTAATCCAATTACCGATAAATTTCTTTCAAGTACATCACTTTTTTTACTAGATACTACGAAAAGCTTTTTCCCTTGGTTATGTAAACTTGTAATAGCCTCTGTAATTCCTGCAAATTCATAGATATAGTCTTTTTCTATTGCTTTATATGTATTTCTAAATGTTTCAATTAACTTTGTCAAAGAAGTCTCATCTAATTGATTATCTGCTAATTTTAAAAATGATTCTTCAATTGGTAATCCCATATAATGTGTGATGTCTTTTGATGATGGTTCCGATAATCCGCATGCTTTAAATGCTCTTTGCGTAGCTATTTCCCCGCATTTTTTCGTATCTGCTAATGTGCCATCGAAATCAAAAATATAATTATCAAACTTCACTATTAACACCCCTATTCGTTTATTAATATTATTATACTATAATTTTATATTTAAATAAAAAAATAATCGATAATATTATCATATACCCATAATATTATCGACTATCATTTATTTATTCTAAATTAGCATGATTTTGTTGCATCGTTTGTTCTGACACATCCATCTCAGTCATCAACCCCATCACGACAGTATCCAAAAATAATTGTGATGCTTGTTCAAATAAACTTCCTAATGGTTGTGCTGAACCTTTTTCGTCGTATTTCATTCCTGCTGGCAAAACAACATTAGAGTTTGATAATTTACCAATTGCAGAATCCTTTTTCGTAGTGATTAATATAATATTAGCACCTACAGATTTTGCTTTGTCAGCTAGTAATCTCAAATGTTCTGTTGAACCTGAACCTGAAATGATTACGAATAAATCATCACGTTTAATTGCAGGTGTCGTTGATTCACCAACTACATGTGCTAGTTTACCTAATTGATTTAAACGCATTGCAAAGCTATTTGCTACGAAGCCAGAACGGCCTTTACCAGCAACAAAAATTTGCTTTGCCTTAACAACTTGATTAGCAAATCTGGAAAATTCATCCGTCTCCACATGAGAAAGTGTTGTCGTTAATTCATCAAGAATTAATTGATAATTACTAAAAGTAGCCATATTATTTACCTTCTATAGCCGCTCGACATTGTTTTGCTGCTTCAACTGGATCGTCTGCATTTGCAATTCCACCACCAACAATTACAAGGTCTGGATTTTCAGCAACAATCGTTTTAATTGTATCTGGTTTAATACCACCAGCTACTGCAACTTTTGAATTTTTAATTACTGATTTAACTGTTCTTAAACTTTCCAAAGGTGATTGTCCTTCAGCTTGTAAATCATAACCAGTGTGTACTGCAATATAGTCAGCGCCCATTTCATCTAGTTCTTTTGCACGTTTTTCCAAGTCTTGAACAGCAATCATATCAACAAGTAATTGTTTATTATTTTTATGAGCTTCTTCAATGGCTGCTTTAATTGACGCATCTTCTGCAACTCCAAGAATTGTAATTACATCTGCACCAAATTTAATTGCTTGGCTTACTTCGTAATCAGCTGCATCCATAATTTTCATATCAGCTAATACTTTTACATTACTAATGTTGTCTGCCATATGTTTGACTGCTGGCAAACCTTCGTTATAAATAATAGGTGTACCGATTTCTACAATGTCTACATAATCTTTAACTTTATTTGCTAATTCAGCCGCTTCTTCTTTGTTTAATAAATCAATTGCTAATTGTAGTTCCACTATAAATCATCCTTCCAATGCTTTTTTCTTTCTATTGGAAACTTTCCCGAGGCATTTCTTAATTAAACATTGCAATCAATTCATTTCATCTACATGAATTTTCGCAATATTTTTAGGACAAGCTTCGTCATCTAAATATATCTCAACATTCGGGTGTTTGTGAAGTAATGTGGCTGGTACATCAATAGAAATTTCTTGATTTAATAAATGTGTAATAGCTGCGCGTTTCTTTTCACCAAATGCAAGTAAAATGATGCGTTTTGCTTGAAGTATATTTTTAAGTCCCATCGAAATAGCTTGTTTCGGAACATCATTTTCATTTTCAAAATACCGACTATTAGCCTTAATCGTGCTTTCAGTTAAGTCAACAATATGCGTAATACTATCAAATGGTGTCCCTGGTTCATTAAAGCCGATATGTCCATTTTCACCAATTCCTAAAATTTGAATATCACGTTTACCATGTTGTGCTAAAAGTTCATTGTATCTTGACGCTTCAGCATTCATATCATTCGCATCACCATTTGGAATATGTATGTGCTTCTTATTAAAATATGGATATTGTTTAAAAAGCATACAATCCATATAATAGTGATAACTTTGAGGATGCGCTGAGGATAAACCTACATATTCATCTAAATTAAATGTAGTTACATGATCTACATTGAGTTGATTTTTATTTAATAGTTTAACAAGTTGATGATATAAAGCTGTCATTGTTCCACCCGTTGCTAATCCGAGTGTACATTCTTGATTAAAAGCCATTTCTTTATATAATTCACATGCAACATAGAATGATGCTTGTTCTTTTGATCCTAAGTTTAATACTTTCATTGTTTACATGCCTCCACAAATTTAATACATTTTAAAAACTTATGAATTCATTCATACACCATTAATATAGCATCATTTTTAATGTTTAACACTTTTTAAATTCCAACAATTTATTTGATTTTTAAAAGGAAGAATAATGAAATTTTGCACCTGTTCATATGAATTATTTATCTCCTATCGAAAATAAATTTCCAAATAATTGAGCAATCGTATACAATTATTGAATAGTTTTTAGTAAAATAGAAAGATAAACACATTGATAGTGTAAGGAGTGAACGTGTTGGAACCAATTAAAGAACAAGAAGTTTTAGAATTACTAGCTTCTTATGAACATAAACCTGTGTATCTACATGTTGAAACGACAAATGGTGCCTATGCGAACCATTTCGATCAACGTGTTTTTAATGCTGGTACTTTTTTAAGAAACATTCAAGTAACATATACACATGCTCAGTTAAAAGGTGGCAATAAAGAACCTTATCGCATTGGCCTTAAACTATCAAATGGTGGCTGGGTTTATGTACAAGGTCTAACGCATTACGAAGTTAACGAGCATGACGAATTTTTAATTGCAGGTTTTAATTATGAAGGTCAACTCGCTGCAGCGCTTGAAATTAGCGAGCAACCATTTAATTTATAGAGGAGGCATCAACATGACTGATGAAAGACATGTATTAGTAATATTTCCACATCCTGATGATGAAACCTTCTCATCTGCAGGGACACTAGCAAGTTATGTCCAACGAGGCGTACCAGTAACTTATGCATGTTTAACTTTAGGTCAAATGGGACGAAATTTAGGTAACCCACCATTTGCAACTCGTGAATCATTACCAAGCATTCGCGAACGTGAACTTGAAGAAGCATGTAAAGTTATTGGCATTACTGATTTAAGAAAAATGGGTTTACGCGACAAAACAGTCGAATTTGAACCTTATGAACATATAGATAGTATGATTAAATCTTTAATTGATGAAACTAATCCATCATTGATTATTTCATTTTATCCAGGTTATGCTGTACATCCTGATCATGAAGCAACTGCTGATGCTGTGATTCGAACTGTTGAACGCATGCCGGAGGAAGAACGTCCACGTTTAACTTTAGTTGCTTTTAGCAATGATGCTACTGAAGCATTGGGCGAACCTGATATTCAAAATGATATTACAGATTTTAAAGATCTGAAAATTAAAGCTTTTGAAGCACATGCTTCTCAAACAGGTCCATTTTTAAAACAATTAGCAAGTCCTGAAATCGATGGTAAACAGCACAGCTTTTTAACTGTCGAACCATATTGGACATATCACTTTAAATCTTAACGGAGGAAAATAATGACTGAATTTGATTTATCGACACGAGAAGGTCGTTGGAAACACTTTGGTTCAGTAGACCCTATCGAAGGTACGAAACCTACTACTAAAAATGAAATGACTGATTTACAAAGCACGCATAAAGATTTCTTATTTGAAATTGAAGAAGTTGGTATAAAAAACTTAGTATACCCTGTACTTGTTGACCAGTATCAAACAGCTGGTACATTTAGTTTTTCAACAAGCTTAACTAAAGATGAAAAAGGTATTAATATGAGTCGTATTATTGAAAGCGTTGAAAAGCATTATGATAATGGTATTGAACTCGAATTTAATACGTTATATCAAGTTTTACGAACTTTACAAACAAATATGAAACAAAATGCGGCTGGCGTTGATGTATCTGGAAAATGGTTCTTTGATCGCTATAGTCCAACGACTAACATTAAAGCAGTTGGTAATGCTGATGTTACTTATGGATTGGCCATTGATGGTGACCAAGTGACACGTAAAGAACTTACAATTGAGGCTACAGTTACAACATTATGCCCATGTTCAAAAGAAATCAGCGAATATTCAGCACACAACCAGCGTGGTGTTGTTACTGTTAAAACATATATTAATAAAGAACAAGACATTGTTGATGATTATAAAAACAAAATTTTAGATGCTATGGAAGCAAATGCAAGTTCAATTCTATACCCTATTTTAAAACGTCCTGATGAAAAACGAGTGACAGAGCGTGCATACGAAAACCCTCGCTTTGTTGAAGATTTGATTCGTTTAATCGCGGCTGACTTAGTTGAATTTGATTGGTTAGAAGGTTTCGATATTGAATGTCGTAATGAAGAATCAATCCATCAACATGATGCGTTTGCCAAATTAAAATACCGTAAATAGTATCATAAATCATATTAAAACGCGTAACAGTAGTTGCGCGTTTTTTGTTTTGTAGATTTACTGTAATGTCAGGATCGTTAGGATAATGATTTGTTGGTTTTTGGTATAACGCAAATTTTATTGGTAATCACTCTCTTCGAACCTTAAAACTCGCTATTTTTAAAATAATTTCTTTTTCTATTTAAAAGAGTTAATTAAATGTTATGTGATATAATTATAAAAAACAGACATAAGTGGTGTTAAAAATGAATTATTTTGTAGGTAACAGTTTAGGTGTAAATTTAACCGGCATTGAAAAAGCAATTATTAATCGATTAAAATTATTTAAAGAAATGGGACGACCAGCGCAGTGTGTATTCCTCTCATGGAATAGATTTTTATATAGAAATGCTCAAAATTATTTATCGGATGGCGATTACATCAATATGTATGATTTCTTTCAAGAAGCTATGTATGTGGACCGTAATGATCCTTTTGATTGGTTATCCTATTGGACTGATGAATGTCATTATACTTTAAAACCCGTTGAGAATAGTAATGATTTTAGAATTTATGATCAAGATCGTTTTTTAATGTATGCACATTTTCAAGATCCAAAACATCGTATATTGGATTATGTAAATCATTTTGACCAACATAGAAGAAAGGTCAAACGTGATTTTTACGATGTGCGTGGCTTTTTAAGTTGTAGTCGAATTCTTGTCGGTAAACAACAAACACTTTGTGAATTTTTCTATAATCCAGATGGAGATACAAAAATAGAAAAATATTATACTTATGTTAATGACAAACCGGAAGTACAAAAAATCATTGTTTACTATGCGAATAAATCGTATTTCTTTAATAATGATACCGAATTAGGCGCCTTTTTTATTACAAACGTCTATCGTAAAGGTGACGTGTTTTTCAGCGATCGTAACGTTTATACTGCACCTATTTTTAATTTAACGCCTGACACAATTCCTGTCGTTGCTGTGTTACATAGTACTCACATTAAAAATATTGATGAATTAGAATCTTCACCTTTTAAAAATGTATATAAAGCAATGTTCGAAAATTTATCTCGATATCGTGCCATAGTCGTTTCTACAGAACAGCAAAAAATCGATGTTTCAAAACGGATTAATAATGAAATTCCTGTTGTTAATATACCTGTCGGCTACAGTGAGCCTATAGATACACCAATACAAATTTTAGATCACCGAAATATAAAATTAATTTCCGTTGCTCGTTATTCACCGGAAAAACAATTGCATCAACAAATTGAATTAATAAAACGCCTAGTGCCATTAATTCCAAATGTCGAACTACATATGTATGGCTTTGGTTCAGAAAGTACAAAACTAAATGAGTTAATTCAGCAATACGGATTGGAGAATCATGTCTATTTACGTGGATTTTTAAGTCAATTAGATCAAGAATATAGTGATGCGTATTTAAGTTTAATTACGAGTAATATGGAAGGATTTTCATTGGCCTTACTCGAATCTTTGTCCCACGGTGTTCCTGTAATTAGTTATGATATTAAATATGGTCCTAGTGAATTAATTTCGTCTGATATTAACGGTTATTTAATTCCTAAAAATGATGAAGATGCCCTTTTTGAAAAAGTAAAATATGTAATTGAACATCCAGAAGAGCAACAACGCCTTTCTGTTGGTAGCTTAACTAAGGCGCAACAATATAGTAAAGCATCATTGATTAATCAATGGGATCAATTTATTCGACTTATTTAAATGTAATTTTCATTAGTATATAAAAAATGCATTTTCCTAAACTATTTAATCAAACATTAATGTTCAAATTGAACTTGTTTTGTTTAATTATGTTTCTAGGAAAATGCTTTTTATTTTAATTTAAAATATTTCGCCATTTATTACCAACAGTTGTCATATTAAAATGCTGGGCTGATTGAATACTATTCATTGAAAATTGTTCCATCTTTTGACTGTCATTCAACAATAGGTCTACCTTTTCAACCATCTGATCTATATCTCCTTCAGAGACTAAATATCCGTTGAAACCATCTTGAATAAGTTCTGCTGGGCCATAATCTACATCATAGCTTATAACTGGCGTACCTAGTGAAAGAGATTCTAAAATTGCTAATCCAAAGCCTTCCATTTTACTTGTAGACAACATAAGTTGCGCATTAGCAATTGCTTCACTAACTTGTGTCTTAAATCCGTGAAATTTAATATGATTTAATAATTGATACTTTTCTACAAGTTGTTGGTATTCTGCTAAACCATTTCCATGGCCATATATATTTAATTGAATATCAGGATATTTTTCAACTAGACGTTTAATTACTTCAATTTGGTGTTTGATTTGCTTATTTTCTACTAAACGCGCTACAGATACGATATGCCTTTTTTCTTTACTATTAAAGTCGATGTTGTTTGGTATATTATCTACAAAACCAACCGGAATATTGACAACTTGAATTTCATTTTCAATATAATCAGCGATATCTCGACGTTGTTTATCTGTAGAGACAACAATAGCTTTATAACGTTTTAAATGATTGAATACTGATTTGTAAAAGCTTTTTACCTCATTCCCAGTTAAATGCGTACTATGAAGAACTACGATAACCGGAATTTCATTAGGTAACTCTGCAATAACATTTCCTAATTCATGTGGTCTATCTAATATTAGCTGATCACTATTTTTACATAATTGTTTTAGAAAATAGTGGACTAATTCTTCTTCACTATCAAAATATTGCTGATGCTGCCCTTCATATAAAACACCTTTCGTAAGTGTGTTTTTACCATTAATATCCTCAAAATACTTTTGGATTACGATCTTACCATCTGCAGTAAAATAGTTTTCCAGAACTATACGTTGTCCTTCGCCTAAAATTCTAGAGCAACTAAGAAATCCTCTACCATCAAATAATTCACGTTTAACCTTTCTTCTTTGATGATCAAAATAATTCACATAGTTTAAGTTTCGATATTGTTTGTCTAAAAAATGTGCGTACATTATAAATTGTTCTTCATCATATATTCTAACGTCATTTGAATTTTCTACAAATTTCAATGTATATTTACATGACTTTTCCCAATATTGCAACCAATTCATTTGTTTTGTCTTTTTGTAATTAATTGTTTTTTGAAAATAATCATACATTGTAAATACATCATTTTCTATTTGATGTTGCTTCGCATATGTATACAAATAAGGATTCCATTTAACATATACACATTTTGAAGGAATTCCTTGTTGTTTAAACAACTTTAGTCTATTAATTTGAGCTTTTTCTACACCTGTAATTTTACTTTCTAAAATTGTTCCTAAAATGTAATTCATATTATCGCCTCATATAATTTTTATTACGTGTCTTTATTGTTTATTTTATATGAAAAATACATCCATTGCATGTTTCATCATTAAAAAACCAGGCCACACGGACCTGGTTCAAGTTAAATTATTTATTTTGTTTTTTACGACGACCGAATAGTAATAATGAACCTAATGCCGCAAATAATCCACCGAATAATGTGCCATTATTTGAATTATTATTTTCACTACCTGTTTCTGGTAATGCTTTAGCTTTGTTGTGATGATCTTTAACCGTACTCATTGGTTTAGCCGGTATATGTTTACCTGCATCTGAGTCGCTATCTGAGTCACTGTCTGAATCTGAATCGCTGTCTGAGTCTGAGTCGCTATCTGAGTCGGAATCACTATCTGAATCTGAGTCGCTGTCTGAATCGGAATCGCTATCTGAATCTGAATCGCTGTCTGAGTCTGAGTCGCTATCTGAATCTGAGTCGCTATCTGAGTCCGAATCGCTGTCTGAGTCTGAGTCGCTGTCTGAATCTGAGTCACTGTCTGAATCTGAGTCACTGTCTGAATCTGAGTCGCTATCTGAATCTGAGTCGCTGTCTGAATCTGAATCACTATCTGAGTCTGAATCGCTGTCTGATGTTTCTTCTTCGTAGTAGCCATTATCTAGTGTGAAATCATCATGATCCGTAATTGTTACGTCAACTTCGCCACCATCAGCATCTTTATCATCTTCAGTTGTATTTGTACCTGTTTGTGTTAAGCCAGCAGGCTTTTCAAAGATAACTTTTTATTTACCACTATCTAAATTATCAAAACGATATTTACCATTTTCATCTGTTTCAGTTGTACCAATTACTTCGCCTTTTTCATTTTGTAAAGTAACTTTAACACCTTTAATTCCTTTTTCAGTCGAATCTTGTTTACCATCTTTATTACTGTCATACCAAACATAATCACCTAAACTATATTTTGGTGTTTTGTAGAATCCACTATCTAACGTCATGTTATCAGCATCTTTAATGACACCTGTTGTAGTTAGTCCATCAGAATCTATAGCATCATCTGTACCTGCATTTGCAGTTGTTGGTGTATAACCGGCTGGCGTTGAAAATTCTACACTATATGTTCCATTGCTTAAACCTGTGAACTGATATTTACCATTTTCATCTGTTGTCGTACGATCTAATTCTTTACCATTGCTATCTTTAAGAATGACATACACACCTTTAATACCCATTTCGTTAGCATCTTGTTTACCATCTTTATTTGTATCTTCCCAAACATAATCACCAAGATTGTATTTTTTTTGATCGCCATTTGCAGTTGATGAGCCATTCACATTTGAATAACTATTTGACCAACTACTTTTTCCATTTTGTGTTTCTAAAGTATAATCAATTTTCCCATTATCTGTTGAACTATTATCTGGATAAGCAACTTGTTGAATGATGTATTGTTTATTACTGCTTGTTTGACCATTCAATAAATCTACTGTTGCCGTTTTGTTATCGTTACTATATGTAATTTTAAATTTATCAGTAACATCTGTAAGTTTTGAAGTATCTGGTGTGAAACTATCCACAAACTGATTTTGGTTAGTTACTTCATAAATTTTAAAGTTTTTAGCATCTGGATTAAATTTATAACCCGTTAAATTTGTTACTAATGTTTCTTTTGTATATGTATTTTTAGGTTGGTTTACATAAACAGTCATATTACGTGATAAATCTTCATTGTTGATATAGTTTGTACTTGAAATGAGTTGTTGTCCTTTTTTATTACCATAATCGACAATAACTTCTTTACTATAAGAGTCATTTCCTAAAGTTACTTCCATTTTATAAGCAGTTTTATCAGTTGTTGCATTTTCACGTTTGGCGAATGAAACTTGTTCAATACTACCACTAATATTTGTATATTGATCAACATAGTTTGTAAATGTATATGTTGTTGTATTTGTTGCACTGTCATAAATTCCTTTGGCAATAATGTTACCTTGAGCATTATATAAATTTTGTGTTTTCGATGGTAATCTTACTGATCCTGGACGGAAATATTGACCATATTTAAAAGTAAATGTATCGCCCTCTTTAACAGAATCATCGATTGTGTAATTTGCTTTTAATTTTAAAACATCACTTGAAGTTGCCCAAAATTCAGTATTTCCTGTTGTTTTATTAACATGTCCTTTATCAATCGCAATATCAATATCCTTAAAATGCACTTTATCGTTAACATTTGTACCTGTTTGTGGTGCTGCAACAGTATTCACTGCCATACGGTTTAATGTTCTTGGTTTAATAGTTGTTGTTTTAGGCGTAGTTGAAACGTCTTTTGCCTTCGTTAAAATGCTTTTACTAGTTTCGTTACTATATGTAGTTGCTGATTTATCATTTATTGTTGCATTGCTAGTTTGTGTAGTAGATTGATTAGCAGTAGCAATTTGTGATGATTGTGTGTTTCCACTAGTTTCTTTAACTGATGTATCATTATTCATCGTCACTTTAGGCTGTTCTGAAGTTTTTGTTTGAACATCGCTATTTTGTTGACTACTATCAACTTTTTCACTTGCTTGCTTCTCACTTGTTCCTGTCGCTTCATTTTTCGCCTTATTTATTTCTTCACTTGTGCTTTCTGCAGCTTTTGCTTCGTGATTACTTAACCCAAAAATTAATGTCGTACCTACTAAAATCGAGGCTGTACCTACTGTATATTTTCTTATTGAAAATTTGTTTAATTTACTTGGCACCATGCCATTTCTAGTTGTTGCTGTCTTTTTATTATTCATAATAATACTCCTTTAAAATATCAAAATTTGATAAATATAATAAATTGCATATATAAATTTCTGCCTTACTATCGTAATACACTTTTTAATAAAGTACAATACTTTAATTATTTTTCTTTATTTTATAATGCATTTTGGATTAATAATTTAATTAAAAATCCTTTAAGAACGCGCTATTTTAAATTTTCGTTTTCTTTAATAGTTTTACATTAATTAAAACTTATTTTTAATACTGTTTTTTATTCATATACTTATTCATTTCGAACTTGCATTGTATTTAAATCAATAACATTCCCAACAAGCTTTGTGAATCTATATAAATAAAATTGAATTATTATACAAAAAATCGAATTAAAAAAGGCATGCCACCTCAAAGCTAACACCTCTCAATGTTAGGCTTAAAAGTTACATACCTGTAAGTACAATGCGTATTTTCATATTTTATTTACTAGCCTTATTTTAAATGCTCATATGGACTATTATGTGCAAAGGATACAATTTGGTCAACAAATAATCTTGCACGTAATTGGAACTCACTGTCATTTAAATAATAAGTACCATCTTCATTTTTTGCAAAATCAGAATCATGCGTTGCAATTTGAGTTGGTACGGCAATGCCTAATAAACTTCTGACAATAACTCTTAAATGTGATAATGGCTCAGAGCTTACAATTCCACCACTATTACCAATTAACCCTACTGGCTTCATTTTAAAATAATCCATATTTAAATGATCTAGTGCATTTTTTAAAATACCTGAATATGAGCCATGATAATTTGGTGTTCCCAAAATTAAAAAATCAGCCGCCATTGCTTTATCTTTTAAACTTTTAATATTTTGTTTAATTTCATCAATAGAAGGTGTTGTTCCAGAAAAATCTAATTGATTTAATGGATTTTCTGCTAAATCAAATATTTCCGCTTCAATATTATGTGTTTTAAAATGTTCTGTTAAATAAGTTGCTAGTGCATTTGTATGTGAATTCACTTGTGCACTTCCAATAATAATTAGTCCTTTCATCTTTGACCCCTCTTTTTTATTAATCTTGTTGTTCACGTAATAATTTCATTATTGCTTTTCCTACACCACTATTTTCATTCGTATCTGTGATATATTTTGCTATTCTTTTTACTTCATCAGCACCATTTTCCATAGCAACAGGATAACCAGCTTTAGCTAACATTGATACGTCATTTAAATTATCACCAATTGCCATAACATCTTTCATTTCAATACCTAATTTTTCAGCTATCGTTTCTAATGCTATGCCTTTTTGGGCATCCGAATGTGTAATCTCGATATTACCTCTTGATGATGATGATATTGCTAAGTTTGGAGATTCAGCTAAAATCTTACTTGCTTTATCAATTTTTTCTATATCTGCATCAAATGCTAAGATTTTCATAATTAACTCACCAGGTATATTTTCAATTGCATCATAATTGTCAACAACTTTTAACGTACCATTATCAATACGTCTTTGAATACCATTTTTAATACGTTCAACATTTGCATGCTGACCTGCGCGTTCAGCAATATCTATATAAATTTCTAAGTCGCGTTGAGGATCTTCAGTATATATAGCTCGATTCGTGTATACTTGATAATAAATACCAGCATCTTTTAATACTTTAGTAATCTTATGTACTAATGATTTATTAAGATGTGACGTACTCATTACATTAAAAGTTTCATCACGTACTTCAGCGCCGTTCAAACAAATGTAAGGAACTGTCAAATCTGTATCTGCGACAGGTGCTTGTGCTTCATAAAAAGCTCGACCAGTTGCGATTACGACTGTTATTCCTTGATCTTGTGCGTATTTAATCGCGTCAATATTAGGTTGAGAAATTTCATGTGCTGCATTTAGAAGCGTCCCATCCATATCTGTAGCTATTAATTTTATCATTATGTTACCTCGTTTCGTTATTTTAAAACCATGTTTTGAGATTAAGAAAATATTCTCAGCGCACATACTTTTCTATTTACATTTATATTGTCATTAATTTATCTTATAATGTAATTCTAACAAATTTTAATTAGTATGTACTATCGTCTACTTGGTGGATTTCTTATTGGTTCTTAAGTTTTTGAAAAATGCTGTTAATAACGTACTACATGTTTCTTTAAGTACACCTTTATCAACAATGGCACGATGATTAAAATCAGACTGTTGTAATAAATTCATTAAACTACCACTACAACCACCTTTTGGATCATCTGCACCATAAACTACTCTTGGTATACGACTCATTACAATCGTGCCTGCGCACATGACACAAGGTTCTAAGGTTACATATAATGTACAGCCTTCTAAGCGCCAACTACCTAATACTTTTGCTGCACGTTCAATTGCAATGTGCTCAGCATGTGCTGTTGGTTGTTGTAATGTTTCTCTTAAATTGTGTGCTCTAGCGATAACTACATCATCTTTAGTAATGATGGCACCTATAGGTACTTCTCCTAGTTGTGCAGCCTTTTTAGCTTCTTCTATTGCTAACGTCATAAAATATATATCATTTGTCATTTATGTCCAGATACCTCACTTATGGTACAATACTCAATGTCTATTTTAACATTTGGAGATGTGAATATGAACAAACCTTTTATTGCAATTGAAGGACCTATTGGCGTAGGAAAATCTTCACTTGCACACAAACTAAGTCAAACTTTAGATTTTTATGAAGAAAAAGAAATTATCACTGAAAATCCATTTTTATCAGACTTTTACGAAGATATCTCTAAATGGAGTTTTCAAACTGAAATGTTCTTTTTATGTAATAGATATAAGCAATTTCAAGATGTAACACAACTCAATCAAGGCGTAGTTAGTGATTATCATATACATAAAAATAAGATATTTGCTAAAAATACTTTGAGTCCTGTTGAATTTCAAAAATTTAGTAAAATTTATGATATTTTAACGGAAGATATGATTATGCCTAATATGATTATCTTTTTAGATGCAGAACTTGATGTGTTAAAAGCGAGAATTGCTAAACGTAATCGTAGTTTTGAGCATCAAATAGAAGACGAATATCTTTTAAAATTAAAAAAAGATTATCGTGAATATTATGAATCGTTACAAAGTAATGGTTCAAATGTTGTGCTAATTGATACAACTTCTATTGATTTTCTAAAAAACGAGCAAGATTATGAAGATATACTACATATTATATTACCTATGATAGGAGATATTACAAATGAATAATTACGGTATTCCACAAAATGCCATTATAACCATTGCAGGTACTGTTGGTGTAGGTAAATCGACACTAACACAAGCACTTGCTGATAAATTGAATTTTAAAACTTCTTTTGAAAATGTAGATCACAATCCATATTTGGATAAGTTTTATAGTGATTTTGAACGTTGGAGTTTTCATTTACAAATTTATTTTTTAGCAGAACGTTTTAAAGAGCAAAAACGCATGTTCGAATATGGTGGAGGCTTTATCCAAGACCGCTCGATTTATGAAGATGTGGATATTTTTGCAAAAATGCATGAAGAAGAAGGTACAATGAGTCAAGATGACTTTAAAACATATTCAGACTTATTTAATGCCATGGTAATGACACCTTATTTCCCAAAACCAGATGTACTAATTTATTTAGAGTGTAATTACGATGAAGTTATTGACCGCATCATTGAACGTGGCCGTGAAATGGAAATGAATACTGATCCTGAATACTGGAAAAAGTTATTTAAACGCTATGATGATTGGATTAATAATTTTAATGCATGTCCTGTTGTTCGTATCAATATCAATGAATATGATATTCACGAAAATCCTGATTCATTAAATCCTATAATTGATAAAATATCACGTATTATACAAACATATCGTCAAATAGATATGCGATAAATATATTAAGACATAGTATAAGTGCTTTAATTCAATGTATATTCCATAGAAATCATCTATTACCTTATTGAATTTCTATGCGTACATTCTTCTGCATTTACACTATGTCTTTCTTTTTTATTTTGTGGTGTAAACTCTAATTAACAACAAATTCTTAAGAAAGGAATTGATCGTTATGACAGAGTTTACACCTTATTTTTATGATTTTAAGCGTTTAGATTATAGAAATTTTGTTATTTTAAGATTTCATGGTATTTCAAAACGTCATATTTGTAAGATGTATAAAATTGCATATTTTTGTATATTGAACGTGTGCAATAAAGCGAAAAATAATGACTATCAATTTACTTATAAGGATTATGTATATTTAAAAAAGTATGGTGTGTCTAACGCATTTATATGCAAGATGTATCATATTGATAAATTAGACCTAGAATTCTTTGAGGTGATGAACCGATAGGTTTCAAAAAAATTGAATAGGTCAGGAGAAGCATAGACACTCCATTATCAAAAATGCAGTGGTACGGATTTGCGGGAGTTATTCCTATTCGTGCGACCCTAAAAAACTCTGATTTGTATGAGTCTGCCGAGGTGACTTTTATGATAGAACCAGTCATTGATATTGAAGCAACTATGGGGAAAGAGTTTCGTTATTTGTCCCATGTTGAAAAAATATCGCGGTTTGATGAAGCTTATTATCTGTATACGATTATATGTGTTGATATTGGTGAACAAGTTAAAGTTAGACTGTCAAATGAAAAATACTTTGATTCTTTAGAACGTGTTGATTTTGATAATTTAACAATCAAACCTAGAGTATATCAAGATATGAATACAGGTTATTGTAATTTATATACAAGCTTTTCAGCTGATGATATTTATAGTTTAGAAACAAAAGCATAAAGCGTATAAATAAAAATTATAAAAAGAAATGAGGAATTTATTATGGCATGGAGTCCGAAATTTGATTTAAAAGAAACGTTTGGAGATTTATATTTCATGGGTGTTGATGAGAAATACAAATATGAAGATGGAGAAAAAACCGATCAAAAATTATATGCATACAAATTAGCGTCAACTGGACAAGGTGAACAAGTAACAGTAAAAGTACCTAAAGAAGTAAAACTTGATATTATGTCAGTTTGTGAACTTGTAGGTGTAGAAGCAAAACAATATGTACAATCTTCAGGTGATTTCCATTCAATTCAACCGAGTATTAAGGCAGAAGATATTAGACAAATTGCGACAATTCAACATAAAAAAGGTGCACAACAAGGTTAGTGTATGGAATTTTATACAGCTGACAACTTAGCGCCTTATGCACGTACTTTAAAATTATCTGAAGGCATGTTGTCATATATTGCATCTAGAATTAATACAGGTGAAGCATTATCATTAATGCTTATCGCAAAGGAAATACAAGAAAAATTTAATGGTGACTATGTTAAAAGTCGTTTACCATCAGGCAGACCGAGGATATACACTGACGTCTGCTTATTGTGTTTTAGTTTGAAAGAAGCAGGACACGGGCGATTACTACAAATTGATTTGAAGGATTGTATCTATATTGGTGATGTAGATAGTTAAATATATCATTTGTATTGTTTAACTTAAGGCGAGCTGGACTTTTAGCGCCTGCAGGCGCAGAAATGCAAGCCGGGACGGCGTTAAGCATTTGGGCGGAGCCTGCGACAAAGGCGCGTTAAGAAAGGGAAGCGACAGCCTTAAGTTATCAAATCGCTTGCGATTTGATAGGAGGTTTTTTCATGGAAAATCAAGCTTCTACCCCCCTTACTAATAGGGGGGTAGCGAAGCCAGAAAAATGTGGCTTGGAGGCAGTTGTTGACTGGGTCCAAGTGACTTTTCAGGTGCCCTCGATTTTCACCATTATGGAGGATGTTTTGAAATTGCCTCGGGCAGTGTTTAAACATCGTAATAGTGGCTTGTACTTTTACAATCGTGGTTATACGTTTGGAAATATTCAAATTTTTTATTCGGATAAAGATGAAGGTATGGGCTTTCATTTACAGTTAACTGGTTCTGGTTGTCGGGAATTTGAACATTATTTAATCAACCGCAATGAAACGTGGCAAGACTTTTTTAAGCGCTGTGCGGCTAAAAAGGCGCGTTTTACAAGAATTGATATTGCGATTGATGATACAAAAACATATTTAAAAATACCACGATTAATTAAAAAGGCTGAGCATGGTGAATGTATTTCAAAATTTAGAACAGCGAGTTCAATTGCTGGTTTTAAATTGTCCAACGGACAGTCTAAAGGTTCAACTTTTTATATCGGCTCTAAAAAAAGTGATATGTATTGTCGCTTTTATGAAAAGAATTATGAAATGGCGTATAAATTAAAAACACCTGTTGAAGATTTTGGATTATGGAATCGTTATGAAATACAAATGCGACGAAGTAATGCGGAAAATTGCGTAAATATTTTAACAGAAACATCAAGCATATCAGATATTGTTAAAGGTGTTTTAAATAATAGTATGCGTTTTGTAACTGAGCCGAAAGATGTATCAGATAGTCGAAAATCAAGGTGGCCAGTATATCAAGAATGGTCACGTTTTATTAAAGGTGCGGATAAAATTAGCTTAAGTATGAAACCGAGTTTAAAGTCCATTGAGGATAATATTGATTGGTTATGTAAACAAGTAGCTACAACGTTAGATACTGTTTTAACAGCTGAAGCAATGGCACAATCTGAAGGTTTACTTGAAGATACAGATTTTCTAAATAAAATATTGGCGCATTCATCATTTAATGATGAACACACCGATAGAATTAATCATTATTTAGAAAATCTAAAGCGTAAAAAGAAAGGAGATGATTCCTATCAAAGCTTTTCTAAGTAATATACGTAAAGCTTTTTTGAATATCATCAACAAGTTGATATTATCAAGATTTTCAAAAAAAGGCAAGCGTTTTGATGTTCCAGAAGAAGAACGTAAATCATTACCGAAGTATCGCAATCACAGAAAAAAGATTGTGATTGTTTTTTATATGATTTTAGTGTTGTTAACCATTTTGTTGATTGCCTCTTTCATTAGAGCTTCTAAAGCGAACAACGAAAGTAAAGAAGCAGTTAATAAAACGCAAGAAATTCAAAAGAAATATGAAGATAACGCTGAAACAGTTCAGTATAATCCTAATTTAAAGTTATATGCTGATAAGTATATTGATGCATATATGACTATTCCTAAAGATGGTAAGGCAAAAGAAGAGCGACAAAAAGCGTTAGCGGATTTTTATCCCTCTGATTATAAGACACCTACAGAAAATACTGAAAATGTTGAGCGTAAGCTGAATGAAAAAGAATTTTTTAATATTAAACGTAAAGATAAACAAACAATCATTCAGTATATTGTAAGTTACGATTTAAAAATTACAGAGAAAAAGGAGGTTAAAGTTAAAAAGGAAAAGGATAAAAAGGACAAAGATAAAAAGGATGAATATGAAACAAAGACAGAAGAAAAAGAACGAACAGAAACTAAGAAAGCATTATTAAACATTCCGATTAAAAGTGAAAATAATAAGTACGTGGTGATTGAATATCCTCATTTTTCTACGATTCCAAGTAATCAACTGAAAAAAGCAACACTTGTTAAAGATAGTTTGGAGAATGAAAAGCGTGAAGATAATCCGAAACTAAAAGCATTTGTTGAAGAGTTTTTTGATAAATATTGTAAAAGTAAATCGGATGATATGGCTTATTTAATGGATAACCCCGAAGGGTTAGAAGATACACGTGAAGTGTCTAAAATCAGTGATTTACGTATTTATCCTAAGGGTGACGATTATGTTGTTAAAGCAGAGGTTTTAATGAAAGATAAAGGGTCACCACTTGAAAACTTAGAACATTACACCTTAGATATTACAAAAAAAGATGGTAAGTATTATGTTAAAAAATTAACAACAACAATTGGAGGTTAAAGTGATGGAACATTTATTTAATTTAATGCTGGTACTAGGTGATGCACCTTCTATTAATCCACTTGGTCAATGGGTTAATAAAGAAGTTGGTACCGCAATTGGTATTATTGTATTGGTGATTGGTTGTGTTAAGTGGGCAACGGGTAAATATGGGCATATGCTTGCATTGTTTGTGATTGGTGGTTTGATGTTCTTGATTTCCAAAGGTCCTGAAACAGTGTTTAATTCAGTATCAGGGCTTTGGAAGTTGATTTTTGGGAGCTGATCGATATGGATAAAAAAGCTTACAATTTGAAACGAACATTTGAACAGCCGATTGTGATGTATGAATTTACAGGAAGTTACCGGTGGTCAAAAGGTATTCGTTTAGACTGGGTCGGTACGTTGTTTGTGATTGAATTGATTTTAATATTATTATATCTTAAGGCTGGATTTAATACATTAACGTCTTTAGTACCAGGTTTAACGATTATTTATTTTACAGTACTCCCCTATTATATGACGAAGCAATTAGTAAAATTAAAACAAGATGGTAAGAAACTGATATTCTTTCTTTGGGATTTTATGATGTATGTGTTTAACATTCAAATGCGCAATGTACATTATGCATATGATGAAGAAGTGAAATATCATGACAAGAAAATAATTAAATTGAAATAGTCCCTAACGGGGCTATTTTTAATGGAGGGATGACATGGAGTTAAAAGCCCCCTATGCAGGGATGAAAAATAATTTGTTATTAACGAAAAGCGGTGAAGTTTGGGCGTATTATCGTATTCGTTCTGAATCTATTTCAACAGCCAATTACGATAAAAAAGAAGCTTCAAAAAAACGTATGAAATATTTTCTTGAATCGATTAAAGGTTATCAGGATTTTCATTTTGAAATGTATGAGCATGATTTAGATTTACGTAATAAATTTAAAGAAATTAGTCAAGACTTTGATGATTCAGCGTTTGATGTGGCTAATTATTATGCCCAAGAAACGATTGATGTGTTAGAACAAGAATTACAAATGATTACACGTAACTCGTTTGTCATGGGTGTGAAACTTCGAGAATTAAGTGATGATGCGATTTCGATTAAAGAAATGCTTAAGAGTACATTATCAGATACAGCGGAACGAATGATTTCGAATTTTGGTTTTAATGTTTCATTAGATGAAAAAGTATTAAGTCGTTATGAAGTGTTTGAACGAGAACTTGCGGATAGTTTTTTAAGTATTGAGGGTGAACGCTTAACTGAAAATGAGCTTGCTTATATCGTGCGTAAGCCATTTATTTCAAATGCGACGCATGATGTACAAGAGGAATCATCAAGACGTGCCGTAACAGATGTATGTAATGTGGTGATTGACCCTACAAATATGCGTGTATTGAAAGTGACAAATGAAAATGAAACATTCTATACAACAACAATTGTTGTTGACGACTTTCCACTTGATATGGAATTTACACATATTTATGAAAAAGCACAAAATATGCCGTTCCCTGTGGAATGTCATGTAAAAGCAAAAATTGTTGAGAATGATAAAGTAAAAAAGAAATTTGATCGTGCAAAAATTAATCATAAAGCACAAGCAAGAGAAAAACAATCAGCTGGTGATAATGCATCTGAAGATATTCAAGATAATTTATTCGTATTAGAACAAATGGAAAAAGAAGTGACAGGTTCAGGTGTATTTATGGAATGGTCTTGTTCATTTGTGATTAAGAGTGATGATTTAAAAGATTGTAAGCGTAAAGCGAAACGTTTAATTAAACGTTTGAAAGAAACAAATATTTATGCGGTTAATCCATTAGCTGACCAATTACAACTTTATTATCAAATTTTACATGGAAATCCATTGTTTATTAATAAATATTGGGTGCAACGCACGACAGCAACTGGGATTGCAGAAAATTTATTTGGCGTGTCGCAAAGTTTAGGTACAAAAACTGGTTTTTATATCGGACGTATTGATAAGTTTATACGTTCTGTTTCACGTGAGGAAGCTGTTGCAAGTTCAAGAGATATTATTTTATTTAGTTTATTATTAGCAGCCAAAGGTATATCAGGAGCAGTCAGTGATAGCCCACACGTATTAATCACAGGTCAAACAGGTAAAGGTAAATCATTTTTAGCTAAGTTACTTTGGATATATACATCATTCTTTAAAGGTCAAATGATTTATTGGGACCCGAAAAGTGAATTTGCAGATTGGTTTAATAAAATTACAGAAAGTGAAGACATGCAACGTAAATATCCCCTATTTGTTAATCATTTAAAAACATTTAAGTATGTGACATTGGATTATAAAAAGCCTAGTAATTATGGTTGTTTAGACCCGATTGTTTTTCTTGATGGTATTGAAGCTAATGAAATGTTGAAATCAGTATTTGATGAAATTAAATCCTTTGAAAATGAACATCGTGTTGAAACAGCAATTTATAGGGCTATTACTGAAACAGTTGAGGAACGTGAAAAAGGTCAACAAGTTGGGTCATTAGATGTAATTAAAAAGCTTCAAAATGATGAAGATGAACATGTAAGTCAAGCTGGTGATTTACTTTTTGAAAAAACACAAAATAATATATTAAAACTTGTGTTTAGTGATGGTAGTAATCCGGCTTTGAATATTCAAGAAAAAGCAACGATATTACAAGTTCAAGGTTTAGATATGCCGAAGGCTGGTGATGACCCATCGGGTTATTCAACTGGTGAGAAAAATGGGATTACTTTAATGCTTTTAATCGGTAAATTTTTACAGAAATTCGGTTCACGTAGACAGATACAAACCACACTCTTTATTGATGAAGGTTGGGCATTTAGTGCCTCACGACAAGGTAAAAAAGTAGCTAAAGGTATTAAACGTATGGGTCGATCTGAAAATAATTCGCTAGTTTTTATTACCCAATCTGTTAAAGATAAAGCCGATGAAGACGGCGGTAACTTTGGTTGTCATTTCGCATTTGATGAAAAAGATGAACGAGAGGATATTTTAAAATCGCTTGGTTTAGAATATTCAAAAGAAAGTCCCGAAAATATGGAAATGTTGAAAGATTTGAAGAAAGGTCAATGTATTTTCAGTGATTTCTACGGACGTGTGGGCAAAATGGTCGTACATTGTCCTTTTGAAGAAATGACGGAAGCATTTAGAACACAAGAAGATTCAGCAAGTTCAAAAGCAGAAGAGAAATTTGCGATTTAATATATAGGAATATACCTTATTTCAGTATATTCCTAATGTGAGGTGTTAAAATGAATGGATTGATCGAAGAATTGTTTAGTATAGTTTTTGCATTTATTGTTTGTTATGGTGTGATACCATATGGTTTTTGTATGGTTTTAAAACAAAAACATTTACAAAAAGAAGAATCTATGCGTCAGAACAATCTTTTGAGGAATTGTAGCTCCCCAGATAAATATAAGTAAACAGTAGAAAGAATGTAATATTTATATAATTGAATTCTGAGAACATACTGTGGTTTATCATTATGACTATTAACATTATATTAAATTGATGTACTAATAAGCTTATAAACCATCCTAGTATATGCCCTAAACGAAGTGGGTTGATGGTGTTAAATTGAGCTAATATACCAGCAATTAGAAATAATGCCAGACATACACCTATTAGATAGAAATAGAACCAATATAAATTTAGAAGTATATCATAAGTTATATTTTCACTTATTTTAGATATATGGTTATTAGTGATAATATTTATTAATTTATTGATATTATTTAAAATATTAGGCTGGAATATATTAACGATAAATACGGTTAAGTTGATGTAAGTAAATAAAAATAGAGGTGTTCCGATATTTAACCAGTTTAAATTAAATTTTATCATCAGGGGGTGTCCTCTCTATGTTTATGATTTTTATTATGGCAATGATTTTGATTTTAAGTGTTATGAGATTAGAAAAATTATGCAGATTAGAAAATGAACGACATTCAAAAGAAATAACTAAGATTATTAACAATAAAGAATAATAGAATTATATATTATTTTATATAATTTGTTAATCACAGATCGATAAAATATAAAAAATAAAGGTAGTAAAGGAGTGATTCAATGGCAATGAATGAGATTGCTTTATTTAAAGGTGTGCGTATTCAACCGTATTTTAAACATATTGATTTTATTTTTGCGGGTGTGTTCGCATTTATCTTTTTATCCTATCGAATATTAATGTTATGGCAAGGTTATATTAGTCAACAAAAAGCTTTAAATGTGGTTGAAGTCTATCAGTACTTTAAACCACATTTTTTATATCTTGCGATTGGTACATTAGTTATTTTTATTATCGCAAAGTTATCTTCACAATTGATTTTAAGATTTCGTGAAAAAGATTTGGCTGAAATGATTGAAACACAAGGATTTCATAATCGTACAGTGATTAAGAAAACAACAGAATATTTAGATATTGATTATAAGAAAACAGAATATGATTATTATCCAACATTGTTTTATAAACGTAGACGTAAAACATTTGTGATACATGTAAAAAAAGATGGTTCACGTTTTCAAGATGATTATTTAGAATTAGAATCTATCATTGAACCCATGTTTAATTGTGAGCTTGTTGAGAAGCGTCATATTGGGCGTTATTTGAGATATGAGTTTATGCCTCTTAAATATAAAAAACGTATCGTTATGGAAGGTACAGAAGCATCAGAAACAACCTATTATGATACGAAGATTTATATTACACATCAAATTCTTTGGGATTTTGTGAAAGCACCACATGCTTTAATTACTGGTGTGACCGGTGGCGGTAAAACGTACTTTTTATTTTATATGATTAGAGAATTATTTAAGCGTGATGCAGAAGTACGGTTATTAGATCCGAAAGTATCTGATTTATCATTTATGAAAAATGTGATAGGTGCTGAAAAAGTGGCGGATACGAAAGGTCAAATTTTTAAACAATTAAGAGAAGCTAATGAAGAAATGGAACATCGCTTTAGAATGATGAGTGAAAGCAAACAATATCAATTAGGCAGTAATTTTAGAAACTTTGATTTACCACCCTATTTTGTGATTTTTGATGAAGTGACAGCGTTCACGTCTACTTTAGATAAAAAAGAACTTCAAGAAATGAATGATTATTTAATCAACATCATTATGAAAGGTCGCCAAGCTGGTGTGTTTATGTTTTTAACAGCACAGCGACCTGATGCAGATGTGATTAAAGGTAATGTGCGCGATCAATTAGGTTTACGTGTATCAATGGGTAATTTGTCAGCTGATGGTTATCGTATGACCTTTGGTCAAACAGATAAATCATTTCAACCGATTCACGAATCAGATATTGGACGCGGTTATATCTCAATTCTTGGACAATATAATGAACCGATTTTATTTGATGCGCCTCTCATGGAACAATATGATTTTGTGGAAGATGTGAAGCAAATATTAAATAAGGAGTAGAAAAAATGAATAAAGAACAAATAGAGAAATTATTAAGTGAGTTAGCTAAGGAAATTGGAATGAAAAATGTTATTTTAATAGCTTTAGATTTAGCGATTAAGGAAGATAAAACGTTACGTCCCGATGAAGTGAAACAATTAATTAAAGTACAGTGTCAAATTGAAAAAATTTAAATAAGGAGTGAGCATGTAATGAAAATTGATTTTAATGAGAATGGAGATTTCTATTTTTTACGTAAAGACGATGTGAGACGAGATTTTGATTGTTATGCTTATCGATTAGCTTCGGTTGATTTAGGTTCAGAAATTATTGTTTTATCAAAACAAAATTTAGATTTAAAGCCTTTAGAAAAAGTTGTATTGAATGACTTAGAAATAAATGATGCCAGTTACGTATTTAAAGGGGAAATAAGAGCTAATAATTGATTATTAATTGTTTTTTATGTATAACCAAAATAAAAAGGAGTTAAATAATGTTATACATAAAAAAAGCAAAGACAGGTGTTTTTCAGAGTAATGCGTTAGTTGGTAACCATTTAAAAATGTTAAAAAAAGACATAATATCCAATAAGGAACGTGTTTACACATTGCTTTCTTGTGATTTTATGTTTACGTTTGAATATAGAACTAAAAAAGATATTTCTTTTAAAACTATGAAAAGTGTTTGTATATCAGAAAAAGTTTGGTTTTGTACTTATGGCATAAAATTAGGTACTAAGTTTCAATTATATGGTGATGAAATTGTAGTTAAAAATTAAATAAGGAGTGATTAAATGAAGCGTAAAAGTTTATATCTTTTATGCTTTTTAATTTTGCCTTTGTTTTTAATAACAGGGGCAACGGCTGATGCCGTCGCTAATCCAGTAGGAAAACCAACGAATGCCGTTGATGCGAAGATTGAAAAGTATAAAGTAGATGATAAAGCTGATGGTGATATAGATTTAGAACGTTATCGTGTATGGTTTCAAAAAGATGAAGATTGGAATCCATTTGGTAAAGATGAGGTCGCAGAAACAGTTAATAATGTAACAAATTTCTTTTTTGAAATTGACAAGTTGATTGTAAGTATTACTGATTATGCGATAGAAAATTTATATCAGCTTGATGTATTAAACGATTTTGCGGATAAAGTCGGTCAATTTGTCGGTGATATTTATCAAAAATTGTTAAGTAATATTGTGATGACGTTGTTTATTGTGATTTGTTTAAATGCATTTATTATCTTTTCAGTTAAAGGTAATATGCATGAAGCGTTAAAACGTGGGTTTTTAATCTTTTGTTTAATTGGTTTTGGTGTGGGTGTGCTTGCCAATGCGAGCTTCGTGATTAAAGGTACAAATAATGTTGGTAAAGGGTTAAATAATGTCATTATGAATAGTACAAGTTCTATTAATGGTGATATTGATTATGTAAATGAAAATTCAGGCATTAACAAGATACGTAATCAATATTTTGATATGGCGTTATATAAGCCTTATCTGATTATGAATTATGGCACAGTTAACGAGGAGAAAATTAAGCAAAAAGGTAAAAATCGTATTGATGATATTTTAAATATCAAAGTGAAAGATGAAAAGACAGAAAAAGAAGTTGAAAGAAAAGTTGGTGATGAGGTTAAAAAATATGATAATACCTCAATGAAACAAACCCATGTATTTGGGCAACTAGGTATTGCGATGTTTACATTGATTATTACGATAGCTTTATCTATTATATTTTTATCGATTAGTTTTGCGAAAGTTATCTTTTCAGCTTTTGCGCTCATTTTATTCTTATTTTTAGTGTTTAGTTGGCTTATTAGTTTTATCCCTGGTTTTGAAATATCAGTATTCAAAGCATTAGCACGTACATTAGGGTATATTATTTTAAGTGCCTGTATGACATTTTTATTTGTGGTGATTGGTTTCTCAATTGATATCGCGAATGCATTTGTGAAACCAGAAAGCCAACAAGCTTATTTTTTAAATGTGATATTCCTAATGATTATTTTATTTGTTTTGTATAAAAAGCGTAGTGAAATCATTGATTTTGTGACACGTGGTAATTTAAGTTTATCACCTCAAAAATTAGGTGCAGAGGTAATACGTAAAGGACAAGATGAATTTAATAAACGTCGTCAAGCACAAGCGGAAGATAAAAAGAATAAACGTAAAAATCAACTTGATAATCCAGAACCACCGATGTTAAATAACAATGATAATAATCCAAAGCGAAATCAACAACCAGATACGCCTATTTCAATGAATAATCCGAAAGAAATTAAGCGACGTAATCAACAAGAAGAGATGCATGGCGCTCCTAATGTAGGTGTAGTTAGTTATTCGAAACCATCTTATTCAAAACCATCAGGTTATACTAAATCTAAACGAATCGCACAAGATGATGGTATGTATCGTGATGTAAAACATAAAAAAGAAATTAAACGTAACCTGCAAACAGAATCATTTAGCCCTACTTATTTATCTCAACCGCCAAAAGAATTGTCAAGACGCAGTCAATCGTTTAATCAAGATGTTCAATCTTCTTATGATAAAGATATTGAAAAACGTCATATACAGACTGGAGAAAATAATCCCTATCAACCACGTTCACATACAAATGAGCCGACATTTAAACGCAATTCACAAACAAAACATATTCTTGATCGATTGAAAAAACAAAAGGATATTAATAAACATGGTAAATAAAAAGACTGTTGTAAAAGAAGTGATGAAACAAACGCCGATTGGCATTAAATTTAGATTATTAAAAATTGGTCTGATATTGTTTTGTGTGTTGTTTTTCTTGTTCCCTGTGATATTGATGTTTGTATTTAGTCCAGAGGAAAACAAACAAACAGATGGTGATATGTCATGTGTGGGTGGTGATGTTAAAGATAAAGGTATTGCGGTATTTGAACAAAATGCGAAAGGTGGCGCATTAGAAGGTAAAGGGAAAGTGATTGTAAAAATTGCGAAAAAGCATAAAATACCTGAAAATTTATTTATGGCGATTATTGCGAGTGAATCTGGTTGGGGTAAAGGAGAAAATGCGACGCGTCAAAAGAATCCCTTATCTGTGATGGGTACAAAGTCGATTCATGATTCTACGTATCCAACAATTGAAGCTGGACTTGAAGCTGGCGCAAAGAATTTATATGATGTTTATATTAAAGAAGGATTAACGACACCAGAGAAAATTGGGCCTAAATATGCGCCTGTAGGTGCATCGAATGACCCGAATAATATGAATAAGCAATGGATACCAACGGTAAAATCAATGATGAAAAAATTAAGTGATGGTGATGGCGCTGTATGTAAGTCTACTGGTGGTAAAGATATTAATTTTAGTGGTAAATTGCTAAAATGGAGTAATTCAGATGCAGGTAAAGGTAATTTATATACAGCGGGTCAATGTACATGGTATGCCTATGGTATTCGTCAAAAAATGGGAAAACCGATATCGACGTATTGGTTTCATGCGCAATTTTGGAATGATAGAGCTAAAGAGGAAGGTTATAAAGTGAATAGTAAACCCGCTGTAGGTGCGTTAATGATCGCCGAGCCTGGTGCTGGTGGTGCACCGCCAGTAACAGGACATGTAGCTGTTGTGATTGATGTGAAAGATGATAAAACATTTACTGTGACAGAAATGAATATTAAAGGACCTTATATCGTATCGCAAAGAGAAATGAAAGTAGAATCTGGTATTAGCTTTATTCATGATAAGGAGTAGATAACGATGAAATTAAAGATTATTGGCTTTGTGATTGTGACAGTTTTAACAGTGAGTGCTTATTTTTTAGGTACACAAACAACGAAGCAACAAGTTCAAAAAGAAAAGAATCATGTGAGTGAATTAAAACAATCATTACAACAAGAAAAAGATACGAATAAGGCATTACATCAACGTGTAAAACGTCAATCTAAGACAGTGATTGCGGAGGAAGAAAAACAAATACGTGAGACAGCACAAGCATTTACAACAGAGCTATTTACGTTAAAAAAAGGGTCGTCATTTAAACAAAAAGCTAAATCAATTAAGCCATTAGTAACAGAAAAATATTATGATATGTTGTTTAGTGATAACAGAGAGAAGTTTAGTATTTTCGACGATGTAACAGTAAGTGATATTCATGTCTATTTTGATCAGTATGACCCTAAGCATGATAATTATAAAGTATTTGTGCAGTTTAATGAGCGTATTGATACTGAGGGGCAAAAGGAAGTTGAGAACCGTAAAACATCTGTACAACTTGATATGGTGCGTACAAATGATAAATGGTTAATTAATGATGTACAGCGTTTTAATTTACAAAAAAATGGGCGTGGATAATTTATAAAATAATGATATAATTCAATAAAAAGGAGATGATTATATCATGACAAAGCGATTTTTATTGATAACATTGATTTTAGTAATATCTACAGCTTTAATTGCATGTGGTAAAAAATATGATAAAGAAATTGAGGAAGTTTCTAAATTAGAGAATAAAAGTAGTAAAGAATCTCAATTAAAAGATACATTAGAGTTTAAGCGTGATAAAAGTAATATTTATGTTTATAACGAAGGTAAAGTTATTGCGTTGACTTATAAGTCTTTGAAGGATAGCGATACTTTATGGACTAGTCTATATCGTAAAAATGAAACAACAGGAAAGTATGAAGAAGATTATAACGCGAAGCCCAAGAAATTTATGAAAGAAAATAAACCAGATTATAAAGAAGAGAATTTAAAAGAATAGACAAAAGCAACTCCCTAAATCGATTTGTCAGTTTGGGAGTTGCTTTCTTTTACATCTTCTTCTATTATATTTTATAAACGATGTTTAAAAATGTAAAGGAGAAGATGAAAAATGGCTAAAAAGCGAAGAAAACGACGTCCTGTAGATTTAACTACACGTTTAGCTATTGCGAAATATCTTTATGATGGTGTTCCTATTGCAGATATAGCTAGATTATTGGATAGAGATTATTCAGTGATTTTAAATGAATTAAAGCGATATACATTTGATGATGTTTATGACCCTGTTTTAGCACAAGAATATGCTTCGGTAACTTATAATCATTCTGAAGAACATAAAGAGAAATCTCGAAAATTAGATGAAAAATCTAAAGTATATATTGAAGAGAAATTAGCATGTCAATGGTCACCAAGACAGATAGCTGAAAGAATTGAGAAGGATATTGGTGTATATATAAGCTATCCTACTATATATCGTTATATACGTGAAGGTTTGGTCAAATATGTTAAAAAAGATTTAAGGCAAGGTGGTAAAAAATATAATAAATCTACAGAGAAGCGCGGTAAAATTAAAGTAGGCGATCGTGCAATTATGTATCGTCCCACATTTCATAAATGAGCGTAAAGAATATGGGCATTATGAAATTGATACAATTTTAAGTAAGCGTCCTTCTCTTGCTTGTTTGGTTACAATTATAGAGCGTAAAACAAGATATTTATATGCTTGTCGTTTAGATTCAAGATGTTCTAAAGATGTATGTGATGCGATTGTTGAATTAATGCGTGATTTAAGCCCAAAAACAATTACTGTAGATAGAGGTAAAGAATTTTCTAATTACTTATTGTTAGAAAGCGAACTTAATTGTCGTGTGTATTTTAGTGACCCTG
The DNA here is from genome assembly GCA_022493055.1 of Staphylococcus roterodami. Lineage (NCBI taxonomy): Bacteria > Bacillati > Bacillota > Bacilli > Caryophanales > Staphylococcaceae > Staphylococcus > Staphylococcus roterodami. The sequence continues at coordinate 573,713 of CP092781.1, read as the reverse complement.
GTTGTCCAGGTCAAAGAGGTTCGATTGAAAATGTGAATGGCTTGTTACGTCAATATTTTCCGAAAGGTACAGATTTTAAAGATATTTCTGATGATGCATTATATAAAGCTGTGGAAAGAATAAATACAAGACCGCGTGCAGTATTGAATTATTTAACGAGTGAGGAAGTCATTCAAGCGTATCGCTAATCTTTTTGTGAATGCATATTTATTGATTATGTTCTGAAAGAACTCATCAGTAAATATGCATTGGTCTAAGCGAACGATTTATCGTGAGTGCGGAAGCGTTCAATGTATAAAAATTGTATATTGTCTGTATAATTAGACATGAAGTTATTTAAGTTTTTTTGTGTTTTCAGATAAATATAATTGTAACTTTTATAATTTATTAAGTATTTTGATTTAATTACGCGATTTTAAATTTTTTTAAAGAAATTTTTGTTTTACTATTGACACACTGCATTTTAATACATCTAAAATATCTTTTGCACTGTTTAAAATTACATCCGCTTCGTACAATTCTTCTTTAGTTGCAACGCCAGTTAATACACCAATTGCCATCCCTAAATTTGCATTGCTAGCGGTTTTCATATCATTGGCAGTATCACCTACAATAGCAACTTGATTAGGAGCCACATGATGATTGTCAAATAATGGTGCTAAAACTTTAGGGTCGGGCTTCTCATAAGCATGTGCTTCAGTCGAGATAATTATATCGAATAATGATGTTGCATTCGTATGAGTCAAAAATTGTTCTACACCTTTTTTAGTATCACTTGTTACGACACCTAGTTTGTACCCTCGTGACTTCAACTTTTGAAGTGTTTCCTCAACACCATCTACCCAATTAATTTCAGGAATTCGTTCATCTACAAGTTTTTGACTTGTCGACTTTGACCATTCAGTTGTATCTTGTCCTGTCACATCATTAAATGCCGCTATAATTTGCTGTAATGAACCAGATCCCATTACTGACTTTGGATCAATAGACTCTTTCATAACACCTAATTGCCTAAGTGCTAATTCTTTATTTTGTACTGGAAATGTATCTAGTAATGATTCAACAAATCTTATACCTATTTTTTCCCAACTTCTATCAAATTCAATTAAAGTTCCATCTTTATCAAATAATATCCATTCCATTAATATCAATACTCCTGTTTATTTATTCGTATTGTGCTTAATCTCAGATGATTGTTGCTTTTGCGAAAAATGAACACGCAGGGACAATGTTTTGCGGTTATTTTTTTAAATATAATAAGTAAAATCCCCTTCAATGCTAAACAATAATCATTGTAAACTTTACTTTGTTACCATGCTTCGCTTAATTGAAAGGGATTTTGGTCATGATTAACTTTTGTATATTGTTGTCATGATCATATTTAATTTTCGATTAATATTTAGGTACGATGACTCTCCAACCATTTTTATCTTCTAAAGAGCCATTTTGAATACCAGTGTATACATCATATAATTTTTGAGTAATTTCACCAGTTTCATTATTATTAATTACAATTTCACGATCTTCGTATCTTAAAGTACCAACAGGTGAAATAACTGCTGCTGTTCCACTACCGAATACCTCTGTTAATTCGCCTTTATCATATGCCTCAAATAATTCATCAATTGAAACGCGACGCTCTTCAACTTCATATCCTAAGTTTTTAGCTAATTCAATAATAGATTTACGAGTAATACCTGGTAAAATACTACCATTTAATTCTGGTGTAATCACTTTACCATTTTCAACGAAGAAAATATTCATACTACCAACTTCTTCAATATACTTCTGTTCAACACCATCAAGCCATAATACTTGGTCATAGCCTAATTTATTTGCATTCGTTTGCGCTAATAAACTTGCTGCATAGTTACCTGCAACTTTTGCAAAACCTACACCACCGCGAACAGCACGTACGTATTCATCTTCAACATAGATTTTAGTTGGTTTTAAAGTTTCACCACCATAATATGCGCCTGAAGGTGATAAAATAATTAGTAGTTTATATTGATGTGACGCACCTACGCCTAGTGCACCTTCTGTAGCAAAGACGAATGGACGAATATATAAAGATTGTCCTTCTCCTTCTGGCACCCATTCTCTTTCTAGATCAACTAATTGTTTAAGACCTTCTAACAATTCAGCTTCGTTAACTTGAGGCATTTCTAAACGCGCTAATGAGTTATTTAGACGTTTAAAGTTTTCTTCAGGACGGAAAAGTGCTACTTCTCCATCTTTTTTATATGCTTTTAAACCTTCGAATACTGATTGTCCATAGTGAACACCTTGCGCTGCTGGTGAGATTTCAATCGGACCATAAGGTACAATTTTTAAATCATGCCATCCTTTATCTGCATGATAATCATAACTCAACATATAATCAGTAAAATATTTACCGAATCCTAATTGAGATGTATCAGGTTTTTCTTTTAATGTTTCGCGTAATTCAACTTTAACTGGTTGTGACATGATGATTGCCTCCTAATAATATAGTTTAAGAATTTGTTTAACTTAAATTATAACAATCCCTAATTTACTGTTCAATAAATTTTCTAAAAATTCAAAATTAATTAACACTTTTTCAGAAAGCCTATATCTTTTAGTATAAACGTATTAATTTCATAGAAACAAGTAATCTGTGTTTTAATAATATCTTTTAAATACAAAAAACTCTTTATTTAAAAATGAACTACACCTATAAATCCATTGTCTATAAGAAGACAAATAAATATTCATGCAATAGTTTATTTAAATAAAGAGTAATTTAAAATGATATTCCGTGTATTAAAGTGAGTGGAATTAATTAGTTATTAATTTTAGCATTATCTTTTTGTTCGATAGCTTCTAACATTAATTTTGTCATGCTTGCTAAATCATATTTTGGATCAAAGCCCCATTCACCACGTGAACAGCTAGTATCAATAGAGTCCGGCCAACTGTCTGCAATACCTTGTCTAATTGGGTCTACATCATAATCTAACTTAAATTCTGGATAATATTCTTGAATAGCTTCTTTTACCATTTCAGGATCAAAGCTCATTGCACTTAAATTATAACCATTTCTTGTTTCTAGTTTAGCATCGTCAGCTTCCATAAGTTTAATAATTGCATCTATCGCATCATCCATATACATCATATCCATATATGTTCCTTTATCAATGAAACTTGTATAGCGACCATCTCTCACTGCTTTAAAGTAAATCTCGACTGCATAGTCCGTCGTGCCACCACCTGGTTCTTTAACATGAGAAATTAAACCGGGGAATCTTACGCTTCTGGTATCAACACCAAAACGTTTAAAGTAATACTGACATAACAATTCTCCAGCTACTTTATTAACACCATACATGGTTGTAGGTTGTTGAATTGTAACTTGTGGCGTATTAACTTTAGGAGTTGAGTCTCCAAATGCACCTATTGAACTTGGCGTAAAGAAATGTAAGTCATATGTTCTTGCAGCTTCTAATGCATTCATCAAGCCACCCATGTTTAAATCCCATGCAAGTATTGGATTTTTCTCTGCAGTCGCCGATAATAGAGCAGCCATATGCATTAAGCTGTCAGCTTCAAAGTCCCTAACCAACTCAAACATACGATCGCGGTCTGTAACGTCTAAGATTTCAAATGGTCCATTTTGAACTGGTGAATCTGCTTCAGGTTCCCTAATATCTGTAGCAAGAACATTATCCGTACCATAAATTTCTCTACATTTAACAACTAATTCTGTACCAATTTGTCCTAACGCACCAGTTATCATAATTTTTTTCATAGAAATATCTCCTTTGTCTCTTCTATATAACCTCAGTCCATCACAAATGGACATAATATTCATTTTCATAATAATTATAATATAAAAGCGCTTACTTGTATATATGACATGCACATAAAGGTAAGTTAGTATAGATTTAAAATATTAATGATTTACACATCATAAAAGGTCTAATTTGTAACTTCGTGTCAGATTCTTTTATTATTCACTATACAATATTAAACATATGCTCACATATTTCTTAGCTGTTGAACTTCTTTTATGATATGTGCTTTTTTATAACCATGGATATCATGTAATGATTTATAAGCTTTGAATAATTTTTCATATCGTTGTACTTTCTCTGCTTCTGGCTCAATTTCGTATAGTATTGGCTCTTTCATTGCATCAATAGCCTCGTGTATTGAGTTATGCGCTCCACTGCATACAGCCCCTAGTATAGCGGCACCTATTGCTGGTGCATATTCACTATCCATAACGACTAATTTTTTATTTAAAACATTGGCATATATATCCATCATAATTGCATTCTTTTTAGGTATCCCACCACAAGCAAATACTTTCTCTACTTCCATATGCCAATCTTGATATTGTTGCATAATCATCTTTGTCCCAAATGCTGTTGCTTCCAAATAAGCTCTATAAACTTCCTCATGTTTAGTTTGTAAAGTTAATCCAAAGAGACACCCTGTTAAATTGGAATCGCTTAATACACTTCTATTTCCATTATGCCAATCAAGAGCAACGAGTCCACTTTCTCCGGGAAGCTGATGTTCTATTTTCTCATTCATCAATTCAAACACTGTGATGCCTCTTTTTTCAGCTTCATCAACATATGATTTAGGAGATTGTTTAGCAACATATTCAAACAAGTCACCTACTGCTGATTGACCAGCTTCATACGCATATAATTCTGGGATAATAGCTCCTTTTACAGAACCTGAAATACCAGGAACTTGATGTTGTTTTTCATTTAACATCAGATGACATGTACTCGTCCCAATTACCATTGTCATTTCTTTGTCTTTTTCGGATCCTATACCTAATAAGCTAGCATGTGCATCAATAATAAATGGACTTACCCTAGTTTCTTTTGACAGCCCTAATTTCTGAGCCATATTTTCAGATATTTTCCCTACTGATTCTCCAATATTTACAATAGGTGCAGATACTTTTTCTTTAATAACTTCAGACAATTTAGGATCAATTTTATCAAATAAATCATAATGAAATCCTGTAGTTTCTTCCCAAAATGATTTATAACCTAATCCACAATTAGAGCGTATATTTTTATTAGTTAACTTATTAACAATCCAATCTCCTGCTTCCATGATATAAGCTGTTTTCTCTATAATTTCCGGTGCTTGATTCATAACTTCCATTATTTTAGGAATCATCCATTCACTGCTCACATTATAACCATAATGTCCTAACCACTCATTTTTGTTTTCTAATGCTGTTTGGTACAATTTTTCCGCTTCTTTATATGCGCCATGGTGTTTCCATAATTTTACATAAGCATGTGGATTATTTTTAAATTGCTTTAAATTATGAATAGGATTAAGATTTTTATCAGTAAAGATAACAGTAGATGAGGTGAAATCTATACCAATACCAACAATCTCAGCTGGATCTATTTTAGAATCCGTTATTAAGTGTGCTATACCTTCATCTATAATTTCTAGATAATCATTACTATTTTGTAGTGCATATGTATGTGGTATTTTTAAGCCATTGAGTTCATTTTCAATCACACCATGTGTATAATTTTTTACAAATTTCGAAACAACTTGACCATTTGCTGTATTAATTAAAAATACACGCCCTGATGCAGTTCCAAAATCTATTCCAATACTATAAGACATTTTCTTTCCCCCGAATCTCTTTTTGCCACTTCTATTATCGTAAGCGTTTTCTTAAATCATACTCGTATTAGATACTATTTTACAAGTCTTGCCTTAAAAATCGTCATAAAAAAGAGCCCTCATAAAAATGAGAAGCTCTCTAATCAATAATCAATTATTTATCTTGAATAGCCTTTAACATTTCATTAACTGCTAATTTACCTAATTCATTTGAAGCTAGTGGACTATCACCTGTAAGTAATTTACGATCTTTTAAAGTTTTACCTGTCATATCATCATTAACAACTTTTAATCCTTGTTTAGTTAATAAATCAGCAACTAACCATTTTAAACGACCAGGTAAATATCCTATTTCAATATTTGCACCTTCATCTAGTGAATCAGGGAATACACAAACAGAGTATCCTTCTAATGGAGATTTATCTCTGTTAAGTCCTGCTGAAAGTAGTGCCGCTGGTCCATGGCATAGTGTAATTATAAATCTATCATTTTCCAATGCCCAATCTAATGTTTGTTGAACATCTTCACTTTCTGAAATTCCGACAACTGCAGCATGTCCACCAGGAATAAATACTGATAAATAGTCTGAATCTGGACCTAATTCATTTTTGATTACATCAGATAATTTTTTAGGTTGCTTTAATTTTTCTTTTAATTTGTTATAAGTGCTAATTACTGCTTCGTCTTCAGTCGGCATAGCCCATAATTCCAATTTAGCAGGATAACCTGATAAAGTTGCAACATCAACATCAAAACCAGCTTCCATCAAATGGTGTAAAGGTAATAACATTTCGACTGGATGATTACCAGTTGAGAACATTTTGCCGTTTTCTAACAACACATATCTTTCTTCTGCAGCAATCATCAAAACTTTCCATTTGCCTTCTTTATATGCATCTTTGTGTTCAACACCATCAAAGTCAGTTTTAGGTGCAGTATATTGACTTAATGAATACGGTGAGGGGAAAAACGCGTTATCTTCTGCTTTATCTGGTGTTGGTTGCTTACTTAAATTATTTACATCTTGTGACATAGTTAATTCCTACTTTCTCTCTTTATTTAATATGACTATAGACAAATAATACGCTCACTAAACATCTATGACAATAAATCAGCTTTTAACTTAAAATTACCATGCTTACTCTTTTCTATGAACATTTGATATTGCTAACTCTTAAAAGCTATTTAAACCTTATTACATGACTTCTTTAATATTTAAAATCTTTTCACTATATTGTAAAAATTAAAAGAAACCCACGCTATATTTTATCGTGAGTTTCTTAAGATATAACATTAAATTAAATTCATTTGTTTTCCAACTTTTTCATAAGCTGCAATTGCTTCATCTAACATTTCTTTTGTATGTGCAGCTGTTGGCATATTTCTAACGCGTCCAGTACCTCTTGGAACAGTTGGAAATACGATAGACTTAACATAAACGCCTTCATCTTTTAAACGTTTACTAAATTCTTGTGTTGTTTTTTCATCACCAATAATCACTGGTGTAATAGGCGTTTCAGACTCACCAGTATTATATCCTAATTTTGACAAGCCATTTTTTAAATACTTAGCATTTTCCCATAACTTGTCATGTAATTCAGTTGAAGCCATTAATTTTTTAACTGCTTCTGTAATTGCTTTAGTATCTCCAGGTGCTAATGATGTTGAGAATAAAAATGGTCGAGATTGAGCTTTTAACCAATCGATTAATTCCTTTGTACCTGCAACGTAACCACCAACAACTCCAATAGCTTTAGATAAAGTACCTATTTGGAAATCAATTTTATCTTGTAAGCCAAAATGTTTAACTGTTCCGGCACCTTTACCCATTACACCTGAACCATGAGCATCGTCTACATAAGTTAATAAACCATACTCCTCAGCAATTTCAACAATTTCGGGTAATTTAGCCACATCTCCATCCATGCTAAATACGCCATCAGTGATATACATCACTTTATTGTATTGACCTGATTCAACAGCTTCTTTTGCTTTAGCGCGCAGATCATCCATATCCGAATGGTTAACACGAATAATTTTAGCTTTAGATAAACGACAACCATCAATAATCGATGCATGATTAAGCTCGTCAGATAAAATTGCATCATTTTTGTTCATTACAGCTGAAATAGCAGCCATATTACAATTAAAACCTGATTGATATGCAATTGCTGCCTCAGTACCTTTAAATTTTGCTAATGTCTCTTCTAATTCATCGTGTAAATCTAAAGTACCATTGATTGTACGCACAGCACCAGCACCAACACCATGTGAGTCAATTGCAGCTTTAGCAGCATTTTTTAAATCTTCATTTGTTGCTAGTCCTAAATAATTGTTTGAAGATAAGTTAATATATTTTTTTCCATTGATTTTAATTTCAGGTCCGTTTGCACCTTCAATTGTATCAATTTCATTGTACAAACCATTATCTTTTAGATAATTTATATTTTCTTCTAAAAACTCATGTAATGATTGAACCACAGTGTATAATCCCCCTTTAGTATTGTTAGGTAATAACCTAATCATACAGGAATTTCAACAAACTTGAAAGCCTTATCATTTAATACAAAATTTACTAAAGCAATCATTTGGAATGATGAATTAATTAAATGTTATACTATAATCAATATTTTTAGAAAGTAGTGATTAAGGTGTTAGATTGGTTTCAATTAGCGAATAGCAAAGAAAATAAAACCATTCAACTTAGAAGATATTTACATCAATATCCTGAGTTGTCATTTGAAGAATTCCAAACACATGATTATATTGTTAACCAATTAAGCCAACTATCATGTGATATTGAAACACCTATTGGACGTAATGGTATTAAGGCAACATTTAAAGGCAATGGTGATGGTCCTACAATTGCGTTGAGAGCAGATTTCGATGCATTGCCTGTCGAGGAATTAAATGATGTTCCTTATAAATCTAAAAATCCTGGATGCATGCATGCTTGTGGCCATGATGGTCATACAGCTATGTTATTGACTGTAGCAGAAATACTAGATGAACATAAACAATTATTGAACGGTAATGTGGTATTAATATTCCAATATGGTGAAGAAATAATGCCAGGTGGCTCACAAGAAATGATTGACGCTGGTTGCTTAGACAATGTAGACAAAATTTACGGAACACATCTATGGAGTGGTTATCCTACGGGTACCATTCATTCACGCGCTGGCGCTATTATGGCATCACCTGATGAATTTAGTGTCACAATTAAAGGGCGTGGTGGACATGGCGCTAAGCCACATGAAACAATTGATCCAATTGTAATCATGGCAGAATTCATCTTGAGTGCACAAAAAATCATATCTCGTACCATTGATCCAGTAAAACAAGCTGTACTGTCATTTGGAATGATTCAAGCTGGTACATCAGATAGTGTTATCCCAGACCAAGCATATTGCAAAGGGACAGTTCGAACATTTGATTCAAATATTCAAGATCATGTGATGCATAAAATAGATAAATTACTTCAAGGTTTAGCAATTGCAAATGATATTGAATATGACTTGAATTACATTAAAGGTTATTTACCGGTTCATAATAATGAAAAAGCGTATCAAGTTATTAGATCAGCAACAAATGACTTGCACTTACGGTTTAATGAATCAGATTTAATGATGATTGGTGAGGATTTTTCACATTATTTAAAGGTCAGACCTGGTGCTTTCTTTTTAACTGGTTGTGGCAATGAAAATAAGGGCATTACAGCACCACATCATAATCCAAAATTTGATATAGATGAAAAGTCACTAAAATATGGTGTTTCAGTTTTCTTAAAAATACTAGAACTTGAACACGTATTTAAAAATTAACCAAACATAAATGACTATAAGATAAAGTTGGCTCTCTATCAAATTGGACAAATCAGTCCAATTTGATAGAGAGTCTTATTTTATGAGTTCCAATTAATAATTAATCAATTAATATAGACACTTTAGAAAATAGTAGTTTATCATAAATAATTAGCGTGCAATAATGCTTTACACTTAATCATGTATACATATTCTAAAAAGCAAAAAAAGACCCCTCAAATGAGGGATCTTCTTTTATATAAATTCTAAGAAATTAGAAATTATTTAATGATTTCAGTAACAACGCCTGATCCTACAGTACGTCCACCTTCACGGATTGAGAAACGAGTACCGTCTTCAATCGCGATAGGAGCGATTAATTCTACTGTCATTTCAACGTTATCACCAGGCATTACCATTTCAGTACCTTCTGGTAAGTGTACAACACCAGTTACGTCAGTAGTACGGAAATAGAATTGTGGACGATAGTTTGAGAAGAATGGAGTGTGACGTCCACCTTCGTCTTTTGATAATACGTAAACTTCTGCTTTGAATTCAGTATGTGGTGTAATTGAACCAGGAGCAGCTAATACTTGACCACGTTGTACGTCTTCACGAGCAACACCACGTAATAATGCACCAATGTTGTCACCAGCTTCAGCGTAGTCTAATAATTTACGGAACATTTCAACACCTGTAACAGTTGTTTTAGATGTGTCATGTAAACCGATGATTTCAACTTCTTCACCAACTTTGATTTGACCACGTTCAACACGGCCTGTAGCAACAGTACCACGACCAGTGATTGAGAATACGTCCTCAACTGGCATCATGAATGGTTTGTCAGAATCACGTTCTGGAGTTGGGATGTAAGTATCAACAGCATCCATTAATTCTAAGATTTTTTCTTCGTATTTAGCATCGCCTTCTAAAGCTTTTAAAGCTGAACCAGCGATTACAGGTACGTCGTCACCTGGGAAGTCATATTCGCTTAATAAGTCACGAACTTCCATTTCTACTAATTCTAATAATTCTTCATCGTCAACCATGTCAACTTTGTTTAAGAATACTACTAATGCTGGTACACCAACGTTACGTGATAAAAGAATGTGTTCACGAGTTTGTGGCATTGGACCGTCAGCAGCAGATACTACTAAGATACCACCGTCCATTTGAGCAGCACCAGTGATCATGTTTTTAACATAGTCAGCGTGTCCTGGGCAGTCAACGTGAGCATAGTGACGTTTGTCAGTTTGGTACTCAATGTGAGAAGTATTGATTGTGATACCACGTTCTTTTTCTTCTGGAGCGTTGTCAATCATGTCGTATGATTGTGCAACTGAGTCACCATTTTTAGCTAATACAGTAGCGATAGCTGCTGTTAAAGTAGTTTTACCATGGTCAACGTGACCGATAGTACCGATATTGGCATGTTCTTTAGAACGATCGAATTTTTCTTTTGCCATTATAAAATCTCTCCTATTCTGATTGAAAATAATATTTAAATTTATCTCTCATGATAGTTTCTCACCATCATGAGAAGATCATTTATAGCGATTGCAAAAAGAATTTTACAATTCTTTTATAATGCATTCACCCCAAAAAATCAAACTATAAAGATGACAGCTTAGAATTAAGCTCACCTTGTATTTTAACCTAGGCTAGCTAGTCAAAACAAGTTATATTATTCACCTTTATTTTTCTTGATAATATCTTCAGCGATTGATTTTGGAACTTCAGCATAGTGATCGAAGTACATAGTGTAAGTACCACGACCTTGAGTGTTAGAACGTAATGATGTTGCGTAACCGAACATTTCTGAAAGTGGTACATAAGCGTTAACAACTTGTGCATTACCACGTGGTTCCATACCATCAACACGTCCACGACGAGATGTTACGTCACCCATGATGTCACCCATGTATTCTTCAGGCATTTCGATTGTTACTTTCATCATTGGTTCTAAGATAACAGGATCACATTTTTTAGCAGCTTCTTTAAGTGCTAATGATGCAGCAATTTTGAAGGCCATTTCAGATGAATCGACATCATGGTATGAACCATCATATAATTTAGCTTTAACATCAATTAATGGGTAACCTGCTAAGACACCATTTTCCATAGCATCTTTAAGACCAGCTTCAACTGATGGAATGTATTCACGAGGAACTACACCACCAACGATAGCGTTTTCGAATTCGAATCCTGCGCCAGTTTCGTTTGGTGTGAATTCAATATGAACATCACCGTATTGACCACGACCACCTGATTGACGAGAGAATTTACCTTGAACTTGTGCAGATGATTTGAAAGTTTCACGATATGAAACCATTGGAGCACCTACGTTACATTCAACGTTGAATTCTTTCTTCATACGGTCTACTAAGATATCTAAGTGAAGCTCACCCATACCACCGATGATAACTTGTCCAGTTTCTTCGTCAGTGTGTGCATGGAATGTTGGGTCTTCTTCTTGTAATTTAACTAAAGCTTGAGTCATTTTATCTTGGTCAGCTTTAGATTTTGGTTCTACTGATAAGTGAATAACTGGCTCTGGGAATTCCATTGATTCCAAGATAATGTCATTTTTCTCACCACATAAAGTATCACCAGTACCTGTATCTTTAAGACCTACCGCAGCAGCGATATCTCCTGAATATACAGTGTCGATTTCTTGACGTGAGTTAGCGTGCATTTGTAATAAACGACCTACACGTTCACGTTTACCTTTAGTTGAGTTCTTAACGTATGAACCAGATGTCATTGTACCTGAGTACACACGGAAGAATGTTAACTTACCAACATAAGGGTCAGTCATAACTTTGAACGCTAAGGCAGCAAATTCAGCTGAATCGTCTGCTTTCGCGATTACTTCTTCTTCAGGGTTGCTAGCACGGTGACCAATAATAGGTTTAACGTCTAGTGGTGAAGGTAAGTAATCAATTACAGCGTCAAGCATTAATTGAACACCTTTGTTTTTGAAAGCTGTACCACAAAGTACTGGGTAGAATTCTACGTTAGTAGTAGCTTGGCGGATAGCTTCTTTTAATTCAGCAACTGAAATTTCTTCATCACCAAGATATTTTTCCATTAATTCGTCGCTAGTTTCTGCAACAGCTTCGATTAAGCTAGCACGAGCTTCTTCAGCTCTATCTAAGTGATCTTCAGGAATTTCAATTTCTTCAATTTCAGTACCTAAATCATTTGTATATTTGAAACATTTCATTTCAACTAAGTCAATGATTGCTTCGAATTCGTCTTCCGCACCAATTGGTAATTGGATTGGAGCAGCGTTAGCTTGTAAACGATCATGTAATGTACTTACAGAGTATTCGAAGTTAGCACCTAATTTGTCCATTTTGTTTACAAATACGATACGAGGAACACCATAAGTTGTAGCCTGACGCCAAACTGTTTCAGTTTGAGGTTCAACACCTGATTGTGCATCAAGTACTGTAACTGCTCCGTCAAGTACACGTAATGAACGTTCAACTTCTACAGTGAAGTCTACGTGTCCAGGTGTATCGATAATGTTTACACGGTGACCTTCCCAAGCTGCTGTTGTTGCAGCAGACGTGATTGTAATACCACGGTCTTGTTCTTGTTCCATCCAGTCCATTTGTGAAGCACCTTCGTGTGTTTCACCAATTTTGTGAATACGGCCAGTGTAATAAAGAATACGTTCAGTCGTAGTCGTTTTACCAGCATCGATGTGAGCCATGATACCGATATTACGAGTTTTTTCTAATGAAAATTCTCTAGCCATGTATTTTTTCTCCTTCCAGTTTATATTACTGAATAAATACGATAGATATGGCGATGCCCTAAGCATGAACGCTTAATGATAAATCATTAATATAGAACACACTCAGGGTAAAAGCTTTTATCTTACCAACGGTAGTGAGCAAATGCTTTGTTTGCTTCAGCCATTTTGTGAGTGTCCTCACGTTTCTTAACGGCACCACCTGTATTATTTGCTGCATCTAAAATTTCGTTAGCTAAACGATCTTCCATCGTTTTTTCACCACGAAGACGTGCATAGTTAACTAACCAACGTAATCCTAAAGTAGTACGACGTTCTGGACGAACTTCTACAGGTACTTGATAGTTAGAACCACCTACACGACGAGCTTTAACTTCTAATACTGGCATAATGTTGTTGATTGCTTCTTCGAAAACTTCTAATGCATCACGACCACTGCGTTGTTCAACTAAGTCGAATGCTGAATAAAGAATTCTTTGTGCTGTTCCACGTTTACCATCTAACATAATTTTGTTAATTAATTTAGTTACTAACTTTGAGTTATGAATTGGATCTGGTAATACGTCTCTTTTAGGTACTGATCCTTTACGAGGCATAATGTAAATCCTCCCTTCCTTATATTAAATATTTTAATTGTAAGATTTAGCTATGAACTAAATGCTTAGTTTTTAGGTTTTTTAGTTCCGTATAATGAACGACCTTGTCTACGTCCGTCAACACCTGAAGTATCAAGTGCACCACGTACGATATGGTAACGCACACCTGGTAAGTCTTTTACACGTCCACCACGTACAAGTACAACACTGTGTTCTTGTAAGTTATGCCCGATACCAGGGATGTATGCGTTGATTTCAATGTTATTTGATAAACGCACACGTGCATATTTACGTAACGCTGAGTTAGGTTTTTTAGGTGTCATTGTACCTACACGAGTACAAACACCACGTTTTTGTGGTGAGTTCAAGTCAGTAAATTTTTTCTTTTTACTGTTGAAACCTTTATTTAAAGCTGGAGAATCTGATTTTTTAATTTTGCTTTGTCTTGGTTTACGTACTAATTGGTTAATAGTTGGCATGTGATATGTCCTCCTCTCTTCACTTTTTAATCCCACACATCCAGGTGGTTCATTTTTAAGTTAAATAAAATTTAGTAAGTACAAATACTTACTAATTCTCATTTAATCAATGCTACAATTGTCGCATTGACATTAATACCTACATATTTACCTAAAGCATGTTTGCTCTCGAAAAATGATACAGGTATATTTTTCTGATTGATTTGGCTTAACACGCGAGTCATTAAATATACTTCTACGTCTTTAGCAATAATCAAAGATGTAACTTGATCTTTCTTTAACGCTTTGAGCGTTTCTTTAAGACCAACTACAAAATGTTGTTTGTTAAAGCGTGCAACTTTTTCCTTAGACAATAACTTATCCTCCAAAGTTCTGCTTGCATCAACCTTTAATATATTAACATTGAACAACAGAATTAGTCAACATCAAATCAAATAATTTACATAAAAATAACAAGAGGCTAACGAATTAGCCCCTGTTATATAAATGTTATTCAGTCACTTCTGTTTGAGCTTCAACTTCAGCAACTGGTTTAGCAGTCTTTTCGTATTTAACGTCACTATAACGTCTCATACCTGTACCTGCTGGAATTAATTTACCAATAATTACATTTTCTTTAAGACCTAGTAAGTCATCACGTTTACCTTTAATTGCTGCATCTGTAAGTACTCTTGTTGTTTCTTGGAATGATGCTGCAGATAAGAAACTTTCTGTTTCAAGTGATGCTTTCGTAATACCTAGTAATACTGGTTTAGCCGTTGCAGGACGTTTACGGTGTTTAAATGCTTCTCTGTTCGCATCTGTAAAGTTATGAATATCAACTAATGAACCTGGTAATAACTTCGTATCACCTGCTTCAATAATTCTAACTTTACGTAACATTTGTCTAACCATAACCTCAACGTGTTTATCGTCGATTTCTACCCCTTGCATACGGTAAACTTTTTGTACTTCTTTTAGTAAGTAACTTTCTGTCGCATTTAATCCAGCAACTGATAAGTAATTCTTAGGCTCAATAGAACCTTCAGTTAATACTTCACCACGTTGTACTGGTTGACCGATTTCTACAATTATTCTTGAAGTACCTGAAGCAAGGTATGATCTTGTTTCATTAGCACCTTTTACAACAATTTCTTGTTGTCTATCTTTCGCTAATTTAATATCTTCAACAACACCTTCGATTTCCGTAATCACTGCTTGACCTTTAGGGTTACGTGCTTCGAAAATCTCTTGGATACGAGGAAGACCTTGAGTGATATCGCTACCGGCTACCCCACCTGTATGGAACGTACGCATTGTAAGCTGTGTTCCTGGTTCACCAATTGATTGTGCAGCGATTGTACCAACTGCTTCACCAACTTCAACTTTTTCACCAGTCGCAAGGTTTTTACCGTAACATTTTTCACAAACACCGTGTCTCGCATTACATGTAAAGGCTGAACGAATATACATTTGTTCGATGCCAGCATCTGTAATTTTCTTAGCGATTTCAGGTGTAATTAATTCATCAGGACGAATGATTACTTCATCTGTTTCAGGATGACGAATTGTTTCTTTAGAGTAACGACCTTCAATACGTTCGATAAATGGTTCAATCATTTCTGTACCTTCTTTAATATCAGAAACTAATAAACCTCTATCTGTACCACAGTCTTCTTCACGAACAATAACATCTTGTGCCACGTCAACAAGACGACGAGTAAGATATCCTGAGTCAGCAGTTTTAAGTGCTGTATCGGCAAGACCTTTACGCGCACCATGAGTTGAGATGAAGTACTCAAGTACTGTTAAACCTTCACGGAATGATGAAGTGATTGGTAATTCGATAATCTTACCTGATGGTGCAGCCATTAAACCACGCATACCAGCTAATTGTGTAAAGTTAGATGCGTTACCACGGGCACCTGAATCACTCATCATGAAGATTGGGTTTGTTTTATCAAGTGATTGCATCAATTCACCTTGAATTTGATCTTTTGCATCTGTCCAAATTTCAACAACTGCATTATATCTTTCTTCTTCAGTGATTAAACCACGATTGAATTGTTTTGTAATTCTGTCGACTAATTTTTCATGTTCATCAAGGATTTGTTGCTTATCAGGTAATACCACGATATCAGCAACACCTACTGTAATACCAGCTTTAGATGAGAATTTGAAACCTAAGTCTTTCATACGGTCTAGCATCATTGACGTATCAGTAATACTAAATCTATTGAATACTTCAGCGATAATATTACCTAAGAATTTTTTATTGAATGGTTCAATTAAATCTTCTTTTTCAAAGTATTCTTTTAAGCCACCTTCACCTAATGTCGTAGGATCGATGAAATATCTATCAGGTGTTTTTCTTTCTAAGTTTTCTTGCGTAGGTTCATTTATATAAGCGAATGAATCTGGAATAATTTCATTGAAAATAATTTTACCTACTGAAGTAGCAAGAATCTTTTTGTTTTGCTCTTCAGTAAATGTAGGGTTGTTAAATGAACTTGCATGTACACCGATTCTAGTGTGTAAATGAACAAATCCATTTGCATATGCTTTTAATACTTCATTTGTATTATTAAAGATTGCACCTGTATTTACTGCATCTTTTCTTTCTAAAGTAAGGTAATAGTTACCAAGTACCATATCCTGAGACGGTGTTACTACTGGTTTACCATCTTTAGGGTTCAAGATGTTTTGTGCAGCTAACATTAACATTCTTGCTTCAGCTTGAGCTTCTTTTGATAAAGGAACGTGAACAGCCATTTGGTCACCATCAAAGTCAGCGTTATAAGCTGTTGTTACAAGTGGATGAAGACGAATCGCACGACCCTCAACTAATGTCGGTTCAAACGCTTGAATACCTAATCTGTGAAGTGTTGGTGCACGGTTAAGTAAAACTGGATGTTCTCTAATCACTTCTTCTAAAACATCCCATACTTCGTCATCCATGCGTTCGATTTTACTCTTAGCATTTTTAATGTTAGTAGCAATTTCACGTTGAACTAATTCTTTCATTACAAAAGGTTTAAATAGCTCAAGTGCCATTTCTTTTGGTAAACCACATTGGTACATTTTCAAGCTTGGACCTACAGCGATAACCGAACGACCTGAATAGTCAACACGCTTACCAAGTAAGTTTTGACGGAAACGACCTTGTTTACCTTTTAACATATGTGATAGAGATTTTAATGGACGGTTACCTGGACCAGTAACTGGGCGACCACGACGACCATTATCTATTAAAGCATCAACTGCTTCTTGTAACATACGTTTTTCATTTTGAACGATAATACCAGGTGCACCTAGATCTAATAAACGTTTCAAACGATTATTACGGTTAATTACACGACGGTATAAATCATTTAAGTCACTTGTTGCAAAACGTCCACCATCTAATTGAACCATTGGACGAATTTCTGGTGGGATGATTGGAAGTACATCTAAAATCATCCATGAAGGTTTATTACCTGAGTTACGGAATGATTCAACAACTTCTAAACGTTTAATTGCACGAGTAAGTCTTTGACCAGTAGCTGATTCTAACTCGTCACGCAATAATTTAAGTTCTTCGTCTAAATCAATCTCTTCAAGTAAATCTTTGATACCTTCTGCACCCATTTTAGCAACGAATTGACCAGGGTATTTATCATAATATTCTCTGAATTCAGCTTCAGATAATAATGTTTTCTTTTCTAAGCCAGTTGGACCTGGGTCTACAACAACATAAGAAGCGAAGTAAATAACTTCTTCTAATGCTCTTGGTGACATATCAAGCAATAATCCCATACGACTTGGAATTCCTTTGAAATACCAAATGTGTGAAACTGGAGCAGCAAGTTCAATGTGTCCCATTCTTTCACGACGTACTTTAGATTTAGTTACTTCAACACCACATCTGTCACAGACCATGCCTTTGTAGCGAACACGTTTGTATTTACCACAACTACATTCCCAGTCTTTTGTAGGTCCGAAAATTCTTTCACAGAATAGACCATCTTTTTCAGGTTTTAATGTACGGTAGTTGATTGTTTCAGGTTTTTTAACCTCACCAAATGACCATGAGCGGATTTTTTCAGGTGAAGCTAAGCCTATTTTCATATAATGGAAATTATTTACATCAATCAAGGAGCCTACCTCCTTCAATTTAGATTAGCTGTGCTATTTGATTGATTTGCATTTATTTAAAATGGCTTAAAGTACTAAACTGAATCGTTTATTTTATTCAGTTTAGTATCTTTATTGCCGAATTTTGTAAATTGCGTATTAATCAGTAACTTCTTTTTGTGTTTCAGGAGCATCATTTTGTTGTAAATCTACTTTACGTTCTACAACATCATCGTCGTCAACGTCTGTCATTTCGATTTCATTATCTTGCTCATCCATAACTTTTACATCTAATCCTAAACTTTGTAATTCTTTCATCAATACTCGGAATGACTCTGGAACACTTGGTCTAGAGATGTTTTCACCTTTAACAATAGCTTCGTATGTTTTCACACGACCTACTGTATCATCAGATTTGTAAGTTAGGATTTCTTGTAATGTATATGCAGCACCATATGCCTCAAGTGCCCATACCTCCATCTCACCGAAACGTTGTCCACCGAATTGAGCTTTACCACCAAGTGGTTGTTGTGTAACTAGTGAGTATGGTCCTGTTGAACGCGCATGTAATTTATCATCAACCATGTGCGCAAGTTTCAACATGTACATTACACCTACTGAAATACGGTTATCGAAAGGTTCACCTGTACGGCCATCATAAAGTACAGTTTTACCATCACGAGCCATACCAGCTTCTTCAATTGTTGACCATACGTCGTCATCGTTTGCACCATCGAATACAGGTGATGCAACGTGAATACCAAGATTTTTAGCAGCCATACCTAAGTGCAACTCTAATACTTGTCCGATATTCATACGAGATGGTACACCAAGTGGGTTTAACATGATATCAATCGGACGTCCATCTGGTAAATAAGGCATGTCTTCTTCAGGAACAATCTTAGAGATTACACCCTTGTTACCATGTCGACCACACATTTTGTCACCAACATGAATTTTACGTTTTTGAACGATGTATACACGTACTAATTGATTTACACCAGGTGATAAAGTATCATCACCCTCTTCACGATTAAACACTTTTACATCAAGAACGATACCACCAGCACCGTGAGGAACACGTAATGAAGTATCTCTAACTTCGCGTGCTTTTTCACCAAAAATCGCATGTAATAATCTTTCTTCAGCAGTTAATTCAGTCACACCTTTAGGCGTTACTTTACCAACTAAAATATCTCCATCTTTAACTTCTGCACCAACATAAACGATACCACGATCATCTAAGTTTTTAAGTGCACTTTCAGAAACATTAGGAATATCCCTTGTAATTTCTTCAGGTCCTAACTTAGTGTCACGAGCTTCTGATTCATATTCTTCAATATGAATAGATGTATAAACGTCATCTTTCACAAGTCTTTCACTCATGATTACGGCATCCTCATAGTTATAACCATCCCAAGTCATGAAACCGACAACTACGTTTCTACCTAATGCCATTTCACCTAATTCCATAGATGGACCATCTGCCAAGATTTCGTTGTACTCAACAACATCTCCAACTGCAACGATTGGACGTTGGTTGTAACATGTACCTGAGTTTGAACGTTTAAATTTAGCTAATGGATAACGATCTAATTCTCCTTCATGTTCAATGCCATTTTCTTCAACAAAACGACGTACAAGAATTTCATTTGATTCCACATGCTCAACACGACCTCTATGCTTAGCTGTAATAGCTGCACCAGAGTCACGTGCTGCAACGTGTTCCATACCAGTACCAACAAATGGCGCTTCTGGATTCATCAAAGGTACTGCTTGACGTTGCATGTTCGCACCCATCAATGCACGGTTAGAGTCATCGTTTTCTAAGAATGGAATACATGCTGTCGCAGCTGAAACTACCTGTTTAGGTGATACATCCATGTAATCCATTTTTTCTTTAGCCATAACTGTATTGTTACCACGGAAACGACACACTACTTCATCATCCATGAATCGACCGTTTTCATCTAATTTAGAGTTCGCTTGTGCTACCACATAGCTATCCTCTTCATCAGCTGTTAAATAGTCAATTTGATCTGTGATTGCGTGTGTATCAAGATCTACTTTACGGTAAGGTGTTTCAATGAATCCAAATTCATTTACACGGGCATAACTAGACAATGAGTTAATTAAACCAATGTTTGGTCCCTCAGGCGTTTCGATTGGACACATACGACCATAGTGAGAGTAGTGAACGTCACGTACTTCCATTTGAGCACGTTCACGTGTTAAACCACCCGGTCCTAAAGCTGATAGACGACGTTTGTGCGTTAACTCAGCTAATGGGTTAGCTTGGTCCATGAATTGTGATAATTGAGAGCTACCAAAGAACTCTTTAATAGATGCAATTACAGGACGAATATTAATTAATTGTTGAGGTGTGATAGACTCTGTGTCTTGAATTGACATTCTCTCACGTACAACTCTTTCCATTCTTGATAAACCGATACGGAATTGGTTTTGTAATAATTCCCCAACTGAACGTAATCGACGGTTACCTAAATGGTCGATATCATCTGTGTATCCAATACCACTTAATAAGTTAAAGAAATAACTCATTGAAGCAATAATATCTGCTGGTGTAATACATTTAACTTCTGAATCAGGGAAAGCATTACCAATTACTGTTGTAGTGCGACCTTCATCATCATTAGGCACATAAACTTTGATAGATTGAATTTCAACTGGTTCATCAATGACACTACCATGTAATTCAAATACTTCACTGTTTGCGTTTGCTTCAAGAACGTCCATGATTTCATCTAGTTTGCGACGATCAAGTACCGTACCTTCTTCAACAACGATTTCACCAGTTTCAGTATTAACAATTGGCTCAGCTAATTTTTGATTGAATAAACGATGTTTTAAATGTAATTTTTTGTTTGTTTTATAACGACCTACACTCGCTAAATCATAGCGTTTTGGATCGAAGAAACGTGAATACAATAGACTCTTCGCATTTTCAACCGTTGGTGGTTCACCTGGACGCAAACGTTCATAGATTTCTAGTAACGCTTGTTCTGTGTTTTCAGTGCTATCTTTCTCTAAAGTATTACGTAAATATTCATTGTCACCTAAAAGGTCAACAATTTCTTGATCACTTGAAAAACCTAAAGCACGTAATAATACTGTTAAAGGTAATTTACGTGTTCTATCGATACGAACATAAACCACATCTTTTGCGTCTGTTTCATATTCTAACCATGCACCACGGTTAGGAATAATAGTTGCATCATAGTTTTCGCGACCATTTTTGTCGATTTTTTCATTAAAATAAACGGATGGTGAACGAACTAATTGAGATACGATTACACGTTCAGCACCATTGATTACGAACGTACCTGTATCAGTCATTAATGGGAAATCACCCATGAAAACTTCTTGTTCTTTAACTTCACCAGTTTCTTTAATTATTAGACGCACTTTTACACGAAGAGGTGCAGCATAAGTAGCGTCACGGTTTTTAGATTCTTCTAAATCATATTTTGGTTCTCCTAAACGGTAATCCACAAATTCTAATGATAAATTACCAGTAAAGTCTTCAATTGGCGAAATGTCTCTAAACATTTCGATTAAACCTTCTCTAAGGAACCACTCGTAAGATTTAGTTTGAATTTCTATTAAGTTTGGTAATTCTAATACTTCTGAAATTCTCGCGTAGTTTCTACGTTTACGATGTCTTCCATATTGGACAACTTGACCTGCCAAACAGATTCACCCCTCAAAAATTATGTGATCCGCTTTTAGTTAAATAACATAAGCATATTAATAAAAAGACAAAAAGAAAACGGCAACACTAATGATGACACCATTTTCGATTCTATATTCATTCCTAATTAACTTATCTATTTAACGTAAAAGTACACACTTATTGAACATAAATTTTTACATTATATAACTATAACAGAATATCGAATTCATTTCAAGCTTTTATGCTTCTTAGAATATAATATCCTTTATCTTTATTCAGCACTTCTACATTTCCAAAAAGCACTTCCATTTTTTTCTTTGCAGATGGCATTCCTTGCTTTTTCTGTATAACAACAAATAATTCTCCATTTGCGTCCAATTTGTCAAATGCTTGTTCGAAAATACGATGTACGGTTTTCTTACCTGCCCTTATCGGTGGATTAGTCAATACAAAATCTAAACTTTCATTTTCTACTGCAGATAAAGCATCGCTTTCTTTTACAATTACATTGTCAATGTCATTTAATTTTTTGTTTTTCTCAACTAAAGCAAGTGCTCTATGATTCACATCTAGCATAGTAATCGTATGATGCGGAGATACTTTTGCAATCATCAAACCTATAGGACCATATCCACATCCAACGTCAGCTATTCTTTTACTCGGTCCAGGTGGATGTGCTTTTAAAAAAGTTTGAATGAGAACATCTGATCCGTAGTCCACTCGATCTTTTGAAAAAACGCCATTGTCAGTAATTAAATGGATAAGATGTTGATTCACTTGATATTGAATTCGTTGCTCATTGCTACTTACACTTGGGTCTTCATCATAGTAATGACTCATTATTCCACCTCATCTTCATTTTGTAACTCGTCATTATTATAACATTATGTTATGTGTTTACATGAATAAAACCCCGTTATCAAAATAACGGGGTTTTAACTTCTCAAAGAATCATTTCATTACAACAATCATCCATATATGGCTATGATTGTTATAAAACTTTGACTATTAAGTTTAAGATACTAGAATTATTTTAATTCTACAGTAGCTCCAACTTCTTCTAATTGTTCTTTAAGTTTTTCAGCTTCTTCTTTAGGTAAAGCTTCTTTGATTACTTTAGGAGCTCCGTCTACTAATTCTTTAGCATCTTTTAATCCTAAACCAGTTGCTTCTTTAACAGCTTTAACAACTTTGATTTTAGATGAACCAGCTGAAGTTAACTCAACGTCAAATTCAGTTTTTTCTGCTGCAGCGTCAGCGCCACCAGCTGCACCTGCTACTGCTACTGGAGCAGCTGCAGTTACACCAAATTCTTCTTCAATTGCTTTTACTAAGTCGTTTAATTCTAATACTGACATTTCTTTAATCGCTTCAATGATTTGTTCATGATTAGCCATTTTATAATTCCTCCATTATTTTTAATTTTTTTACGCTAAAAATTATTCAGCGTTTTCTTCTTTTTGTTCTCCAATAGCTTTAACCGCATAAGCGAAGTTGCGTACAGGAGCTTGTAATACTGATAAAAGCATAGATACAAGACCATCGTGTGAAGGTAATGAACCAACAGTCTTAACTTCTTCTGCTGTAATAACATTGCCTTCCATAACGCCTGATTTAATTTCTAACGCTTCATGATCTTTAGCAAATCCAGAAATTACTTTCGCTGCAGCTACAGCATCTTCACTTGAAGTTGCAATAGCAGTAGGACCTGTTAAGAATTCATCTAAGCCTTCGATACCAGCTTTTTCAGCTGCACGACGTACCATAGTGTTTTTGTATACTTTATACTCAACACCAGCTTCACGTAATTGTGAACGTAAGTCAGTAACTTCAGCTACTGTTAATCCACGATAGTCAACGATTACTGTAGAAACTGAATTTGATAGTACCTCAGCGATTTCATCAACTAATTGTTTTTTAGCTTCAATGATAGCAGACATTCAGACACCTCCATTTAAATTTTTGGTGCTTTTTTTAAATTTAATAAAAAAAGCACTTTCTACCCACGGCAAAAAGTGCTTGAAAGATCATTAATCATCACGTTCAAGTCAATTTTAGCCTCGGTAGGATAAATTTTAAGTTAAAAAATAACTCCTACTGTCTTAGGTAAAATAATCACAATAAGTAATATAACTTGTAAACCACTCATTGTCAATATATTTTTACAGACTGAAAGTAAATTCTTTCAGCCTGTAATCATTTATATCATTTATTATTTGAAACTTGCAGTATCAATTTTAACTCCAGGACCCATTGTTGTAGTTACAGCAACAGATTTGAAGTAAGTACCTTTAGCAGATGATGGTTTAGCTTTAGCTAATACATCTTGTAAAGTATTGAAGTTTTCGATTAATTGTTCATCAGTGAATGAAACTTTACCAATTGATGCATGTACGATACCAGCTTTTTCAGCACGGTATTCTACTTTACCAGCTTTGATTTCTTCAACAGCTTTTTTAACATCCATTGTTACAGTTCCAGTTTTAGGGTTTGGCATTAAACCTTTAGGTCCTAATACACGACCTAATTTACCAACTTCACCCATCATATCTGGTGTAGCAACAACTACATCGAAGTCAAACCAACCTTGTTGGATTTTTTGAACGTATTCTGCTTCACCTACATAGTCAGCACCTGCTGCCTCAGCTTCAGCAATTTTATCGCCTTTAGCGAATACTAATACACTTTGTGATTTACCAGTTCCGTTAGGTAGTACTACTGCACCACGGATTTGTTGGTCATTTTTACGTGTATCAATTCCTAAACGGAATGCAACTTCAACAGAAGCGTCAAAGTTAGCAATGCTTGTTTCTTTAGCTAATTTAATTGCTTCTTCAACACTGTAGTGCTGAGTACGGTCAACTTTACTAGCTGCTTCTTGATACTTTTTACCTTTTTTAGCCATTTATAGTTCCTCCTTTAGTGGTTTTAGCGGAATTTCCTCCCACATTACTTGCTTGATGCAAGTTAAGAGCAGACAACAGAAGAACTAATCTTATGAATAAATCAATCATTAATCTAGTCATACAGATTATATTTATAATTCATCATTATTATCTCTGTTATCTGCTTCATCGTTTAAATCTTTTAATCAAATTTAATATTCGAATTATTATTCTACAACGATACCCATACTACGTGCAGTACCTTCGATAATACGCATAGCTGCTTCTTCGTCTGCAGCGTTTAAGTCTTGCATTTTGCTGTTAGCAATTTCGCGTACTTGATCTTTAGTTACTGTAGCAACTTTAGTTTTGTTTGGTTCACCAGAACCTTTTTCAATACCAGCTGCTTTTTTAAGTAATACTGGAGCCGGTGGAGTTTTTGTAATGAATGTAAATGAACGATCTTCATAAACACTGATTTCTACCGGAATAATTAAACCTGCTTGATCTTGAGTACGTGCATTGAACTCTTTACAGAATCCCATGATGTTCACACCTGCTTGACCTAATGCTGGACCAACTGGTGGTGCTGGATTCGCTTTACCTGCAGGAATTTGTAATTTAACAACTTTATCTACTTTTTTAGCCACGATGTGCACCTCCTTGATATCGTGATGTGGTCACAGGGCTCAGTTTTGCCCTCCCACTCTTAACATTTCGTGACGAAATGGGCGCTCTAAAAGCGCGACCACATAATTTTAACACTTTTCTAATTAAAAAATCAATACTCTTTTTTATCTTTTGGTTAGTTTAATTACTTTAATATTAAATTAAAGCTTTTCAATTTGGTCAAATTCAACTTCAACTGGTGTTTCACGTCCAAACATATCTACTAAAACTGTTAACTTAAACTTATCTGTTTCAATTTCTTGAACTTCACCAACTTGATTTGCAAACGGACCAGATTTAATACGGACTTGTTCACCAACTTCGAGTTCTACATCGATTGTTTTTTCTTTAAGTCCCATTTGTTTTAGAATAAAACGTACTTCATCTGGCAATAATGGATTTGGTTTTGATCCTGCACCAGCAGATCCAACAAACCCAGTAACACCTGGCGTATTTCTAACTACATACCAAGATTCGTCCGTCATTATTAATTCCACTAAAACATAGCCAGGAAATGTCTTCTTAACCGTTGTTTTAGCTTTACCATCTTTTACTTGAGTTTCTTCTTCTTCCGGTATGACTACTCTAAAGATTTGTTCAGTCATATTCATAGATTCTACTCTTTTTTCTAAATTCTTTTTAACTTTGTTTTCATATCCAGAATATGTATGCACTGCATACCAACGCTTTGCGCCAACTTCTTCAGACATGTCTTCACTCCTCTAACCAAATAATAAATTTTTCAATGCTGTAATTCCTAAATCTAAGGCATAGAAAAAGACTAAGAAGAATATAACAGTAGAGACTACAATTACAGTATATTTAAATAGCTCTTCTTTCGTCGGCCAACTTGTTTTTTCCATTTCAGACTTAACGCCTTTAAAGAAACTTTCTTTTTTAGCCATCTGTTCAACCTCCAAATCCTTTGAACATATTTTCAAAGTATTATTTTGAATGTATTTATTTCGATTCTTTATGAATTGTGTGCGTGTTACATTTCGGACAATATTTCTTTAAAGTTAATCTTGTTGCCGAGCCTTCTTGCTTAGGAACATTGTAATTTCTATTGCCACAAACCTCACAATTTAAAGGTATTTTTCTCACAATACTTCACCTTTATTCATTATAATACCAGTATACTATACATAAAATTTATAACAAATGTCAAACTATCCAAGAAGTATCACATGCTTATTTAACCCTATTACTGTAATGAATCTCAAATCATTTTAAAATGCTGTCTTATTTTACTTTTACAACGTTGAATTGCATTATAAATAGTTTTTTCTTTAACATTCATCAATCGGGCAATCTCTCTTGGCTTATATTGTTCGCATATAAAATACATTACTTCCTTTTCAAATACACTTAAATGTTTAAACTGATAAATCAACTCTGAGACAGTCAGTTTATTTAAATAATTTCTTTCAATGTCATGATGATTTAATGCACATGGATATATAACTTTATATTCATTTACTAAGTTATCCATTCTTTTAGAAGATGCTAAACACTTCCTTAAATAATCGTATTTAACTGAAGTGATTAAACATTGAACATAATTCACAAATGGTTGTTCACCATTAAAATCAAATGTTTTAGTTGCTCTATATATCTTTATAAGTATTTCTTGATATAAATCTTCCAAATCATGGTGTTGAAATCCAAATCTTTTCATACGTCGAATGATTATTGGTTTCAAATTCGTAATTAGCTTTTCAAATTCATTTTCGTCAACTATATTGCTGACTTTTCCAACATTATTGTGCGCCGATACATATCTTTCCAAAAATTAAACTAACCCCTTCTACCTTAAGATTATGGTTAGTTTAATACTGTTATATTTAGATTTTCAAGGTGACAATAATCTTACTTTTTATGATGTCCTCGTCGAATTTTTTCGAATTCTGCAAGTATCTCAGAAGAAAGCGGAATTCTAGTTCTTGGCTTATTTTCACTAATATCATCTAACGATTTACTTACGTCGATTTCATTTTCTTTCAAATCTCTCCACATTTCTCTTGAAGAAATCCGATATGCCCCAGATCCAAAAATTGCATGTTGCTCACTCATATCACTAGTAACAACTGTAATGTGTTTTGTATGTTTGTCGTAGAGCTCATACACAAATCGTTCAATAAAACTATCTGCAGTCTCTTTCTCTTTGGTAAAAATCGTTTTAACACCGTGGTACATATACTCTCTCTCGATACCAGATTGCTCGTAAGCATCGAAAACACAAATAATTTCATCTGAAATAACTGCATTATAGTTTGCAATTGCATCAATTAATTGTAACCGTGCTTCTTCCAAATTTTCTTTCGCAATGGCGCTCAATGTTGGTGATTGACCAATCATATTATATCCATCAATGATTAAGTAACGTTCCTTCATTATATTTCTCCAACGTCATGTCTTTTACGAAATACTTCGTACATCATTAAACTTGCAGCAACTGATGCATTTAGGCTGTTCACATGCCCTACCATTGGTATTTTAATGTAGAAGTCGCATTTGTCACTTACTAAGCGACTCATACCTTGACCTTCGCTACCAATGACAATTGCTAATGACATATCCGCTTCAAGATTTCTATAGTCTGTAGCATTATTTGCTTCTGTACCCGCTACCCAAAAACCATTATCTTTAAGTTCATCTATTGTCTTAGCTAAATTAGTTACCCTTATTACAGGGATATGTTCTATCGCACCAGTTGAAGCTTTAGCAACCGTTTGTGTCAAAGTAACTGATCGTCGTTTAGGAATAATCACACCATCAACACCCGTTGCATCTGCAGTTCTTAAAATTGACCCTAAATTGTGCGGATCTTCTAACCCGTCTAATATAAGTACTGTCGATAAACCATCTTTCTCTTTTTGCTGTTTTAAAAATTGTCCGAAATCTGCATATTCGTATGGTGCAATGAGCGCTGCCACACCCTGATGAGGTGCATTTGCTAAAAAATCTAATTTAGATTTTGGTACTGTTTGGACAATGATTTTTTGATCTTTAGCATTTTTTAAAATTTCATTGATTTGTTGTTTTTTTATACCTTCTTGAATCAATATTTTATTTATAGGGTGTCCTGTAATAATTGCTTCTCTAACAGCATGCCTACCAACAATAACTGTATCTTCCATGTCGCCACTACCTTTCATTAACTATGGTTATAATTTTATTTAATAATACCTCTAATCGTTCTTCTCTCTTATCCAAATAAAGAAACCCGATAACAGCTTCCAATGCAGAACTTTTACGATAAGTTTGAATATCGGTATTTTTTGCTTTAGTATGACTTTTCGCATTACGTCCTCGCTTCAAAATCGCCATTTCTTCTTCTGTAAACCATTCATGTTCAATTAGATATTCTAGCGTCTGAGCTTGGCTTTTTGCAGATACATATTTTTTTGACATTTGATGTAATTTATTCGGCTTACTTTTAAGCTTCATAACAATATAATTACGTACATATTGATCTAAAACTGCGTCCCCCATGTATGCTAGAGTTAATGGATTTAATAACTTTATTTGATAATCTTGTTGGTTATCCACGTTTAAATCTAACTCCTTGAGGTGTGTCTTCTAAAATAATATTTTGTTCTTTCAACATATCTCTAATCTCATCAGCTCTTGCAAAATCTTTGTTTTTTCTAGCTTCATTACGTTCTTCGATTAATTTTTCAACATCTTCATCTAATAATTCATCGGCATTTTTAGATTTTAATGGCACACCTAACACATCACTAAAAGTTTGATACACCGCTTTGAATTTATTAATGACTGCTGTGGAAGTCGTATTCTCAAGCACATATTTATTAGCTAATTTTGCTAAATCATACCATGCTGTAATTGCGTTAGCTGTATTAAAATCATCATTCATAACTGTTTCAAAACGATTTAAAATTATATCAATTTGTTCAATATATGACTGTTGATTTTCAATATTAGTAGCAATTTCGGCACGCTCTTCGATTAACTGATAACTATTACGAATACGTTCAAGTCCGCTACGAGCTGATTCTACTAATTCTAAATTGTAATTAATCGGACTTCTATAATGTACACTTATCATAAAGAATCTTAGTACATCAGGATCTACTTCTTTAATAATGTCGTGTACTAAAATAAAGTTACCTAATGATTTACTCATTTTTTCATTATCAATATTTATAAAACCATTATGCATCCAATAATTAGCAAACGGTGCATGATTATGTGCTTCTGATTGCGCAATTTCATTTTCATGATGTGGAAACTGTAAATCCGAACCACCTGCATGAATATCTATCGTTGCACCTAGTTCATGAAATGCCATAACTGAACATTCAATATGCCAGCCTGGACGCCCTTCACCGAATGGGCTATCCCAGCTTATTTCACCTGGTTTTGCTTTTTTCCATAAGGTAAAGTCCAATGCATCTTCCTTATGTTCACCTGCATCTATACGCGCACCAACTTTTAAATCATCAATTGATTGATGACTTAATTTGCCATAGCCATCAAATTTACGTGTTCTAAAGTAAACATCGCCACCGCTTTCATATGCATATCCTTGATCAACTAGTTCTTTAATAAACTTGATAATATCATCCATGTGATCCATCACGCGTGGATTTGATGTTGCTTTCTTCACATTTAAAGCACCTACATCTTCGTGAAATGCTGCAATATATTTTTCTGCTATTTCTGGAACTGATTGATTTAATTCTTGAGAACGTTTAATTAATTTATCGTCTACATCAGTAAAGTTAGACACATATTCTACATCATAACCTTGATATTCAAAGTAACGTCTTACTACGTCATAGTTAATAGCCGGTCTCGCATTACCTATGTGGATATAGTTATATACGGTTGGTCCACATACATACATTTTTACCTTCCCTGGTTCTATTGGTTTGAACACTTCTTTTTGACGAGTAAGTGTATTATATAATGTAATCATCTTGAATCTCTCCATTCCTAGTCTTTTCAAGTTGTCGTTCTAAATGCTTAATTTGTTCATAAATTGGATCTGGTAGGTTACGGTGGTCGAATGTTTTGCCAACTCTGACACCATCTTGTTTAACAATATGCCCTGGTATGCCAACGACTGTTGAATAACTTGGTACCGATTGTAAAACAACTGAATTTGCTCCAATATTTACATTTGAATTTATTTTTATATTACCTAAAACTTTAGCACCTGCTGCGATTAAAACATTATCTCCGATATCCGGATGTCTTTTCCCTTTTTCTTTCCCTGTACCCCCAAGTGTAACTCCTTGATAAATTGTCACATTATCACCGATTGTGCATGTTTCACCAATCACTACACCCATACCGTGGTCAATAAATAGACGCTTACCAATTTTAGCACCTGGATGAATTTCTATACCTGTAAAAAATCTTGAAATTTGAGATATTGCGCGTGCTGCAACATATTTTTTTTGATTGTATAATTTATGTGCAATCAAATGACTCCATACTGCATGTAACCCGGCATATGTTGTAATAATTTCTAATGTTGAACGTGCCGCTGGATCCTGCTCAAATACCATTTTTATGTCGTCTCTCATTCTTTTTAACAAGATCATTTCCTCCTCAACGATTGAACTACATAAATATATAACTGAAGTACCCTTAATTTAATGTAAAAAAGCACCACTAACATTTAATTTTTAATGTTAGAGGCGCTTCCGCACGGTTCCACTCTGAATTCAGTATAGGGCATCTCAAAAGATTATCATTGTTGCAATGTTTGCGAACGACCTCTTTTTAATACCTACTACTCTCGTTATATATTTAATTAAATATACGAAGGTGCATTCATTAATTTTTACGTTGTACTTACAGCAACCGTACACTCTCTGAATCGTATAAATTTAATTACTAATCCTTCGACTTTATAAAATTTAATTCGTTATATTTTAATTTGATAATACAACTTTATCAT
Source organism: Staphylococcus roterodami (assembly GCA_022493055.1). Taxonomy (NCBI): domain Bacteria; kingdom Bacillati; phylum Bacillota; class Bacilli; order Caryophanales; family Staphylococcaceae; genus Staphylococcus; species Staphylococcus roterodami. Next base: position 542,163 of record CP092781.1, on the reverse strand, counting down.
AGGCGCTTATGTCTTAAAATTCAAGTATATGCTTCAATAATTTAAGTTAATGATTAAATGTACTGTTTTAGACGACTTAACACTTTATCTTTACCAAGCACTTCAATAGTATTTGGTAATTCAGGCCCATGCATTTGACCTGTTACAGCAACTCGAATTGGCATAAATAATTGTTTGCCTTTGATACCTGTTTCTTTTTGTACTTCTTTAATTGTCTTTTTAATTTCTGCTGACTCAAATGTTTCAAGCGCTTCTAGTTTACTATATAAATGAGTCATTAATTCTGGCACTTGTTCACCATCAATCACTTGTTGCTCTTCTTCACCTAAAGCTGGCATTTCTTTAAAGAACATTTCTGATAAAGGCACAATTTCTCCTGCATAACTCATTTCTTTTTGATAAAGTCCGATAAGTTTACGTCCCCATTCCAAATCTTCTTCAGACGCATTCTCAGGTATTAAATTTGCTTTAACTAAATGTGGTAATGCTAATTGGAATACTGTTTCAGTATCTTTTTGCTTCATATATTGGTTATTAACCCACGCTAATTTTTGCTTATCGAAAAATGCTGGTGATTTTGATAAACGCTTTTCATCAAAAATTTTGATGAATTCATCTTTTGAAAAGATTTCTTCTTCACCTTCAGGAGACCATCCTAATAACGCAATAAAATTGAACAACGCTTCTGGTAAGTATCCTAAATCACGATATTGCTCAATAAATTGTAAGATTTGTCCATCACGCTTACTTAACTTTTTACGTTCTTCATTTACAATTAGTGACATATGACCAAAACGAGGTGGTTCCCAGCCAAATGCTTCATAAATCATGATTTGTTTAGGCGTATTTGAAATATGATCATCACCACGAATAACATCTGAAATTTCCATATAGTGATCATCAATAGCTACTGCAAAGTTATATGTTGGAATACCGTCTTTTTTAACGATTACCCAATCTCCAATACCATTTGAATCAAATGAGATATTTCCTTTTACCATATCATCAAATGCGTATGTTTGATTTTGAGGTACTCGGAAACGAATTGATGGCTGACGTCCTTCAGCTTCAAATTGTTGGCGTTGTTCTTCAGTCAAATGCGCATGTTGACCACCATAGCGAGGCATTTCACCACGTGCAATTTGAGCTTCGCGTTCCGCTTCCAATTCTTCTTCAGTCATATAGCATTTATAAGCTTTGTCTTCCGCTAATAATTGATCTATTAGTGGTTGATAGATATGTTGACGCTCAGATTGTCGGTATGGTCCGAATCCTTTGTCTTTATCTACTGACTCATCCCAATCTAAACCTAACCATTTTAAATTATCAAATTGGGATGTTTCACCATCTTCAAGGTTACGTTTTTTATCCGTATCTTCAATGCGGATGACGAAATCTCCATTGTAATGTTTTGCAAACAAGTAATTAAATAACGCAGTTCTTGCGTTACCAATATGAAGGTATCCAGTTGGACTTGGTGCATATCTTACTCTTATGCGGTCACTCATTATATTCACTCCTATATATTCATTATCATGCATTTAAGTTGTTCATTTGTTAGCTTCGACCGTAATAACAAATGTGCTTTTAGTCTTATTGTTAAAATTTGAAACCACGCTTTTTAACACGACTTTTAAAATAATTTCATTGTTATATCATAACATAATTTCCTAGGTAATATGCTTAAATTTTAAATAGATTGTTGTTGCTTTTCAACACTTTAAAAAAGCTATTCTTAAGAAACAAGACTGCTATGCTTATACATTTTAATTATCTTAAAATGTACGACTGCACTGCATAATCAATTCAAGACTAAATTATTAAATCATGTCATCATTGATTTTGCTATTCACTGTCTTAATTTCTATAAGAATAACTTTAATATTTTTTAAACAACCATATCACCAAATGATGTTTTCCAGTGATATTTTAGCATTATTTATAAAGTTTGATAATTCATTTGCTTTAAGGTTATTTATATATAATTGACAATAACCTATTATAAAGTGACTGTATCATCTAATTTTTTAGCAAATACAATTCTTCCTGAAGATGTTTGCAAAAGACTTACTACTTCTAAATGAACGTGACTTCCAATTAGATTTTTAGCATTATCAACAACAACCATCGTACCATCATCCAAATATCCAACAGCTTGACCAGGCTCTTTGCCCATCTTTGTTAATAAAATATGTAGCTGATCTCCTTGATGTACATTTGGTTTAATTGCTTCTGATAGATCATTAACATTTAATGCTTTTATGCCATGTACATGACAAACTTTATTCAAATTAAAATCTGTTGTAATAATGCTTGCATGATATTGCTTTGCCAATTTTAATAACATCGTGTCGATGTCACTATGTGATTTAGTTGGATGTATAACTTTTGTTGGATAATCCAAGTCATACAATTCATTCAATATGTCCAACCCTCTTTTACCTTTTTCTCGTTTTACACTGTCATTCGAATCTGCAACAATTTGCAATTCATTAATCACACCTTGTGGAATTAAAATATTGCCATCGATAAAACCGCAACGAATAACCTCTAAAATTCGTCCGTCAATAATTGCGCTTGTGTCGATAATTTTTGGTGTTGCACTTTTAGTGTGTTGAGACATAGAACGTGCGATATTTTCAGGTAAAAACATTAACATTTCATCTCGTTTTTTAAGTCCGAATTGAAAACCAAAATAGCATAATAATATTGTAATTATAACTGGAATGAAATGATTGAAAATAGAATTACCAATTGATTCTAATATAAATGAAACCATGACAGATATCAGCAATCCAATGATTAAGCCTATCGTAGCAAATAATATTTCAACAGCGCTTCTACGCATTATAAAATGTTCTAAACCTCTTATAGCATTCGCAAATCGTCTAATAAATATGCCCAAGACTAAGAAAATAAAAATACTTCCAATTATCCCATCAACATAGTGATTTTTTAATAAATTTGAGTCTTGCAAACCAAGATCATTGGCAATTTCAGGAATAACGATAATTCCTAATGCACTCCCAATAATTAAGTAAATAATAATTACAATTAGTTTAACGATATTCACACAATGTCCTCCTTTCTAGATGTTTTATGAATGAAGAGCGAATGAAAGAGCTTCATGTACAGAAGTTACGCCAATGACTTGAATCCCTTCTGGATATGTCCATCCACCAATATTATTTTTCGGAATAATTGCACGTTTGAATCCTAACTTTGCGGCTTCTTGTACACGTTGTTCTATTCGAGATACTCGACGTACCTCACCCGTTAAACCAACTTCTCCAATGTAACAATCTAAACCATCAACTGCTTTATCTTTAAAGCTTGATGCGGTAGCTACAATTACACTTAAATCAACAGCTGGCTCTGTTAATTTCACACCACCTGCGACTTTGATATAAGCATCTTGTTGCTGTAATAGATAATTTTCTTTCTTTTCTAAAACAGCCATTAGTAAGCTAAGTCGATTATGATCAATTCCCGTTGCCATTCTTCTTGGATTATTAAATGTTGTCGGTGTTACAAGTGCTTGTACTTCTATTAAAAGCGGTCTGGTACCTTCCATCGTTGCAACAATTGTTGACCCAGGAACATTTGTAGAACGTTCTTCTAAAAACATTTCAGACGGATTATTAACACCTTTTAATCCACTTTGTTTCATTTCAAAAATACCCATTTCATTTGTAGAACCAAAACGGTTTTTAACAGCACGTAAAATTCGATATGCATGATGTTCATCACCTTCAAAATAAAGTACTGTATCTACCATATGTTCAAGTAATCTAGGTCCTGCAATTTGACCTTCTTTCGTTACATGTCCAACAATAAAAGTTGCAATATTCATTTGTTTTGCAATGTTCATTAAACTTTGTGTACTTTCACGAACTTGTGAAACAGAACCCGGTGCCGAACTAATTTCGGGATGATAAATCGTTTGTATAGAATCAACTACTAGCAAGTCTGGTTGTTCCTCTTTAACTGTTTGATAAATAACTTCTAAATCTGTTTCTGCTAATACTTGCAATTCACTAGAGTCTTCATCTAAACGCTCTGCTCGAAGTTTCGTTTGATTAAGGGATTCTTCCCCCGTAATATATAACACTTTTTTCTTTTGTGATAAAGAAGCACAAATTTGTAACAGTAACGTTGACTTACCAATACCTGGATCTCCACCTATCAAGACAAGTGATCCGCTAACAATACCGCCACCTAATACGCGGTTGAATTCTGCAGAATCCGTCAACACTCTCGGTGTCGTTTCATGTTTAATGCTATTTAATTTTTGTACTTTACCAGCTAATTCTTTTGTTTTTACTCCATGCTTTGGATTGGCAGCTTTTTCAACAATTTCCTCCATTTGATTCCAAGCACCACAATTGGGACATTTTCCCATCCATTTAGGAGATTGATAACCACAAGCCATACATTCAAAAACCACTTTTTTCTTGGCCAAAATTGCACCTCCACTTTCCTTTGAACAAATCTATTTTAAACGCACAACCTCATTATGACAAATTAAATGTGAGTTACATTTGTTTGTATTTTAACATGAGTACTAAGGCAAACTGTTTTATTAGTTTTATTTTTTACGAATATTATAAAATAAACTTGTATAATGTTGATAGAAGTTGACTTTCTAACCTAAAATCTTAATACTTTCTTATTAAATTAATTCAACTCAACTTGTCACAATATTGTAGAAAATCATTTTTATTTGATATGTCTTAATGTTACATCAAATAGCCATTTTTTTATAACCCATAAGTTTTAACTATATTGCATAGTTCAGTTTATAATACATAAATCAACAAGCATCAATAGAATTTCCTAACTTCAAACACTATTCTAACTCAATGAATATAGTTATTTAATTAACCTGCATAGAAAAAGACAGTCCAAAACAAATTAATGTTTCAGGCTGTCTTTATTATTATGCTTTTGAAGTTTCTATAGTTTCAGAAGATTCTTCACCGATGTCGTATTTGAATTTTTTTCCATCATGGTCCACCGTAACTTTTTTACCTTCAATTTTATTGCCATCTAAAATCAATTCACTTAAATTATCTTCGATAGTTTTTTGAATTGCTCTAATCAATGGTCTTGCACCATATTCAGGATCATATCCTTCTTCAGCGATTTTATCTTTTGCTTTATCTGTAACTACAATATTAATATTTTGTTCTGACAAACGATTAGTTAATTTATTAACCATCATTGTAACGATTTCTTTTAGTTCTTCTTTTGTTAATTTGTGGAATACAATAATATCATCAACACGGTTTAAAAATTCTGGGCGGAATGAGTTTTTCAATTCTTTCAACATTGTTTTACGAATAGTTTCATAGTCTTGTCCATCACTTGATCCACCGAATCCTGCAAAGCGTTGATCTTGTAATTCTTGAGCACCAACATTTGAAGTCATAATTATAATCGTGTTTCTAAAATCAACTGTACGACCTTTCGTATCTGTTAAATGCCCATCATCAAGAACTTGTAATAAAATATTAAATACATCAGGATGTGCTTTTTCAATTTCATCGAATAAGATTACAGAATATGGTTTACGTCTAACTTTTTCAGTTAACTGTCCACCATCATCATGTCCTACATATCCTGGAGGTGCACCGACTAAACGACTCACAGCGTGTTTTTCCATAAATTCACTCATGTCAACACGAATCATTGCATCATCATCACCAAACATTGATTCCGCTAAAGCTCTAGCTAATTCTGTTTTACCAACACCAGTTGGACCAAGGAAAATAAAACTACCAATTGGACGTTTCGGATCTTTCAATCCTGCACGTGCACGTCTAACTGCCTTACTAATAGAATTAACCGCATCTTTTTGACCAATAACTCTCTCATGTAACGTATCTTCAAGACTAAGAAGTTTTTCAGATTCTGTTTCATTGATTTTAGTCAATGGGATACCTGTCCATCCTGCAATGACTTCAGCAATATCTTCTTCTGATAAAGACGTTGACATGCCATTTTGCGCATTTTTCCATTCATTTTTAGCTTCTTCATATTGTTTCTCAAGTTTTGTTTGTTTATCACGTAAATTAGCAGCATTTTCAAACTCTTGCGCATGTACTGCTGCATCTTTTTCATTTTTGACTTTTTCAATTTCTTGTTCAATTTCTTTTAAATTGTTAGGAGTCGTGTGACTTTTAAGCCTAACTTTAGAGCTTGCTTCATCAATTAAATCAATTGCTTTGTCTGGTAGGAAGCGATCAGAAACATATCTATTACTTAATTTAACGGCCGCTTCGATAGCTTCATCTGAAATATTGATACGATGATGTGCTTCATATCGGTCTCTTAAACCTTTTAAAATAGCTACTGTATCAACAACTGAAGGTTCATCAACTTGTACTGGTTGGAATCGACGTTCTAAGGCTGCATCTTTTTCAATGTTTTTACGATATTCATCTAAAGTTGTAGCACCAATACATTGCAATTCACCACGTGCTAATGCTGGTTTTAGAATGTTAGATGCATCTATTGCACCTTCTGCACCACCAGCACCAACTAAAGTATGCAATTCATCAATAAACAGAATTACATTACCTGCTTGTTGAATTTCTTCCATAACTTTTTTTAAACGTTCTTCAAACTCACCACGATATTTTGTACCTGCAACAACTGTTCCCATATCTAATGACATAACTCTTTTATCTTTTAATGTCTCAGGAACTTCGTTATTCACAATTGCTTGCGCCAATCCTTCTGCGATAGCAGTTTTACCAACGCCTGGTTCTCCAATAAGTACTGGATTGTTTTTAGTACGTCTACTTAACACTTCGATAACACGTGTAATTTCTTTATCGCGTCCAATAACAGGATCTAATGTACCATCTTTAGCAATGACAGTTAAATCACGCGCTAAACTATCTAATGTAGGCGTGCTATTAGCTTTAGTTGCTTGTGCATTTTTATTACTCATTTCCGGATTTCCTAAAGCTTTTACAACTTGTGCACGTGCTTTTGTAATATTTAAATCAAGATTTGCAAATACTCTTGCAGCAACACCTTCATTTTCACGGATTAAACCTAATAAAATATGTTCTGTTCCGACAAAATTATGATGTAACTTTCTAGCCTCATCCATAGACAATTCAATTACTTTTTTAGCTCTAGGTGTGTAATGCAAAGTTCCAACATGATCTTGACCATGTCCAATTAACTTTTCAACTTCTTCAACTACTTTATCTTCAGTAATGTTAAAACTTTCTAATACTTTTGCAGCAATTCCTTCGGGTTCTTTCATTAAACCTAATAATAAATGTTCTGTACCTATGTTTGAATGATTTAAACGAATTGCTTCTTCTTGAGCATGTGCTAACACTCGCTGCGCACGTTCAGTTAATCTACCAAATAACATATATAATGACCTCCTACTTTATGTGTTCTCTTAGTATATCTGCTCGTTTTTCTTTCACAAATTTGTCATCCTCTTCATCTAATAAAAATGGTGATTGTATACCAACCATTAATTCATTAAATTTAAAGTTTTGTAATTTAATATAATCTAAATCTATACCAAGTTTAACTTCGCTTAATCTATAAGAAGCCTCTTCCATAGTTATCATTCTACAATTTTGTAAAATGCCTAGCGAGCGAAAAACACGGTCTTGAGTTTCTAATTGATTATAAGTGTCTAATTTTTGTCTTATCTGTTTTTCTTCATGAATAATTTGGTTAACAACTTCAGTTAATGTTTCAATAATTTCTAGTTCTGATTTACCAAGTGTAAGTTGATTAGAAACCTGATAAGTGTGTCCATAAACTTGTGACCCTTCACCATATATACCTCTAATGGTATATCCGAACCTATTAATTGTTTGAGCAATTCGAGTCATTCTTTTCATAATAGATAAACCAGGTAAATGTAGCATCACACTTGCTCGCATCCCAGTACCTATATTTGTAGGACATGTAGTTAAATATCCAAGTTTTTCATCATAACTAATATCAAGGTTACGATCTAATTCATCATCAATTGCTGAAGCCTGATCATATAACGATTGCAATGTCGTATTAGTACCCATTGCTTGAATACGAATATGATCTTCTTCATTTATCATTACACTTAAAGACTCATCATTATTTACTAATACTGCTGCTGCAGGTTGTTTTATTAATTCTGGGCTAATTAAATGTTTAGCGACCATCTTCATTTTACTTTGCTGATCCATTTGATCTAGTCGCATTAATTGAAAATGTGGTAAAGCATCTTGTACTTCATTTATTACCCTAAAGCCATCATTTTCAGAAGCATACATTAACGGATGCACATGATTTTCTAAATTGCGCGCTAATCGTATTCGTGAAGACATCACAATCGGCGCTTCTTTATCGTTTTTCATCCATTCGCTGATATTATCGTGAATGTTATGCGTCATCATGTTGCACCTCACCTTCAGACTTTAGCGCTTTTATTTCATCTCTGACAATAGCCGCTTGCTCAAAGTCTTGCACTTCTATAAGTTGCTTTAAATAATTATTTTTCTCTTCAATTTTCTTTTTTAATGCAATTTTTTTATGTGAAGAATGTGGTGTCTTTCCTACGTGTTCAAATTGTCCACCTTGAACTCTGCGGACGATATCAATAATGTCATCTTTAAATGTCGCGTAACAGTTAGCACAACCGAATTTACCCACATGTGCGATATCTTTTAATGTCATATCACATGTAGGACAACGCTTTTCTTCTTTAAATGCCACATCCTGAAAATTAATACCATGCTTTGTCGCTAAATGTTGTAAAATTTGTTTAACAACAAATGCTTCTTCGATATCATCTTGGTGTTCTTGATAATCAGGTTGTTCATACGCTTGATTCCATGGATAATGACCTTCTGCACAAGTTTGACACACCATTTTTTCTTCTGTTTTATTTTTACTTGTAACTTTGATTTTTAATTCCGCTTCATTAAGTTGACAATTTTCACAGAGCACTTCAACACCTCATTTCATTTAGTAATAGTTTATAACTGGTAACAATCGTTTTAAAATATTTGCTCTAATAATGTCTCTAGAAACCATATCCATTGACAGTGTTTCCCTATCAATTACTGCTTGAATCATTTTAGCTTCTCGCTCATTTATTAGTAATTTATCTAAAAGCCCATCAATAATATAATAAGCTTGTTGTTGAGAAATAGAAGGTCCTATCAACTGAAGCAAATGATTAATATAACCTGTTGCATCTTTGTTTTCGATTTTAGTGATGCGAATGTATCCACCGCCACCACGTTTACTTTCAATCTCATAACCATGTTCATTAGTAAATCGAGTTTTGATAACATAGTTCAATTGTGAAGGTACGCAATCAAATCGCTGCGCAATGTTCGCTCTTTGAATTTCAACTACATCTTCATTTGACTCTTCAAATAATCGTTTGATGTATTGTTCTATGATGTCCGACATATTGTGCATAAATATCACCCCTTTTTGACCTTCTTTGACTATATTATATGACCTATTTTGACCTTTTTCAATTAATTTGTTTTTATATTTTCAAAAATTTATGATGTTAGCCCTTCCATTTTATTGTATGATAGATTGTAGAAAAAACTAAAGGAATGAAAAAATATATGCATATTCTAATTGGGATTATCGGAATTATCTTCTTTTTAGCACTTGCGTTTTTATTTAGCTCAGACAAGAAAAATATACGCTGGCAATATGTAGGAATTTTGCTTGCTATTCAACTTGTCTTTGCCTTTATTTTACTTAAAACTACAATGGGTATCACAGTTATTGGTGGTATATCAAATGGTTTTAATTACTTATTATTAAAAGCAGCAGACGGTGTTAACTTTGTTTTTGGTGGTATTCAATATATCAACCCTAAACAACCTCCATTCTTCTTTAGTGTATTATTACCTATCGTATTTATTTCAGCGATTATTGGTATCTTACAATACACAAAGATTTTACCTTTAATCATTAACGTTTTAGGTTTCTTGATTTCTAAAATTAATGGTATGGGTCGTTTGGAATCATATAATGCTGTTGCGGCAGCCATTTTGGGACAATCTGAAGTATTTATTTCAATTAAAAAACAATTGCCATACATACCTAAGCAACGTCTTTATACATTAACAGCTTCAGCAATGTCAACGGTATCAGCTTCAATTATTGGTGCATACTTTACCTTAATTGAACCTAAATATGTTGTAACGGCTGTTGTCTTAAACTTATTTGGTGGTTTCATCATCGCTTCAATTATTAATCCTTATAAAGTTAATGAAGAAGATGACAAATTATTAGTTGAAGAAACTGAAGAAAGACAACAATCATTCTTCGAAATGCTAGGAGAATATATTTTAGATGGATTTAAAGTAGCTGTCATTGTAGGCGCAATGTTAATCGGATACATTGCAATCATTGCATTATTAAATGGTATTGTAAGTAATATCTTTAGTGCTGTATCTGGTGGCGCAATTTCATGGGATTTCCAAACATTAATTGGATTTGTATTTGCACCATTTGCATTCTTGGTAGGTGTACCATGGCAAGATGCTGTACAAGCTGGATCAGTTATGGCAACAAAATTATTATCAAATGAATTCGTTGCAATGCAAGCACTAGGAAAACTTGGTGATTTATCTGAACATGCCAAAGGTGTTACTTCAGTATTCTTAGTATCATTTGCAAACTTTAGTTCTATTGGTATTATTTCAGGTGCTATTAAGTCACTTAATGATAAAAAAGGTGATACAGTTGCCCGCTTCGGATTAAAACTATTATTCGGTGCCACACTTGTATCATTCATCTCAGCTGCTATTGCTGGATTCTTTATTTAATAACTAAATCAACTTTAAATAATTTATCCCTTCGAAGTAGACTCTTTTAAGTCATTACTTTGAAGGGATATTTTTATACTTTTATATTTTAAAATACTATAGAAACCCCCTCCAAATATGCTTTGAAGGGGATTTTATCTTACAAAGTTAATTCAATGTATAGTTACTTTAAAAACTGTATAGTTGATATAGAACTACTTTTTACCTACAATTTGATCAATAAAGTAAGCAGTTACTCTATAGTCATCAGTTAATTCAGGATGGAATGAGACACCTAAATATTTGCCTTGTTGAACAGCGACAATTTTATCATTAACTTCACATAAGATATCCACATCTTGCCCTACTTTTTCAATATGAGGTGCTCTTATAAAAACACCCTCAATATCAGTAGCAATACCTTTAATATTTAATTCTGTTTCAAAACTGTCAACTTGTCTACCAAATGAATTTCGTTGAACAGTAATATTCAACTTATTAAGATATCCATCTTCATCGATAATATCTTGAGCAAGTACAATTAAACCTGCACATGTGCCAAACATCGGCAATGAAGAATTTTGTAACGCCTCTTTAAAACCATATAAATTCATTAAGCGACGCAATGTAGTTGATTCACCACCAGGCAATATCAAACCGTCAATGTCTTGTAATTGTTCTACTTTTTTTACTGCCACACCTTCATGACCACTCAATTCAATATGTCGAATATGTTCACGAACTGCACCTTGTAGTGCTAACACACCTATTTTCATATCTTACCAACCACGCTCTTGCATACGTTCTTCTAATGATAATTGGTTAATATCTAAACCTTTCATAGCAGTGCCTAATTCACTTGCTAATCTTCCAATTAATTCATAATCTTGATAATGTGTTGTTGCTTGAACAATTGCCTTAGCAAATTTCTCTGGGTCTTCTGATTTGAAAATACCTGATCCAACGAATACGCCGTCAGCTCCTAATTCCATCATTAAGGCAGCATCTTGAGGAGTTGCAACACCACCTGCAGCAAAGTTAACTACTGGTAAACGACCATTGTCTTTAATTTGTTTTAAAATTTCATATGGTGCACCGATATCTTTCGCGAAAGTCATAATTTCATCATCATTCATTACAGTCAATCGACTAACTTCTGAATTAACTTGTCTCATATGTCTTACAGCTTCTACAATATTACCTGTACCAGGTTCACCTTTAGTACGTAACATAGCAGCACCTTCACCAATTCTACGTGCTGCCTCACCTAAATTACGGCAACCACATACAAATGGTACTGTAAATTGATCTTTTCTTAAGTGATATTCCTCATCTGCTGGTGTTAATACTTCTGATTCATCAATGTAGTCTACACCCATTGCTTCTAATACTCTTGCTTCAGTGATATGACCAATACGTGCTTTTGCCATAACTGGAATAGAAACAGCATTCATAACTTCTTCTACAATTTTAGGATTTGCCATACGTGCAACACCACCTGCTGCTCTGATATCAGAAGGTACACGTTCTAATGCCATTACTGCTACTGCGCCAGCTTCTTCTGCTATTCTTGCTTGTTCAGCATTGACAACGTCCATAATAACGCCGCCTTTTTGCATTTCTGCCATACCTCTTTTGACTCTGTCTGATCCAATAATTTTACTCATTATATATAAAACCCCTTTTCAAGTTGATTAAATTCATTGTAATGTATAAACTGATATTTAAAAAGGTACAATATAACATAAAATTAGGGGGTCAGTTTTAAAATTGAAAAACACTTTATACCATCAACTTTATGAAAAATTAAAAAAACAAATAATAGAAGGCCAATTTAAAGAAGGTGATAAATTTTATTCTAAGAGACAACTAAGCAAGCATTTATCTATTAGCCAAACAACTGTAGAGCATGCGTATCAACTTCTATTAGACGAAGGTTACATTTATTCAAGACCACGTTCCGGTTATTTTGTATCTGAAATTGAATCTTTAACAATTTTGAATACTCAACCTATCCCTTCTCTTTTAAATGATACATATAAACCAAAAACTAGTGATGAAGCTTATGATTATGCTTTTAATTTGGATGAAATAGACACGAAACACTTCCCTATAGAACTTTTCAGAAAGTATTCAAAAGATCTTTTTGATACAAATCATTTAAACAATTTACTTAGAGGTCACTTTCAGGGAGAATTACACTTACGGTTTCAACTGGCTTTTTATTTATTTACTAATCGAGGTGTAATTTGTGATCCTAGTCAAATTATAATTGGTTCATCTACCGAACAATTAGTAAACCAACTAGTCGATTTACTTTTTACTTCTACGTTTATTATTGAAAAACCAAGTTATCCACCAATCAAAAATATTTTAGATAAAAAGCAAGTTGAATATGAACAAATTGAAGTTGAACATAATGGAATAAATGTCGATGAAGTAATAAAATCCAAAAAAAATATAGTATATATAACTCCTTCCCACCAATTTCCAACTGGATATGTGATGGATTTAAAAAAACGTACTCAATTAATTCAATGGGCTCAAGAAAAAGAAGAACGGTTTATTATAGAAGACGATTATGATTCTGAATTTAGATATTTCGGTAAACCTATTCCAGCGATTCAAGGTCTATATTCAAGAGGAGAAAAAGTAATTTATATCAGTACATTTTCAAAGTCTATTTTTCCTAGTTGCCGTGTTGCTTATATGGTTCTACCATTTTCTATAATGAAAAAATATCACTCCCAAAATCACATCGAAGGTAATACTGTACCAGTTCATATGCAAGACCTTATAGCAACGTTCATATCTACCGGTAGTTTTGAAAGACATTTAAATAAAATGAGAAGAATTTATCGTAGAAAACTGACATATATTTTAAAGAGATTGAAACCATACAATAATCAACTTGATATCCAAGGTGCTGAAACAGGTATGCATTTTACAATTACTGTAAAGAATGGATTAACATTGCAAGAGTGTCTCAATAGAGCTAATAAAATGAAGTTAAAATTACAAGTTTATAATTTTGATGATGAACAAGACTATAAAAAAACACCTAAATTTATATTAGGATTTGGCGGTATAGATGATGATGACTTAAAACCACATGTAGATGCTCTAATAAAATCATTAATTATAAAGTAACACTTCTTTGATAAAAGTTAGTGTTACTTATACAATAGCTTGCCTATTGTATAATAATTAATTGCCTTTTTGTATTTCAATTTAAGATAAATTACAGGCTGGGACATAAATCCCTTAAAAAACAGCAGTAAGACAATTTTCAATTAGAAAATATCTTACTGCTGTTCTCTATTTATACAATACTTCGTATTGAATGATATCATTTTAGAATTATATAAACACAATATTGAAATTGTACATACTTAAACAATCAAAAGTATACATTCTTCGTGTTTACTTTTTACTATGTAATTTTAGACATAAAAAAGAGACCTTTCAGTCTCGATTTGCCTGGCAACGTTCTACTCTAGCGGAACGTAAGTTCGACTACCATCGACGCTAAGGAGCTTAACTTCTGTGTTCGGCATGGGAACAGGTGTGACCTCCTTGCTATAGTCACCAGACATATGAATGTAGATTATACATTCAAAACTAGATAGTAAGTAAAAGTGATTTTGCTTCGCAAAACATTTAATTTGATTAAGTCTTCGATCGATTAGTATTCGTCAGCTCCACATGTCACCATGCTTCCACCTCGAACCTATTAACCTCATCATCTTTGAGGGATCTTATAACCGAAGTTGGGAAATCTCATCTTGAGGGGGGCTTCATGCTTAGATGCTTTCAGCACTTATCCCGTCCACACATAGCTACCCAGCTATGCCGTTGGCACGACAACTGGTACACCAGAGGTATGTCCATCCCGGTCCTCTCGTACTAAGGACAGCTCCTCTCAAATTTCCTACGCCCACGACGGATAGGGACCGAACTGTCTCACGACGTTCTGAACCCAGCTCGCGTACCGCTTTAATGGGCGAACAGCCCAACCCTTGGGACCGACTACAGCCCCAGGATGCGATGAGCCGACATCGAGGTGCCAAACCTCCCCGTCGATGTGAACTCTTGGGGGAGATAAGCCTGTTATCCCCGGGGTAGCTTTTATCCGTTGAGCGATGGCCCTTCCATGCGGAACCACCGGATCACTAAGTCCGTCTTTCGACCCTGCTCGACTTGTAGGTCTCGCAGTCAAGCTCCCTTATGCCTTTACACTCTATGAATGATTTCCAACCATTCTGAGGGAACCTTTGAGCGCCTCCGTTACCTTTTAGGAGGCGACCGCCCCAGTCAAACTGCCCGCCTGACACTGTCTCCCACCACGATAAGTGGTGCGGGTTAGAAAGCCAACACAGCTAGGGTAGTATCCCACCAGCGCCTCCACGTAAGCTAGCGCTCACGTTTCAAAGGCTCCTACCTATCCTGTACAAGCTGTGCCGAATTTCAATATCAGGCTACAGTAAAGCTCCACGGGGTCTTTCCGTCCTGTCGCGGGTAACCTGCATCTTCACAGGTACTATGATTTCACCGAGTCTCTCGTTGAGACAGTGCCCAAATCGTTACGCCTTTCGTGCGGGTCGGAACTTACCCGACAAGGAATTTCGCTACCTTAGGACCGTTATAGTTACGGCCGCCGTTTACTGGGGCTTCGATTCGTAGCTTCGCAGAAGCTAACCACTCCTCTTAACCTTCCAGCACCGGGCAGGCGTCAGCCCCTATACATCACCTTACGGTTTAGCAGAGACCTGTGTTTTTGATAAACAGTCGCTTGGGCCTATTCACTGCGGCTCTTCTGGGCGTTAACCCTAAAGAGCACCCCTTCTCCCGAAGTTACGGGGTCATTTTGCCGAGTTCCTTAACGAGAGTTCGCTCGCTCACCTTAGAATTCTCATCTTGACTACCTGTGTCGGTTTGCGGTACGGGCACCTATTTTCTATCTAGAGGCTTTTCTCGGCAGTGTGAAATCAACGACTCGAAGACACAATGTCTTCTCCCCATCACAGCTTAGCCTTAATGAGTACCGGATTTGCCTAATACTCAGCCTTACTGCTTAGACGTGCAATCCAATCGCACGCTTCGCCTATCCTACTGCGTCCCCCCATCGATTAAAACGATTATAGGTGGTACAGGAATATCAACCTGTTATCCATCGCCTACGCCTGTCGGCCTCAGCTTAGGACCCGACTAACCCAGAGCGGACGAGCCTTCCTCTGGAAACCTTAGTCAATCGGTGGACGGGATTCTCACCCGTCTTTCGCTACTCACACCGGCATTCTCACTTCTAAGCGCTCCACATGTCCTTGCGATCATGCTTCAACGCCCTTAGAACGCTCTCCTACCATTGTCCAAAGGACAATCCACAGCTTCGGTAATATGTTTAGCCCCGGTACATTTTCGGCGCAGTGTCACTCGACTAGTGAGCTATTACGCACTCTTTAAATGATGGCTGCTTCTAAGCCAACATCCTAGTTGTCTGGGCAACGCCACATCCTTTTCCACTTAACATATATTTTGGGACCTTAGCTGGTGGTCTGGGCTGTTTCCCTTTCGAACACGGACCTTATCACCCATGTTCTGACTCCCAAGTTAAATTAATTGGCATTCGGAGTTTGTCTGAATTCGGTAACCCGAGAAGGGCCCCTCGTCCAAACAGTGCTCTACCTCCAATAATCATCACTTGAGGCTAGCCCTAAAGCTATTTCGGAGAGAACCAGCTATCTCCAGGTTCGATTGGAATTTCTCCACTACCCTCAGTTCATCCGCTCACTTTTCAACGTAAGTCGGTTCGGTCCTCCATTCAGTGTTACCTGAACTTCAACCTGACCAAGGGTAGATCACCTGGTTTCGGGTCTACGACCAAATACTAAACGCCCTATTCAGACTCGCTTTCGCTACGGCTCCACATTTACTGCTTAACCTTGCATCAAATCGTAACTCGCCGGTTCATTCTACAAAAGGCACGCCATCACCCATTAACGGGCTCTGACTACTTGTAAGCACACGGTTTCAGGTTCTATTTCACTCCCCTTCCGGGGTGCTTTTCACCTTTCCCTCACGGTACTGGTTCACTATCGGTCACTAGAGAGTATTTAGCCTTAGGAGATGGTCCTCCCAGATTCCGACGGAATTTCACGTGCTCCGTCGTACTCAGGATCCACTCAAGAGAGACAATATTTTCGACTACAGGATTATTACCTTCTTTGATTCATCTTTCCAGATGATTCGTCTAATATCGTCCTTTGTAACTCCGTATAGAGTGTCCTACAACCCCAACAAGCAAGCTTGTTGGTTTGGGCTCTTCCCGTTTCGCTCGCCGCTACTAAGGGAATCGAATTTTCTTTCTCTTCCTCCGGGTACTAAGATGTTTCAGTTCTCCGGGTGTGCCTTCTGATATGCTATGTATTCACATATCGATAACATGACATAACTCATGTTGGGTTTCCCCATTCGGAAATCTCTGGATCAAAGCTTACTTACAGCTCCCCAAAGCATATCGTCGTTAGTAACGTCCTTCATCGGCTTCTAGTGCCAAGGCATCCACCGTGCGCCCTTAATAACTTAATCTATGTTTCCACCATTTTTATAAGTCAAACGCTCACATACTGTTTCGTTTTCATTATTTAAAATGCTCATTTACAGAAGTAAACTCCGCTTTCAAATAATTCAACTCATTGTCTGCTAAACGTTTTCTTTTATAAAAAGATTTAAACGCGTTATTAATCTTGTGAGTGTTCTTTCGAACACTAGCGATTATTTCTTATGAATTCAAGCTTATTTAAAACTCTTTATTCACTCGGTTTTGCTTGGTAAAATCTATATTTTACTTACTTATCTAGTTTTCAATGTACAAAATAATGGTGGGCCTAAGTGGACTCGAACCACCGACCTCACGCTTATCAGGCGTGCGCTCTAACCAGCTGAGCTATAGGCCCATTATTCATTTGAATGTTGAATAAACATTCAAAACTGAATACAATATGTCACGTTATTCCGCATCTTCTGAAGAAGATGTTCCGAATATATCCTTAGAAAGGAGGTGATCCAGCCGCACCTTCCGATACGGCTACCTTGTTACGACTTCACCCCAATCATTTGTCCCACCTTCGACGGCTAGCTCCTAAAAGGTTACTCCACCGGCTTCGGGTGTTACAAACTCTCGTGGTGTGACGGGCGGTGTGTACAAGACCCGGGAACGTATTCACCGTAGCATGCTGATCTACGATTACTAGCGATTCCAGCTTCATGTAGTCGAGTTGCAGACTACAATCCGAACTGAGAACAACTTTATGGGATTTGCTTGACCTCGCGGTTTCGCTACCCTTTGTATTGTCCATTGTAGCACGTGTGTAGCCCAAATCATAAGGGGCATGATGATTTGACGTCATCCCCACCTTCCTCCGGTTTGTCACCGGCAGTCAACTTAGAGTGCCCAACTTAATGATGGCAACTAAGCTTAAGGGTTGCGCTCGTTGCGGGACTTAACCCAACATCTCACGACACGAGCTGACGACAACCATGCACCACCTGTCACTTTGTCCCCCGAAGGGGAAGGCTCTATCTCTAGAGTTGTCAAAGGATGTCAAGATTTGGTAAGGTTCTTCGCGTTGCTTCGAATTAAACCACATGCTCCACCGCTTGTGCGGGTCCCCGTCAATTCCTTTGAGTTTCAACCTTGCGGTCGTACTCCCCAGGCGGAGTGCTTAATGCGTTAGCTGCAGCACTAAGGGGCGGAAACCCCCTAACACTTAGCACTCATCGTTTACGGCGTGGACTACCAGGGTATCTAATCCTGTTTGATCCCCACGCTTTCGCACATCAGCGTCAGTTACAGACCAGAAAGTCGCCTTCGCCACTGGTGTTCCTCCATATCTCTGCGCATTTCACCGCTACACATGGAATTCCACTTTCCTCTTCTGCACTCAAGTTTTCCAGTTTCCAATGACCCTCCACGGTTGAGCCGTGGGCTTTCACATCAGACTTAAAAAACCGCCTACGCGCGCTTTACGCCCAATAATTCCGGATAACGCTTGCCACCTACGTATTACCGCGGCTGCTGGCACGTAGTTAGCCGTGGCTTTCTGATTAGGTACCGTCAAGATGTGCACAGTTACTTACACATATGTTCTTCCCTAATAACAGAGTTTTACGATCCGAAGACCTTCATCACTCACGCGGCGTTGCTCCGTCAGGCTTTCGCCCATTGCGGAAGATTCCCTACTGCTGCCTCCCGTAGGAGTCTGGACCGTGTCTCAGTTCCAGTGTGGCCGATCACCCTCTCAGGTCGGCTATGCATCGTTGCCTTGGTAAGCCGTTACCTTACCAACTAGCTAATGCAGCGCGGATCCATCTATAAGTGACAGCAAGACCGTCTTTCACTTTTGAACCATGCGGTTCAAAATATTATCCGGTATTAGCTCCGGTTTCCCGAAGTTATCCCAGTCTTATAGGTAGGTTATCCACGTGTTACTCACCCGTCCGCCGCTAACATCAGAGAAGCAAGCTTCTCGTCCGTTCGCTCGACTTGCATGTATTAGGCACGCCGCCAGCGTTCATCCTGAGCCAGGATCAAACTCTCCATAAAAATTATGATGTTTGATTAGCTCATAAATACTAAATAATGTTTGTAACTTATAGTTACGTTTTTGGAATTAACGTTGACATATTGTCATTCAGTTTTCAATGTTCATGCTTTAAAAATAAAATGGTGGAGACTAGCGGGATCGAACCGCTGACCTCCTGCGT
Source organism: Staphylococcus roterodami (assembly GCA_022493055.1). Classification (NCBI taxonomy): domain Bacteria; kingdom Bacillati; phylum Bacillota; class Bacilli; order Caryophanales; family Staphylococcaceae; genus Staphylococcus; species Staphylococcus roterodami. The sequence continues at coordinate 522,592 of CP092781.1, read as the reverse complement.
GCAAAGCAGGCGCTCTCCCAGCTGAGCTAAGCCCCCATAAAATGGAATTAAGAAGTAATCGGGAAGACAGGATTCGAACCTGCGACCCCTTGGTCCCAAACCAAGTGCTCTACCAAGCTGAGCTACTTCCCGTTATTCAAATGATTAAAAATGGCGCGCCCGATAGGAGTCGAACCCATAACCTCTTGATCCGTAGTCAAACGCTCTATCCAATTGAGCTACGGGCGCTAAAATGGTGCCGAGGACCGGAATCGAACCGGTACGGTGATCTCTCACCGCAGGATTTTAAGTCCTGTGCGTCTGCCAGTTCCGCCACCCCGGCAAAATAATGGAGCAGAAGACGGGATTCGAACCCGCGACCCCAACCTTGGCAAGGTTGTATTCTACCGCTGAACTACTTCTGCATTATTTTGCTAATTTTTAAAAATAAATCGTAATGAGCCATAGAGGATTCGAACCTCTGACCCTCTGATTAAAAGTCAGATGCTCTACCAACTGAGCTAATGGCTCAAAAGATGGTGCCGGCCAGAGGACTTGAACCCCCAACCTACTGATTACAAGTCAGTTGCTCTACCAATTGAGCTAGGCCGGCAATGTGTAAGAATAAATGGTGGAGAATGACGGGTTCGAACCGCCGACCCTCTGCTTGTAAGGCAGATGCTCTCCCAGCTGAGCTAATTCTCCGATTTATCATTGCCCGGCAACGTTCTACTCTAGCGGAACGTAAGTCCAACTACCATCGACGCTAAGGAGCTTAACTTCTGTGTTCGGCATGGGAACAGGTGTGACCTCCTTGCTATAGTCACCAGACAAAATAACTTACTTATTTATGATACACGCTTAATTAATAAGGTGCAATAGTTAATTTTACACTTTGATACGAAGATTGTCACATCAATCTTTAATATGTTTCGTTCGTTTTTGACGACTTTTATATGTTACTTCATTCAATTAACAAAGTCAACACTTTTTATCAACTTTTTTAATCATCCAAACTGACGTTTCGCGTGTTCTTTAATTCATAACACTTTTAGTATTCTATCATACACATATATACAAAACCATACACATTCTATACAATTTTAAAGTACTTTTATAGCTGATTAAGATAAATTATACTATAATGGCAAATTTTGATATACGATATCTCAATATCCATCATTTACACTCCTCTTAAGGATAACTTTATATTCTTATTTCCATCTTTATTTATCTAACAGCTAACTAACTCGTTTAACATTTTAAAATAGCACCATTATCGTTAATCATTACTATTCTATAAATTCAATCGTGATAGAATTGCCCTATTTAAGAAAGTCATCGCATACACAGCTCATCAACTCTGTTAAATATAATTAAAAAGAACTCTCGCATACACTTTATGCAAAGAGTTCTTTCTAACAATCAATAATAATTATTTTTGTCTCATATATGGGAATAATAACACGTCTCTAATTGATGGAGAGTCAGTTAATAGCATAACTAATCTATCAATACCGATACCTAATCCACCTGTTGGAGGCATACCATATTCTAATGCTTCGATATAATCCTCGTCCATTTCATGTGCTTCATCATTACCTTGAGCTTTTTCAACAAGTTGTGCTTCAAATCGTGCTCTTTGATCGATAGGATCGTTTAATTCTGTAAACGCATTTGCATGTTCTCTACCAACAATAAACAATTCGAAACGATCAGTAAATCTAGGGTCTTCCGGATTCTTCTTCGCTAAAGGAGAAATCTCAGTAGGATGACCATATATAAATGTTGGCTGTATAAGAGTCTCTTCTACTTTTTGCTCAAAGAACTCATTTAAAATATGCCCATACTTCATTGTGTCTTTTATTTCGATACCATGTTCTTTTGCTAATTCTTTTGCTTCTTCGTCACTAGTGACGTTATAAAAATCTACACCTGTAGCTTCTTTAACAGCATCAACAATATGCAAACGAGTCCATGGAGATTCTAAATCAATCGTTTCTCCACCATATTGAACTTTGGCAGACCCTAATACTTCATCAGCAATATGTCGTACCATAGATTCAGTTAAATCCATAATGTCATTGTAGTCTGCATATGCTTCATACAACTCAATCATTGTAAATTCTGGATTATGTCTTGTTGATACACCTTCATTTCGGAATACTCTTCCAATTTCGTATACTTTTTCAAGACCACCAACAATGAGACGTTTTAAATGTAGCTCAATAGCAATACGCATATATAATGTTGCATCTAATGCATTATGATGTGTTACAAATGGTCTTGCAGCCGCACCACCAGCAATTTGATGCATCATTGGTGTTTCAACTTCTAAGAAACCTTTATTATTTAAATAATTTCGCATTTCTTGAATAATTTTACTACGGTTTATAAATGTACGTGTACTATTTTCATTTGTAATTAAATCCAAATATCTTTGACGGTATCTTTGTTCGATATCTTGTAAACCGTGGAATTTATCTGGCAATGGTCGTAATGATTTAGTAAGTAAAGTGAATTTTTTAGCTTTAACTGACAATTCACCTGTGTTTGTTTTAAACATTACACCTTCAACACCAACAATATCCCCTAAATCTGCAATTTTCCAAATATCAAATTGCTCATCACCAACTTGGTCTTTACGAACGTAAATTTGGATTTGTCCAGCTAAATCTTGAACATGTGCAAATCCAGCTTTACCTTTACCACGCTTTGTCATAAGTCGTCCAGCAATAGATACATGGCTATCCGCTTCTTTTTCTACCAATTCTTCCTTAGAGTATTTATCCCACTCTTCTTTCAAATCACTAGATAAACCTGAACGATTAAATTTAGAGCCAAACGGATCTATCCCCAAATCATACAATTCTTGTAATTTTTGACGTCTTACTAGCATTTGGTCATTCATTTCTTCTGACATAACATTCTCTCCTTTAAACTTGTTGTAAACCTTTGTATTTCAATTGATACGCTTAAACATTCTTCTTGAAAGTTTTGTAAAATACCAATTCTTTATTGCTCAGTATTCACCATATTAGAGGTTATATACGTTTCATCATACTTCACTTAAGATACACAAGTATATATCTTTAAATCCATAACTCCAATTTTATCACTTTTTAATTTTACAAGACGATTTAAATGTAATAAAGTAATTTCTATTGTTCTATTATGATTAATTCACTCAATTACACTTGCCTACTCAAAATAATACAGATATTCCACTATCTCTTTACCTTAAATACAAAGAAACAGTTATATTCTATTTATAGCAAGTATTTATTGCATACTGTAATATTCATATACTAATTCTGCGACGAATAACTTTACAACTAACTAAAAACTAGTATCTTTATTCTAATTAATAACATGTCCGGAACAATATTCACAATTTTGATTATTCTTTAATTACTGCTTATACAATACTACACTATCATCATTAGGTACTAAATCCTTTATTTTCAGATTCGAACGAGGCTCAATAACATCTGTTGCAATATCATTTAATGGAATTAAAACAAATGCACGTTCATTCATTCTTGGATGTGGTACTGAGAGATTCGGTAGTTCTGTAATTTCATTACCGTATAATAAAATATCTACATCTATTGTTCTTGGACCCCATCGCTCTTTCCTAACACGATGTAAGCGTGCTTCGGCTTCTAAGCAACGTTCTAATAGTTCAGATACTGACAGTGTTGTTTCAATTTCAATACATAAATTCAAAAAATTAGGCTGCTCGGTATAGCCTACAGGTGCAGTTTCATATATCGAAGAAACCTTTGACACGTTGATACCTTCATATGCACTCAACATCTTTATAGCTTCATTAAGTTGATTTTCTCTGTCGCCAATATTACTACCTAAACCTAAATATGCTTGAATCATATATTCTCCCTCACTATTTCGATACCAACACCATCATAATGACCTGGTATTGGTGGATTTTCTTTAGTGATTGTCACTTTCGTTTCCATTACACGATTATATTGTGAATTTATTCGTTTTGCAATACGTTCAGCCAGATGCTCAAGTAAATTTACTGGTTCACCTTCCATGATTAATTTAACTTCTTCAAAAACTTCACCGTAATGAACTGTATCAACAACATTATCAGTTCGTCCTGCTTCAGCCAAATCTACTTTCAACGTTACATCTACTTTAAAAATTTGTCCGATTTCATTTTCGGCTGATAAAGCACCATGATATCCATAAAAACGCATTCCTTTAAGAAAGATTTTGTCTTCCATTTTCATTCTCCTTTAAAAAATCTATACCTTTAGCTAGTTTCGCGTTTAACCCAACATTATGTACGCGTACTGCTTTAACGCCTTTCATAATACCATACGCAGTCGTTGCAGCAGTCACTTCATCTCTTTCAACTGGCGTTGTATCGTAACCCATCATCTCTTTTGTAAATCGTTTTCGGCTTGTCGCTAATAAAATAGGATACTCCGTAGCTACAAGTTCATCCAGTCTTGCCATTACTTCCGCTTCTTCACTTCTAGTTTTAGCAAATCCAATTCCCGGATCAAGCCATATTTTTTCCGAATGAATCCCTGCAAGTTTAGCCTGATGTGCCTGGGCCAGTAAAGAAGTAAGCATTTCTTCAATTACTGGTTCATCACGTTCACCATTACCATTATGCATTAAAATTATTTCTGCATCATATTTAGCAACAACTTGAAACATTCGTTTATCGTAGAGCCCTGCCCATTGATCATTAATCATATCTACTCCTAACTTCAAGCATGCCTCAGCCACTTCACTTCTAAATGTATCAACTGAAATTTTCACATCAAAACCAACAATAGCTTCAACGACTGGTAAAACTCTTTTCAATTCTTCTTCCAAAGTAATCATTTCATGTCCTGGTCGTGTCGAAACACCCCCGACATCTATGATATCAACACCTTCATCCATCATGCATTTTACCCTGTTTATTGCAGCTTCAACATTGTTATATTTGCCACCATCTGAAAATGAATCAGGTGTAACATTTAATATGCCCATAATTTCTGTTTTAGTCATCTTAATCATCCTTTAATTATGTATGTAATTTAACTGTAAGGTTAAGTTTATATATTCTGACTTACACTGTTTAATATGTACGCTTATTATATTAACATTCACTAGGTAGTTTTTTCAGAAAAATGTTTCAATGAATATTTATCTTTTCAAATTCACCAAATAAATCCTCGACCTATGTCTCCATAAAAAGGTAAAAAAAGAGCAAGCAATCCTTAAAGGACGGCTCACTCATATAATTAATATTAATTAGTCATCGAAAGAATATAAAGGTGTTGATAAGTAGCGTTCACCATTACTTGGCAATACAGTGACCACCGTTTTTCCTTTACCTAACTCTTTCGCTTTTTGAATAGCGGCATATATAGCAGCACCAGATGAAATACCTGCTAAAATACCTTCTTCTTTAGCAACACGACGAGACATTTCCATCGCTGTGTCATTACCTACTTTAATAATGCTATCATATATTTCTGTATTTAAAGTACCCGGAATAAATCCAGCACCTAAACCTTGTAATTTATGTGGCCCAGGCTCACCACCACTTAAAACTGGAGATGCTTCAGGCTCAATAGCAACAATTTCAATATTAGGGTATTCTTTTTTAAGAACTTTACCAACACCAGATAACGTACCACCAGTACCTACACCAGCTAAGAAGGCATCGATATTTTTACCTTCAAATTGTTGTAATAACTCAGGACCTGTAGTCAACTCATGTACTTCAGGGTTTGCTGGGTTTTCAAATTGTTGCGACTCAAAATAACCATGTTCTTCTTTTAATTCTTTAGCTTTTTTAATTGCACCCTTCATCGCTTCTGATCCAGGTGTTAACACTAATTCTGCACCATATGCTTTTAATAAATTACGGCGCTCTTGACTCATTGTTTCAGGCATTGTAAATACTGCTTTATATCCTTTAGCAGCACATACAAATGCTAAACCGATACCTGTATTACCACTTGTTGGTTCAACAATTGTATCGCCAGGTTTGATTTTGCCTTCACGTTCTGCTTTTTCAATCATCGCTAACGCAATTCTATCTTTAACAGAACCACCTGGATTTTGATATTCCAATTTTACATAAACGTCTGCTGCATTTTCATCTACTACATTTCTCAATTTGACTACTGGTGTACCACCAATAATTTGAGTAATATTATCTACTGGTTTTTGTGCCATTAAAACCACTCCTTTTTAGTTAGTTGTCGAAATCTTAGTTTATTTATCGGATATAAAATTATTTTATCAAATAAAATCTAGAAAGCAAACAAAAATACTAAGAATTATACAACTATTTAGTTCTACATTTCACTAAACCGCTAAAAATAAACATTTTAGCCTATTGGTTTAAATTAAATTACGCTAAACTTTCTAGCAACTCATTCAGTTCTTCTTCAGAATATTTATATTTATTCCCACAGAAATGACATACTGCTTCTGCACCATGATCTTCTTTAATCATATTTTGAATTTCTGCCTCGCCTAATCCTTTAATAGCATTCAAAAATTTCTCATGACTACAGTTACATTCAAATTGAACTGGCATTTTTTCTAAAATTTGTACATGTTCTTCACCTAAAATCTCATTTAATATTCTTTCAGGTGTTAAACCTTGTTCAATTAATTTAGACACTGGTGTCATTTCACTAATAGCTTTTTCCAGCTTTACAATAGTTTCTTCTTTTGCGCCTGGCATTACTTGAATAATAAAACCACCCGCTGCTTTAATTGTATTATCAGGATTTACTAGTACACCCAGTCCTACTGATGAAGGCGTTTGTTCACTTGTAGCATAATAATAAGTAAAGTCTTCCCCTAGTTCACCCGAAACAATCGGACTCGCTCCAGAGAAGTAATCTTTCATACCCACGTCTTTTACAACCATAATAGAACCATTTGTACCAACTGCTCGTCTAACATCAAGTTTACCTTGCTCATTTAATGGAAAATGCGTTTGTGGATGATCTACATATGCGCGTACCTCACCTTTGGCATTGGCATCAGCAATAATACGCCCAATAGGTCCTTGACCATCAACCGTGACTGTTAATTTTTGATCACCTTTTAACATAGCTCCCATCATTGCTGTCGCTGTCATTGTTCGTCCCATTGCAGCAGATGCTGTTGGCCATGTATAATGTCTCGTTTGAGCTTCTTGAACTGTTTCAGTTGTCAAAGCTGCATATGCCCTAATTTCCCCATCAAATGCTAACGCTTTAACAATATAATCATGTGTCATTATTTCAATCTCCTCTATTACTCTATATTTTAAAAATTATTTTACTTCCTAAAATGCAACAATTGTATATATTCTACACCCATCATTCTAAATAATGAAGTAACTTGTTTGATAGTTACTTCACCGTGAAACGATTTTATTGCTTACTATAAATCTATTAAACAACTTTCTTTCTCTTTAAAATACTAAAAAGTACCTCTTCCTATCACATAATCATAGAAAGAGGTACTAAATATTATTAATTATTTATTGTCTGGGTGATTTGGATCATAAGGTTTTTCGATATTAGGCGCTTGTTGATGTGCTGGCTCATCATTTTCATGAGATTTGTCAGCTTCTTTTCTATCTTCAGCAATATCTTTTTCTTCTTTACGATCTTCTTTCTCTTCACGTCGACCTTCTTCTAATTGCTCTTTACGAATGTCTTCATAAGATTTACCAAATTTACCATCATTAAATTCAGAATCTTCATCTTTAACAACTTTAGCTGCATCATAATCTATTTCAGGTAATTTACCTTCATAGAATAATGATTGAATTTGCTCTGCAACTAATGTTTCTTCTGTTAATAATGTTTCAGCAATTAAAATTAACTGTTCTTTGTGCTCTAATAAAATTTGTTTACAACGTTCGTATTGTTCTTTAACGATTCGTTGAACTTCTTTATCTATTTCATAAGCAATTTGACTTGAATAATTAGGTTCACCTTGCATGTCTTTACCTAAGAATACTTGTCCATTACTATGACCAAATTGTAATGGTCCTAGCTTTTTACTCATACCATATTGTGTAACCATTGATCTTGCGATTTGCGTAGCACGCTCGAAGTCATTTGAAGCACCAGTTGAAACTTCATTAAAGTTGATATCTTCTGATACTCGTCCACCAAGCAGACCACAAATTTTATCTAATAACTCTTGTTCAGTCATTAAGAATCGATCTTGTTTCGGTAACATCATAGCATAACCGCCAGCTTGTCCACGTGGTACGATAGTAACTTTGTGAACTACTTCTGCTTCATCTAATACCATACCAATAATTGTATGACCAGCTTCATGATGCGCAACGATATTACGTTCTTTCTTAGAAATAACACGAGATTTCTTAGCAGGTCCAGCAATAACTCTATCTGTTGCTTCTTCGATATCTCTCATATCAATTTTCTTCTTACCTTCACGTACTGCAATTAATGATGCTTCATTTAATAAGTTTTCTAAATCAGCACCAGAGAACCCTGGTGTACGTTGTGAAATAGCTTTTAAGTCTACAGTTTCATCAAGTGGTTTGTTCTTAGCATGTACATGTAGAATTGCTTCACGACCTTTTACATCTGGGCGACCAACTTGAATTTGTCTATCAAAACGACCTGGACGTAATAACGCTGGGTCTAGAATATCCGGACGGTTTGTAGCAGCTATCATAATGATACCTTCATTTTCACCAAAGCCATCCATTTCAACTAATAATTGGTTTAATGTTTGTTCACGTTCGTCATGACCGCCACCTACACCAGCGCCACGTTGACGACCAACCGCATCAATCTCATCAATGAAAATGATACAAGGTGCATTTTTCTTAGCATTATCAAACAAGTCACGTACACGACTCGCACCGACACCGACAAACATCTCAACGAAGTCTGAACCACTAATCGAGAAGAATGGGGCACCAGCTTCACCAGCAACCGCTCTCGCAAGTAATGTTTTACCTGTACCTGGAGGCCCCACAAGTAAGACCCCTTTAGGTATTCTTGAACCCATTTCTTTAAACTTCTTATTGTCTTTCAAGAAATCTACAATTTCAATTAACTCTTGCTTTTCTTCATCAGCACCCGCTACATCAGAGAAGCGAACTCGACGTTTATTATTATCGTACATTTTCGCTTTAGATTTACCAAAGTTCATCATACGACCGCCACTACCGCCGCCTTGTGCTTGGCTTAGGAAGAAAATAAATAATAACGCGATAACAACAACTGGAATTAATGTTGAAAGTATACTTACAAAGACACTTTGTTTTTCTTCTTCTTTAATCGTTAATTTTACACCGTTTTGCTTCTTAGCAGCATCTGTAATTTTTTGTAATTCTTTTTCATTGTTATATAAAATAGTTGATGAATAATCTTCATCATTTTTCGTCTTACCACTTACCATATACACATTTTGTTGTGGTTGGATTTCTAATGTTTTAAGGTCACCCTTTTCCAACTTCTCAGTAAACTGATTATATGTAAGCTGTTTCGGCATATTTCCATTACCGTTTAAATATGAAAATAGACCAAAAATAATAACGCCTATTATTACGATAACTAGCACATTGCGAAAAGCTTTCTGCATGCGTCATTTCCTCCTACTTCCCATAATAAAACTAACAAGAATTGTAACACATTACATATTTTGTATGCTAGTAATTGAGCTTACTGTCAATAACATTCACATCTTTTGTCAATTTTATCAATTTCTATATTTTTCCATCTTTGCAAGACATATGTCTTGTTTAAAATTAAATATATATGAAATACATTTTTCATATTTTTGAGTCTACACTATTCTTACTCAAAGGCATAGTAATAATAACTGAAATTGATTAAAAATTTAATTTGAATATACTTCAGGTTTTAACGTACCAATATATGGTAAGTTTCTATATAACTCGCGATAGTCTAAACCGTATCCAACAACAAATTCATCTGGAATTTTTTTACCAACGTACTTAGCTTCAATATCAGCTTTGCGACGATTCGGCTTATCTAGTAATGTAACTATTTCTAATGAGTTAACTTTTCTAGATTGTAATAATTCAGTAATAGACTTAAGTGTCGTACCAGTCTCTAAAATATCTTCAATGATTAACACATCTTTATTTTCAATAGAAGAACCTAGGTCTTTAATAATTTGTACTTCACCAGTTGATTCAGTACCACCGTGATAACTTGAAACATCCATGAAATCAATTGATAAATGTGTATCGATGCGTTTAATCAAATCTGACATAAACATTGCTGAACCTTTTAAAATTCCAACACATACTAATGGTTTATCTTTGTAATCCTTTGTTAATTGAGCTCCCAATTCTTTACAGATATTTTGAATATCTTCTTCAGTTAACAATACTTCCTTTAAATCATTATGCATAACGCTATTCATCTCCATTTTTACTAATTATAATCCATTGCTTTAATTGTTGTTGTTGATATAAATCTCCTACCGCAATAATGCGTTGCTGTTTATCCAATATAACTGGAATTTGATCACGAAGCCACAGAGGTTCTTTCTGATCTATAAACAAACGATTAACTTTCTTATAACCATCACGCCCATTAAGTTTAAATTTATCACCACTTTTTCTTGTCCTTACTGTAAGTGGAAATAAACTTTTTGGTAAATTAGAATGTATCTCTATTAAATATTTGTCAAAAATATAATTACCTGGCTTATCAATAATTTGAACTCTAAAATATGTATCGCCATTATTTTTAGCCATTATTATTAATTTACCATATGCGATTTGAATTATCCATTTTTCTGTAAGTTTAATACTGAATTGCGCTTTCTTACTTTTAAATTGTTGAAACCAATCATCATACGTTCTATCACTGATATTAAATATCTTAAAATGTTCAGATAAAACTCGATCAAATATAATCATTTTTAATTGATCTGGCAAATCATTAAAAACTTGTCTCGGCATTTCTATATTCATTAACTTTTCGTCAAACTTCACAAATTCTGTAATAAATTGCGTTGCTCTACATTGTAAAACAGCATATTGCTCATCATGCCAATGTTTTAATTTTAATAAATGTGAAACTTTAAGTTGATCATTTTCATCAATAGCTGGAATGATTCTATTACGAATGTCATTTCTAACATATTTATTATCTTGATTAGACGCATCTTCATAAAATGGTATCTCGTTTTCAATCTGGTATTGTTGAATTTCATTTTTAGAAACAGCTAGTAACGGACGATAAATATAATAACCTTCCCGTTTAGAATGTTCATCAATACCCAATCTATTACGCGTTGATTTGCCACTAAAAATACGGTACATGATGGTTTCAAGTTGATCATCTAGGTGATGTGCTGTTAATAAGACATCCGCTTCTAAATCCAACATCATCTCATCAAACCATTGATAACGTTTAATTCGAGCTTCATTTTGTATACTTATGTTTCTATCTAGACTATGAGATAAATCTAATCTCTTAATATGTAAATCTATGTGATGTTGTTTACAATATGCTGTTAAAAATTGAGCTTCTTCGTCAGATGCTAACCTAACACCATGATTAACATGCAAACAGGTCAACCGTCTATAGCTATCTTTGTATTCATTTAGGAGTTGGTACAATAAGCACATACTATCAATTCCTGTAGAAACAGCAACAACAAGATGGTCATCTCTATGCCAACCACTACTATTCAACTGCATACCCACACCTCACTCTTTACAATTTTTAAATACTCGAACTTCTAGAACTTCTATTTATATCATAACAAATAAAAAGAGACTGCTCCTTATTTAAGAAACAGTCTTAGACATTCTTCATACGCAATCACTACCATGATGCATACATTCTAAATTTATTCCTTATCGAAACAGTCTTTATTTATTTTAATTAACGTCTAGAACCTTTGCCACCGCGTCTAGATTCTGTTTGACGTTTGATTGAAGTTAATTTGTCTTCACTATCTTTTAAGAAATTGCTTAATTTCTTTTCAAAATCTTCGGCTTTTTGTACTGGTTTATGGTGACTTGGTTTACTTGTATGTTGTCTACGTGGACGATCTTTCGCTTTTTTAATTGAAAGACTAATTTTGCCATCATCAGCAATTGATAATACTTTTACGTCGACTTCATCACCTACAGTTAAGTGCTCTTCTACGTTTTCAACATAATTATCTGCTACTTCACTAATGTGAACTAAACCACTTTTTCCTTCAGGTAATTCTACGAATGCACCAAACTTTTTGATACCAGTGACTTTACCTTTAAGCTTATTTCCAACTTCGATTGACATATGCTAAATAAATCCTCCCGATTTGATTCGATTTTTCCTTATTATATCCTTGTTTGAGTTTTTTCACAATGTCTATACTCGTATATTTTTTGTTCAATTTTGAATTATTTTTTTGACGAATCAGAGTTTGACGAACCCTTGTCATTAGGAAGTCTAAATATTACTTCCCCTTTATTGCTTAAGTAATAATCATCACGTGCAATTTTTTCAATGTAATCTTTGTCATTTAGATTATTCAATTTCTCTTTTAATGCTATTTCTTCATTTTGTTGCTTTTGAAATTGTTCTTCTTTCGCTTTTCGTTCTTTTGCATCAACATCATTACGGTGTTTTTGGACAACAAGCAAGATTGATAAAATAATAATTATCGCAAGTAATACACCCGCAAAAACCGTGATTCGTCTTCGAACTACACGCATCTTCATTTTTTGACGTTGTTTTTTCTTATTTTCTTGTGATGTATACTGATTTTCTATATGCTCTACTTTATTTTTCATTGCTTGTCACCTCCAAATTACACTTCATCAATTCTTTGTTCTTCAATGATTTCATACATGCCCTTTGCATTATCTTTAGATGCATGTTCATTTAATGCTGTTACTTTTACAGTTACCAATTTCTGACCGAAGCGAATTGTTAAGACATCTTCTACTTTGACATCAGATCCAGCTTTAGCAATATTGCCATTGATTGTGATTCGTCCTTGATCGCTTACTTCTTTAGCTAATGTGCGTCTTTTAATTAGTCTCGAAACTTTTAAATATTTGTCTAATCTCATTTATTGCGCTCCCCCTTTTCTAACCATTGTTTCAACTCAGCTTCATCTAATGATTTACCTTTAGTCTCTTCATATAAGTTTAAAAAATGTTCAGCAAATACTTTTTCAAACTTAACTCTTGATTGTTTACCTTCAGCTTCTTTAGCTTTCGACCATATCTCTTTCAAATCTTCAATCGATTCAGCATGTGCATTGCCAAATATATGTGGGTGCCTATGAATCATTTTTGTATTTAAGCCCGTAATGACTTCTTTTATATCCATATACCCTTCTTTTTTACCAATACTTGTATGCAATAACACTTGTAGTAAAATATCTCCTAACTCTTCAATCATATGCCAATCATCTTCATTGTCAATAGCTTCGAATAATTCAAAGGTTTCTTCAAGTAAATATCGTTTTAAAGTATCGTGTGTTTGTGCTTTATCCCATGGGCAACCTTTTTCATCATCAACTAAAGTATCAATCACCTCTGTTGCAAAATCAAAGTCATTATACAAATATGCTTGTGTCGTTATTTTCGGAATAAATATACTTGTTAAATTATTGAACGCCTTTTCATCGTGATCTAATTCATATAAAGGGCAAGTCACAACATTTTCAGCGCCATTGCTGTGTGCACCCGTAACAATTTGAACAGGGTAATCATCTGGATAACGTTCCATTAACGTAATTTTTAAATCAGCAGCTACCATCGCACTGTAAACTTGAGTAATCAATGTATGAGTCCTAACATTCAATGTCACTTCTTGCAAAGATGTAGCATCTAACAAAGTAAATCCATCATTTGGATCAATATTTACAGCTTCAAATACGTCATCTATAAAGCTTTTTCCACCTAAAATCACTACATTAATATTAGCCTGCTTATCCGCAAATGCTTGCAATTTTACTGTAGTCGTCTCAGCAACTCTTGGATGCCCTGGAACCGCATAAACAATATCTTTTTCAGAAGCAAACGCGATCAATTTCTCTACAATTTCATCATAGACATCTTCAAACTGGTCATGTTCTTCATAAACGTAATCAAAACTTTCAAATGCCAATTCATCTTTCAAAGATTGAACAACCGGATGGTCCATCGTCCTAGCATAGACAATGTCCTGCGTCTTCAAAAATTTATATATTCCTAGTGGTAAATCATCTATATCATAATTACCTAAGCCAACAATCGTAATGGTATGTGCCATCAACGTCTTCCTTTCTTCATTTGATACAATTTAGAACCGAATGGTAAATAAGTTAACTCTTTATACGTCAATACATTAAATTTAAAAATATAGTAAAACAATGCTGCAATACCTAAAAAGGCTGCACATAATAATTCAATTAGTCCAGTTATTCGACCGTGTGTGGTCACTATAAATAAAACGAGTTGGACAACGATTGACATGAATACCATGCCGAAAACGACATTCATGAAAAATCGTCGCATCGCATGCAAATGATACTTTTTAGTTACAGCAATGTGAATAATTGCACCGAATATAATTAATGATACAACAGTACTTATACTTGCACCAATAATGCCACTTGAACGAATTATAATTATATTAAGTAAAAATTTAACTATTAATCCTGAGATTATACCAATAAATATAGGTCTCACAGCATGTTGCGCTTGTAACAATGCCATATCCATCATAATTAAAGACACACAAATCACTGTAAGCATATAAATACTTAATGTTAACGTTAAATCATTTGTTTTAAAAAACACGCTATTCATCAAAGGTAATAAATTGATTAATCCGATACCTGCTGCTGTACTAATTAAAATTGTAATTTTCAAAGAAGCATTTGCATAACGATTCATTAATACGCGCTTTTTCATTTTAATAGCATCACTTAGTAAAGGGATTAATGCAAAACTAAACGTTGTCGTTACAATTAAACCCATTTGAATGAATGAGGCACCTCGATCATAAACACCTTTTTCAGTAATAGCAATATTAAATGGTACACGTGTTGCTTGTAATGATTGAATAATCGTTATACTATCGATCACTTGCCACAAAATAACGATGAGTTGACTTATCGCGAAAATGATAATTGAAAGCATAAGCTGTTTCCAAGCTATCTTTGCTTTATTATTTATCACTTTAAATTTAAACGGTCTATGTGCAATTAAATATATCGATGAACCTAGAAATCCAATTGTTGATGCTAAAATAGCAATGGTACCAGCTTCATAAATATTCCATCCTTTATCTACAAAAATAATAATAGTTCCGATAATGATACCTACACGAATCACTTGTTCTATAACCTGGGAAATAGCTGGAATCGTCATATTATTTGCTGTTTGATAGTAACCTCTTAAAACACCAAGCATACCTATAAAAATAAAGCTTAAACTTGCGGCCTGAATCATTGAAGTCAAATGAATGTCTCCCATAATTTGAGCAATACGATTTGCAAACGCAAAGATTAAAACAAATATCGATATACCAATCATTTGAATATATATGACAGCTTTCGCATATGCATGGTCATTATGATATTGACCTATGTTTTGTGTAATAGCACTTGGAATAGCATTCATCGACAATATCATCCCTAATGCCACGATAGGATACACTTGTTGATAGGCATACAAACCTGTATCACCTAATATATTTTGATATGGGATACGATATACAGCACTTAGAATCTTTATAACAATTAATGCAGCAGTTAATACAACAACGCCATTAAATGCCTCTTTATGCTTCATCACTTATTCTCATACTTTCTTCGATACATTTCACTAGAAACTTAAGACTATCTAGCCATTGGGTTTGTTTCGTTAACGTTATCGTCATTTCACTATTTTGTACACCAACTTTCATTGTTCTACCAAGAGGTTGCGTAGCTTTGAACAACACTTCGCCATCAATGTTTTCAGTAGCTTTTACAGATAAATGAATATCGATTGTTTTCCCATTATCTTTAATTAACGTAATTCCTGCATGCAATGCACGTACTTTTATTTCTACAATATCAAGCAAACGTTCAACTTCAACCGGATAGTTATTAAAACGGTCAATCAACTCATCTTTAATATCCATGATTTGCTCATGCGTTTCTGTTTTTCGTAGCTTTTTATAAATTTCAATCTTAGCTTGCTCATTTGTTATATACTCTGTAGGTAAATATGCATCTAAGTTTAAATCCACTTCAACTTCTGGCACATCAGGTTCTGGTTCTTTAATACCGCGTTTCTCATTTACAGCTTCTTCTAACATTTGGCTATATAAATCAAATCCAACCGTGTCAATAAAGCCATGTTGTTGCTTACCTAATAAGTTACCTGCACCACGTATATTTAAATCACGCATTGCAATCTTAAATCCAGAGCCCAATTCTGTAAATTCTTTAATAGCTTGTAATCGATCTTCAGCCGTCTCTGTTAACACTTTGTTTGCTGGATGTAAGAAATAGGCATATCCAATTCGACTCGAACGTCCGACACGTCCTCTTAATTGATACAATTGACTTAATCCGAAACGATCTGCGTCTTCAATGATTAAAGTATTGGCATTTGGAACATCGACACCAGTTTCTATGATTGTTGTCGTTACCAAAATGTCATACTCATTATTAATAAAACTTAGCATCGTTTCTTCTAAATCTCGCTCCGTCATCTGCCCATGAGCAACCGCGATGTTAGCATCAGGCATTAACATTTGAAGCTGTTCACGCTTTTCATAAATAGATTGCACTTTATTGTACAAGTAAAATACTTGTCCGCCACGAGAGAGTTCTCTCTCTAACGCTTCTTTAATAAAACTCATATTTTGTTCTAACACGTATGTTTGTACTGGAAAACGATTTTCAGGTGGCGTTTCAATTACTGACAAATCACGTACACCTAGCATACTCATATGGAGCGTTCTCGGTATAGGCGTTGCTGTTAAAGTTAATACATCAACATTATGCTTTAATGTCTTGATACGTTCTTTATGGCGAACACCAAAACGCTGTTCTTCATCGACTATTAATAAGCCTAAATCTTTGTATTGTATATCTTTGCTGAGCAACTTGTGTGTACCAACAACTATATCAACGAATCCAGACTTAAGTCCTTCTTTCGTTTGTTTGATTTCTTTAGGTGTTCTAAAGCGACTCATTAATTGAATTTCAACTGGAAAATCCTGCATACGCTCTATTAATGTTTCATAATGCTGTTGCGCTAAAATAGTTGTAGGCACTAAAAACGCAACTTGTTTTCCTTCCATAACAGCTTTGAATGCTGCTCGAACTGCAACTTCTGTTTTACCATAACCAACATCACCACATAACAGACGATCCATTGGACGTGATTTTTGCATATCTTCTTTAATTTCATCAATAGATTTAGCTTGGTCTGGCGTAAGTTCATACGGAAAGTCTAATTCAAATGTAGTTTGCTCAGCAGTGTCAGAACCAAATTGATAACCTTCTGCCATTTCTCGTTCTTTATAAAGATCGATTAACTCTTCGGCAATATCTTCAACACTTTGTTGAACTTTAGCTTTCGTTTTTTTCCACTCACTACCGCCAAGTTTGTTTAATTTCGGCGTCTTATCTTCTGAAGCTACATATTTTTGAACTTGATCCATTTGATCAACAGGTACAAACAATTGATCCGTACCTTTATATTGTAATTTAATGTAGTCACGATGCGTTTGTCCGACTTCTAAAGTTTCAACACCTAGATATCTACCAACACCATGATGTACATGAACAATATAATCTCCTACATTTAAATCCTGGTATGATTTTATTTTTTCAGCATTTGAAATTGCTTTAGTGCGTTTTCGTTGTTTTTTCTGTTTTGATTTAAAAAGCTCTCGCTCTGTTATAACAACTAATCCCATATCAGGTAGTTCAAATCCTTCTGACAAACTACCTTCGATAATGACTGCTTGCCCAGCTAACATCGAGCTGTGCATGTTGGTTACAGAAGGAATATGCATTTCACTTAACATTGCTTGCATACGTTCAACTTTCGTTTCAGTCTCAACTAACACAACGATACGGTAATTCCGATTAACATAACGTTGAAATTCAGAGCGCATAATATCATATTGACCATAAAATTGTTGTACAGGTTTACATGACATTTTAATAATACGGTTAAGTTTTATCGGCATTGTTGTCGCAAATAATGAAAAATAAGTAGCTGGATAGTCTTCAATCAATGTTTCAAAATCATCATATTTTATAAAACTTTGTCCAATAAAACCATTACCACTTTCAATAATATTACTTATAAACGCATCTGATTCTGTAGTAAGACTTTCCTCAGTTTCTTTTATGCGATTGAATTCATCAATTGCTACAATTGCATCTTTTTGAAAATAATCTATAATTGTCGAAGGTTTATCATACATAAATGCTACTAAGCGTCGTAATATTTGATGATCAAAATAAGTACTTTCGAACAATTTAAAACTTTCATATGTTTCCTTCAAATCATTACGTACTGATTTATCGATTTTAGGTCTCGTATTTTCATAAGCTGCTTTCAATTCTGATTTAAGATGATTAATCACTTCATCTGTAATGATATAATCACTTGCAGTTGTAATATCAACTTCCTCTACATTATCTTTTGAACGCTGTGTTTCGACATCAAAATCTCGAATTGAATCAATTTCAGTATCGAAAAGTTCAATTCTAACAGGTTGCCCAATAAGTGGGAAAATATCAATAATACCTCCGCGCAATGAAAATTCGCCGATATGAGAAACGACCGATTCTCGTTTATAACCCATATTAACCAATTTATTAAGCAATTGATCCACATCGATATCATCGCCAACTCGTAATGTCATTTGATGGCTTTGCCACATTTCTACTGGCGTTAACCACTTTTTCAAGCCATTAAGGGGAACGATAAATAACCCTTTCTTACCTTGAGCTAACGCAGTTAATGTTCTAATACGTTCACTCATCAGTTGAGGGCTTTGTGTTGAAAATTCTTCAGTCATAATATCCTGTACTGGATACTTATATAATTCCTCTGCATCTACGAATTGTAAAAAGTCTGTTTCTAATTTATCCGCTTGGTATAAATTGTTAGTAATTAATAATAACTGTTGATTGCTTTGTGTATATTTTTCAGCAATCATCGTCACTTTTGCTGACGGGGAAAGTCCAGTTACTAATGTATTTTCTTGTCCAAATACCTGATTAAGTTCTTGAAAATGATTATTCTCTTGAATAAACGTTGTTAATATTGTCATTACTTTACTTCACCATTGAATTCATTCATTACGTGATCAAAACGTGATGTTTCAATAAACTTTTCAATTGCTCGCGCTGAATGTTCGATAACTTTTTCCATAGTTATCATTTCATCTTGTGAAAATCGTTGCAACACATAATCAGGAACAGACATGCCATTCGTTGGTCTTCCCACACCAATACGAACACGTTTAAATTGATCTGTACCAAGCATTTTGATGATTGATTTCATACCATTATGTCCGCCTGCACTACCTTTATGTCTTAAACGAACCTGTCCTTGTTCTAAATCTAAATCATCATACAGTACAATTAAATCTTCTGGATCAACATTATAATAATCCATAATAGGCGCTACAGCTTCACCAGATAAATTCATCATTGTCATTGGTTCAATGAATAAGACTTTATCGCCGTTCATGCGTTCAATGGTATATGCACCTTTAAATTTCTGTTTATCTAAAGTAAAATTATTTTTCTCTAAAATATAATCGACGACTTCGAAGCCGATATTATGTCTTGTAAGTTCAAAACGTTTACCTATATTACCAAGACCTACAATACACTTCATGCGTGTTTACCTCCATCGTAATTGTTTAATTTATTCATGTGGGAGTGGGACAGAAATGATAAAGAACCACTAATGATTTATTATGTAGTGGTTTTTACATATTAGCCACAGCTAATTTGTACTTCAATTCTCTGTGTTGGGGTCCCGACCCCAACTTGCATTGTCTGTAGAAATCGGGGACCAATTTCTCTGTGTTGGGGCCCCGCCACCTTGCATTGTCTGTAGAAATCGGGGACCAATTTCTCTATATTGGGGCCCCGACCCCCACTTAAAATTGCTCATCGAAATAGTAAGCATGTACTTAAACATTCTGTATGTCGATAAAATCTTTTTCATCGTTTTTATACTTTTCAATTAAGTCCACATTACTTACTAAAATTAATTCAACTTTGATACAAATCAATAAAGTTTAATTAAACCTTATAATAACACAAAAAGCACCATGCTTATATTAAAATAAGCACAGTGCTTGTTTAACAAAGTATAAAAACTTTATTGTAATGAGTTAAAATTACTCTTCAGTTTTCTCTTCGTCTTCTTTGCTTTCGCCAACAACTTCTGGTTCTTCAGTTTGTTGTTCGCCTTCCATAGCTTCGATTTCTTCTTCAGTTGGTTCTTCAGTTGGAGCAACTACTGTTACAACTGATTCAGCTGAATCATTTTCGATTTTGAAGTCGCCAGTTACTTTTACATCAGCAACAGTTAAGCTGTCGTTAATGTTTAATTCAGTAATGTCTACTTCAATAGCTTCTGGAATATTGTCAGGAGTAGCAGTTACTTCTAAGTTGAATAATGGTTGTTCAACTACACCGCCTTCTTTAGCGCCTACTGCTTCACCAACTAATTGAACTGGTACTTCAACAGTACGTTCTTCACTCATATTGATTGCTAAGAAGTCAATGTGAGTAATTTGGTTTTTAAGTGGATCGAATTGGTAGTCTGCAACCATAACTTTGATAGTTTTAGAACCAACACCTAATTCGATAACACCGTTACGACCTACTTCACGGATAACTTTGATGAATTCTACTTCATCAACTTTAACTGACACGTTTTTAGTACCGTAACCATATACAACTGCTGGTACTTTACCAGATTTTCTTAATTGTTTAAGGTCTGAACGTGTTTGTTTACCTTGACGGATGATTGACTTTAATGAAGCCATTCTCATTTCCACCTTTCATTTTCGCTCAACAAGAGCACCTCACTTACCCATCAACATGAACGTTGCTTGCAAGTGTTTATTTATTCGTATAATCACGAACGAAACTATTATACACGTTTGATATTTGTTCGTCAAACGGCTATTTAAAATTAGTCAAATAAAACACTAACTGATTCTCTTTCATAAACACGAATGATTGCTTGTGCAATTAAACCAGCAACCGATAATTCTTTAGTGTTAGAAGGTTTACGATCTTCATCTAAATGAATTGAGTTTGTCACGATTAATTCTTTAATCGCAGAATTTTCGATACGTTCTTTTGCAGGTCCTGATAAAACAGGGTGCGTACAACATGCATAAACTTCTTTAGCACCTTTATCTTTCAATGCTTGTGCAGCTAACGTGATTGTACCTGCAGTATCAATAATATCGTCAATAATAATAGCTGTACGCCCTTCAATTTCACCAACAATGTTCATAACTTCGGCAACATTTGGTCTAGGACGACGTTTATCTATAATTGCAATTGGAGTTTTTAAAATGTCCGCCAATTTACGAGCACGTGTAACACCACCATGGTCAGGTGACACAACAACACACTCTTCTGGGTTAATGTTTGGATCATCTTTAAAATGCTTAGCAAGAATTGGCACACCCATTAAGTGATCAATTGGTATATCAAAGAATCCTTGAATTTGAGGTGCATGCAAGTCTAACGCAATCATACGTGTTGCGCCAGCTGTTTCGATTAAGTTTGCTACTAACTTAGCTGTGATTGGTTCACGGCTACGTGCTTTTCTATCTTGTCTTGCATATCCATAATATGGCACTACAATATTGATTGTTGCTGCTGAAGCACGCTTACAAGCATCAATCATAATTAATAATTCCATTAAATGTAGGTTTACAGGATATGATGTTGGTTGAATAATAAATACGTCACAACCACGAATACTCTCTTCGATATTAATTTGAATTTCTCCATCACTAAAACGTTTAACTGAACATTTACCTAGTTCAATACCTACTTGGTCAGCAACTTCTTGCGCTAATGCTTCGTTTCCTTTCAATGAAAAAATCTTTAATGACGAATTCTTATATTCATTATTTAACATTTATAGTCCTCCAATTATTTACTTACGCAATTACTATTATATATAAAATGCAACCTCATTACTATGCGAATCCTTAAATCATAAAGATTACATTATTATTACATAGGATTATCCTTTTATCCTAGTCACCATAGATACGTAAATATTTATTTCCTATATCCTTCTTTTGTTGTTTGTCTTGCTCTTGCTACAGCTAAACTGTCATTAGGAATGTCGTTCGTAATTGTTGAACCTGCAGCCACTAATACTGCATCACCAACAGTTACTGGCGCTACTAAATTAACATTACAACCGATAAAGGAATCTTTACCGACAACTGTTTTAAATTTATTTATTCCATCATAGTTAACTGTAATCGTTCCACAGCCAATATTTGTACGTTCTCCTATGACAGCATCACCAATATAACTTAAATGTGAAACTTTAGAACCATCTTTAAGATCTGCTTTTTTAATTTCAACAAAATTACCAACTTTAACATCTGCACCTAAATTTGCACCCGGTCTCAACTGCGCAAATGGACCGACTTTAGTGTGTGCACCAACATACGCCTCATTTACAACTGATTGTTGAATCAATGCACCATTTTCAATCTTACTATTGTTGATTTCAGAGTATTGACCAACAACTACATCTTCACCTATTTCAGTTTGGCCATTAATTCTTACACCCGGCTCAATTACTGTATCGCTACCAATTGTAACGTTTGGACCTATAAACGTACTGTCAGGGTCAATAATTGTAACACCATTTATCATGTGTTTATGATTCGTACGTCGTTGCATCGCCTTTTCAGCTTGGCTAAGCATGACACGATCATTCACACCCATAATCTCTTCAATGTCATTAGTACGATATACTTCTACAATGCCATTATTTTCTAAAATTAACGCTAAAACATCAGGAAGATAATATTCACCTTGAGCATTATCATTTTTCACTTGTGCTAATTTTTCAAATAACACTTTGTTATCAAACGCAAAAATACCTGAACTAATTTCATTAATTTCTTTTTCAGATTGCGTTGCATCCTTTTCTTCAACAATGCGTTCTAAACGCCCTGATTGATTACGAACAATTCTTCCATAACCATATGGATTTTGAACTAAAGCAGATAACACCGTAGCTTGTGCATTATTATCCTCATGATGCGCAATTAGAGTTTCTAACGTTTCTTTTGTGATAAGTGGTGTATCGCCACATACTACAATTGTTGTACCTTCCTCACCATCTAAATGTGATTTCGCCATTAGTACTGCATGCGCTGTACCGAGTTGTTCTTGTTGAAAACTGTATAAAGAACGTTCGCCTAAATGTCCCTTTACACTTTCAGCACCATGTCCTACGATGGTTACAACTTGATCGACACCTGATCCTTTAACACTATCTAATACATGTTCGACCATAGGTTTACCAGCAACCTCGTGTAGCACTTTATATTTTTTTGATTTCATTCTTGTGCCTTTACCTGCTGCCAAAATTATCGCATGTCTTCGCATGAACATTAACCCCCATTAAATTTTACACTTCGTCATTATTATAATTTAATCTACAATGCTCTTTCAACATATAAAAGGCATTGTTTTCAATTCGTTGCTTTTTAAAATGAAATTCTTCATCGCTTATAAAAATATGTGTAACTCTTTTTCGAATCGAATCATGATTTTGTGTTGAATAAAATTATGACGTCAAAGTATCTTCCTAATTCAAGCTATATTTCTCCGGACCAATATGTAACTTTTACGTTGAGCATTTTCTCCTTAATATTTAAAACTAGTATCCTCATGTCAAACAATTTTGAATTCATTTAAAAAAACCAAACACACTGCAATTAGCAGTCCAAAATTTTATGTATCCCATGGATTAATATTCAGTGACAATATACTCCAACAAAGTATCATTACACAGTAAACATTAAATGTTGAACTGAAGCATAAAAAAATGTCGACAAAGCATTATACTTCATCGACAGTTTTATAAATACGCATTGCGAGTTACTAACATCATTGGATATTGAATTTATTAAGCTTCTTCTGAATCTTCTGATGTAGCGTTTTTATCTGGTACTACTTCATCTGTTTCATCATATACTTTCATCACAGCATCTTGAATTTCTTGTCTCATGTCTGAATTAATCGGATGTGCGATGTCGCGGAATTCACCATCTGGTGTACGTTTGCTTGGCATTGCGACGAACAGACCAGAGTTTCCTTCGATTACACGTAAATCATGTATTACGAAAGCTTCATCTAATGTAATGGAAACGAGCGCTTTCATTCGTCCATCTGTTTCTATTTTTCTAAGTCTTACATCTGTCACTTTCATGTAGTGAGCCCCCCTATAGTATATATATATCTGTGTTATTTAGAAGCTTGATTAAACCTATTAATCGAAAATTATAATTCCTTAACTTTACTTACTAATTCAATTTCTACTTTTACATCTTTTGGTAAACGCGCAACTTCTACACAACTACGCGCTGGTTTGTGTACATCAAAATATTGACCATACACTTCATTAATCTTTTGGAAATCATTCATATCCTTAATGAAGATTGTTGCCTTTGCAACAGAATTCAAATCAGAACCCGATTCCTCCAAAACAACTTTTAAATTTTCCAAAACTTGTTTTGTTTGTTCTTGAACATCATCACTAACAATATTTCCATCTAAATCCAATGGAATTTGTCCAGAAGTATAAACCATTCCATTTACAACTGTTGCATGAGAATATGGTCCAAGTGCTTCCGGCAATTTTGTTGTGTTAATTATTTTCATAATATTAAAAACTCCTTTTTATGAAAATTTAGATAAACTGTTACCAGGTTCTACGTTAAACTCTTGATTATATTCATCAACATCAGATAATTTCACTAAGGAAGTATAATCTTCAATTAATCGTTGTTTAACTTCTTTTGATTCTACAAGTACTGATACCCCTTTTACATGGGCTTTAAACTCATTCATTAAATTCATTACACCATTTATAGAACCACCGGCTCTCATAAAATCATCAACAACTAAAACATTTGAATTTTCAGCTAATGTTCTCTTTGAAAGCACCATCGTCTCTATTTTTCTCGAAGATCCCGACACATAATTAATTGAAACTGTAGAACCTTCAGTTACCTTATTATCTTTTCTAATAACTACTACAGGTAAATTTAAAATATTAGCAACTGCATTTGCTAATGAAATACCTTTTGTTGCAATAGTAACAACTGCATCTAATTTTTCATCCATGTAAATACTGGCAATTAACTTACCAACTTTATTAAGTAGCGTTGGATTACCTACCAAATCTGATAAAAATAAATATCCACCAGGTAACAAACGTTCTTTCTCTTCTAATAGAGTAATGACTTCGTTAACAACTTCTGTTGCTTCCTCTTTACTCATCATTGGTTTATACGTAACACCACCACTTGCACCAGCAGTAGTAATTACAGTACCTAACTTTTCTTTTTGGAATGTATTTTTTATAATTTGGACATCTTCACTTATTGAAGACTTCGCCTGCTTAAATTTTTTCACAAAAAAAGTTAATGGAATTAATTTGTTCGGATGGTTCATCAAATATTGCGTCATAAAAACAATTCTCTCGCTTCGTTTATATCTCATCTTTTCAACCCTTCTATCCTAATAGTCTAACTAAGTACACTTCATTACAACAACCGTTTACTGCATTATAAATATTTTTTGCTTGGCTTTCTTTACGTGCTAGCCCATACACAGTTGGTCCGCTTCCACTCATTAACGCACCGTCTGCACCACTTTTCAACATATTATTTTTCAACTTATCGATTTGTGGATGTTTCGAAACAGAAATTGGCTCTAATCGATTAGACAAACTTTGACATAATTGTTGATAATTACCATTTTCCAACGCCTCATAACACATTTTCGTATGTACATTATATTGCTTATCTAAATTGATTAACTTAAATATATCTGGTGATGATATGCCTAAGTTTGGTTTAGCTAGAATCACCCATGCTGATGGTGGTTTATTTAAAAACTCGATTTTTTCGCCTCTTCCAGAGCATAATGCAGTTTTATTATAAATACAAAACGGAATATCCGTTCCAATTTTACTGCCTAATTGAGCTAATTCATCTAAGCTCGCCTCAATATTAAAAAGTCTATTCAATCCTCTTAATGTTGCTGCTGCATCTGCTGAACCGCCAGCTAATCCTGCTGAAACAGGTATTTCTTTATCAATCGTAATAGTCACACCATGTTTTAGTTGATACTGCTCAATAAATAATTGTGCTGCACGATATGCAAGATTTTTATGATTCGAAGGCACATAATTGTGTTCAATTTCAACAACTATTTTTCGATCCTTTCTTTTACGAAAAGTTAAACGATCATTTAAATCAACTGTTGTCATTATCATTTCAATCTCATGATAGCCATCATTTCTTTTAAAAAGTGTATCGAGCGTAAAATTAATTTTGGCTGGTGCCGTTTCATATATCATTTTTGCGCCCTCTTTTCGTTATCTTAATATGATGATTTTAACATAAAGAGAATTAATATTTGACATTTTAATTTGTTTTTTAGTGTTTTTTTAATAAAAAAGTAATTTTTTCCATCTAATCACTTAATATTTACTTGTATTTTTATGTGTAAATACATTATCCATTTGCTGAAAAACTATAAGCGAAACACAGACATAAACGTGTCGTAAACAAAAAGAGTATTGAACATAATGCCCAACACTCAAATAATTATCATATTATTTACTTCTTATACTTAAGAAACGTTTAACATCTCTATGTGTCTTATTTAGTGTGCAATTGATTCGTGATGATTATCCTCTTCAAATGAAACTTGAACATTTTCAGTCAACACATCAGTGTATGTATACGATACTCTCTCAAAATTGTGTTTATCTTGATCTAACTCAACAATGAAAACTGACGGATATGTTTCTTTTAAAATTCCAGAACGTTTTATTGTTTTCTTACGGCCTCCATTGGCTTTCAGTACAATACGATTTCCTACATGACAATCAATAGAATTTTTGATGTCCAAAATTGATTTTGGCATATTGCTCCACCTCGCTACAAGTTACATAATACCATATTTGCAGCGTTTTCGTCAAATAAAATTTAAATTTTATCAATAGTGGTTTGCTTTGTCAATCATTTAAATTTCTAATTGAGGGAATTTTTTCTTTTCTTCATACAATTTAGCAAAATCTTGAATAGTTAATGTTTCACCACGTCGCCTTGGATCAATTCCCGCTTGTTCTAACCATTGTAAAATTACTTCTTTATGTTGTTTACCATCTTTAAAGAAATTCTGATAGTTATTGTTAATCGTCTTTCTTCTTTGAGCAAATGCCGCTTTCGCCAATTTAAAAAATGCTTCTTCATTATCAATTTTCACTAGTGGTTCTTTTCTTTGCATCAATTTTACAACAATTGAATCTACGTTTGGTGGTGGCATAAATACAGATTTAGGTACAGTTAATACTTTGCTTGTTTCAGTGTAGTATTGAACAACAATTGATAAAGAGCCATATGCCTTTGATCCTACTTCAGCATTTAAACGTTCACCTACTTCTTTTTGCATCATTACTACATAACCATCAATAGGTATATCTTGTTGCATCAAATTTAAAAGTATCGGCGTTGTAATGTAATACGGTAGATTCGCGACAACCATTATTTTTTCGCAGTCTTGTAAGTGGTTTTCAACTGCTTCTTTAATATTTGCTTTTAAAATATCTTCGTTAATCACTGTCACGTTATCATATGCTGATAAAGTGTCCTTGAGTACAGGTATTAAGCGTTGGTCTATTTCAAATGCCAATACTTTTTTAGCGTGTTTCGCCAACTGTTCAGTTAATGACCCCATACCAGGTCCAATTTCAATAACACCAGTACGTTCATCAATATTACTTGCATCGATAATATTATTTATAATATTAACGTCTATTAAAAAGTTCTGACCTAAACTTTTCTTAAAATTAAATCCATATTTATCTAATAATGCTCGTGTTCGAGATGGCGTTGCAATATCTTTATTATCCAACTGATTCACTTCCTTATTCATCTTTTAAAGCTTGCCTTACATCTGTTTCCGTATAACCAAAAGCATTTAACTTCTTCAATAATTGCTTTCCGTTTGAGTGACCAATTCTTAATTTCCTACTTAAAATTTCACGACGACGTCTAGCATCTTTGCCGACAATTAGCCCTAACTCTATTAACACGGTTTTATCAATTGACTCATATGCTTCTTCAAATGGTGAACTCACATGCATTAACGCTTCTTTTATATCTTCTAATTCAGCATGTTCAACACCGATTTTTCCTTTTTTATTTTTAGCTTTGTCTCTATCAATATATGCGTGTTTAACACCTTTTACATGCTCCGTAATTGTACTTCTAATTTTATCTCCAGGAAAATCTGGATCTGTCAGTACAATGACACCACGACTTTGTTGTGCATTTCTAATTACTTCCAAAGTTTGCTCATTGATTGCACTGCCATTTGTTTCAATCGTATCACATTCTACAGCTCGTTTAACACGTTCAGTATCATCTCGACCTTCTACAACAATAAACTCATTGATTTTCATTTAAAACGCCTTTCTCTACAATAAAGTTTTTAATACTAAAAACTAGCTTTTTTCAATCTATTCAACTGCTGTAATATTTTAATTTAAAAAAGCGAGAAAGAACCATAGCATATTTAACGAACATAATATCGTATCATTTAATGGCGATGTTCTTTCCCACTTTTAACTTTATGAATTTAAATTAAATAACTTTTCAGCATTTTTTGTAGTTTGTACACACACTTCTTCATAAGATAAACCTTTTAATTCAGCAATTTGTTCAGCTACCAATGTCACTCTTGCCGGCTCATTTCGCTTACCTCTATATGGATGTGGTGATAAATATGGTGCATCAGTTTCTACCAGCAATCGATCTAATTGCACATGTTTCGCAACTTCTTTAGGTTGCTTTGCATTTTTAAATGTCACAGGTCCCCCTAATGAAATATAAAAATTCAATTTATTAATAACAACATCTGCAATTTCTGGAGAACCACTGAAACTGTGCATTATACCACCTACTTCTTCAGCATGCTCTTCCAGTAAGATATCGATACAATCTTGTGTCGCTTCACGATTATGAATGATAATTGGTAATTTCAAACGCTTTGCTAATGCAATTTGTTTTCTAAAAACTTCTTTTTGAACATCAGCAGGAGATTTATCCCAATGATAATCTAATCCCATCTCACCAAGTCCAATCACTTTTGGATGTTTGGCTAACGATTCAATCCAATCTAGTCGCTCTTCTGTAAAATCAATTGCATCAACAGGATGCCAACCAATAATTGCGTATAGGAAATCATACTCATCGATTAAGTTCATCGCACGTTCGATTGTCGGTGTATTAAAACCGACTACAAACATACGATCGACACCTGCTTCTTTAGCACGTGTAATCACTTCACTTAAATCTTCATCGTATTGTTCATCATTTAAATGGACATGTGTATCGATTAACATAATTATCTCTCCTAATTTAAAAATACTGTTATTTAATCACTGCACCATTTGGAATCGCACTTGGTAAACTCACTAAAGTTAGAACACCATCTTTTTCAGCAGATAAAATCATACCTTCAGACTTTTGACCCATCAATTTAGCAGGTTTTAAGTTTGTAACGACAGCTACTTTCTTACCAATAATATCATCTGGCGTATAAAATTTCGCGATTCCTGATACGATTTGTCTTTGTTCAGAATCTAAATCCACTTGTATTTTTAATAATTTATCTGATTTTTTAACATGCTCAGCATCGATAATCGTAGCAGCCTTAATTTCAACTTTATTGAAGTCTTTGATATCAATTTCTGTCTTGCTAGGAACTTCTTCTTTTTCCTCTTTAGCAGCAGGTGGTTGCATTGATTCTTTAATATACGCGATTTCTGCTTCGCTATCTAACCTTGGGAAAATAGGTCTTGGTTGACCAGTTACCATTATAGGTTCAGTTAACACACCATATTGTTCTAAGCTATCCAATTCCATAAATTGTGGATTATTAATGTTTAACTGTTCAAAAATTTCTTTTGGTGCATGTGTTAAAAATGGACGTAATAACACTGCTGCAAATCGAATATTTTCAACTAAATGCGCCATAACATTGCCTAACATATCTTTTTGATTCTCATCTTTAGCTAATACCCACGGTGTTGTTTCATCGATATATTTATTTGTTCTACTAATGAACTTCCATACCGTAGATAATGCCACTGAAAATTGTAAACTTTCCATACTTTCTGTATAGCTTTTTACAGTTTCTAAAGCCATAGCTTCCATTTCTTCATCTAATTCATGACGTGGACCTTGGTATGCAGGTAATTCACCATCAAAGTATTTATTAATCATTGAAATCGTACGGTTTACTAAGTTACCTAAGTCATTAGCTAGGTCGAAGTTTGTACGTTCCACAAATGCTTCAGGTGTAAATACGCCATCTGAACCAAATGGTAGTTCACGCATTAAATAATAACGTGCAGCATCCAGACCATAACGATCAATTAAAATGTTAGGATCTACAACATTGCCTTTAGACTTACTCATTTTGCCATCTTTCATCAAAATCCAACCATGTGCAAAGACTTTTTTAGGTAACGGTAAGTCTAATGCCATTAATAAAATTGGCCAAATAATTGAATGGAATCGCACAATTTCCTTAGCCATTAAATGAATATCTGCTGGCCAGTATTTGTTAAATAATGACTCATCATCTGATAAATATCCTAATGCTGAAATGTAGTTAACTAATGCATCAATCCATACATATACAACGTGCTTAGGATTAGACGGAACATGGACACCCCAGTTGAATGATGTACGAGAAACAGCCAAATCAGCAAGTCCTGGTTTAATGAAGTTGTTAATCATTTCATTTTTTCTTGATGGCGGTTGAATGAAATCAGGGTTTTGATCATAGAATTCCAATAAACGATCAGTATATTTACTAATATTGAAGAAATAACTTTCTTCTTTAACTAGTTCAACCTCGTGTCCTGAATCAGGGCTTTTACCACCAATAATCTTACCGTTCTCGTATTGTGGGTCTACTAATTGCGACTCTGTATAGTATGTTTCATCCGGAACAGAATACCAACCTTCATATTCACCTAAGTAGATATCACCTTGCTTTAATAAACGTTCAAATACTTGTTCAACAACATGTTTATGACGTTCTTCAGTAGTTCTAATAAAATCATCATTTGAAATTTCAAGTTTTGCCCAAAGCTGTTTAATTCCAGCAATCATTTCATCTAAATATTCAATTTCAGTTTTCCCAGCTTTTTGTGCTTTTTCTTGAATTTTTTGACCATGTTCATCTGTACCTGTTAAGTAACGAACATCATACCCTTGCATTCTTTTATATCTTGCAATAACATCTCCAGCAACAGTAGAATATGCATGTCCTATATGTAAATTCCCACTAGGATAATAAATTGGGGTTGTTATATAAAATGTTTCTTTCGCCATAACTGTTCCTCCTCGTAATGTTTCACTTCAAATAATATCTAAGATTTTCAAGCATTTCAATGGACGTGGTCATATATCTTACTGTCCCATTTTTATTTTGCTCATTGTTTTATTATTTATTGCTATCAATGTATTTATTTTACATTAAAAATCGACGATGTCATTATTTTTTTTATCATAGTTAACATCATTTTATTAGTAGCAAATCAAATTGTTATCTTACTATTTAAAATTATAACTTTCGTTATTTGTTAACGTAAAATTTAGTCCATCAATAACTTGGTTAACTTATTTGATGATAAATATTATAAACTTCATTGGTTTTAAGTTGTCGTTCTTCTGCAACTTTCTTGATTGCCTGTTTAGGTTTCATCTGTTTAGTTTCAATATAATGTTCAACATGCTCTACAATAGACAAATCATCAAACCAAGACGTTTCAACATTTGCTTTCGCACCTTCAATTAAGATAACAAACTCACCTTTTAACGGAACGTCACCTTGTTGAATGAGTGCTATCATTTGTGTTACATCATTCGTGACTATTTGTTCAAACTTCTTAGTTAACTCTCGTCCCAAAGATACTTGTCTCGTGCCATCTATCTTTGCAATTGTTTTTAAAGTATCTGTTACACGATGTGGTGATTCATATAATATAAGCGTGCTATTTTCATACATGCGTTGTTCTAGTACAACAGTTTTTTCTTTTTCTTTTCTAGGTAAAAATCCTAAAAATGTATAAACATAAGAAGGTATTCCACTAGCCATCAAAGCAGTTAAACCTGCGTTCGGTCCAGGTACAGTTTCCACTTTAATATTAGCTTTTCTAGCTGCAACAACTAATTCATATCCTGGATCACTAATCAATGGCAATCCTGCATCTGATACAAGTGCAACATTTAGTCCAGATTGTAATTGTTCAATAATAAAAGTAGTCTGCTTATCCTTATTATGCTCATGGTATGACTTTAATGGTGTTGAGATATCATAATGATTGCATAATTTACTTGTTACACGCGTATCTTCACAGGCAATCATATCGACATGATGTAGTACATCGACTGCTCGATAAGTTATATCTGCCAAATTTCCAATGGGCGTTCCCACTAAATATAATACAGCCATGCTATCGCTCCTTAATCAATCGCAATTTCTTTTGTCTAGAATACGTTTTAATTTCATATTCACGCTTCAATGCTTCAGACTTTGTCTCATACGTTTCTTGATAAACTAACTGTACCGGCCGTCTTATTTTTGTATATTTAGCACCTTGACCGCGATTATGTTTTTCAATCCGCGCATTTACGTCTTTAGCATATCCTGTATATAAGCTACCATCACTACATTTTACTATATATACAAAGTGACTATCCATAATATACTTCCTTCATTTCGTTGCTATATTTTCCACTTTCATCATAAATATAAAACGGGGGCATAATTTCTAATCCTTGATTACCACCTTTACGACCTTCAACAACTATCGTGTGTGCTGACTTGCCTACCTTACTATATATAAAGACTACTTTCTTAGGTTCGATATTTACTTTTCTCATTTCAAATAAGACATCCATCAGTCTATCCGCACGATGTACCATATTTAGCCTGCCACCTTCTTTTAATAAATGACGTGCTGCAATCATACAATCTTCAAGTGTACACATAATTTCATGTCTAGCGATTTTGTGAGCCTCTATTTGATGTTGATGCTGCTGATTCTCTTTAAAATACGGAGGATTACATGTTACCAAAGTATATTGTGAAGGTTTAAATATTTTTGTGATATTTTTCAAGTCCATATGATGCATCATTAAATAGTCGTCAACCTCGTTAAATTGGAACGTGCGTCGTGCCATATCTACGAGAGTTTCTTGAATTTCGACACCTTCTATTCGATGGTGATGTTTTGCGAATAATAGTAAAGGTATTACGCCGTTACCAGAACATAAATCTAGTACTTTATCTTTTGCTCTTGGATTTGTAAAATGTCCCAATAATAATGCATCTGTAGAAAATGAAAATACATCGTCATTTTGAATAATACTAAAATTTTCTTTGATTAGTTGATCAAATCGTTCATTTTGTTTTAACATTTTTAACTCCTATGAAAATGTGCTTCTTTATGAAATACGTAAAATTCTAAATTTAATAGTGTTTACACATCGCATACCTATTTTAAATACTTTCAAATTATGCCTTACACATTAACAAACCTTATTATATTGCATGTTCACTAAATATGAAAAACTTATTTTTAAGTAATAACTCATAACATTATGTGAAACTAATACATAAGTAAAGTCTGAAACACATACTGTCTCAGACTTAGCATAACTTTATTTATTCATTATTATAACACTATTTGTGATTGAATGATTAGTCACTTAAAACTTCTAAACAAAACAAACAATCTTCACCATGTCTATGTTTTCCAAAAAGCTCACCTTTACAGATATGAAAACCTTCACCATATAATATTGCTAAATTATCTTTACTTGGTAATGGTTTTTTAACCTCTTTTGTAGGCATGGGATTTATTGTGTCTTGAATACTCGGCTCATCATTCCCTAACACTTTTTTCAAATTATCGTTTTCAATTTGTAGAGCCACATTTTCTTCAACAAGTTCAACAGCAAGTGTTTTTAACTCTGATGTTTCTTTTGAAAGTTGATTGACATTCATTTCTAAACGCATTATTTTTTCAAATATCTCATTGCGATCCAAATGTAATAATGCCTCCTTAATGCATAGTTTCTATTTCTTCTAATTTATATTCAAGTGGCTGTTCATGACCTTCAAGCTTCACTTGCATGGATATGTCTAATATATTTAATGCAACAACTTTCCCGCTACCATCTGGCGTTTCAATTGCTTCACCAATATCTGGTAATTGTGCACGTACTTCTTCATAGTAATCATTTTCATATTTCAGACAACACATTAAACGTCCACAGGCTCCAGAAATTTTAGTTGGATTTAAGGATAGATTTTGATCTTTGGCCATTTTAATTGATACAGGTTCAAAGTCACCTAAAAATGTTGAACAACATAATGAACGACCACATGGACCAATACCCCCAAGTAATTTGGCCTCATCCCTAACGCCAATCTGTCTAAGTTCAATGCGTGTTTTCAAATGCTGAGCTAATATTTTAACTAGCTTTCTAAAATCTATACGATCGTCAGCAGTAAAATTAAATATAACTTTTGATTTGTCTAATGTATATTCACAGTTGACTAACCTCATATCCAAGCCTTGTTCTCTTACAATATCCTTACATAATACTAATGCATTTTCAGCATCTTGCTCATTACAATAATATTTTTCAATATCATTTTCATCAGCAATACGAATAATACTTTTAAGAGGTAAACAAATATCTTCCTCTGCAATATCTATCATTGGATTTTTAACGATACCTATCTCTATGCCTCTTTTAGATTCTACGACAACCCAGTCATCTAAATCTATCTGTATATCACTAGGTGTATAATATTCTAATTTCCCCGCTTTTTGGAACTGAACACCTATTACATTTGGCATCTAACTCACACCCTTAATTACGATTTGTTCAAATACTAGCGTTGGATTAACATTTTGATTCAGTTTCTTATGTGCGTCTGTAAGTTGATCAAACATTAAAATCAATTGATTAAATGTTAATTTTTGCGCATACTGATTAATGTCACTTATCAAATCGCTGTATATTCGTTTATCATCTACATTGACCTTTGTATGTATGATATCTTCAAAGAATCCATTAACTGCTGCAATCGTTAAAGTTTGCAGTTTTTTATTTTTAGCCTGTTTCAATAAATCAATAATCCCAATCATTGCCATTGGTTTATTAGTAAGCAATAATTCACACCATCGTATAATTGTTTTTCTTAAAGCTAATAAATCAAATTCTTCGTTTAAAGCCATTGCATTATCTATTTGTGTTGTATACGTACTTATCATTTCAGCTACTGGCTTAGCAATGTCCTGTTCAACCAACCTATTTACAAACTGTTCTTTATCAATAGGTTTGAAATAAACATGCTGACATCTTGAATGAATTGTATCTAATATTTGTTCGGGCTTGGTAGACAATAAAATAGCAATCGTATTGTCCGGTGGCTCTTCGAGAAATTTTAATATACTGTTTTCCCCTTGAACAGTTAACTTTTCAAAATCTTCGATAATATACACTTTATATTTACTTTCTATAGGAAGTTGATTCATATGGCGCACAAGCTGTTCAATTTGTTCTTTCTTAATTGAGCTGTCATTAGTTGATATATACATAAAGTCTGGATGATTATATGTACTAACCTTTATTTCGCATTGATTATCTGTTTGACATAAAATGAGTTTTGCAAAATTAATCGCAACTTGTTTCATCGTTTGTGCGTCATCACCTTCAAATAAATAGGCATGCGATAATTTATTTGAATGATATGCATTTGTCAATTGTTGCTGTTCATCCATTTATTACAAACTCCCTTTTACTTTTATATAAAAAGGTTGCCAAAGAGCAACTAATTACTGCAACAATAGCAACTATGATTCGTGAAGCACTTTACAACCACGTATAATCATATCTATTTGCATCAGAACTAGTCGCAGTCAAGCAACCCAAAATTGTTAATAACTTATTAATACATTGTTTTAAGTATTTCAAATTGATGATTGTATTATAGAATTAAAATTGATGGAATGCGTCAACTGGCATAACAAATACAGTAGCACCGCCAACTTCAACTTCAACTGGATATGGAATATACGAATCCGCACTTCCTCCCATAGGTGTAATAGGTGAAACCAACTGTTCTCTATTACCACACGTATTATTAATAACAGTTAATATTTCATCTACGCGGTCATCGTTGACACCACATAAGAAAGTCGTATTACCTGCTCTTAAAAATCCACCTGTCGTTGCCAATTTTGTTGCTCTAAAGTTATTTTTAACGAGTTGATCTGCAAGTTCCTGACTATCTTGATCTTGTACGATCGCTATAATCATTTTCATTTTATAACACCTCTTCTAGCAATTATATCATATCTTTTCTAAATATTTGATGATAGTTTGATACGTGTCCTCAACAACATTTTCAAGAGGTTGATCTGCATTAACGCTTTTGAACCGTTGTGATTCATTATGAATGATTTCTTGGTAACCTTCAATTACTTTTTCATGAAACTTCAAATCTTCTTGATCTAATCTATTTTGATTTCTTGAATTTTTAATTATACGTTCACGACCTACCTCAGCGCTTACATTTAAATAAATCGTTAAATCGGGATACAAACCATTAATTGCAAACTCATTAATTGACTTTACTTCATCAACGCCAATACCTCTAGCATAACCTTGATAAGCTAATGAACTATCAATATAACGATCACATAATACAATCTTTCCTTCGTTTAATGCAGGTATGACTTTTAATACAAGGTGTTCCCTTCTAGAAGCAGCGAATAGCAAAGCTTCTGTTCTAATATCCATGTCATTACCCTCTAAGAGAATTTTACGTATTTCTTCGCCAGTAGGTACACCACCTGGTTCTCTTGTCATAATGACATCATAATCTTTTACTAATCTATGATAAACTTCATTAATTACTGTCGTTTTTCCTGAGCCTTCTGGGCCTTCAAAAGTTATAAAAGCTGACATTTTATTCATCCTCAACTAAAATTTTATTATTATTAATTCCTTCAACTATTATTCCAGTTTCCAGATATTCATTCATCAATTTTATCATATTTTTTGTTATACTTTCCCCTTTAAAAATAATAGGTACACCTGGAGGATACGGAACGATATGTCGTGCCAGAACTTTACCTTGTGCATTTTGTAATGCACACCAAGTTGTATGTTCAAAATGCTTCGGAGTGTAGTTTCCTTCAATTGTTAGTAACTTTGTTTGTTTAATATTAGAAAATTTCTTTTCTGGTAAAACCATTTCGTCAATCTTATGTAAAAGCGTATCAAATAAGAAAGTATCTCCTTCATGCCACAATGGTAGTATTGCTAAAGCTTGATAGTCGTCTGCTAACTCAAAATAAATATGATTATTCATAAACCATTCTTGAATATCATGTCCTGTAAATCCTTCATATTTTATTAGTAATTTCAATGGATCATCCACTTGAATAATTTCAAAACCTTTATTTTCCAAACATTCGATTAATTGCACTCTCTTTTTAAAAAATACGGTACTATCATATGTTTTGTAAAACTGAGCAGCTGACTCTAAACTAGTCATAATCAAATATGAAGGGCTAGATGTTTGGAAGTAGCTTAAATATTCTATAATATTTTCTCTATAAGGTGCATCTTTATGAATATAAAGTACCGATCCCATAGTTAAAGCTGGTAATGTCTTATGAAACGATTGAATAACATAGTCAGCTTGATAATTTAGTGTAGAATCTGGAAATCCCTGCAATCCAAAGTGCGCCCCATGCGCCTCATCAATGAGTACAGGAATGTCTAACTGGTGTAAAGATTTGATAACCTCTTCAACATTAAATGTTTCACCGTAATAATTTGGATAAGTCAATACAGCAAGTTTGTGACCATCATTATTCAAACTGCTTAAACTAACTTTATTATAATGATTCGTTAACAAACTTTGATGCGTTTCAATAAAATGGCCTTCTTGTTGGCTAATATCGAGAGCATGTAATACAGATTTATGTATATTTCTCGCCAATAAAATATCGCCTTTTTTCTGTGAAAAAGCCTGGATGACAGATAATATTCCTGAAGTCGTACCATTCACTAAGAAATAAGCATCATAATCTGAATGTTTCTCCGCTTGTTTCATACTTTCCAAAATGACTTCTTCAGGATGATGTAAATCATCTAATCCAGGTATTTCAGTTTTATCCATTGTAATTGATAATTGAGATAAATGACCGATAGTCATATTTTTGTGACCTGGAACATGCAAAGAAATTGCTTCTTCCTGATTAAATTGCTTTAGTTTATTTAAAATAGGTTGCTTCATTTATAAACGCTTCCTTTAAAGTGCTATGATATTGAACTAGATACTTATGAAAGTATTAATTATATAGTAACACTTCTTTGACAAAAGTTAGTGTTACTTATACAATAGCTTGTCTATTGTATAATAATTAATTGCCTTTTTGTATTTCAATTTAAGGTATATTAGATATAACATCTAAAAAAACAGCAGTAAGATGATTTATGATTAAAAACTATCTTACTGCTGTTCATTTTTTTATAATACATCTGAATGTCTTCACTTATACTTCTAGTCACAGATTTAAACAATCAAAAGTGCCCAATATTAAAATATCAATTTCACACTCAAGAAATTAAAAATAAGTAGGATAATAATTAAATTTCCTTTATAAGGTAAAGTTGCGCTCAAATTTGTTAAACACTTCGAATAACTTGCAACTCAATTTAACGAACCCAAAATAAAATTATTTAATTAAGTGGTCCATATCTCTGATTATGTTGTTTCTAATTTCTATAATTCTTTTTATCGCTTCTTCGTACCGTTTATTTTCCGGTCCCTCTACTTTTGTATTATATCGTTTTAACAAGTTTGCATTTAGAGTTATGTTTT
Organism: Staphylococcus roterodami; assembly: GCA_022493055.1. Taxonomy (NCBI): domain Bacteria; kingdom Bacillati; phylum Bacillota; class Bacilli; order Caryophanales; family Staphylococcaceae; genus Staphylococcus; species Staphylococcus roterodami. The sequence continues at coordinate 483,352 of CP092781.1, read as the reverse complement.
CTTTTTTTTGGATTAATTTTTTTAAATCATTGTTTGTTATAATCTCTAATTTTTGTTTTTGAATTTCTGAAATTTTATCTCTTATTTCATTTAATTTATCGAATGTATTATCAATTTCTTTATTTATTTTTTCTGTATGCTTATCCAAGCTATCTGCTAGCGCAGAAGAAATAAGATATAGTCTACTTACTACATACATTCTATCCCTGAAGGTTTCATCGTCAATAAGCATTAGTAATCTTTCACTTTTCTTTTTAATATCCTTTTGCTTTTCTTTTTGATTTATATATATAGCATAACAAGCTACTAATATACTCCCTAAGCTCATAAACAAAGTTATAAAGCTGATTAGTAGTTGAGTCAAACTTTTATAATGAGATAAAAATCGTTCTGTATTTTCTAAAAAAAACACTAAACAATTGTCATTGTTCATTATTGATAAAGTTATTGTCCAGATTATTAATATTGATTTCATTTGTTTACCTCATTTTTTTCATAATAGCAAATTTAAAAAGAGATTTTAAATATTCTGAAAAAAATCACTTTTTATATTTACCTTTTCTTACTTTTTTACTTTGACATTTTTGGCATAAAAAAAGAGACCTTACGGTCTCAACTTGCCTGGCAACGTTCTACTCTAGCGGAACGTAAGTCCAACTACCATCGACGCTAAGGAGCTTAACTTCTGTGTTCGGCATGGGAACAGGTGTGACCTCCTTGCTATAGTCACCAGACATATGAATGTAGATTATACATTCAAAACTAGATAGTAAGTAAAAGTGATTTTGCTTCGCAAAACATTTAATTTGATTAAGTCTTCGATCGATTAGTATTCGTCAGCTCCACATGTCACCATGCTTCCACCTCGAACCTATTAACCTCATCATCTTTGAGGGATCTTATAACCGAAGTTGGGAAATCTCATCTTGAGGGGGGCTTCATGCTTAGATGCTTTCAGCACTTATCCCGTCCACACATAGCTACCCAGCTATGCCGTTGGCACGACAACTGGTACACCAGAGGTATGTCCATCCCGGTCCTCTCGTACTAAGGACAGCTCCTCTCAAATTTCCTACGCCCACGACGGATAGGGACCGAACTGTCTCACGACGTTCTGAACCCAGCTCGCGTACCGCTTTAATGGGCGAACAGCCCAACCCTTGGGACCGACTACAGCCCCAGGATGCGATGAGCCGACATCGAGGTGCCAAACCTCCCCGTCGATGTGAACTCTTGGGGGAGATAAGCCTGTTATCCCCGGGGTAGCTTTTATCCGTTGAGCGATGGCCCTTCCATGCGGAACCACCGGATCACTAAGTCCGTCTTTCGACCCTGCTCGACTTGTAGGTCTCGCAGTCAAGCTCCCTTATGCCTTTACACTCTATGAATGATTTCCAACCATTCTGAGGGAACCTTTGAGCGCCTCCGTTACCTTTTAGGAGGCGACCGCCCCAGTCAAACTGCCCGCCTGACACTGTCTCCCACCACGATAAGTGGTGCGGGTTAGAAAGCCAACACAGCTAGGGTAGTATCCCACCAGCGCCTCCACGTAAGCTAGCGCTCACGTTTCAAAGGCTCCTACCTATCCTGTACAAGCTGTGCCGAATTTCAATATCAGGCTACAGTAAAGCTCCACGGGGTCTTTCCGTCCTGTCGCGGGTAACCTGCATCTTCACAGGTACTATGATTTCACCGAGTCTCTCGTTGAGACAGTGCCCAAATCGTTACGCCTTTCGTGCGGGTCGGAACTTACCCGACAAGGAATTTCGCTACCTTAGGACCGTTATAGTTACGGCCGCCGTTTACTGGGGCTTCGATTCGTAGCTTCGCAGAAGCTAACCACTCCTCTTAACCTTCCAGCACCGGGCAGGCGTCAGCCCCTATACATCACCTTACGGTTTAGCAGAGACCTGTGTTTTTGATAAACAGTCGCTTGGGCCTATTCACTGCGGCTCTTCTGGGCGTTAACCCTAAAGAGCACCCCTTCTCCCGAAGTTACGGGGTCATTTTGCCGAGTTCCTTAACGAGAGTTCGCTCGCTCACCTTAGAATTCTCATCTTGACTACCTGTGTCGGTTTGCGGTACGGGCACCTATTTTCTATCTAGAGGCTTTTCTCGGCAGTGTGAAATCAACGACTCGAAGACACAATGTCTTCTCCCCATCACAGCTTAGCCTTAATGAGTACCGGATTTGCCTAATACTCAGCCTTACTGCTTAGACGTGCAATCCAATCGCACGCTTCGCCTATCCTACTGCGTCCCCCCATCGATTAAAACGATTATAGGTGGTACAGGAATATCAACCTGTTATCCATCGCCTACGCCTGTCGGCCTCAGCTTAGGACCCGACTAACCCAGAGCGGACGAGCCTTCCTCTGGAAACCTTAGTCAATCGGTGGACGGGATTCTCACCCGTCTTTCGCTACTCACACCGGCATTCTCACTTCTAAGCGCTCCACATGTCCTTGCGATCATGCTTCAACGCCCTTAGAACGCTCTCCTACCATTGTCCAAAGGACAATCCACAGCTTCGGTAATATGTTTAGCCCCGGTACATTTTCGGCGCAGTGTCACTCGACTAGTGAGCTATTACGCACTCTTTAAATGATGGTCGCTTCTAAGCCAACATCCTAGTTGTCTGGGCAACGCCACATCCTTTTCCACTTAACATATATTTTGGGACCTTAGCTGGTGGTCTGGGCTGTTTCCCTTTCGAACACGGACCTTATCACCCATGTTCTGACTCCCAAGTTAAATTAATTGGCATTCGGAGTTTGTCTGAATTCGGTAACCCGAGAAGGGCCCCTCGTCCAAACAGTGCTCTACCTCCAATAATCATCACTTGAGGCTAGCCCTAAAGCTATTTCGGAGAGAACCAGCTATCTCCAGGTTCGATTGGAATTTCTCCACTACCCTCAGTTCATCCGCTCACTTTTCAACGTAAGTCGGTTCGGTCCTCCATTCAGTGTTACCTGAACTTCAACCTGACCAAGGGTAGATCACCTGGTTTCGGGTCTACGACCAAATACTAAACGCCCTATTCAGACTCGCTTTCGCTACGGCTCCACATTTACTGCTTAACCTTGCATCAAATCGTAACTCGCCGGTTCATTCTACAAAAGGCACGCCATCACCCATTAACGGGCTCTGACTACTTGTAAGCACACGGTTTCAGGTTCTATTTCACTCCCCTTCCGGGGTGCTTTTCACCTTTCCCTCACGGTACTGGTTCACTATCGGTCACTAGAGAGTATTTAGCCTTAGGAGATGGTCCTCCCAGATTCCGACGGAATTTCACGTGCTCCGTCGTACTCAGGATCCACTCAAGAGAGACAATATTTTCGACTACAGGATTATTACCTTCTTTGATTCATCTTTCCAGATGATTCGTCTAATATCGTCCTTTGTAACTCCGTATAGAGTGTCCTACAACCCCAACAAGCAAGCTTGTTGGTTTGGGCTCTTCCCGTTTCGCTCGCCGCTACTAAGGGAATCGAATTTTCTTTCTCTTCCTCCGGGTACTAAGATGTTTCAGTTCTCCGGGTGTGCCTTCTGATATGCTATGTATTCACATATCGATAACATGACATAACTCATGCTGGGTTTCCCCATTCGGAAATCTCTGGATCAAAGCTTACTTACAGCTCCCCAAAGCATATCGTCGTTAGTAACGTCCTTCATCGGCTTCTAGTGCCAAGGCATCCACCGTGCGCCCTTAATAACTTAATCTATGTTTCCACCATTTTTATAAGTCAAACACTAGCATAAAGCTAAGTTCTTTTATAAAAAGATTTAAACGCGTTATTAATCTTGTGAGTGTTCTTTCGAACACTAGCGATTATTTCTTATGAATTCAAGCTTATTTAAAACTCTTTTTTTTCTTTTTTTTTTTTTTAAATATTTTTTTTTTTTTTTTTTTTTTTTTTTTTTTTTTAAAAAAAAAAAAAATTTTTAAAAAAACCTTCAAAAATAAATACAATATTTCCCGTTTTTCCCCATCTTCTTAAGAAGATGTTCCGAATATATCCTTAGAAAGGAGGTGATCCAGCCGCACCTTCCGATACGGCTACCTTGTTACGACTTCACCCCAATCATTTGTCCCACCTTCGACGGCTAGCTCCTAAAAGGTTACTCCACCGGCTTCGGGTGTTACAAACTCTCGTGGTGTGACGGGCGGTGTGTACAAGACCCGGGAACGTATTCACCGTAGCATGCTGATCTACGATTACTAGCGATTCCAGCTTCATGTAGTCGAGTTGCAGACTACAATCCGAACTGAGAACAACTTTATGGGATTTGCTTGACCTCACGGTTTCGCTGCCCTTTGTATTGTCCATTGTAGCACGTGTGTAGCCCAAATCATAAGGGGCATGATGATTTGACGTCATCCCCACCTTCCTCCGGTTTGTCACCGGCAGTCAACTTAGAGTGCCCAACTTAATGATGGCAACTAAGCTTAAGGGTTGCGCTCGTTGCGGGACTTAACCCAACATCTCACGACACGAGCTGACGACAACCATGCACCACCTGTCACTTTGTCCCCCGAAGGGGAAGGCTCTATCTCTAGAGTTGTCAAAGGATGTCAAGATTTGGTAAGGTTCTTCGCGTTGCTTCGAATTAAACCACATGCTCCACCGCTTGTGCGGGTCCCCGTCAATTCCTTTGAGTTTCAACCTTGCGGTCGTACTCCCCAGGCGGAGTGCTTAATGCGTTAGCTGCAGCACTAAGGGGCGGAAACCCCCTAACACTTAGCACTCATCGTTTACGGCGTGGACTACCAGGGTATCTAATCCTGTTTGATCCCCACGCTTTCGCACATCAGCGTCAGTTACAGACCAGAAAGTCGCCTTCGCCACTGGTGTTCCTCCATATCTCTGCGCATTTCACCGCTACACATGGAATTCCACTTTCCTCTTCTGCACTCAAGTTTTCCAGTTTCCAATGACCCTCCACGGTTGAGCCGTGGGCTTTCACATCAGACTTAAAAAACCGCCTACGCGCGCTTTACGCCCAATAATTCCGGATAACGCTTGCCACCTACGTATTACCGCGTACGCTGGCACGTAGTTAGCCGTGGCTTTCTGATTAGGTACCGTCAAGATGTGCACAGTTACTTACACATATGTTCTTCCCTAATAACAGAGTTTTACGATCCGAAGACCTTCATCACTCACGCGGCGTTGCTCCGTCAGGCTTTCGCCCATTGCGGAAGATTCCCTACTGCTGCCTCCCGTAGGAGTCTGGACCGTGTCTCAGTTCCAGTGTGGCCGATCACCCTCTCAGGTCGGCTATGCATCGTTGCCTTGGTAAGCCGTTACCTTACCAACTAGCTAATGCGCGCGGATCCATCTATAAGTGACAGCAAGACCGTCTTTCACTTTTGAACCATGCGGTTCAAAATATTATCCGGTATTAGCTCCGGTTTCCCGAAGTTATCCCAGTCTTATAGGTAGGTTATCCACGTGTTACTCACCCGTCCGCCGCTAACATCAGAGAAGCAAGCTTCTCGTCCGTTCGCTCGACTTGCATGTATTAGGCACGCCGCCAGCGTTCATCCTGAGCCAGGATCAAACTCTCCATAAAAAATTATGATGTTTGATTAGCTCATAAATACTAAATAATGTTTGTAACTTATAGTTACGTTTTTGGAATTAACGTTGACATATTGTCATTCAGTTTTCAATGTTCATTTTTCTTACCGACAAGAATTAATTATACATTTTATTAACATTTAAGTCAACAACTTTTTAAAATTAATTTTCGTTAGTAATTCAAGTTATTTCTTAAGTTGAGTTGTTTTGTTTGCCTCAACAAATAAATACTATACAGGCTTTCAAACTGCTTAACAACAGTAAAAATTACACCTTTACTATCTGTTCTGAACACTCTCGCCCTAAAATTCGAACTTAAAAAATACAGACTTATAAATAGTACGTTTTTTCAAAATCAATAAGCGGATATTTTATATAAAACCATAACAAAAACTCTGAAAAACTGAACTTTAATTTTTTACTGGAAATTAAAAATAAATTTACAGATTTTTAATAACGTCTCAAAACAGCGCTAAAACCGTTGATTTAATAAGTTTCAGACCTGAGAGGTACCACCACTAAACCATCATCTACCATTTCAATCACTAAAGAAATTCATTTACATTGTTATTAACTATCACTCGTATTAATCAAATTAATAACCCCAACGCACCACAATCGCAGACCTGCTTCCATCATCCAATTCACATCATTACTATTAGAAGTAACAAATCTCAACTAACGACTTTCTTTCTTAAGATGACCCACCCCGCCCCAGGAAAAATAGGTAAAACAATACTCTCGCCACACCACAAATAAAGTAGTCCAATACACACCTCAAAATAAAAAAGCCACAACAACTGCATTGTGACTTTTCCTACTATAGTATTAAATTCAAAATTATTTAATAGAAAGCATTACATTTCTGTTCTACCAGCAATCGCCTTAGATAGTGTTACTTCATCTGCGTATTCCAAATCTCCACCTACAGATAATCCTTGTGCTAATCTTGTTACTTTAATACCTATAGGTTTAACTAATCTAGAAATATACATCGCTGTCGATTCCCCTTCTAAGTTAGGGTTCATAGCTAAAATGAGCTCATTAACTTCATCACTTTTCAAGCGTTCAATTAATGAAGGAATATTAATGTCTTCTGGTCCAATCCCATCCATAGGAGAAATAGAACCATGTAATACATGATATAAACCTTTATACTCTCTCATTTTTTCCATTGCGATAACATCTTTATCATCTTCGACCACACAAATAACTGAACGATCTCTTTGCTTATCTTCACAAATATAACAAGGATCATTTTCAGTAATGTGACCACATACACTACAATATGTTAACTCTCGTTTAACATCCACTAAAGCTTTAGCAAATTGAACAACATCGTCCTCTTTCATATCTAAGGTATGAAAAGCCAGACGTTGGGCTGTCTTAGGACCAATGCCTGGCAATTTCATAAAGCTATCAATTAGTTTTGATATAGGTTCTGGATAATGCATCTACTATCACATTCCAGGGATGTTTAAGCCTTGAGTATGTTTACCTAAACGTTCTTGAGTAAGCTCATCAGCTTTGTTCATTGCTTCATTAGTAGCAGCTAACACTAAGTCTTGTAGCATTTCAATATCATCTGGATCTACAGCTTCTTCTTTGATTTCAACGTCGACAACTTCTTTATGACCAGTTACAGTAACTGCAACCATGCCACCGCCAGCTGTTCCTACAATACGCTCTTCTTTAAGTTTTTCTTGTTCTTGAGCCATTTTCTTTTGCATTTTTTGCATTTGTTTCATCATTTGTTGCATGTTTCCGCCACCGCGCATATTCCATTTCCTCCTTGAAAATCAATAAATATTTATCAATAAAATGATGTTTCTTCCATTATACATACGATTATATCGCTTGTCATGTATCACTCTTCATCAATAACATGTACCGTTTCTTCACCAAAAAGATCTTTCGCTTTTTGAGCAATATCAGTTTGTTGTACTTGCTGCTTTGGCATATCGTCATTATCATGTTTACGGTTTTGTAAATATTCCGTTCTAACTCTTTGCCATTGATCAGACGGTACACCAACCACTTTAACGTTTTTATTAACGATATTACAAACGACACTTTCTATATTATTACGTTTCTCATCGTCTTTATTAACGATTTCACAATGAATCTCTTCTTCAAACTTCACAAGTACATGATCTTCACTTGCTGCAACAGGTTCAGAGTTTTGCAATAAACTAACAAGCGATTTTTTATCATTGTTTTTAGCATGATCAATGACTTCTTGCCAGTGATCTTTTAACAATTTGATATCAGCCTTATTCGCTCTATCTAATACTTTTGCAATTTGTTGCATTGAAAATGCATTTTTAGATTTTTGCATACCTCTTACAGGTTTTTTCGAAGTTTTTTGTGTAGGCGCTGCAGTCACACCTTGTGCTTTCAATACTTTAAGTTCTTGCTCTAACTGTTCCATACGTTGCAACAACACATCTGAACTAGGTGCTGCAGCAATTTGTACCGGTTCAACTACATTCGTAACGCCTTGTGATTGACCTTTAATCAATTCAGCTAATTTCACCAGCAACACTTCAAAATGAACATTTTGATTCACACTAAAACGTATCGAAACTAACGTATCATTAATAAGGTCTATCATATGATACAGCATTTCCAAATCCAAGTTCATCAATGCGCGATAATCACTATCTTTTTCAGCCGTCTTATTCATAATCGTATCTCTGACAAAATAAATCATGTCATTAATTAAACGATTTACTTCTTTACCTTCAGCTATAAATTGATGGTATTTTTTGAAAGATGATTGTACATCACCTTGCACTATATCTTCAAACAATTGATTAAGTGCTTCATCATGTACGCTACCTGTAACATTCAACGCATCTTGCAATGTTAACGTACCATCACCAAATGCAATAGCTTGGTCCATAATACTTAACGCATCACGCATACCACCTTCAGATGCTTTCGCAATAAACGCCAATGCCTCTTCTTCATATTCAAGCGCTTGCGCATCTGCTACAAATTTCAATCGTTCAACAATCTGATCTAAACTTATTGCTTTAAAATCAAAACGTTGTGCCCTAGATATAATTGTTGGAGGAATTTTATGTGGCTCAGTTGTTGCTAAAATAAAAATAGCATGTGCTGGTGGTTCTTCTAATGTTTTCAAAAGTGCATTAAATGCACCAGTTGTTAACATATGAACCTCATCAATGATATAAACTTTATATTTCGATTCACTCGGTGCATATTTAACTTTATCTCTAATATTTCTAATTTCATCAACACCATTGTTACTAGCTGCATCTATTTCAATAACATCTGAATTTGTTCCTTGTGTAATGCCTTTACATATAGCACATTCATTACAAGGTTCTCCATTATTACTATTCAAACAATTGATTGCTTTAGCAAACACTTTTGCAATACTCGTTTTCCCAGTACCTCTCGGACCACTGAAAATATAAGCATGCGACTGTTTCTCTTTTGAAATCGCATTACGTAACGTCTTCGTTACATGTTCTTGCCCGACTACATCATCAAAGCTTTGGGGTCTATACATACGATATAAGGCTTGATAATTCAAGTTAGCACCTCCATAAACAATTACTTTTCATTATATCATGATAATACGATTACTTCTCAATCGAACTTTTAATAAAAATGTTCTGGAAACTTTACGATTCCATGTGGTGCATCCGTTAAATTATCCCATAAAAATTTCACAAGTAATGGCGCATCACTATTTTCTAATACAATATCTTGCCCCGAAGCATCTTCATATCCTAACTTTTCAAAGTAATCCAAACAATGGTCTACAACAATCGTACTGTATTCTTGTGCTTTCGCTCGTTCTTCAACGGCTTGAACCAATCCACGACCTAATTTTTGTCCACGCAATTCAGGATTGACCGATAAAGAAGCAATCGCCAAACCATAATACGTCTTATCCTCACTGTTAATTTCTACTTCTATTAATAAAACGTGCCCCACTACATCATTGTTTTCATTTTTGGCTATTACTTCTAATTCAAAATTATAATATGGCGACTTCCGTAAATTCTTCACTTTCCCACGTGCCTGCCAGCTCATTTCTGGATTGATATCAAAACTTTCTTCAATACTATTTAAAGATTTATCATAATCAAGTTCTGTTAATGTACTTAAATATATTTGCATAAGTCCTCCAAGTGCATTGCTTTACAATTATCGTAAAATAATAAATCAAATTAATACTTCCATTGTAAGACACTATAGTTTATTTCACCATCATTACTTTTATTAAAAACAATCATACATAATAAAAGCCCAAATATGCACTTCAAATAACATAATAATATTTTTCCTATTAACTGTTTCACTTAATTAACATATAAAAAAGCTACTGCCAATAAACGTTTACTCAAGCGCGATAACGCCAAGTCGTTTAAAGAAAGTAGCTTTTACTATTATGTATAATGATTTCAAGTCTTAATCAAAGATATTTATGTTTAAAAATAAAAAACCGTGCACCTAAGAATCGAACGTAATTCACGAACGTAACCAAAGTCGTTAGCTAAATCTCGGCTACCCTACGGCACATATGATGATCCACTTAATGCTGCTTCCGTCAGGACCTGACATGGTTCATGGGTTCATATTGCATAGGACCGAAATCTTCAAACACTACGTGCTTTGGGCAGACTTCGCAAAAATACGGCCTCAACAAAGGAATTAAGCCTCGCATAAAGCGGATTTCGAGTACAGGGAACCGCTACCTCCCCACCTAGCACGGCAAGATATATATTACTATATTTTAATAGTTAATTGCAAGTATAAATGTTTTATATCATTGTTTACTTAGAACGACGTCTTGAGAAGTCGTTAAATTTAAATTCATTAGCCAGATGCTTCGATATATTATATTGAAACGGAGATGTATTTTCTAAATACACAACACTTCTAACCGTTGCTGAAAAAGGAATAGATACATCACCAAACAATTGATATGCCTGTTCATCAAACGGTTCAAAAGTAATCGACTTACTTGAATAACTTATATTAAGGTCTAATTCTTTTTCTAAATAATCATAAATAGAGTTACTTGCAACCTCATTACTTATATCTGAAACAATCGACTTTAAAAAATAATCTTCATCAACTATCTTTACATGTTGATTAAGTCGGCGAGTTCTTACTATATGAATGAGTTGCTCACTTGGTCCTATGTTCAATGCACGTTGAACTTCTGGAACATTACGCGCTTCTGCTAATTCATTAACAACAACTTCAGTTAAATAAGAAACTCCCATCTCTTCTTGCATTTCTTTAAAACTAACTAATTCTGAAAATGGGAATTCTGTCATCTCTTGATAAATGACTAACGATCCTTTACCGTGAATCTTCTGAATCATGCCATCTAAAGCCAATAAATCTAATGCTTTACGCACAGTTTCTCGCGAAGCACTATATAACTTTACCAATTCGTGTTCAGATGGAATTTGTTCTCCATATTGAATCTTCCCATTCAATATATCAGCTTTCAATGCTTCACAAATTTTAATAAACTTCTTTTGCTTCATCATATTTACGCATCCACTTAATTTATTTTACGCGCTCGTTTCGACCACAATTGCTCCAAAACCGCTTATCACATTATTTTCTATCGTACCCGTTTGAATCACAATATCACCTTCATAATGCAATTCATCAGGTAATGTAACATTGGAAGATGAGAAATTCACAATCACCAACCATTGTTGACCTTTGTAATGACGTTCATAAACAAATAAACTGTCATGATCCATATAACGTGGCAAAATATCTCCATACGTAATGATATCATGCGTATGTCTCAATTGTATTAATTTTTGATAAGTGTAAAATACAGAAGCGCTATCTTGAAGTGCTTTTTCAACATTAATATCTTTATAATTCGCAGGAATATCTATCCAAGGTTTACCTGTTGTAAACCCAGCATTCATATTATCGTTCCATTGCATTGGTGTTCTTGAATTATCTCTCGATTTTTGTCCTAAAATCTCTAACACTTCAGCTTCAGGATGTCCCTCACTTAACAACTGATGATATGCATTGATTGATTCAACATCACGATACTGTTCTATTGAAGTAAAGTGCGGATCTGTCATACCAATTTCTTCACCTTGATAAATATATGGCGTTCCTTGAAGCATATGCAATGCAATAGCTAACATCTTGGCACTTTGCACTCTCATTTCTTCTGACGTATCATCACCGAATCTTGAAACCACCCTTGGTTGATCGTGATTACACCAAAAAATTGCGTTCCATCCGCCACCTTCATAAATACCTCTTTGCCATTCCATCAGAATTTCCTTTAACTTATGAAAATCAAGCTTCGCATTCGTCCATTTTTCACCATCAATATAGTCCACTTTTAAATGATGAAAGTTAAAGACACTATTCAATTCTTGGCGCTCTGGCTTCGTATATTGAATACAGTTTTCAATGGTTGTAGAAGACATTTCTCCAACCGTCATCATATTCGTTTTTCCAAAAGTTTGTCGATTCAATTCATGCAGAAACTCATGAACTCTAGGACCATCAGTATAAAATTCCTTACCTATTTTGTCAGAGTCCTTAAATTCACCTTTAGAAATTAAGTTAATGACATCAAATCGAAAACCATCAACGCCGAAATCTATCCAATGATTAACAATTCGATATAACGATTGACGTACTTCAGGATTATCCCAATTCAAATCAGCTTGACTCACGTCGAATAAATGTAAATAATATTCATCCGTTACAGGATCATATTGCCATGCATTGCCTCCAAATTTGGAATGCCAATTTGTCGGAGGACCATCTTCAGATGCTTTAAAAAAGTAATAATCTCTATATGGATTGTCTTTAGATTTACGAGCCGCTTTAAACCATTCATGATCCGTCGATGTATGATTGATTACAATATCTAACATCACTTTAATACCTTTTTCATGCGCAACATTAATTAACCTTTCAAAATCATCCATCGTACCGAAGTCTTCATTTATTTCTAAATAATTGCTTATATCATAACCATTATCATTCATTGGCGATTCATACACTGGTGTTAACCAAATATAATCAACACCTAACAATTTGATATAATCTAATTTTTCTATAATACCGTTGATATCACCTATACCATTTCCTGTCGTATCATTAAATGACTTAGGATATATTTGATATACTACTGATTTTCTCCAATCTATTTCTTTCAACACACGATGACCACCTTATAACATAATAAAGGACGTCCAAATAACGAACGCCCCTTTTTTATTTTATTAATCTTCAACAATTTCTTTTGCTTTTTGTTTACTAAAATTAGACATCACAATCGTTAATATACATGGTACAACAATTGCAATTCCTGTTACAACAAGATACACAGGCCAAAATTCTTTTTGAATCGAAATGAATGCCGGTACACCACCAACACCAACTTTTCCAAGTACATTATTCATACCAACGATTGCCCCCAATACACAAGACGTTGATATTGCGGCGATAAATGGATATTTTAAAGGTAAGTTCACACCAAACATGGCTGGCTCCGTAACACCTAACATACCAGAAATACAAGATGTTAATGCTAAACCTTCTTCTTTAACCATTTTACGTCGTTTATAGACAAACCATGCACCAAATGCTGCTGAACCTTGACAAATATTTGAGATTGCAACTATTGGCCATAAGTATGTACCGCCTAAACTGCTACCCATTAATTGGAAATCTACTGCTAAAAACATATGATGCAAGCCAGTAATTACAAGCGGTGCATATAGCAAACCATAAATTGCGCCACCTAACCAACCAGCATGTTGGAAAATAAATGTAACACCTGTTGTAATACCAGTTCCGATCATCAAAGCAATAGGTCCGATTACGATAAAAGCTAAAAATCCAGTAACTAAAAGAGCAACAGGTCCTACAACCAACATTTTAATAGAATCATGAACAACTTTATTTAATCCTTTTTCAATTTTAGCTAGAACATAAGCTGCAATTAAAACAGGCAATACTTGTCCTTGATAATTTAATTGTTTAATCTCTAATCCAAAAAGATTCCATGTTGGAATATGACCTTTCGCTATATCATACTGAGAAACTAACTGTGGATTCATTAATATTAAACCAAGTACTAACCCTAAAATTGGACTACCACCAAACACACGCATACTACTCCAACCGATTAATGCAGGTAAGAAAATAAATGCAGTGTTTGCTATGACGTTTATCATATTTGAAATATCAGCTATTTGTGGATACATCACAATGAGTTCTTTCGGACCAAATAATCCTTTCATTGTAAGCAAATTATTAATCCCCATTAATAAACCTGCTGTCACAATTGCTGGTAAAATCGGTATAAAAATATCACCCAATAACTTTATCAAACGTTGCACTGGATTTCCCTTTTGAGCTGCAGCTTGTTTAGCGTCATCTTTCGAAGCCTCTTGCGCACCAGTTTCATCAATAAATTGCTTATACACTTCATCCACTGTTCCAGGACCAATCACGATTTGATATTGATGATCTGCTTTGAACTGCCCTTTAACTAAAGCATTATTACTTAACGCATCCTTATCAACTTTACTTTCATCTTTAAGTACTAAACGCAATCTTGTTACACAATGCGTTGCAGCTTCTAGATTATCCTTCCCCCCAATTGCGGTAACGATGGCTTTTACATCTTCTCTTTTTACAGCCATGAACTTCACTCCCTTAATGTCTTAAAAAGAGTATAACTTGTCTAGACAAGTTATGTAAAGGCTTTCATTATAAAAATTTTAATATTGTCACAATTATCTAGTTTAGATATTTAAGAAAATTAAATGGCTACGACTACATATATAGCATAACTTCTCGCTACAATAGCATTGTCTATAATCTCCAAACACATATACTAAGTTAAAGAATAAGCGTGTATCATTTCCATGCCCAAGCAAACACTTCTACGTACATCACCAAATAAAAAAGACATTCAGCTATGTGTCATACAAAAGCCAAATGTCCTTTCTATTTCAATTCCTTATTACTTCCATAGCCAAAAATACGAGCCATTCAAAGACAAATAAAAAAGGTAAACACTCAAACTTTGAGTACTTACCTTTATTATATATAGTATTTAATATAAATATTGATGGCGGAGGAAGAGGGATTCGAACCCCCGCGAGCCGTTAAGCCCCTGTCGGTTTTCAAGACCGATCCCTTCAGCCGGACTTGGGTATTCCTCCTAAACACAATATTTATCATATATGAACGTTCTGTAAAAGTCAATATCGTTTTTAATCATTATAGGATAGACATCAATCTTTGTCATAAAATGTAATTCATCTATATATCAGATGTGAAAAATCAGCACGTCTAAACAATTATCAGTTATACAAATCTTTGTATCTATATGACAAAGATGACATGTGACGTTGATAGATACTAATTCGTTTCCTTTTCAATTCAGCACCATACAACGTCAACGCGAACATCATCATTTTCTACCAATAATTATACACAAACTTTACTAGCTAAATATTGATCTACTGCTTTTGCTACGCCTCTTCCTTCTTTAATTGCCCATACAACTAAACTTTGACCTCGTCTAGCATCCCCAGCAGCAAATACTTTTTCATTATTAGTTTGATAATTTGTGTCATCCGCAACAATTCGATTTCGATCCGTTTTAACATTAAAAGCATGCGGTACTGTTGGTTCAGTTCCTTCAAAGCCAATTGACAATAATACAAGGTCAGCAGGCCAAAATCTTTCAGGTCCTTCTTTCATGACCATACCATTGTCACTTTGCTCTAAAATTTGTGTATACAATCCACGAATATGCCCCTTGTCATCTATATCATAACGCATTGTTTGAACACCATATGCACGTGGTTCTTTACCGAACTTAGCTTCATATTCTTGATGTGCATAATCCATTTTAAATACTGGCATCGCTAATGGCCAAGAAGCATTTTCTTCAAATGTAATAGCTTCAGGTAATTTCGTATACTTATTGAATTGAACAATCGATTTACAGTTTTCTCTTAATGCCGTTGCTACACAGTCTGCTCCTGTATCACCAGCACCAATAATGATGACATTTTTATCCTTTGCTGTAATATTAATATCATCAATTTCACCATTTAAAAGTTGTGTTTGTTCAGTCAGATAGTCCATAGCAAAATGTATACCTTCACCCATGCGACCTTCCAAAGGTAAATCCCTACCTTTTTGTGCACCTGTACATAAAATAATAGCGTCATACTCAGATTCTAAAGTTTCTTTATCAATATCAACACCTACTTCAACGCCGTTAATGAAAGTAATGCCCGCTTCTTCCATTAATTTAATACGACGTCGAACGACATCTTTATCAAGCTTCATGTTTGGAATACCATACATTAATAAACCGCCTGATTCTCTAGCACGCTCATAAATTGTCACTTGGTACCCTAATAAATTCAGTTCTTCAGCGGCAGTCAATCCTGCAGGACCACTACCAATGATTGCAACTTTTTCATTTCTACGATGACTTGGAATTTTCGGCTCAACCCAACCATTTTCAAAAGCTTCATCAATAATCGTGCGCTCAATCCCTTTAATCGCTATCGATTCTCTATTAATCTTCATTACACAAGCACTTTCACATGGTGCAGGACACACACGTCCAGTAAAATCTGGAAAGTTATTTGTTTCGCTTAAACGTTCATAAGCAGATTTAAAGTCTTGATGATACACCAAATCGTTCCATTCAGGAATATAGTTTCCAATTGGACAACCAATCGTTTCCCTGCCATACTGTTGACCAGTTTGACAAAATGGCGTTCCACAATCCATGCATCGTGCACCTTGGATAGAGGCATCTTCTTTAGTAAATCGTTGTTGGTAAGCTTTATGATGTTTTAAACGGTCTACAAGTGATAATTCACCTAAGTACTGTTTGTCATACTTCATAAATCCTTTAAATTCACCCATCGTATCTCCCCCTTTCCTTAATACACAACGGCTGGTTTATATTTAGCATCGATTGTTTTACTTTCATCATAAAATGCAGCTAGCATCGCTTCATCTTCATTGTCATGCAATGATTTGTGTAGATGAATTTTTTGCATCATCAATTGATAATCTTTTGGAATAACTTTAACCACAACATCTTCAATACAATCGAAATGTTTTAAAATCTGAATCGCTCTAGTACTATTTGTATGAGTTACATGCTCTTCTAACATTTGTTTAATTAAGTTTTTTTCTTCATGATGTTTAATTTTTGTAAATAATAAAGTATCTAATTGGTTATTTTCCACAAATGTTTCTATATCTGATGGAATAACATAAGCAATACCACCACTCATACCTTGACCGAAGTTTTTACCGACGTCACCTAAAATGACAACATGCCCACCAGTCATATATTCTAATCCATGGTCACCTATACCTTCTACAACAACATCTACACCACTATTTCGGATGCAGAATCGTTCTCCAGCACTTCCGTTAATAAATGCTTTACCACCTGTAGCACCATAAAATGATACGTTACCAGCAATAATTTCGTTTTGTCGTTCTTCAAAAGGCGCTTTTACAATTACCGTACCACCAGATAACCCTTTGCCTACATAGTCATTAGCATCACCAGTATGATGAACCATCAAACCTTTCGGCGCATAGGCTGCTAAACTTTGCCCAGCATGTCCATTTGTATAAATATTGATTGTATTTTCTGGAAGCCCTTCTTCTCCATAACGTTTTGATATTTCACTACCAGTAATAACACCTACATCGCGTTGTTCGTTATTTACTGTGAAGCTACCAGTATATCTGCGTCCTTCAGCAATATAAGGTTTAGTAACTTCATAAACATTTGATAAATCAAAACCATGTTCTAAGCGATGATCCTGTTGAATTTCTTTTGTATTCGGCCCATCAAATGGACACAATAACTTTTCAACAGCTAACGTAGCTGCTTTACTATTCGCTTTTACAACTGATGATCGTTGTAATAAATCAGTTCTTCCAACTAAGTCTTCTACACGTTTCAAACCTAAAGATGCTAATATTTCTCTTAATTCTTGTGCAATAAAATGCATAAAATTAACGACATGATGTGCCTTACCTTTATATAAAGCACGTAAATCTTTATTCTGAGTTGCAACACCTACTGGACAAGTATCTTTATGACATACACGCATCATAATACAGCCCAATACTACTAATGGTGCTGTTGCAAATCCAAATTCTTCCGCTCCAAGCGCACATGCGTACGCTACATCTTTACCAGTTAATAACTTACCGTCCGTCTCCAACTTAACACGACTTCTTAAGTCATTAAGTTTTAATGTTTGATGTGTTTCTGCTAAGCCAATTTCCCAAGGAACACCGGCATGTTGAATACTCGTTTTAGGCGAAGCCCCTGTACCACCATCGTAACCACTGATGACAATTTTATCTGCAAATGCTTTTGCCACCCCAGATGCAATGGTACCAACACCTGTTTTCGAAACTAATTTTACAGCGATGTCTGCATCTTTATTCGCATTTTTCAAGTCATGTATCAATTGCGCCAAATCTTCTATCGAATAAATATCATGATGTGGTGGGGGTGAAATTAGACCGATACCAGGTGTCGATCCTCTTGTCTTTGCAATCCACGGATATACCTTTGTGCCAGGTAATTGACCACCCTCACCTGGTTTTGCACCTTGTGCAACTTTAATTTGAATTTCTTTGGCATGTTGTAAGTAATCACTTGTTACTCCGAAACGTCCAGAAGCAACTTGTTTAATTGCACTTACTTTATTACTTCCGTCAACTTGTACTTCGTATCGTTTGGCATCTTCGCCACCTTCACCACTATTACTTTTACCACCTAGTTGATTCATTGCTTGCGCTAATGTTTCATGCGCCTCTGCTGAAATCGATCCATAACTCATTGCACCAGTGTTAAAACGTTTTACAATCTCGCTTACTGGTTCAACTTGCTCAATATCAATTGGTGTACATGCTTTAAATTCAAGTAAATGTCTAATATGATCCGTTCTATCTTTATTCACCGCTTCAGAATAAGCTTTAAATTGCGCGTAGTCATTTTCCTTACAAGCATGTTGCAACAAGAAAATAGATTGCGGATTAAACGCATGATGTTGTCCTTGTTGTCTCCATTGGAACGTACTACCTGATGCAAGATAATTATCATCATTTTGTTGACGTGCTTTATTTTCAGCGTCAATTTGCTCTATCGAAATACCTGACAACTTAGATTGCGTTCCTGTAAAATAGCAATCAATAACATCATCCGATAATCCAATCGCTTCAAAAATTTGTGCACCTTGATAACTTTGCACTGTGGAAATACCCATCTTAGCCATTACTTTAATAACGCCTTCTGACAATACATCTGTATATGTTTTAACATTTTGAGCAACTTCACCTTTTAAACCTTCTGAGCGTGTCAATTGCTCAACTGTACGTTGTGCTAGATATGGCACAATCGCATTAGCACCATATGCGAGCAAACAAGCAACATGGTGTACTTCTCTTGTCTCACCAGACTTAGCAACCAAACTTGTAGACATGCGTAAATTCTCTTTAATTAATAATTGGTGCACATGGCTAATTGCTAATAAAATAGGCATTGCATAGCTATTTTCATTAACTAAACCACTATCATCTAACACTAGAATTTGAGCACCTTGCTTCACAGCTTTAACTGCATCACGACCTAATTTTTCAAGCGCATCTTCCAAATTACCCTCATATAATGTTGATAAGTAAGTCAATTTAAAATGATCTTGATCGATAGAAGATAAATGTTCTTCATTTAATACTGGGCGCTTCAACTGAATACGATCTAGAACCGTTTCGTCAGGTGCTAATAAATTCCCTTCTCCACCTAAATAAGATAATTCACTCGTAACAATTTTTTCACGATAGGCGTCAATTGGTGGGTTCGTTACTTGTGCAAATAGCTGTTTAAAATAATTAAACAATGATTCTGGGCGCTCGTTTAATACTGCGATTGGCGCATCATACCCCATCGCACCAATAGGATCTTTTTTACCTTCTACAAGTTCTAGAATATATTTATGAATATCTTCTTTCGTATAGGCAAATTGTCGTTGCAATTTAAATAACGTATCATCTTGCCATTTGGAAGGTTGATACGCTATATTTTCAAAATCAAAGTTAATTTTATGTGTATCAATCCATGTTTTATAAGGTAATTCTCCTGCAATCACACCTTTTAAATCATTATTTTCAATAACTTTATTCGCTTTAAAGTCAACTAACAATAACTTTCCGGGATTCAATTGTCCTTTAAAAGCAACATTACTTTCAGGGACGTCTACAACACCCACTTCAGATGAAAAGACTATAAAGTTATCTTTAGTAATTGTATATCGACCAGGTCGTAAACCATTTCTATCTGTCAGGGCACCAAGTTTGTCACCATTACAGAACGAAATCATTGTTGGCCCATCCCATGGTTCCATTAAATAACTATAAAATTCATAAAATGCACGCACATTTTCATCATTCGCTTCATTGTATAACCAAGGTTCAGGAATCAGTAGCATTGCTGCTTTTTCTGGCTCCATCGCTAACGATAAGAACTCTAATGCATTATCTACAATTGCGGAGTCACTTCCGTCTTCATCCACAATTTGAAAAACTTTGTGTTTCTCCTCACCAAATAATGTTTCAATTAATTTACTTTGACGCGCTCGCATCCAGTTCACATTACCTTTAATCGTGTTAATCTCACCGTTGTGCATTAGC
Organism: Staphylococcus roterodami; assembly: GCA_022493055.1. NCBI lineage: Bacteria > Bacillati > Bacillota > Bacilli > Caryophanales > Staphylococcaceae > Staphylococcus > Staphylococcus roterodami. Next base: position 463,004 of record CP092781.1, on the reverse strand, counting down.
ATACGGTTCGGATGGGCTCTTTTCCAACTCGGAAATGTATTTGTACTGAACCTCGAATGTACTAAGCCAAGCTTCGATTGATATAAGTCATCCGATAAGTCTGTATAAAGCTTTTTAATTTGATCTGATCGTAACCAACCTTTATATACAATTGTTTTACGTGACAAACTCGTAAAGTACAATTCTAAATCGCATTGAGTCGAATAAAACTCTAATTGCTTTCTCGCTAAAAACAATCGCTTTTCAACATCTACAATGTTTCTAATATCAACAAACACTTGTTGGATGACTGGCATACTATCTGCCACATGTTTCGCAATCACCTCTTTATTAACCGGTACATCACGGTAACCTAGTATTGATAGACCTTCACCTTCAAAATATTTTTTGAATACTGCTTCATGTTCAGAACCTAATATGCGCTCTTTAGAAAAAAATAAACCCACGGCATATTCACCTTCACCTGGGATATCAAAGTCCGTTACATATTTTTTAAAAAATATAAAAGGTATTTCAGTCATAATACCTGCACCATCACCAGTGATGCCATCTGCGCCGACCCCGCCCCTATGATCTAAGCGTCGCAACATTTCAAGTGATTTATCAATGATATCATGAGACCTTTTATTGTCCATATTCGCATAAAAACCAATACCACAAGCATCATGTTCCTCACGATAGTCATATAAACCTTTAATTAATTTCTCATTGTGCATGATGCACACCCCTTTTTTAGAATATTCTGATATTAGTTGTTAATGATAATTACTATAATGTAAAAAATTTATCTGTTCAATATATAAAATAGAAGATATTCATCTAAAAAATAGAACAATCACTAATATTATTGCTATAATAGTTACAAAACACTCGTTTTTGGAGGTGCAAATTTCACCATGGAAATTAAACAATTACGATATTTTATAGAAGTTGCTAAAAGAGAACATATCTCCGAAACCGCACTAGAATTAAATATTGCGCAATCAGCGATTAGTCGACAAATTACTTTACTAGAACAAGAACTTAACGTGTCATTATTTAAAAAACATGGTCGCAACATTACACTCACGTCAGAAGGTAAGTTGCTGTTTAATGAAGCATTGCAAATTATAGAACATTTAGATAGTACAATTGAACAATTCCAAAGTCATGGCTTAACTAAAAATAAAAGCATATACATTGGCTATGATGAAAGTGATGTATCTCATATGTTATTGCCACTTATCCAAACATTTCATTTACAAAATGATACACATGTTATTCCTAATTTATTACAACATGACACGATTATTAATAGCGTGTTAAACGGTAATATCGATATTGGTTTTACAGAGCTTACACCTGAAATTAATAAACATAAACAATTACATATGATGCCTTTATTTGAAGAACATTACCATTTGTATGCACCATCAGATGATCCTATTGCAATGACGACGCATCCACCATTAGTGCAGTTTGAGCATCATCATTTTTATTGCTTAGCACCATTTGCTGAAACTGTAAAAAAGCAATTGCAAAAGGTTATTAAATCAGACGTATATACTATTAGTAGCCAACCACTTGCGCAATACTTACTACGTCAAAAAGAAGGCTATATTATCTCATCACATAATACACATTTACCTGAATCTAAAGATTGGGTAGACATTAAACTAGACCATACCGAACTAAAAAGAACAATATGCGCAATAACAAAAGAGCCTTATACGAAGAGTGATATTGGCATATTACTAACGCTTATCCAACAATTAATGGCTAAAACATCAACGTTTCATTAAACAAGTGTATTTTCCACGTCATCCTTATTAGTAATATCTTTGAAAATAAAAAATTAAGGGCGTATAATCACCATATTAATTCATTCATAGAATTGGGGTTTTGTTTTTGAAATATAGAAAATTATTTACAAAGCCATTTAATATTATTTTAAGTATATTTTGCATCGTTTTTATCGGTGCAATTCTATTCACATTACATAACGAGAATTTTTACAATAAACCTATTGGTCAAATTATAGATGTCAAACATGTTTCAACGACACCTACAAAAGATGCACAAAACAATCGTGATGTTAAATATAAAAATCAATTAAAAGTCAAAATATTAAATGGTCAATTTGCTGGAGAAACAACGACAATCAATCATCAATACGTCAAGTCTCAAGCAGATTCCGAAGCATTTCGCACACACGAAAAAGTGTTACTACATATTTCGGATAAACCTAGTGACGCTTACATTATAGAAAAAAAGCGTGATACATTAACAGTTGTCATCACTGGTTTATTCTTATTGACCGTATTATTAGTTGGTCGCAAAGTCGGACTTCAGTCCATTTTATCGTTAATTTTAAATTCGATTGCAATTTTAATCGCAATTTATATTCATATTCAACATACTAATATCAATTTATTCTTACTTATGACGATTGCAATGATCTGTTCAACAATTCTTACATTACTACTTGTTACAGGTTGGCACATTCGCACGCTGATAACAGTCGCAAGCACAATTATCGGGACCTTTTTAAGCATTGGTTTAACAGAGTTAATCATATTTATGACAGATGGAAACGGTATTAAATATGAAACGATGAATTTTTTATCTTTACCGCCGAAAGACATCTTTTTGGCATCAGTGTTAATCGGTTCACTAGGCGCAATCATGGATGTTGCAATTACGATTGCCAGTGGTATGCATGAAATTTTACAACGCACTCCTGATATTTCAATGAAACGTTGGGCACTTGCTGGACGAAACATCGGGCAAGATATTATGGGAACTATGACGAACATCTTATTATTTTCATATTTGTCAGGTGCTTTACCTATGTTTTTAATTTATTTAAAAAATGCCAATACAGTAACGTATACCATTTCAATGAACTGGTCTCTAGAAATTGCTCGAGCATTAACTGGTGGTATAGGTATCGTTTTAACTATACCTATCACGATATTATTTATGGAAATATTTGAAACATTAAGGAGGGCGAAACAATGAATGCTGTATTTATATTAGCGTTATTGCTCCTCTTGTTAATGGTTATTTTCGGAGGAAAAAAAGGACTTGTCTCTTATCTAACATTATTTTTAAACTTTGCAATTTTACTTATTAGTATTGTTTTCATTATCTTTGGTGTGCCAATTTATGTCGTAACATTTATTTTCTGCATCATAATCGCAGCGTGTAATTTATTCGTACTAAATAGTTATAATGTAAAAACGCAGGCTGCATTTATCAGTACCGTCGTTACAACAATCTTATTAATCACACTTATTTATTTGTCAGTGTATATTGGACACTTACAAGGATTTTCAACCGAACAACAAGACGAAACTTATGTGTATTCAATGAATATCGGTATTAATATGATTCAATTTATGGTATTTACTATTATCCTTGCTGTCATTGCAGCCGTGATAGATTTAGCAATTACAATCAGTTCACCTATCTACGAATTACATCAGGTAAATCCAACACTTACACAATATGAATTGTTCCAATCAGGCATGCGAGTGGGTAGAGAAATATTAGCAACGTCAGCTAACACGATTTACCTTGCCTTTTTCGGTGGTCAACTCGCCTTGTTTATTTGGTTTTTCAAACTCCAATATTCATTCGGCCATATTATCAACTCGAAAATATTCGCACAAGAGTTTATATTTATTTTACTAGGCGGTATTGCTGTAGCAGTGAGCATTCCTATTACTGCATGGATTACAGCATTTTTAATTAAAAGACCATCTCGTCGACGTCAAAATGATGAGACAATAAATTAAATCAAAGCAACTATATAACTTAAGCGACCTGTGAATCATACTTATGATATGCACGAGGTCGCTTGTTAATGTTTTTAAGTTAATCAATCTAAAATCACCTATACAAAAAAAGCATCTTTACACATCATTGCTGAAAATTCCAGTAACTATCAGCATTAGACGATAATAAAGATGCTTTTATTTTCAAGTTAAAATACGCGTCATAATATGAACAGGTCTTCCAACAAATACACTATCTCCAACATATTGATACCCTTGTCGACGATAAAGCGTCATGGCATGTGGGTTATCAGTATTAACTGTTAATACGATTTCATTAATATCTTGAAATGTCGCAGATATAAATGATGGGAGTTTTTCCATTACCAACTTGCCTATCCCTTGATTACGAAAACGTCGATCCACACTAAATGATCTAAAAAAGATTGCACCTGAGTGGTCGCTAAATGGTTTGACACCTTTACCACGATGTAATGTAAAAAAAGCAACACACTGTTGATCTCTCATTACGACGACTGGATACCTTTCATCATCTGACAATGCTGCTGTAATATTTTCCTTAGGTGTTTTAACAAACTTTAAATCTTCGTCACTTAATTGGAATTCTTCAATCATAGGTAAATCTTTTGAGACATATTTGCGTAAGACAATTGTGTTATTGTTTGGCATATTGACCACCATTTTCTTCAATCCAAACTTTAACAGCTGGCGCAATCAATTTGTCATCCTTTTTATCAATCCAACGAATATCTGTAATTTCATTATTAATTGTTACATGGTTCCAATCTATTTTAGTTAATGAACGATATCCATTTAATTCTGTAAGCATATCATGTTGAGGATATGCAGGACCTACAATCGTTCCGATATACTCAATGTCATTCTCTGTTAATGTTATATTTAGTTCTTCTTGAATTTCTCGTAATAGTGCATGAACTTGTGATTCCCCTTCTTCAATTTTACCACCCGGGAAATAATACTTTTCTCGATGTCTTACTTGTACTAGTAAAATTTTATCAGCTGTTTCTTCAACTAAACAAACACATTTAATCATCTATGTCACCCCAACTATGTTCACTCAATTATTCAAATTGTATTGTACAATTATGTTATCATATATGAGTAGTCAACGTGCACACTAACATATATAATAGATTCATATTTCACAGTGAAACAGAACATACTAGGGGGATTATTATTATGGCAAAACGTACAAAATCGCAACGTTTATCGAGTTTAATAAATATCGCAGGGTTTGTAGTTGATGGTTATAATGGCTATAAATATCATGCTAAAAATAAAAAATTAGTTTACATTTCATTAGGATTAAGTACAGTTGGAACATTATTAGATTTTTACATTTCAATCAAATCACCACGTAAATTCAAAAAAGCGGTCGCAATTGTTACATTAATAACTAATGGTACAAGACTATTTACAAGTCTTCGTAAAGTAAAACATGAATACTAAGTAGTAAAGGGTTAGTCGAATATAGAACATAAAGTTCATTCGACTAACCCTTTTTCTTATACAAAACTCCTATCACACACGTCATGAATGTAATAGGAGTTCATAATATATAAATATGCGTAAGACTTTAGTGAATATATCTATAATTGTTTACTTGGTAAGCTGGTACTGTTCTGTAAGTTAAAATACCTGGTGCAGCTGAATAGTTCATTTCTGAAACTAAAATACTACCATCGTTATTTACACGTTCTACAAACATAACATGTCCATAGTAACCTACATCAGTTTGTGCAATAGAACCTACAGTCGGTCTATTGTCGATAGTGTAACCATCTGCTGCTGCAGCGTTATCCCAGTTATTAGCATTCCACCAATAAGTGCTAATACCTTTACCAATTTCAGCACGACGATTAAATACATGATAAGTACATTGACCCCATGTATATAAGTTTTGATGATTGAAAATAGGTGTGTTGTAACCTCTATTTGTCGTTGTTGTAGATCCTGAATTCGTAGATGCTGTACCTGTTACTTTTAATTTTTGACCCGGATAAATAAAGAAATTATTTAAGCCATTTAAGCTCATAATTTTTTGATATGTTGTACCATATTTTGATGCAATTAGTGACAATGAGTCTCCTGCTTGTACTGTGTAGTATGATCCACCACCTGAATTTGTTGATGGACGACTACTATTGCTCGCAGAATTGCTTGAGCTTGCAGTACCTGATACTTTTAATTTTTGACCAGGATAAATAAAGAAATTATTTAAACCATTAAGACGCATTATGTTTTGGTATGTTGTACCATATTTCGATGCGATTAATGATAATGAGTCTCCTGCTTGTACTGTATAGTATGATCCGCCACCTGAATTTGTTGATGGACGACTACTATTGCTCGCAGAATTACTTGATCCTGATACTTTTAATACTTGATTTGGGAAGATAAGATTTGATGTCAAACCATTTAATGATTTTAATTTAGCAATCGAAATCCCATACTTATTTGAAATTGCCCACACTGATTCACCCGGTTGTACTGTGTGAGTCGTAGCCGCATTTGCTTGAGTTGCTGCAACAGCGCTAATCGCGCTTGTCCCAATAATAGCTGCAATTACTTTTTTTTGCACTTTAAAATCCTCCTCTTGCTTAACTTTCCTAACATTCTTTTTATCCGAATTTATGAATACTACATCATTATACGATTTAATTATGTATAATAGGTTGATGTTTGATGACATTATCATTACAAAAAAATCATATACTGTGTCATCAAATTTTATAATTACTCCTTAAAATTATTACAACTTATTAGATTTTACAATATCTAAATTATTACAATTTCATAATATTTAACTATAAAATGGTTACACCTCCTATCTCATCCTGAAATATTTTATTAGTCAAATAAAAATATCCTACAAACATAAGTGTTAACTTTGCTTGTAGGACTCACTTAACTTATTTCGCTAACGACGTTTCAATTGCCTTTATTTCATCTTTTGATAAATTAACTGGTTTCTCTCCATCTTTCACATCTTCTTGCAGCGCTTTTTGTGCTTCTTTAGAATGATACAATTCAACAATTTTCGCATAAGTCTTATTGTCTAAATCTTTGTCATTAACAGCAACAATATTAATATATGGTTTTACAGCATCTGAGTCAGATTTTTCTAAAAATATCGGATCTTTTTTTGGATCTTTGCCAGCTTTAGTTGCGACACCATTATTAATAACAGCAATATCTACATCTGATAATGCACGTGCTGTTTGTTGTGCATCAACTGCTGTAATTTTCAAATGTTTAGGATTAGAAATAATATCCTTTGTTGTTCCTGCCAATCCAAAATCTTTTTTCAATTTAATTAATCCTGCTGATTCTAATAACTTCAACGCACGAGCTTGATTAGATACATCATTAGGAATAACAACCTTGGCACCATCTTTCACACTTTTAACATTCTTGACTTTATCCGAATAAATACCTAAAGGTGCCAACACTGTTGTACTTAAAGCTGAAATCTTAGTTCCTTTATGTGCTTTCTTATACTGATCTAAAAATGCAAAATGCTGGAACGCGTTCATATCAATATCACCATCATTTAAAGCTTTGTTCGGCAAATTGTAATCAGAAAAATGCTTAATTTCTACATCAATATTATCCTTCTTAGCTAATTCTTTAACCTTTTCCCAAGCCTTTGTATCATTTGATGCGACACCAATCGTTACCTTTTTATCGTTATTGCCACCACACGCCGCCAATAACAATAATGCTACAATGACTAATCCAAATAATTTCTTCATTTTATCAATCCCCTTCAAATTAATACTTATATATCAATCGTTAATGTCTACGTATAAATCTAGCTAAGACATTTCCTAACGTTTGAATCACTTGAACAATAATAATTAATACAACAACCGTAATAATAATGACTGTTGTATCAAAACGTTGATAGCCATATACTAGGGCTAAATCGCCGATACCGCCTCCACCGACAGCACCAGCCATCGCTGTACTACCAATAAGCCCAATAATCGCAGTTGTAATTGCCAATACTAATGAGCCCAATGCTTCAGGTATTAAAAAATATCTAATGATTTGCAACGGTGAAGCTCCCATTGCTTTTGCCGCTTCAATAATCCCTTCATCTACTTCCAACAAAGAATTTTCAACAAGTCGGGCAATATAAGGAGCCACATATACTGTTAATGGCACAATTGCAGCAGTCGTACCAATTGAAGTGCCTACGACTAATTTAGTGAATGGTACAATCGCGATAAGCAAAATAATAAATGGTAATGACCTTAAAATGTTAACTAATGGATTTAAAATTTGATGTATCACCATATTAGGCCATATACCATTTTTTCTAGTAATCACCAATAAAACACCTAGTGGTATGCCTATCACTGCACCTAAAAATAAAGCAACCGACACCATATATAGCGTTTCATATAATGCTTGTAAAAGCTGCGCGCTATCTAAATCCGAACCAAACATACGCTATTGCACCTCCTCAAATTGAATATTTTTCTCTTTAAAATATTGATGTATTGCCGTGTCATCAAACTGTTGATTCGTATCAAATCTTAGCCATAAATAGCAAACAGTTTTACCTTGTATTTCAGACATAGAAGAAAACAATATTTTAACCTGCCCTTGATTAATTTGAATCAAATCATTCACAATAGGTTGCGTCAACTGAGTTTCTTCTACAAAGAGTTTATAATCTCTATAGTCACCAACTTGTCTGTCATTTAAATATTGTAGTAATTGCGAGCTTGGCTCGGTTTGGATTACAGTAGATACAAAATTTTGAGCAATTGTCGTTTTCGGATGACTAAATACGTCCGTCACTGTTCCTGTTTCAACAACTTGCCCCTTTTCCATAACAGCAACACGATTACATATATCTTTAATGACACGCATTTCATGGGTAATTATCATAATCGTAATTCCAAACGTTTGATTTACATTTTTTAATAATGCCAATATCGAAGCGGTTGTTGCTGGATCTAGCGCACTTGTCGCTTCATCACAAAGTAATATTTTCGGATTAGTAACTAACGCTCTTGCAATAGCTACCCTTTGCTTTTGTCCACCAGACAACTCATCAGGAAATTGATCTTTTTTATCGCTTAAACCTACAAATTCAAGCATTTCCGTTACTCGTTTCGTAATTTCTTTTTTACTTTTCTTACTTAAAATGAGTGGCATTGCGACGTTTTTAAATACGGTAGCTGAATTCAACAAATTAAAATGTTGAAAAATCATCCCGATATCTTTTTTTATTTCTCGCATGCCTTTTTCACTATAATCTGTAATATCATGTCCATCTACAAGCACTTGACCACTTGAGGCAGCTTCAAGATGATTCACAAGTCTTACTAATGTACTTTTTCCAGCACCACTGTATCCAATCACACCAAAAATATCATTGCGATTGACCTTAAATGATACATCTTTTAAAGCATGTATTTTTCGCTTCTTTTTATTAAAGGTCTTACTTACCTGTCGAAACTCAATCATGCAAAGCCCCCTCCTTCAAATTCTTATCAATTCACTAGGAATAAGAGCATTATATGTAACTTTGATGACATCGTCAATACAATTCGCTGAATTTTCTAAAAAATTAAAAAATAAATGAACTATGTGACTATAACAATTAGTGAAACTACTATGACCATCGTCCTATTAAATCCAGATAAATGACCAACAATCCCCATAACTAAAACATTAAAGACGTTGCCTCACACAAAAAAGCACTAGCATTTTCAAAATCAATTTAAGTTGATCTTAAAATATATGCTAGTGCCTCTATCATCTATAATTTATAACGTATCTAACGCTTGTTTTAAATCTTCTACTAAATCCTCTGTATCTTCAATACCTACAGAAATTCTAACGAGCCCATCTGTAATACCTTCTTTAGCTCTAATATCAGCTGGAATTGATGCGTGCGTCATCAATGCAGGTACTGAAATTAAACTTTCAACAGCACCTAAACTTTCAGCTAATGTGTAATAAGATGTTGCTCTAATTAATTGTTTTGCACTCTCAGTATCTTTCACTTCAAATGCAATCACACCTGTATGACCATCTGCTTGTGCCATATGTACATCATGATTCAAATGGCTTTCAATACTTGGATGGAATACTTGTTGCACAGCTGGATGTGCTTGTAACATTTTAATAATTTCAATAACACTTCGATTAATTTGTTCCATACGTAGACCTAACGTTTTAATACCTCTTACTAGTAGGTAACTATCTTGAGGCCCTAAAATGCCACCTGTTGAATTTGAAATGAATGCTAAACGTTCAGCAAGGGTATCATCTGATGTGGCAACTAAACCTGCAACAACGTCACTATGTCCACCTAAATATTTCGTTGCAGAATGTAAGACAATATCGATACCTAAATCTAATGGATTTTGATAATAAGGTGTCATAAATGTATTATCAACAACTGAAATCAAACCATGTTTTTTGGCAATCTCAGCAGATTTTTTAATATCTGTAACACGCAATAATGGATTAGATGGTGTTTCAATAAACAACATTTTTGTCGTTGGGCGAATCGCTTGTTCAATTGTATCTGTATATGTCGTATCTACAAAATCAACTTCAATCCCGAATCGTGTAAATACTTTTGTCAATGCACGATATGTACCACCATATACATCAGAATTTAAAATAATGTGATCCCCTTTATCTAATAACATGACTACTGCACTGATTGCTGCAACACCTGAACTAAATGCAAATCCATGTTTCCCATTTTCTAAAGCTGCAATAACACTTTCCACTGAACTTCTCGTTGGATTCGCTGTTCGTGAATATTCGTATCCTTGACGCAAATCACCAATATCATCTTGTAAGTATGTACTCGTTTGATAAATTGGTGTTGTAACGGCACCTGTATAATCGTCTGTTGTGTGCCCACCATGAATTAATTTAGTTTTCTTGTTCATTATTATTCTCCTCATATTCAAATATTTGTTTAGACATATAGCGATCACTACCATCTGGAAATACGACAACAATCGTACCTTCAGTTAGTTGCGCTTTTAAATTCAATGCACCTTGTAATGCTGCACCTGAAGAACTGCCTACTAACAACCCTTCATTCATAGCCAAACTTTTGACATTTCGAAAAGCATCTCGATCTTTAATTGTGAAAATCCCATCAACAAGTGTCCTATCTAAAAATGTTGGCCACTTCTCAGAGCCAATGCCTTCAGTGTCATGCGCATGTGCTGGTCCACCATTTAACACGGACCCTTCTGGTTCTACTGCATAACATTGCACTTGGTATTGCTTTAAGTAACTTGCTGTACCTGTAAATGTACCGCCAGAGCCAATACCAGCCACAAAATAATCAATATGATGTAATTCTGATATCAGTTCAGGTCCTAACGTATGAAAGTACGTATCTGGATTATGAAACGATTCAAATTGATTCATATAAACAGCGTTATATTTCTCAGCATAAGCACGTGCAGCTTTTTGTGCTCCAAGCATCCCTTCAGACTGACTAGTTCTTGAAACATTTGCACCAAGTGCTATCATTATATTGATTTTTTCTTCTGAAAATCCATACGGCGCAAAGATTTTGCATTTCAAGTGATGTCTGTTCGCAGCAATTGCTAAACCTATACCAGTATTGCCAGCAGTAGCTTCAACAATAGTTTGCCCTTCACGCACACGTCCATCTTTAATTGCCATCTCTACTAAATATTTTCCAATCCTATCTTTTACACTGCCTCCTGGATTCCATTGTTCGAGCTTGGCATAAATTTTAACTTTCTCGTCACTAAAATGTTCTAATAGTACTAATGGTGTATTGCCGATTAAATCATACGTAATCATTAATGTATCTTCATCTGACCGTCTTCTACCAAATGAATGAAACCTTCTTTCATATCGAATTTTAATCCTTACTTTTCAGATAAGAATTATAAACGACATTTTGCTATTTTGCAATTATCTAAGATTCTTTTAATTCAAAACAGACACAATCATTTTCGACCTCAAATAAAAAAGCACCTGAACAACACAAATACTTGTGCGCCAGATGCTTCCATATATTAACTAAATAGCTGTACGATAAAGACTAAAATAATAACAACTGGCATCGCATACTTAATTAAGTAATACCAGCCACTGAATAATCTAAACCGATTTTTACCAAAGTGTTGCTGCAATAATTTTTTATCTAATAATTGTCCTACGACCAGTGTAGTACCTAATGCACCTAATGGCATTAATACATTCGAAACGATGAAGTCCATATTATCAAAAATTGTTCCCGCTCCAAATCTTACGTCCTTTAAAATACCAAATGATAAAGTTGCTGGAATACTAATAATAAATACTAAAATACTGCCAATAACTGCTACCTTTTTACGTTTCGAATTGTCATTCTTCGTAAAGTTAGAAACATTCAATTCTAATAATGAAATTGATGATGTCAAAGCTGCAAATAAGAATAGTATTAAGAATCCTAAGTAGAATAATGTACCTAAATGCATTTGGCTGAATACCATAGGCAATACTTTGAATAATAGCCCTGGTCCCTCTTGCGGTTCATAACCAAAACTATGCAATGCCGGAAATATCGCTAAGCCGGCTAAAAGAGATACAAAAATGTTCATGACAACAATCGAAATAGCTGATGACTTAATCGTCATTTCTTTAGAGGCATAACTTGCATATGTAATCATACCTGTTGTTCCTAATGACAAGGTAAAAAATGATTGTCCTAACGCAAATAAGATACCCTGACCTGTAATTTCTGATATTCTTGGCTGTAAAATAAATTTCACACCGTCTAACGCACCATCTAATGTTAACGATTTAATTGTGATAACGATTAAAAAGATAAATAACAATGGCATCATCACTTTAGAGGCTTTTTCTAACCCTTTTTCGACACCTAACATCACAATGATCATCGTAACTATAATAAATAATCCTTGTCCAAAAACAGTTAACCATGGATTTGTTATTATCGCTTCAAAATTTATTTCTTGGAGATGATTGATTCGTTGAAATGCAATCAATTGCCACAACACCTGACCGATATAAATTACAATCCAACCACCAATAACACTATAGAAACCAAACAAGACAAATACAGCTAAGTTACCATTCCAGCCAATGACATTCAGCCATTTCTTACCTGTCAGTTTGCTGTAAATTTGCGTTGTATATGTTCGTCCCATTTTTCCAACTATAAATTCCATAACAAGCAGAGGTAAACCTACAAATATGGTAAAAATTAAGAACATAGCTAAAAATGCGCCACCACCATATATACCTGCCATATATGGAAATTTCCACATGGCACCTAGTCCAATTGCTGATCCGGCACTCGCTAAAATAAATCCCGTTGAAGTTTTCCATTGTGATTGTTGTTTCTTCATTGTTCATATCTCCTTTAAAGCGTTAAAGCGTCTACGTGTTTAAGTATCACTCTAACATGTATGTAATTAACATGCAATACACCTGTTTCAAAAATACATATTATTAAAGAGACGCCCCTTCATACTCAAACTGCCATGCTGACATGAATCATGTAAATACATAATACTTGGCACACATATATCACCACCACTAAAAAAACACTTGAATGACAGATGTAAGTACATCGTCACTCAAGTGTCTAATTTTAAAATCTTCAATTATTTTAATTTATTAAAGAAGTGAATGATATTGGCCTCTAATAAATCTCTGCCTTCTCCATGTGTCATCAAATGGTGTGAATCTTCAAGACCATTTAATTCTTTCTCTTCTGAGCCTAAATGTTCATATATAAAATGTGCACTTGTTTCATAAGACGGCTCATCTTTACCACCGAATAATATATTGGCCGGCATTTTAATCGTATCTAAATGCATCATAATATCATCAATAAAGTTTTGGAACTTCGTAATCTCAGCATCATAATCTTCGATTGCCGCTAATTGTGCATCTGCTGCTTGCTGATCCAAATTTAAAATATTAGCCATGCGTTGACTATAATAAACTAAATGTTCAATTAAACCATCGTCACTCTTTTCTTTCGGCGCTGACATCACAGCTATACGAGCCAATGGATAATGTTGCGCTAATTTCAACGTCATTAATCCACCTAAAGAGACGCCTGTCGCACTAATAGATTGATAACCTTCATTGACTAAAAATTGGTAAGCTTGCTCAACTTCTTTCCACCAATCGTCAACATTATATGTCATAAAATCTTTTAACAATAAACCATGTCCAGGATAATTGGGAGCATAACAACTAAATCCTTGTTCATTTAATTCTGCTGCAAGATGCTTCACATCTCGATTTGTACCTGTAAATGAATGCAATAATAATATTGCGTGTCCATTTGTACCTTTTAAATAAGATGGACTCGGTGTTTTAATTCTCATTTTCTATATACCTCCACTATGTCTAAAGATGTTAGCTAAACGCGTTGTCGTCGATGATTAATAAAGTATGGATATACCATTAAGAATAACGCTACCCAAATGATTGCTAGTGACGTGCCTCCAATGACATCTGAAAAATAATGTGCGTGAAAATAAAGTCGACAAAATAGTATGCTGAGCCACAATATCCCCATAACAATTGCACTTAAAACTTTCGTTACAGTTTTCGCTGCTAACGAAATAATGATAACCATTAAAGCGAAATACAACAAGGTACTTGCATTTGAATGTCCACTTGGGAAAGAAAACCCTGTATCAACCGCTAAATGATTATATGGTCTTGGACGTAAAACAGTATCTTTAATTAATTTGTTCATGATGACACCTGAAACCAAATACGTCACAAACCAGATAGCTAAATGCCTCTGTTTGATAAATAATATAATTGTTACAATTAGCGAAATCAATACAACACCTTTGACGTCACCTATTTCCGCGCTAAACGTCATATAATAATTAAACAAGCCATTTACATATTGTCGTTGTGGCTCACCGAAATAATCTGTAAACCATGTTAATGATCCCATATCTATATTTTTAAGCCATTCTTGATTAGTCACAACACCGTAAAACACACCTATAAATACAATCAGCGCAACTAAAAATAATGGCACTGTCATTTTAGGTGATGTTAACTTTTTATCTATCATCTTACAATCTCCTCATATCATCAATTTTTATTTTATAAATGTATTGCTTCATAACGATTTACCCTAGTTTTCACTTTATCGACAATATCAAAATTATAAACTTGATATTGTTATGTATATTGCAAATAAAACATTGTATAATTAGAACTAACAACATTTTGCTATTTCTAATATTGTACAATTTATATTTAATATACAGAGGGGGGTAAGGCGTATCAATAGAGTAATATTTGTCTATATAGCGTTAATTATTACATTAGTTCGATTCTTTACCCCTATTCATCCATCATTCTCCAATTTAATTTATTGGATTTTAATCTTATATTTAATCCCCATCATCTTATGCGTTATCGGTTTTAAAGCTGAAAAGCTCATTGCGATAATGGTGATTATACCTAACTTTTTAGGTATCTTATATCGACTTTACGCTTATATCGTTCACATTATTGTCATGCGATACATGGATAAAGCATACAGTATATAAAACAAAAGTTCCACTGCTCCATACTAAGGCACATATGGTAGTGAAACTTTTGCGTTTATATTCAATTATTTAATATAGTCGTCTACACTTTTTACACATATAAATGTCATACAACGATATACTTATAAAGATGAACCCTAAATGACATTACCGTACAACATCGATATAGCATCATCCTCGTATTCTTAAGACTTAGACAATATTTTACACTTTCTCAATGGACAATGACGACATCATTAAATATGCTTTTCCAAATTATCTTCAAGTTTGAATACAATAATACGTTCACCTGTAATTGTACTTAAATCACTATGAAAGCTCATCACTTTGATACCTGTAATGTTAAAGATGATTTCATTTAAATCTTGCTCACCTGATTCAACTAATTCAGAACGTGTTCGTTTAATATTTAATAATCCCTCATTCGTGCTGCACACACGATATTCTGCAGGCGTCAAAATACCTTGCAAACTAATTATTACCATGTCTCTTAAAATATCTGACTTTACGGACAAGGAGCCTCTACCAAGGAAATCTTTTTCCCATTGTGTTATGGCTTTACTAATTTCTGCTTCTATTTCACCTTTCGTTCTTTTCATATCACTAACTCCAATAATATTATGATTGATTACTTAATTTTTGCAACGTCGTCACGATGACGTCTAACACATTAAGTTTATCATTTTTAGTTATTTTAAAGAAGTTAGAACGTTACAACCGTAATGAAATTTCAGGCATTTCACACCATAACATTTTATCGTCAAATCCAATTTTTAAAATGACCTTCCTCATCGACACTCATTAAACGTAACCAGTGATTAGACATTTTTCTCGCAAAATGATTATTACTTTCAAGCAGTCTAGCTACTACATAATCAGGTGCTTGAATGACGATAAGTAATCGAATAGGTGAATGATACATCGATTTGTCAGCAGCCATAACAGATTGCCATGATAACCCATACATTAAATCACTTGCATTACCTTGCATTACACCAACACCAGACGTAACCGTTTGTGTCGCTTTATTGCCACTTCCGTAAAAATGCGGAGCTACCGTCGACGCGTAATATTGCAGATTAATCCATTGTGCTACAAGTGCTGGACCAGAAATAATAGTATTCAACAATGTTCCGTCTTCATCTTTACGCCAATCGTAATTGTGTAAAAATGTTCGACCTTCTAAATCAATGCCTTTTGTCAATTGGCGTCTTCCTATAATGAATGATGCATTTTTAGCTAGACCCCATTCTGGACGTACTTCACTCCAATCACTTGCAAATCGTTCTGCTTCTTCTACTGGATGCGCGACATTACCAATCGTTGGCAATTTAGCTAAACGTTCACGATTAGCATGTTCAGAGATTAATGGCATTGCATCATTCAAAGCTTCATACGCATTTAACGCTTCAGGCGACAATGTATCTGGTATGTATACCCATGCCAATGTATCTGTAGATGTATGATGTTCTGCCGCCGCAAAAATAGTTGTCTCTGGAATAAGCACGCCTAATTGCCCTAATCCTCGTCTGACTTTAGGACGGTTACATATCATCGCTAATAATTTAGCATTAAAACCGCTTGATGCCCCACCACAAGCACCACATTCAAGTGAAGCATGATGTGGATTATTATGAGAATGACTAGCGTGTCCAGCTAACACAACTAATGGTGCAAATGCTTCAGTTAAATCCATCAATTTTAACGCTTGCAAAGCGAAATCAATTTGTTCTTGTTCTGTAAAACCAATCGGTAAATCTGATGTACGATCAAACTCTCGATCAATCGTTAACTTGGTTTCAGGTTTCTTTAACCATTTTTGTTTAATTTTTTGCAGAGTCGCGCGACTTTTACTAGGCATAATCGTATTGACAATTGTACTCAAGCTTAAAAATGGTCCACTTAATTCAGGCAATAACAGACTAGGCATAACATTATTTTTCATCAATTTAAATGTGTAAAACATGGAAGACATCGTCTGTTGTTGCTGGCGATAAACATTCATATCATAACGATCCGCAAATTCTTTAATGCGGTATGCTGGCGGTACCATTACAGGTAATGAATCATGTTTAAATTGTTCATCGACGGCTTCTTTTTGAATAGGCAACCCAAAGAAACCTGCAATACCAATCGTTTCAAATGGCCCTGCCGCTTCAATGTGTCTACGAAACGGTTCTGAACGAACATCTATACAAAATGCAATTTGCGCTTTCGTTGATGTTTGCACCTGATTAGTATGCCCTACATTTGCTGTAGCTACTTGTGTAGCATTTAACGATACTGAATGCGACTGATTTGCGCAGTCATTTTCCGAAACATTTCCTTGATTAGCGTCTAGTGCGCCCGCCACATTTTCGCTACTTGCTTTAATTTTTTGTTTTAACTGTGCTTCATAAGTCATTTCCCAGGCAATCAACCATAAATTTTTAAATACATTTTTATTCATAGTTGCTGCAAATTGAATGAATTTTTGAATTTCATTGATCTCATGTTGTAATAATACGTCAATAGGCATATCACTGTAATAACACCAAGATGCAATAGTTTGTTTAAACCAATTTTCCGATCTACTCTCACAATCTTCAGTGGCTGACTTAACTTTATCTCCTACTATCAATTGTTCAACTACTAATCGAATCGCTAAATACTCTGTCAATAATTGTTGTTCAAAGTGATGCTGTTGTGAACGGTAATATAACATACCTGCCCATCCCGGCAACGCCAATAGATGCCCCTCGAAATATACTTGGTAGTCTTCCTGCATTATTGAAAAATGATTTAACACTGATTCTATAACCACTTCAGGATTTCTCGGCAAATGTTTAATCATTTGACGTTGTTCTTTAGTAAAAGTTCGATCGTGTTGTGCTAAATGTAACCATGCATGATAAAAGCTTTGCTCACGCTTTGGCATTGTCCAACTTGATAAAAATCGATCAATATATAACTTCGTCCATTTAATCATTTGACGATTAACTTGTTCGCTAAGTGGTTCACCTTGTTCATCTTTTACTGCATCGCTAACAGGGCGGATATTATATTGATGATAAGATTCAGACTTATCCTGTAATGACTTTTCCAACAACAAATCGACAACACCAGCATTTGATTGATTAATATATGATACTGGAACGTCTTCTAACGTTTTAATGTTATCAATATAACGCTTAATGTAATGTTGAGGAATATTGTAATGATGTTCAAGCAACATATCAGTTACTAGTTGATTAAAGATACTTTCGTCTAGTTCACCACGTTTTACAGCACTTTCAATTAACGCTTTATCGGGAAAAATATCCACATCTTTAAGGTCATGTAACCATTCGGCAACATCTTCAAATGTATCTGTTTCTAATCCTTCCCAGGGATTACGTGCAGCAAAAATTGAAATCGGTGATAACGGCGTAATAACACGTTTAGCATTTTCAATAACTTCATTTATATTTAACTGTGTTGTCATACCCTTTACCTCCTATAAATACTTCTTCAAATAACTTGGATGACTTTCTATCGCTTTCGAACGTGCTTCACCTAAATTTACTAGCCACACGTATAACACCGCAAAAGCTGTAGAATATCGACGACGTGCAACCCAGATACTTAATAAACTTCCAAAAATTAATATGATAACACTAATGATGACACTAATTGTAGGCGGTGTTGTCGCATGTGTAGTTATATTTTGTAATACATCGTAAAAATAATTATGTGTAATGATATAGATGAATGTCACGATTACAATCAAAATCATACCAACAAGACGTGCCATGCGTCCTTTACTAAAGGCTACCATTTGATTCCAAGACACAAGTAATGACCAAGCAAGAATTAGCGCACTTAACACTTCATACGCACTTCTATCACTGCTTACCCAAAATAAAAATGCCACAATAATAGCTAATATACGCCCCATGACAATCCAGCCATATGCATCTTTAGCCGAAGCTTGTTTTGGAATATTGAATCGTTTCACGATAGAACCCGACTGTAAAAATAACGTTGCTTTAAAGATGCCGTGTAGTAACAAATGAATAATCGCTGCTGAATAGACACCTAGTGCACACTGAACTAACATAAAGCCCATTTGACTCATCGTAGAGCCGACTAACTGTCTTTTGTAGTCCACTTGAACCAGGCTAATACCCGATCCTAATAATACAGAAATGCTTGAAAGAATCAGTAATAATGATAAAGCAAAACCATTATCAAATATCGGTGCAAATCGAGTTAGAATAACCCCACCTGCGTTCACAATACCTGCATGCATAATTGCTGATACAGGTGTTGGTGCCGTTACAGATTCGATTAGCCATCGATGAAATGGAAATTGTGCTGCTGGTATCATGACAGCTAATACAAGCAGTACATCAGTAATCAATGACCATGTCGAATTAGACATATGTTGAGGCACGCGCCATTCTCCAGTCGCAATATATATAGAAACGATGGCACCAACAAATGCAAGCCAACCACATAAAAATGTCATACTAGATAATTTCGCAGACTCACGTGGCACTTTCCAAAAACGATTCACGTTCATCAGCAAGGTTAAACATAATAATGTCATTCCCCAGCAGAGTGCCATCAGTCTTAAATCTGCTGACATCCATGCTAAAGATGCAAAAGAAGTAATTGCCGTAAACAATGGAAAGTAATGTCTATGATGATGATCACCTAATAAATATCGCATTGAAAATTTTTGAATAATAAATCCTAGCGCCATTACAAATCCAGCTAAAAGCCAAGATAATCGATCAATTTTAAAAGGTCCTAAGATATGTTGACCATGAATACCGAAAAAACCAATAATCGCAAATAATACTGGCATTACTAATATGTATAAATGTAATTTAATATATTTAATTGGCATGGCTGGTACTAAAAGCAACAAACCACTTATCAATGCAATGATAAGCGTAATAATAAATAGTGAAAATAGCAGTTGTAAACTTAACACTGCATAACCTCCTCATTTCCAATTTCTTGCAAAATCGCTAATTTATAAAAATAAAAACCTACAATAGTAGATTCTGTACATAATTGCAGAAAATTTACTATTGCAGGTTTCAGTTTAACTAGGCAATGCAGCATGGTATGTTGATATACCTTGTTACATTGTTCTCTTTAAGCGTGCTTCCTTGCACATATGTATATGTCATGTTACTTCTGTCTGTTCAATTCACTTTTATAAAATGCATTGCCTAGACGAGACCTAACGTGTTATTCATTTTTAAACTTATAACTTAAAATATAATTAAATTTCTTCTTCATGTCAACTTCATGAGCTTATCTCTGTTAAATCAATGTTTGTAAATCTTTTGTAAATGCACCTGTACAGTTAGGCAGTATTTCCCGTCCTTTTAAAATGAAAAAATCGCAGTTATGATCATAACAATTCAAGTTAGGAAAAAAATCAATTACGCACAAGATAACTATGTACAATGAAGTTAACTCATAAGCAAAGGAGGTAATCTTAATGGGTATCATCGCTGGCATCATTAAAGTTATCAAAAGCTTAATCGAACAATTCACTGGTAAATAAGTTTTCATAACAAACAAAGGAGGTTTTTCACATGGGTATCATTGCAGGAATTATTAAATTCATTAAAGGATTAATTGAGAAATTCACTGGTAAGTAATAAAAATCTCATAAAATATGAAATCTTCATTTAAAGGGGGCCACTCACATGGAATTCTTAGGAAAATTATTCAAATTCTTTAAAGATTTACTAGGTAAATTTTTAGGAAATAACTAATAACAATTATTGTGAACATCAACTTCATCACTATTTTCAAATAACATACAGGAGGACAAAACAATGGCTATTGTAGGTACTATTATTAAAATCATCAAAGCAATTATCGACATTTTCGTAAAATAATTTAAACGAATTGAATACTTAAAATTCTCAGGCCACTGTACCAATAGGGATGGTGGCTTTGCTTTGTTTCGATTTATTGCTGAAGCGTGAAAACGCCATGACTTGTTGCATATGAATGGAATAATAATAGTTATGGTTATCATCACTCGTTTTTATGATTGTTGAACATTGATTGTACCTTCATTTGACGAATGGCGTAATTATGTCGTCACCTACCATCGACACATACATAAAAAAAGAGCCAAGACAAATACATGTCTCAACTCTATTGGATAAAATGCAAATTTCTGCTTTATCAAAACTATCACACTTTGCATAGATTGAAAACAAAAACATCTTCCAATCATCTAAACTTTTCATTAATTTCTATAAATAGCAGGTAACAAATCCACAATTTAAAAACGACTATACTTTATTAAACTTAGCGTGCAGGTCTAATTTGCCATTGATATGGATCTTCAAATTGTTGCCAGTCAGCATCAATTTCTTGTGCGTTGACTAAACATGCATCAAGTTCTTTTGTAATTGCACCTTCATCTAAATCCGTACCAATAATGACAAATTGCGTATGACGGTCTCCATATTCTGGATCCCATTCAGCTGCGACGTCTTGACGTTCTGCTAATATTTGACTTTGTTGCACTTCAGACATACTAGCCACCCAATATGTTACTGGATGTATATTACAAGATGACCCTGCTTGAGATAATAAACATGCTACATGATTGTATTGCGCTAACCATACGATACCTTTTGAGCGTACGATATTACTTGGCATACTTTCTAACCAGTCATTAAACCTTTTAGCATGGAAAGGTAGACGACGTTTATATACAAATGATGATATGCCATATTCTTCTGTTTCAGGCGTATGCGATGCATGACCACCAGATTCAATCTCTTTAATCCATCCTGCTGATTCACTCGCTTTTTCAAAATCAAAACGCTGTGTATTTAAGACATCTTTTAAATCTACTTCAGAATTTGTTGTCTTAATAATTTTAGCAGTCGGTTGCAATGCGCTTAACACTTTTTCTAACTTTGCAAGTTCTTCTTCACTTATTAAATCAATTTTATTAATAATCAATACATCACAAAATTCAACTTGGTCAATTAATAAATCCGCAATCGAACGTTCATCTGTTTCATCAACGCTTTGATCACGATCCATCAATAAATCTTCTGAGTTGATGTCATGAACGAAGCGGTTAGCATCAACAACTGTAACCATTGTATCTAAACGACAAATTGCTGTAAGATCAATGCCAAGTTCATCATCAATATATGAGAAAGTTTGCGCAACAGGTACTGGTTCTGAAATCCCTGTAGACTCAATAACAATTTGATCGATGCCACCTTTTTTTACTAAACGCTCAACTTCTTTTAGTAAATCATCTCTAAGCGTACAACAGATACAACCATTAGATAGTTAGACTAATTTTTCGTCTGTACGCGATAGTCCCCCACCATCTGCGACAAGATCTTTATCGATATTCACTTCACTCATATCATTTACAATTACCGCGATACGTCGACCTTCACGATTTTGTAAAATATGATTTAACAACGTAGTTTTCCCCGAGCCTAAATAACCACTTAATACCGTAACTGGAATTTTAGCCATATATATACCCTCACTTCAATTTATTTGTTTCGTTCGTTTGCAAATAGGAATAATTCCGTTTTACATTATATAGGAGCATTTCGTCTTTCGCAATCTTCGATAATAAAAAAATAGTATACTTAATTAAATTATTGAGCACTTTACTTTATAATGGAGACAAAGATATATCTCACTAAAGAGAATCGAGGTGTATAAACATGTTATTTGTCATTTTAGCTTTATATGTCATTGGCATTGCATTTATTCTACTAAGTGTTTTTGGTTCTAAGACAGAAGGTTTATCTACGAAACATACTTTATATACAATCGGCAGTGCCATTATAACGATTGCTATTTTCATTTCTATTGGCTATGCCATTCAATACTTAACTGCAGCGCTTTATGGTTTGTAGGTTGAAGGTGATGAGTAGCGGGTAGTTTGGTCGATGTTGACTTGCATTGATTTTGATAAAGAGGTCATAGATTTTGGTACTTGAGGAATTTTATTATTGCTGTTTGGAATGTGGGTATGTTTAATGCTGGACAGTGATTTATGTTGTGTTTTTACAATTGAGAGTGTGATATGTCCATTCGGTTGGAATTACTTTACATGAGAATAAAATAAATTAAAAAGAAGCGGCCTATTGTCAGTTGTAAGTACACTGAACATTGGTCGCTTTATTTAGTAGTATGATATGTAGTTTAGCTATTAATTTTTTTAAAATCATCCTTAATACTGTCTATCTCAGACATAGCACTTTTAACCCAATCTCCTTGAGCTGCACCTTTAAAATTAGCTTTAAAAGCTTTGCAATGCTGCGCCATTTGTTCAATCAATACTTTTTCTTCACCTTTTAATTCATTTTCAATATCTTTATATTTATGCTTATGTTCAGGTGCAATAACAGTACGAATATTTTCTTTTTGAGCCTCCTTTTTCCTTAACGAAATATCCGGTCCTATGTCCGGTACTATAGTCGGTTCTATGTCCGGTACTATATCCGGGCCTATAAATGGTCCTATCATTGGACTCATATAATCGCCTCCAAATTATCAATCACTTAGTTTATCTAACTGCTTTTCATAAGATTTCTTTAAGTCTTTTTTATATTCTTCTAATTTCCATTCTTGCTTTCTAATTATCTCATTGATTTCTTGTTCATACGCTTCTATATTTCTCGTCATTTTCCTTTGTGCATCTTCACTGTAATTCATTTCGTGTTTCAAATATCGAAAAACATCATAACTACGCTCATTTTCTTTTCGAGCTCTATGCTTAAGCTCATTCAAGTTTTGCAGTTCATTCTCTATACGTTTTTTCTCAGAATCATATGATTCTTCTAATTCATTTTTATTATTAATTTGATTAAACATCATAGTAAACCACCTATTTGCGACGCAAGTGCTTGATCTTTATCAACGATTTCATTAATACTAAGCCTAACTCTTAGAATATAATTTGATATAGAAGATTTTATCGTTGAAAGTTGCCTTTCATTTAGAGATATCATTTGTTCAGGTTCTCTTACCATACTACTTTCATTCACTTGACCATCATTTAAAGCTTCTAGCACTTCATTCACGGTTATATCTTTACCTACAGCGTTCCCAGCTTTTTGTGCGTCTTCCCAATTTTTTTCAAATTTCTTTTTCTTTTCATTATGCATTTTTTTGATTTGATTAATTTCGTCCTCTATCAGTTGATTGAATGACTGTGCAATTGTTAAAGCTGTTAAACTTTCTAAAACTTTCTGTTGTGAAGAAGATAACCAACCACCATTTGTAGTCATCATATTGGCTCTAAGTAATTCTATACTAGCTAATTTAGACATAGCATTATTGGAATTTTTTACGAACGACTTATTATTTTCTTCTACATAACCTTGTACTTTTTTAAGTTCTTTTTTAATGGCTTTTTGTTCTTCTTTGGTTAAAAACCCATCCATTGAATGACCTTTACCATTTTTTAAGACTTTATCATTACCGAAAAAAACATAATGCTTAAATTTCTTCAGATATTCTGTCAATTCATCATTTTCTGCAACAAACCTAGTAATATTACCTTTATAATTCTTATATAATTCTAATAAACGTTTTCCTTCCGGGGAATTAGGGTTCAAACTAAATACAGAAATAGGAGCTGGATTATAAACAACAATATTCGGAATACCATTACTCATTCCTAATATTACAGCTTCTCTACCACCTAGTGAATGCCCAGTAATAAAATCAATGTCATACTTATTTTTTATTTTTTTGATGAACTCTTGTGTTTCTTCATAATGTTTGCTCTTATCAGACGGAGGAGATATTCCAATTTCGAAATCGGAAGTTAAATCCTTTCCAGTCTCGTCTGAGTCTATTTTATCTTGTTTGTCTCCGTTTCCCGAATATCGCTTCGCAAGAGCTTCCTTTTTGAAATTTGTACCAGTCATGCCAATAACTACTTTACCAGTATCTTTATTTAGGAAAGCAGTTGCTGTCACACCGTATTTTTTATCTGTGTGACTATCTATATATTCAAGATTAGAAGGGAATTTACCATCTGAACGTAACGTATCTAATTGTCTTTCTATTCTTCTACTATCAACACCATGTAGATAAGCATTTTCAACTTCATAACTTATTTTAGAAACAGCCGTGGTTTCTTCAGTATTATTATCGATAATTCCTGAATCTATTTTGTATTTATCTTTCATCGTTTTTCACCTTCGCTGGCTTATAACTTAAATAGTCAATAACTGATATATCTCTATCCTCTTTTGAAAAGTCTATTTCTAACCTTTTGTATCCAACAGAACTTCCTTTTAAGTCCCCATCAATATGCATTTTAAGTATTGGCGCTTTATCATTAGGAATGCTATAACGATTTCTTAATTGCTTAACATTTTCATCCTTATTACTCATTTTATATTCCACATCATAACTTGGAACATTACTATTAATAGAAACATCACCATTGTTGTAATTTTTCAAATCCTTGAAATTAGCATACTGACCGAAAAACTTAAAATTTTCTATTCTTTCTTTAAGATTTTGATTTTCAACCTTGTCTAATAAAATAATTTTATTGTTTTTCATTTCAACTTTATAATTTTTTCTATCAGGAAGTTTATCATTTTCATAAAATGTCTTAACAAAATAATATCCCTTAGCTGTGCGTGTATTTCTATCTAAGTGTAAGACCATACCTTCATTACTTAATTCGTCCGATTTATTACTTTTGGCGAAATCTGTATATATCGTCCACATCCCTTTGTCACCTTTTTCAAATTCGCCATCACGATATCCTTCTTTGTCATATAGATCCTCGAGATTCTTAATTGGGTACATATCTAACGTTTTCGCAAAACTCTTTTTGATTTGCTCTTCTTTTGAATTTGTTTTATTTGTTTGTGCTTCTTTTTTCTGTTCATCTTTCATATTTCCACATCCCCCAATAAAAATGATTAAAAGTAATACACTCATGTACAAAGCAATTTTTTTTATATACTCCATCATTTCACATCTCTCTGCTTTAATTTTATAAACAATTGAATATTTCATACAACTTATTAAAATAGTGATTATTCAACTTTTATGTTATCAAACAAAACTCACTTAATCAATTTAATATATATAACTAATTTAACTTTATTATTAAATGTTCTAACGTCATTTTTTATAATTGTAATTATACTTATTTATCCTCACTTGGATTAAAGTAGATACTATCTGTGAAGTAAATATTTTCTTCCTTATTTTCAACAAAGGTAAATTCAATATTTTTATATCCAACTGATGAGCCTTTTAGATTACCTGACCCTTTCAATAATAATTTAGGTGCTTTTTTCGTCGGTATATTATATCGCTTCCTTAATTGTTCAACATTGTAATCACTGTTTTTCAATTGATATTGTGCAGAGTATATTGGTACTTCTGGGTTATATGTCACTTCTCCGTCTTTATAGTTTTCCAATTCTTTGAAATTCCCGTATTGTACAAAAAATTTAAATTTTTCAATTTCTTTTTTTACTTTTTCATCATCAATTGGTTTTAATGGAATGATTTTATTATTTTCAATTTTGACTGGATATTTTCGTTCATCACTATATACCTTGCCCTCACTGTCTTCTTTAACTATCCTGACAAAATATTCCCCAGTGCATGTTCTGCTATTTCTATTTAGACGTACGACCATACCTTTGGATTCCATATTTTCATCTTTTAGTTCAGTTGTCATTTCAGATCTAATAACCCATGTACCTTTATCACCTTTTTTAAATTCTCCATCTCGATATCCTTCTTTGTCATAAAAGTCTTCTAGATTTTTCGTAGGGTATACATCTAATGTTTTCGCAAAACTCTTTTTGATTTGTGTTTCTTTTGAATCTCCAGTGATCTTATTACTTTCGCATCCTGCTATTAATACGATTAAAATTAATATAAATATGTATAATTTCTGAAAACACTTCATCTTGTCACATCTCTTTGCACATTTTTTGATATTTGATTATTTCATCAAACCACACATTGTAATTTAACTTTACTTACTTGGTATGAATTCAACACTATCGTTAAAATAAATATTCTCACCTTTTCTTTCAACAAAAGTAAATTCAATATCGTTTTGACCAACTGAGGAATCTTTTAAATCTCCTCCACCTTTCAAAATTAACTTCGGTGTTTCTTTTGTTGAAATGTCATATCTTTTACGTAGTTGTCTTACATTGTAATCATCGTTGTGTAATTGATATTTAGCCGAATAGATTGGTGCTTCAGGATTATATGAAAACTCACCGTTTTTGTATTTTTCGAAATTTTTAAAGTTTCCATATTGCACAAAAAACTTGAAGTTTTCAATTTCTTTTTTTATTTTCTCGTCATTAATTTGTTCAGTAGGAATAATTTTATTTCCTACCATTTTCACTTCGTATTTTTCCTCCTTATCTTTATTTACACGATTGTTATTTTCACTTATTTCTTTCAAAACAAAGAAACCTTTGGCTGTTTTGGTATTTCTATTAATATATAATTGCATACCTCTTGTTTTCATCACTTTGCCCTTTGGCTGTTTAACTATTTCAGATCTAATTAGCCAAGTCCCTTTATCATCTTTTTTAAATTCGCCATCTCGATATCCCTCTTTGTCATAAAAGTCTTCTAGATTTTCAGTAGGGTACATATCTAACGTTTTTGCAAAACTCTTTTTAATTTGTGCTTCTTTTGAATCTTCTTTTGGCTTTTCTGAAGTATCGCTTGATTTATCACAACCTATTATAAAAACACTCAAAACCATAACAATTATGTACAGTACAACTCTTTTTAAATATCTCATCATTTCACATCTCTCTCGTTTTTAAAATAGTTTATACACTTGGGTTTATATACTAATTACTATGTGATGGTCCGAAGTTCAAAAAATCACTGATAAAAGTCTCATCATCTTTCTCCTTAGAAAACGTGTACTCTATCTGCTTATATCCAACTGAGCTACCTTTAATATCTCCGTCTATATGCAGTTTTAATATCGGAGACTTCTTGGATGTAATTGGGTAATTTTCTCTAAGTTTTTTTACATTTCCATCACTATTATTCATTTTGTACTCTGCTTCATAAAACGGAGCATTTTCATTGATAGATATTCTTCCATTTTTATAATTTTTCAAGTCTTTAAAATCTGCATATTGCCCGAAAAATTTAAAATTTTCTATTTTATGTTTAAGATTTTCATCTTCTACTTTATCTAAAGACACTATCTTATTATTTTTAAGTTCAACACGGTAATTTTTTTCGCGTGTCATCTTGCCCATTTCATCATAAGTTGTTCTTACTGTATAATACCCAGTTGCCGTCCTCGTATTTCTATTCAAATGTAGTATCATACCTTCACTATCCATTTCACCTGGTTTGTTGCTTTTAGCAAAATCTGTTGATATTGTCCACGTCCCTTTATCGCCCTTTTTAAATTCCCCATCACGATATCCTTCTTTATCATATAAATCCTCGAGATTCTTAATTGGATACATAACTAACGTTTTCGCAAAACTCTTTTTGATTTGTTCTTCTTTTGAATCTTCTTTTGGCTTTTCTGAAGTATCGCTTGATTTATCACAACCTATTATAAAAACACTCATAACCATAATAACTATGTACAATACAAGTCTTTTTAAATAACCCATCATTTCACAACTCTCTTTATTCTCAATATTTTCTTTTGTTGACTAATATCAACTTTTTGTCATTTTGTTACTTGGAACGAACTCAACGCTGTCAACATAATAAATGCTTTCTTCTTTACTTCTACTAAATATGATTTCTATTTCCTTATATCCTACAGAAGACCCCTTTATATCTCCAGATCCCTTATACAATAATTTTGGTGTCTTGCTAGATTTTATATTAAATCTCTTTTTCAACTGTTGAATGTTTCTATCATTTTTCTTCATTTTATATTCTGCAGAATAATTGGGAGCATTAGGATTATATGAAATATTAGTAATCTCATTTTTATCAAAATGATTAAAGTTTCCATATTGTGAAAATAATTTAAAAGACTCTATTTCATCTTTCAACTTTTTATCTTTAACATCTTTTACCAAAACTATCCTATTATTCACCAATTTAACTGGATATCTCTTTTCATTTTTTTGAACATCATGATTTTTATCTTCTTTCAATGCTCTAATGAAATAATTACCTTCGGCTGTTCGCTTGTTTCTATCTATTTTTAATATCATTCCTCGAGATTTTAATTCCTCACTTTTTGGACTCGACACCATAGCTGAATACAATACCCACGTGCCCTTATCATCTTTTTTAAATTCTCCATCTCGATATCCTTCTTTGTCGTATAAATCTTCGAGGTTTTTGATTGGATACATATCTAACGTTTTCGCAAAGCTATTTTTGATTTGTTCTTCTTTTGAACCTTCTTTTGTTTCATTACCTTTGCCACAACCTGCTATCGCAAATATTAAAATCATAACGCTTATGCACATTCCAATCCTTTTTAAATATCCCATCTTTTCACGTCTCTCTATTTTAGAATTGTTTCTAAACCTAATAAATTTTAGCTACCTCCATCAGATGGTCCATAATTCACAAAATCTCTTACAGCAGTTTCTTGGTCTTTTACTTTTGAAAAATTATATTCTATATTTTTATAACCAACTGAACTTCCTTTTATGTCGCCATCTATATGTAATTTTAATACTGGTGACTTTTTGGTTGTAATCGGATAAACTTCTCTAAGTTTTTTTACATTTTTATCCGTATTACTCATTTTATATTCTGCATCGTATCTTGGCACATTATCTGTACTTGATATATTTCCATTTTTATAATTTTTAAGATCTCTAAAATCAGCATACTGACTAAAGAATTTAAAATTTTCTATTTTATTTTTGAGCTTTGGATCTTCTACTTTATCCAAAAGTACTATCTTATTATTTTTTAATTCAACATGATATTTTTTTTGTTGATCTTTTTCATTAAATTCATCATGAACTTTGCTCGTGTAATAATATCCTGTTGCCTTCTTTGTATTTCTATTAAGGAATAAAACCATACCTTCGTCATCTATCTCGCCTGGCTTGTTACTTTTTGAAAAACTTGTGAGTAAAGTCCACGTCCCCTTATCGCCCTTTTTAAATTCGCCATCTCGATATCCTTCTTTGTCATATAAATCCTCGAGATTCTTAATAGGGTACATATCTAACGTTTTCGCAAAACTCTTTTTGATTTGTTCTTCTTTTGAACCTTCTTTTGTTTCATCACTTTTGCCACAACCTGCTATCGTAAATATTAAAATCATAACACTTATGTACAATGCAAAACTTTTTGAATATCCCATCGTTTCACACCCTCCCTATCATTCATCACCTTTATTTTTTTTGGCAGGTTGAAAATTTAGTGAATCGACTACTGATAATTCGCTATTTTCTTCTTTTGAAAAGTCTATTTCTAACTTTTTATATCCAACGGAACTGCCTTTTAAGTCCCCATCAATGTGCATTTTTAATATTGGAGCTTTATCAGTAGGAATGTTATAACGGCTTCTTAATTGCTTAACATTTTCATCTTTATTACTCATTTTAAATTTCGCGTCATAACTTGGAACATTACTATTAATTGAAACGTCGCCATTGTTGTAACTTTTCAAACTCTTGAAATCAGCATATTGTCCGAAAAATTTAAAGTTTTCTATTCTTTCTTTAAGTTTTTGATCTTCCACATTGTCTAATAAAATAATTTTATTGTTTTTCATCTCAACTCTATAATTTTTACTATAAGAGTTTTCATGATTGTCATATATAGTATCTACAAAATAATATCCCTTGGCCGTACGTGTATTTCTATCCAAATTTAAAATCATACCTTCATTATCTAATACACCTGGTCTATTATTTTTGGCGAAATCTGTGTATATCGTCCACATCCCTTTGTCGTCTTTTTCAAACTCTCCATCTCGATATCCTTCTTTGTCGTATAAATCCTCGAGATTCTTAATTGGGTACATATCTAACGTTTTCGCAAAGCTCTTTTTGATTTGTGCTTCTTTTGAATCTTCTTTTCTTTCATCACTTTTGCCACAACCTGCTACAATAACTATTAAAATCAAGATACTTATGTACAATGCAAACTTTTTTAGATATTC
Organism: Staphylococcus roterodami; assembly: GCA_022493055.1. NCBI lineage: Bacteria > Bacillati > Bacillota > Bacilli > Caryophanales > Staphylococcaceae > Staphylococcus > Staphylococcus roterodami. The sequence goes on along the minus strand of CP092781.1, from coordinate 431,508 downwards.
CATTTTTTCACACCCTAATATTCCTTATCAATACTATTTTTTCGCTGGTTTATAACTTAAAAATTCAATGACTGATAATTTGCTGTTTTCACGTTTTGAAAAGTCAATTTCTAACTTTCTATAACCTACAGAACTGCCTTTCAGGTCCCCATCAATATGCATTTTTAATATAGGTGATTTTTCAGTCGAAATATTATAACGACTTCTTAATTCCTTAACTATTTCATCTTTATTGCTCATTTTGTATTCAACATCATAACTAGGAACATTTTCATTAATTGAAACATCACCATTATTACATTTTTTCAATTCTTTAAGATTTGCATATTGACCGAAAAATTTAAAGTTTTCTATTTTCTGCTTGAGCTTATCATCTTTTACTTCATCTAATAAAATAATCTTATTATTTTTCATTTCAATTTTATAATTCTTTTCATCTGGTAGTTTACCATTCCGGTAAAATGTAGTAACAAAATAATGACCTTTAGCGGTTCTAGTATTCCTATCCAGATTTAAAACCATACCTTCATCATTCAATTCATCCGGTTTATTACTTTTGGCAAAATCTGTATATATAGTCCACATTCCTTTGTCGCCCTTTTTAAATTCGCCATCTCGATATCCTTCTTTGTCATATAAGTCCTCGAGATTCTTAATTGGGTACATATCTAACGTTTTCGCAAAGCTCTTTTTGATTTGTTCTTCTTTTGGTTCTTTAGGAGTGTCAAATACGCCACCGCAACCTGATACTAATAGAATTAAGACCGACGTACCTATACACAACGTACATTTTCTAAAATTATTCATTGTTCCGTATCCCCTTTTTTTATCATAGCTAATAGTCCTCACTTGGGGTAAACTCTAAACTATCAGTAAAAAATATATTCTCTTCTTGATTCTCCACGAATGTAAACTCAATGTCCTTATGTCCGATTGATGAACCTTTTAAATCTCCAGTACCTTTCAACAACAATTTGGGAGCCTTTTCTGTTGGTATATCATATCTTTTACGTAATTGCTTTACATTATAATCATTATTTTTCAGTTGATATTTTGCTGAGTAGATAGGGGCTTCAGAATTGTATGAAACCTCTCCATTTTTATAATTTTTTAATTCTTTAAAATCACCATATTGTGAGAAAAACTTAAAATTTTCTATTTCTTTTTTTACACCTTCATCATTAATTGGATCAATAGGTACTATTTTATTATTCACCATCTTTACTGGATAACGTTTTTCTTTATCCTCTGTCTTTTTTAAAGTATCATTACTTGTTTCATCTACAATAAAATATCCTTTTGCGGTTCTTGTATTTCTATTTAAAAATAGATACATCCCTCTTGATTTCATAATTTCACCTTTTGGCTGTTTAACCATTACTGAACTGATAACCCACGTCCCCTTATCTCCCTTTTTAAATTCACCATCTCGATATCCTTCTTTGTCATATAAGTCCTCGAGATTCTTAATTGGATACATATCTAACGTTTTCGCAAAGCTCTTTTTGATTTGTTCTTCTTTTGAACCTTCTTTTGTTTCATTACCTTTGCCACAACCTGCTATCGTAAATATTAAAATCATAACGCTTATGTACAATGCAAAACATTTTAAATTCCCCATCATTTCACGTCTCTCTGTTTTATACTTCATTTATATTCTCTTTTCATATAAATAATTAATTATTTTGTATATTTCTCTTTTACGTTACCAAAATATACATATACAATCAATTTAATTTATTAATTAAATTTGTACTTATTATTATGTTGCATCATTTTTTTATTATTGTTTCATTTGAATTAAAATATCTTCGAAATCTACTTCTCAATACTAAGAAATATAAGCATCGTATTAAAGATTAATTGCATTTAAACAATATTTGTCGCTTTAACTATTTATTAAAAATTATTAAATCGACTTAATAAACGTAATTTTCTCAATATTCAGTGTTATGATAGAGTTACAATTTTTAGAGGAGTGATAGATATGAAATTTAAAAAAGTTTTAGTAGCTACGGCAATGGTAGGTGTATTAGCAACTGGCGTTGTTGGATATGGTAATCAAGCAGATGCGAAAGTTTATTCTCAAAATGGACTCGTACTACATGATGACGCAAACTTCTTAGAACACGAGTTAAGTTATATCGATGTGTTATTAGATAAGAATGCTGACCAAGCTACAAAAGACAACTTAAGATCATACTTCGCCGATAAAGGACTACATTCAATCAAAGACATTATCAACAAAGCTAAACAAGACGGCTTTGATGTTTCAAAATATGAACACGTAAAATAAATTCACTAATACTTTGTAACGAAGCACATAAAAACAGCTCAATGACGTTGAAGTTAGTGATTAACTCACTAATTTCATTACATCATTAAGCTGTTTTATTTAATTAATTATTTTTCTAATTTAGGTGTTGTACGTTCAACTTTCTTTTCACCTAATGGATAGAACCAAGTAATCGGGAATCCGTTAGTATCATAACCAACAATTTTATCGCCATGTAATTTATGATATGCTGGCGTGTTTTCCATTCTTTCGTCAAACTCACGATCAGCTTTTTCTTCAGGAGATTCATAAATATCTATGTTTTTAGAAACAAATCCTTTATGTAATAGCTCACCTGTAATAGGATCAACTACAGTAAAGTTTAGTGTTTCCCCATTATGTAATCTAAAACCGGCTTGATCTACATCAAAGCTGAATTCACCTTTTTCATCGACTTGCATATCAGGAAATTCTTGACCTTCACCTAGTTCAGAGTCTACCTTCACAACTGCATTTGCGAATTTAGTTTTCCCTTTAATTACTTTAGTACCTTCTTTATCAAGAATACCTTTACCCTTTTCTGTATGATACAAGCTACCATAAATATCATCTACATGTAAATCTTCTTTAACATCTTTCAAGACCTTTACTTTGTTAACTTTAGTATGGTCGTATTTAGTTTCTGCTTTATCAATATCTTTTAGACTTGTTACTTTAGTTTTGAAAATTAAAGGTTTTAATGCTTCGTCTTCTTCATCATCAGGTGCAAATGTTAATGAAATATCATTACCTTCTTTTAACTCTAAGTTATCAAAACGTTTTGTTTTGAAGTCAAAGTTAAAGTAACCTTTTTCATCAATAGGCATCCAGATACCTTCTGATCCAGATTTCGCTTCTTCTTTATTTGGACCACCATTAGCATTTGTTTCAAAATTAATGAATTTATTATTTATAGATAAAGCAACTTTTCCTTTTACAGATGTATGACCTTTAATAATACCTGTTCCTTCAGTAATAGGTTCAATGAAAACTTGGTGATGTCCATTTTCTTTATTTAACTGTTCATTCGGTATTTTATACGCTTTTTCATATCGTGGTGTTGTATATGTAGCCTTAGCATCTGTACTTTCTTCCTCAACACTTGCTTTTTCAGTTGAGGATTCTTCCACTTCTTCATCCTCTTCGTCGTACAAGCCATCCATTGAAGATGACGTTACTTCTATCTCTTGATTATGTACTATCTTTCGATCATTTAAAGGATATTCAAATGTTCCATCTCCTTTAGACATAACAAAATCACTTGTTCCACTATCAACCGAACTCACATCTTTTTTATCAATACTTAATAAAATCAATTGATTCGGTAATGTAGTACCTGTTACTTTTTGAGCTCCTGGTTTGATAGGATCTAAATTAACAAAGTTCTTAGAAGACTCTGCCGTTTTTGTTTCTTTTGAATTTTGTTCAGTCTGTGAAACAGCTTTTGATTCTTGATTTGTACTTGGCTCCTGATTGGTTTCTGATGCCTCTGCTTGTCCATTTGTCATGATATATAACATAGTAATTGCAACAGATACTAAACCGACTTTCATTTTACGTAATTTAAAATTTTCCCTCATGATTTACTCCCTCGAATATAATTAGTTTAATTCAACATTAATTTCTTTTATTTTAGTACCATCTATTACATCACCCATTCGGTGTTCTTGTAATTTTTTATTTAATTCAAAAGTATAATAATCACCATTTTCCATAGTAACTTTAATTTTACTGTCTTTAGGTTCAGTCTTATAAAGATCATGATTTTCAATTAATTGTTTTCTTAATTTAAAATCTAATTCCTTCAACGATATTTCTTCTTTATATATGTCATGGAATACCGATTTTACAGTAGTAGTATTATGACTTGTATTTCTATAAATCAACATATTTACATGTTTAACAGTGTCTCTATATTTGCTTTCATTTGTTTTTGTAATTCCACCAATTGATATATTATCTGCTTGTTTACCTGATCCTTCTCTTACAACAAATACATCTAGTCCATCATAATCTTCATCGTCTTTAAATCTTTCTTTGTCTGTGCCAAGTAATGTAACTACGTTAAGTTGTGGTCCATCAATAATGTTCATCTTATCCTTTTCTCTATAACCACTTACGTTTTGAAGACTAATTCCAGTTCCAGTATAATACGTTTTTAATTCTTGTGTATCTTTTGAAGTAACTGATAATCTGCTTTGCTCACTTGCTTTTACTGGCTGAGCAGTAGTTGTAATCATCCCTGTTGTTAAAATCCCAAGTGCTAAACTTGCTTTAGCAATATTTTTTAATTTCATAATTCTATGCTCCCAATTTTTAGTCTATTTGATTTATTCTATTACGCAATACGAACAATCCTCATTCATTATAATGAGCAATGGTCGTGCTTCACATTAAACTTACTTTAACTAAAAATTAATCATTATTAAGTAATTTAATAAATAGTTAACTAATATCATTTAATTCCTATCAATCTACTCTCTTTTATTTACGAATAACACTTTATCTCAAATTAATCTTTATTTAACCATTTATTCTGTACACAATTTCGACACAAAAAAGACACTGTGCTTTCACAGTGCCTAAATTTAATGTTCGTTTTTAATCGTAGCAAATTAGGTATTTTTAGTTACTAAAAGTTACATAAGGAAAATCGGCCAATTTAAGATTATTTTATTAATACTTAATTGATAGATGTGTTCAAATGCTTAAATAAACATCTTTTGTAAAAAGCTCTTTTTATTTTTCTTTAAAAGACTAATTTTACTCTGATAGTTTTTAATACATTTATCAATATTATCAAAGAATTGACCTATTTTTATTTGTTCATCCATACATGGGATGTATAATGGCATTTCCATAAATGTCTTATCTTTAATAGAAAACCTATCCGCTCGTGCACCTGAATCACCATTTAGTGCCATAAATCTATACCATTTTGAAGATTTAAAATAAAACTCAATAAAGTTTAAATCAATGCTTTGGATTCTAAATACAGTGTATAGAGGAGACATAACTCCTTTTTTTTCTAACTTATTTCTATTTACTGGTCCAAATGGAGCATAAGTAGAAATTCTAGGGTTATAAACGAAATCATTCTCTTCGACAACATAGTAGTTTTTTATATTATCTATATTTGAAATTTCTTTGTCAAAAAAATCTCTTTGAGATATGATGCCTAATTCAGCTGAATTAGTTAAAGTCTCAGTATATTTTTTATCAATATTCTTTTTAGTCACTTTACAAGCAAATTCTCCAAGTTGCTTCTTTTCCCACTCCGGATAATCATTGCCATTCTCATCCTTGAATCGTAATTCTTGTGAGAAGATTTTCTGCATATAGCCTTTTTTCTGTTGTTGAAGTAATTCAAGTTTTTGTTCTTCTAATTCAATTTGTCGGTCGAGTTTGCTGAAAAAACCACCTATTTTTTGCTGTTCTTTATTTGTAGGAAATTTTTTTATTATATTTTTAAATTCACTAAAATGAACTCTTTGCTTTTCCATCAAAGAACCTGTAGCTATTTTTTTATAATGAATAATCATTTTTTCTGTTTTTAAAAAGTTAGATATAAAATACGGATTAAAACTATTGATAATTTTCATAACATGATAGTATCCAGAAAGTGCAATATCATAATTATACTTTGATAAGTCTATAGCACCTAAAGTGACATTCATTGGATTATAAACTATATCCCTTGGTTCTACTATTTTAAAGTTGTCACTCTTTTTTACCAAAAAATCTCTTTTATATCTTTCTGTCTTCGGTGTAATACCTTTTTCTACTGTTAAACTGAATAACGGATACTTTGCTAAATCACTTGTTTTATTTGATACTTCTTGAAAAATACTAACAAATTTAACATCTTCCCATTCACCTTCAAATTCTGGGAATCTCAACTCCGGCACATTTTTCTTTTGTGTATTACTCATCTTTCAACACCCCAAGTTCTTTCAGGTATGCATTGATTTCTTGCTCAATTTCTGCGATTTCTTTGTCGATATTTTTCAAATCTTGTTGGACTTGATCTAAATCAATTGGTTCTTCTTCTTCAAATGTATCGACATATCTCGGTATGTTTAAGTTGTAATCGTTATCGGCAATCTCTTGTAATGTCGCGCTGTAGCTATATTTATCAATGGTTTCTTTACGCTTATATGTGTTAATAATGCGTTCGACTTGGGCATCGCTTAAATGGTTTTGATTCTTCCCTTTTTCAAAATCATTGGATGCATCGATAAATAATACGTTGTCGTCTTGTTGGCGACATTTTTTAAATACTAAAATACATGTTGGAATACTTGTTCCATAGAAAATGTTCGCTGGTAACCCAATCACGGCTTCTAAGTAGTTCTTTTCTTCTATTAAATAACGACGAATGACACCTTCTGCAGCACCTCTGAATAATACACCATGTGGTAATACAACAGCCATCGTACCTTCATCGTCTAGATAATGTACCATGTGTTGAATAAAGGCAAAGTCGGCTTTGGATTTTGGCGCAAGTTTACCGTAACCGCTGAAGCGCTCGTCATTTTCAAATTTTGAATCTGCTGACCATTTCGCACTGTATGGTGGGTTCGCTATTACCGCATCAAATGTATTGCCTAAAAAGGCTGGATTTTCCAAAGTGTCATCATTACGGATATCGAAATTTTCATAGCGCACATCATGTAATAACATATTCATGCGTGCTAAGTTGTATGTGGTATTGTTACGTTCTTGACCAAAATAACGATACACTTTTGTCTCTTTACCAACACGCAACAATAATGAACCTGAACCACATGTTGGGTCATACACGTGACGTAATTTATCTTTACCGTCTGTGACAATCTTCGCCAATATCTTAGATACTTGTTGTGGTGTATAGAACTCTCCTGCTTTTTTACCCGCTGTCGCCGCAAAGCGTCCGATAAGGAATTCGTATGCATCGCCTAACATATCAATTTCCATGTCGCTGTGAACGAATGGTAAATCGTCAAGATTAATCATAACTTTGGAAATTAACGCCGTACGTTCTTTCACATTGTTACCTAGTCGCGTTGAACTTAAGTCCATATCGCTGAACAGTCCGATAAAGTCATTTTCACTTTCTTCACCTAATGTAGATGTTTCAACTTTGCGAATTGCCGTTGCGAGATGTTCGATATCGAAATCTTGCGTTTCAATTTCACGAATCATCGCACTGAATAAATCTTGTGGCTCAATGAAGTAACCGACTTGATCAATTAATTCTGCTTTTAAGTCTTCACGGTATTCTTCATCTGCCCACGCTTCTTGATATGTAATATCTTCACCTGCCAAGGCATCAGCGTATTCTTGTTCTGCTTTTTCAGATAAGAAGCGATAGAAAATCAAGCCTAGTATGTAGTTACGGAATTCACTCGCATCCATGTTTCCTCTTAAATCATTCGCAATCGACCATAATTTTTTATGTAATTCAGCTTGTTGCTGACGTTGTTTTTCAGTAATAGACATGTGATTCCTCCGCCTTTGAATAAGTAATTTATCTCTTTGTGTAATAGATTTATTATAACATTTGGTTATGTTGAGATGTGGAGAATTTTGATGTTGGAGGTGGCATTTTTATATTAACGAAGATTGAGGTAGGATTCATGAAACGCACATAAAAACAGCTTAACGATAATGTCGATTGATACACCTTTTTTGTAAGGTATACATACCAATTTACATTTCATCGTTAAGCCGCTTCAATTACTTTTCTTATTCGAAATTATTTACTTCAAGTTAATTTCAATATCTTTAATCTGTTTACTCTCTATGACTTCTCCCATATATTTGAAATCTAATTTATATCTTAAATCAAGGTTATAAAAGCTGCCATCTTTCAAGTTAATTTTGACTCTACCATCTTTTGAGATTGTTTTATAAAGTCCGTATTTTTCAATTAGATGCTTTCTCAACTTATAATCCAGCTCTTTTAGTGTTATTTTTTCTTTTTTAATATAATAAGGGTAACCTTTCACAAAAGCATCTTCACCCTTTTCTTTTGAAATATTTAATATCGGTGCACTGACAACTCCAGATGTTTTATTATTCTGTATTACACCACCAACAGTATAAAATATATCGTGCTTATCTCTTTTTTCTTGAACAAAGAAAACATCTAACCCCTCATAACTACGCTGTTGAAATTTACTTTTATCATTTCCAGGCAATAATACTTGAATCTTAATACCTCTATATTTAAAACGTAAGTTGTTTTTACCATGTTTCAAAGCACTAATATTTTTCATTTCCATAGTTCTTCCAGTGTAGTATCGGTGTAGTGCCTCCTTGTCATGTTTATTTACTGACTTTTGATTTTGTTTTGCATGACCTGAATGAACTTCTGTTGTTAAAGTTCCTGTTGTTAAAATTCCTAAAGCTAATGTAGCTTTAGCTATCGCTGTTAATTTCATATTGTTTTGCTCCAATCTAAATGTATTAGATTGTTTTCATTACGTAATTTGAATCATACACTTTTATTATAACGTGCATCTCAGCAGACTAGAATTAACCTTGATTTAAATAATCTTGAAACATTGTTAATGAAAAGCATATATATTTTAATGTTCAGGTTAAATGGCTTTTATTATTTCATTTAGTTATTTTACTGGATTATCGTTTACTACATCTGACTTTGTTACTCTGTTCTGCTCTTTAATATGTAAAAACAACTTAACAACAATAATGTATTTAACATAGTTCCTTATATAAGGACATGGGTGTCAATTCACGTTTGTCGTTAAGTCGCTTCTTAAGCTATTATGCTATTATCTTCAATTAATTCAAATTTACTTCAATGTTTTTAATTTGCTTACTGTCCATGACATCAAACATACGATCAAAACTTAATTTTTCACTTAAATCAATTTCATATTTCTTTTCGTCTTTCATATTGATAACAATTCTACCTTTATCTGCCGTTCCTTTGTACAATCTATATTTTTCAATTAACATTTTTCTTATTTTAAAATCAAGTTCTTTCAATGATACTTCTTCCTTTTGAATAAAGAATAACTCATTTTTCGAAAAGCCATTTTTAGCATCAACTTTTTTAACTTGTAGACTTGTATTACTTACAAATCCAAATACTGATCTCACATTTTTCTTTGTTATACCGCCAACGCTATAAATGCCACCTTTTACATCTATCAATTCTGGTACTGCAAAGACATCAAGGCCATGCGTTTTTTCTTTATATTTATTTTTATAGTCTCCAATTAAAAATACTTTGAAGGTTTTATTTCGTTGGTTAAAGTTTAAAACATTTGAGCCATAATAATCTTCACTTTTAACACTAATGTTTGTTGATTCAAAACTTTCTTCAGAATAATATTGATGTAGCATATTGATATAATATTTGCGTTGTGTTTCATCCAGTTCTACTTTCGCGTGAACAGTTTGACTTTCTGTTGTAAACACACCTGTAGTTAATATTCCTAATGCTAATGTTGCTTTAGCTATCGTTGTAAATTTCATATTTCTGTGCTCCAATCTATTGTATTGGATTGTTATGATTACGTAATTTGAATAATACATCTTTATTATAAAGTGCATCAAAACAGACTGACATTAACCTACGTTTAAATAAACTTGAAACATTGTTAATGAAAATCAAACGTATTTTAATGTTCGTATTAACTGATTTTTAATAGCAACATAGTTATGTTTTTGGTGGATTATTGTTTTTTGACTAGTGTTAAATCTTAAGTTATTCGCTATAAAGTGTACAAAAAAGCAGCTTAATAACGTCGTCAATGCTCGATATGTATTTTACTATTAAAACACGTATCAATATCATTAAACATGGGGGTATTGAACCGCTTCTTAATCTTTTATTCTATATATTTTATTATTTCAAATTCACTTCGATGTTTTTAATTTGTTCACTATTAATGACATCTGCCATACGCTCGAAATCTAATTTATCACTCAGATCAATTTCATACTTATTTTCGTCTTTCATATTAATAACAATCCTACCTTTATCAGCTGCCCCTTCATACAATTTGTATTTTTTAATCAACAGTTTTCTTATTTTAAAATCAAGTTCCTTCAATGAGACTTCTTCCTTTTGAATAAAGAAAAATTCATCATACGAAAAACCGCCTTTATCGTCTATTTTTTTAACTAGTAAGTTCGGCGTTCTTAGAGACTCAAATATTGATTTTACGTTTTTCTTTGTTACACCACTAACACTAAATATTCTTCCATCTAAATCTACTAATTCTGGTACCGCAAAGACATCGAGGCCATGCGTTTTTTCTTTGTATTTATTTTCATCTTTTCCCAATAAAAACACTTGGAACTTTTGATTTTGTTGGTTAAAAAGCAAAACGTTAGAGTCATAATAACCTTGACTTTGGCCACTAACATTTGTTAACTCATAACTAGGCCCTGAATAATATTGATGTAACTTGTTTTTATCATATAAACGGTTCATTTTTTCATACTTTACTTTTGCATAAACTGTTTGACTTTCTACTGTAATCACACCTGTAGTTAATATTCCTAATACTAATGTCGCTTTAGCTATCGATGTTAATTTCATATTCATATGCTCCAATCTAAATGTATTGGATCGTTTTCATTACGTAATTTGAATCATATGCCTTTATTATAAATTGCCTTGAGACAGACTGTAATTAACGCTCGTTTAATTAAACTTGAATCATTGTTAATGAAGAGCTAATTAATATTCAATGGGCATCACTTTCAAGAGCAATGTAAATTTTTAGTATGCTCATAACCTGCGTTAAAAAAGTAAAAACAGCCTAACGACTGTGTTGATTTAGTTTCGCCCCTTTTTGTAAGGTGTACGTATCTATTCAACATTTCATCGCTAAGCTGCTTCAAAATTTATTACTTTAAAGTCATTGATTGTTTAATTTAAATTTGTTTCATAGTCACTGATATACCTCTAATATCTTTACTATTCAACACATCGCCCATGCGTTCGAATTTCAATTTATCACTTAAATCAATTTCTTCCTTTTTCTCGTCTTTCATATTGATAATGATTTTACCGTATTTAAATGTACCTTTATATAATCCATAACTTTTAACTAAATGCTGTCTAATTTTGAAATCAAGTTCTTTCAGTGAAACTTCTTCTTTATTAATTAAAAATGAGTCAATTGATGCATCTAAATTTCCACCATACACTTTATTAACAAATAAAGGTATTTTAGTTTCCGAAGTTTGGTTGTTTTTCTTCGTTACACCACCAACAGTAGATAGTCTGCCATTTGGATCAATTAATTCTTGTACTACAAATACATTTTGACCTTTAAGACCTTCTTTATATTCCTCTTTATCTTTTCCTAATAAGAATAATTGGTGATTTTGATTTTGTTGCTCAAAGCGTACAACGTTAGAACCATTGTAGTTTTCAACTTTGCCATTAATATTACTGTATTCAAAACTTGGTGCTGAGTAGTATCGATGTAAGTCTTTAATATCATATAAATGCTGTACTCTCTCTTGCTTTTCTTTTGCGTGGACTGCTTGACCTTCAGTTGTGATAACGCCTGTAGTTAATAATCCTAATGCTAATGTTGCTTTAGCTAACGTTTTTAGTTTCATAGCAGAATTCTCCCAATCTATTTTATAAATTCACTTGTATATATTTGTATATGATTAATTCAATTACGTAATACGAACAATCTACTATCATTATATTTCTGAGATGTCGGGCTATGAATTAACCTCGTTTTAACTATTTTTGAACCAACATTAAGTTAGTTAATTAAAATCTAACAGCGTTAATCTATTTTGATAACTTTACGCTGTTTTTTTCACATTTCACATTTTCCCTCAATTTAATTGCAAATTCTGTATTGTTTCATGTCACGAAAAGGACAACGCGCGACTATAGGTATCAACCGTTTTTTTCAAAAATTTGATCATGAACCCGCTCCTTTTTTCATCGTAACAACACAAAAAAGAAGCTAAGCAATATGTTATCGCTTAACTTCCCTATAATTACTAGTCTGCTTGTCCAAAGATTATTTATATTCTAGTTCAACATTAATTTCTTTGATTTTAGTACCGTCTATCGTGTCACCCATACGATGCGGTTGTAATTTTTTTGTAAGTTCGAAAGTATAAAACTTATCATCTTCCATTTTAACTACAATTTTACCTTTTCTATTGTTGACAGCACCATATAATTTTTCTTCTTCCATCAATTTTTTTCTTAATTTAAAGTCCAACTCTTTTAACGAGATTTCTTCTTTAGTAATTTTAAATTTACTATCTTTAGACTTTTCCGATGAGTCATCATTTTTTCTAGTTACTTTAACATCGACTTCTTTACTAAATTCTTTACTATTTGTCTTACTTAAACCACCAATTGAATATTGTCTTCCATTAACAGTTTCTTCCTCGATGACTAAAAATGCATCTTGCTTATCATGCTCACCTTGAGGGTATTTTTCAATATCTTTACCAAGCAAGCCAACAAAATAATCTTTTCGATCTTTCCAAACATATACTCCTTTATCTGTCACTTTCTGTCTATACAAACCATCAAGATTTTTTAACTCTATACTTGGCTTACTATAGTAATACTTTAACGATTTATAATTATGTTGACCTTGAGTTGACTCTGCTGCTTTAACTGCTTGGCCTTCTGTTGTAATGACGCCAGTAGTTAACAATCCCAATACTAATGTTGCTTTAGCTAACGTTTTTAGTTTCATAGTACTATTCTCCCAATCTATTTTATAAATTTACTTGTATATATTTTCATATGATTATTTCAATTACGTAATACGAACAATCTACTATCATTATATAAGCGGGATATCAAACTATGAATTAACCTCATTTAAACTATTTCTGAACCAACATTAAGTTAGTTAATTAAAATCTAACAGCGTTAATCTATTTTGATAACACAATGCAAATTTTTTAACTATTCACACTTTCCCTCAATTTAATTATGTTTTCCATATTGTTTCATGTCACGAAAAGGACAACGCGCGACTATAGGTATCAACCGTTTTCCCAAAAATTTGATTATGAACCCGCTCCTTTTTTCATCATATCAATACAAAAAAGAAGCTAAGCAATCAACGTGCCTAACTTCTCATTACTATCCATATTTGATTGTGACCATGTTCTGTGAAACTATCTTATATCGGCTTCTATTTTCTCAATATTTCTACCGTCAATGACGTCACTCATGCGATTTGTTTGTAATTTTTTATTAAGTTCAAACGTATAATAGTCGCCATCTTTCATTGTCACTTTTATCTTGCTATCTTTAGGAAACTTTTTATACAGTCCAAAATTTTGAATTAAATACTGTCTCAATTTAAAATCCAATTCTTTAAGTGATACTTCTTCTTTATAAATGTAGTGTATTCTATCGTACATAGCAATACCGTCACCTTCGTCTTTTTTAATTTGGAATCTTGGTGCGTTTAAATAATCATAATAGGCGCCTTTATTTTTCTTTGTCACGCCACCATATGAATAAACTGTACCGTTACGGTTTTCCGCTTCTTTAACAACAAATATGTCTAATCCCAGATTTTTGCGTGCTTTAAATCTTTCAATATCTTTACCAAATATCTGTACTCTTGTGAACTTTCTATTTTTATCAATGACAAGGTAGTGTCTACCGCCTTTACTATAGTGATAACCGATAACATTTTTAAGTTCTTTACTTGCACCACTATAGTAGTCTCTCAAGTCAAATATATCTTTTGTCACATTTTCATATTTTGATTCGTGTTCACTCGCATTTACAGTTTGAGTAGTTGATGTTATTGTTCCTGTTGCTAAAATACCTAATGCTAAACTTGCTTTCGCAATTGCTGTCATCTTCATTGTTGTATGCTCCATTCGTAATTATTAGATTTGTTCGCTTACGTCTATTGAATCATACAGTTTTATTATAGCTGGCGCATTTGGCCATTCATATTAATCCTTATTTAACTATCATTGAATCATCGTTAAGTAAATTAAGGAATCTATAATGTTCGTTAAATAAAAATAATCCCGTTGTGCTTTAACACTAGATATATAGGGGTTTTACGACACATTTAGGACACAAGCATGTCATATTTGGCCCCATCGAATATTCAGGTTCTCATTTTATTGAACGTAGCAAAAGAAGCTAAGCAACATATAGGCCGTTGTCGTTTAACTTCTTTTTTTATCGATGACAGGTTCTATTTTGAGAACGTCATGATTATTTTATATTCACTTCAATACTATCAATATTAGTGCCATCTATGACGTCTGCCATGCGATGTTCTTGTAGTTTTTTGTGTAATTCAAATGTGTACTTTCCACCGTTTTTCATTTTAATAACAATTGTTCCTGAACCAACATTTGCGTACAGATTATTTTTTTCAATAAGTTGTTTTCTCAATTTAAAATCAAGTTCTTTCAAGGAAATCTCTTCTTTAGTAATATTGTATTCTGAAACATCATGTGAGATTGTACCTTTATTATCTTCTTTAGTAATTCTTATTCCTGCCTTGTGATCAACTTTTTTACTATTAGCCTTCGTGATACCACCGACCGAGTATCTTTCCACTCCATATTTATTTTTTTCTTCTAAAATGACAAATACATCGACATGCCTATGCACTCCTTCACCATATTTCTTATCGTCTTTTCCAACTAAAGCTATTTTATATATGAAATAATCTGGAACAATATTCATAAATCTTATTGTCGTCCATTTTTTTAAAATAATACCAATCTCGTTTTTAAATTCTAAACTTGGTTTCGTATAATACGCTCTTAAATCTTTATATTTAGGGTTTATTTCTATTGGTACTTGTTTTGTATTTGGAGATTGTGGTGTTTCCACTTTAATTGAAGGCGGTGTTGTTGCGTTTGGTTTTGATTGCGGTGTTTTTATATCAGTTGAGGATGGTGTTGTCGCTTTTTCTGCGTTAGCCTTAGGCGACTGTTCGGGATTAGTAGCTAGTACATTTTCTGCGTTAGCTTTAGGCGTCTGCTCTGTTTTAGTTGACGGCGATGTTGTCGCGTTTGTTGCTAGTTGTGGTGCTTCTATTTTAGTTGAGGATGGTGTTGTCGCGTTTGCTGCTTGCGTTGTCGTTGTGATTACGCCCGTTGTTAAAAGGCCTAGTGCTAAACTTGTTTTCGCAATTGTTGTCATTTTCATAGTTGTATGCTCCAATCGTAATTATTAGATTTGTTCGATTACGTTCTTTGAATCATACAGCTTTATTATAGTTGGCGTATTGCTCCATTAACATTAAACCTTGTTTAACTTTATTTGAATCATCGTTAAGAAATCCATAATGTTCGTTAAATAAAATTGATTTTGATGTGATTCAACACTTGGCACATTTGAGGTTTCGTCACTTTTAAGCCATGTCACTTTTACAAACAAGAGTATATTCGTTTTCTTACACCATTGTGCATAATAAAAGAAGCTAAGCAACATGTAGGCCGTTGTCACTTAACTTCTTGTTTTACCGATGACAGCTTCTATTTAGAATCCATCACGATTATTTAATATTCACTTCAATTTTATCAATATTAGTGCCATCAATAACGTCTGCCATACGATGTTCTTGTAGTTTTTTGTGTAATTCAAACGTATACTTCCCACCGTTTTTCATTTTAATAACGATTGTTCCTGAACCAATGTTACCGTACAGATTATGTTGTTCAATAAGTTGTTTTCTCAATTTAAAATCAAGTTCTTTCAAGGAAACCTCTTCCTTAGTAATCTTATATTCTGAAACATCGCTTGAAATCTTGCCTTTATTATCTTCTTTAGTAATGCTTAATTCTGCTTTGTGATCAACTTTTTTACTATTCGTCTTCGTGATACCACCGACAGAATATTTTTTTAATTGATATTTATTGTCTTCTAATACGATAAATACATCGATATTATCGTAAGGTCCATCTTTATATTTTTTATCATCTTTTCCAACTAAAGCTATTTTATAAATGAACCAATTAGGAATAACATTCATAAACCTAACCGTCGTCCATGGTTTCAGCATAAATCCAAATTGTTTTTCGAATTCATAACTTGGTTTAGTATAATATGCTCTTAAATCTTTATATTTAGGATTTATTTCTATAGGCAGTGTTGCTGGGTTTGTCGATTGAGGTTGTGGTGTGTCTACATTAGACGAAGATGGTGTAATTGCGGTTGATGTTGGTTGTGTTGCTTTTATATTAGTTGAGGTCGGTGTTGATGCTTTTTCTGCGTTAGCTTTTGGCGCCTGTTCGGGATTAGCAGTTGGTGCTTTTTCTGCTTTAGCTGCTTGAGTTGTCGTTACTCCTGTTGTTAAAAGTCCTAGTGCTAAACTTGCTTTAGCAATTGTTGTCATTTTCATAGTTGTATGCTCCAATCCATTATATTCGATTGCTTTATTACGTAATTTGAACCATACAACTTCATTATAAAAGACAGTTTAAGAGATTCACATTAAACACCGTTTAACAGTTTTTGAAGTATTATTAAGTAATTTAAGCAAAAAATAATGAGTACTTCCGAGGTTTATGTAGCTATTCTATTTATGTTTGAATGATTTTAAGGCTCAAAAAAGAAGTTAAGCAACGCATTGTCATCACTTAACTTCTCTTTTTTCTATTTCAAATTATGTCGACAATAAGTATGTGTGTTATGCTTTTATAACTTTGATTTCAATTCTATCAATATCTGTAACATTGATAACATCGGACATACGGTCTTCTTGTAACTTTTTATCCAATTCAAATGTATACTTTCCATAGTATTTCTTTTTGACGGTAATTGTTCCTCTACTCATTTCACCGTAAAGACCATAATTATCAATAAGATATTTTCTTAATTTAAAATCAAGCTCTTTCAATGACATTGCTTCTTTATCTATTTTAAATGGGAAAAATTCATAATCATATTCACCAGTATGATCTTCTTTAACGACCCTTGCTTCTGCTATTAAGTCGACAGCTTTATCGTTTGCACTTGTGATACCACCAATAGAGTACTTTGCACCTTCAAATCTCTTATCCTCATTAACGTAAAATATATTAAGATTACGATGTACACCCGTATGATAATGTTGCTTGTCTTTGCCAATTAAAGCAAGATTATTAACAGTATTACCATCTATGAAATTCATAAATTTAATACTTGGTTGAATGAAACTGATATAACCTGTCACATTTTTATATTCAATACTTGGTTGAGTATAGTACGATTTTAATTTTTTACTATTTTCACTTATTACAATAGGTTTCTTTTCAGCATATACTGGTTTTTCCGTTGTAGTGTTTACACCTGTTGCTAAAATACCTAATACCAAACTTACTTTTGCAATTGATTTCATTTTCATAGTTGTATGCTCCAATCTATTATGTTCGATTGTCTTATTACGTAACTTGAACCATACACCCATATTATAGGAGCTATATGCTGATATTCACATTAAACCTTTTTTAACTATTCATAAAATATGATTAAGCTAATTAAGTAAAAGATAATGAGTAGTGCGTTTTTTTGTGTGTATGTTTGGTCACTTTGCCCCTCAAAAAAGAAGCTAAGCAACGATGTGTCGCTTAACTTCCATATATTTCTATAACAGGTACTATTTAATTTCTACTAGAATTTTTTGTATTTGTTTGCCATCGATAGACTCGCCCATACGTTCTTTTTCAAGTTTTTTACTTAAATCGATTGTATGTGATTTACCATCTTTCATTGTAATTGTAATTTGACCTTGTTTAAGACCGTTTGAATACAAGCCGTGTTGTTTAATCGCACGTTCTCTTAATCTATAATCAAGTTCTTTTAATGAGATGTCTTCTTTTGAAATGTAGTAAAAATCTTTAAGTACATCTTCATTACCTTTCTTGATTTCTAAAATTGGCGTATTGATATAATCAATATACTGCACACTATTTGATTTTGTAACGCCACCAATTGAGTAATTTGTTGCTTGTCTTCCCGCACCTTCTCTAACGACAAATACATCTATATTAGAATTTTCTCCTTCTTTAAATTTGTCTTTATCAGATTCTAGTAAAGTTATTCGAGAATGTTGTTGCCCTACTGTAACTTCCAAATAATGCTTACCATCTTCAGTATATTTAAATCCAGTAACTTTTTTATGTTCAAAACTTGGTCCACTATAATAAAGTTTTAAATCAGCTTCACTTTGTTGTTTTACTTCTGTTTTCGCTTGTACTGCTTGTGTATTCGACGTAACTACACCTGTTGCTAACATTCCCAATGCTAAACTTGCTTTTGCTATTGTTTTAAATTTCATAATTTTAAGCCCCAATCTATTTAAATTTGATTTTTCAATTACGTAATATGAACAATCTACCCACATTATATTCGCGCCAATATGCCATTCCAATTAAACCTCGTTTAACTAAACTTGAATCATTGTTAAGGTAATTAATAAAATGCTAACTGTTATTAATCAATTCTTATCCATCGAGACTCATTTTTATACCATTCATACTTTATTCCAATTTAATTTTAAAAACTGTAAAACTTTCAGACACAAAACAGACATCATATTGTCGTAGTACCTGATTAAAATTTTCAAAGATATTAGTGATACACATCAACTAAAACGCGTCATTACGGCGTTTCCAATATTAAGTATTTACTAAACATTATGACCATAAATGCAGACTACATTTTTTATAAAATCAAATATTTTGAAAATCATCGAATAAGTATTATGTTATGTATATCAATATTAGGAGATGACACAAATGAATATTATGCTAACAGGAGCTACAGGCAATTTAGGCAAACATATTACGAAGCAAGCCATTGATAATCACATAGATCATTTTCACATTGGCATTAGAAATATTGAGAAAGTACCAGATGATTGGCATGGAAAAGTTTCTGTCCGACAATTAGATTATTTTAATCCCGAAAGCATGGTAGAGGCATTTAAAGGAATGGATACCGTGGTATTTATCCCAAGTATTATTCACCCGTCATTCAAACGTATTCCTGAAGTAGAAAATTTAGTATATGCTGCAAAACGAAGTGGTGTATCTCACATTATTTTCATAGGCTTTTACGCGGATCAACATAATAATCCATTCCACATGAGCCCTTATTTCGGTTATGCCGAACGGTTATTAGCAACAAGTGGCATTGATTATACGTATGTCAGAATGGCGATGTATATGGATCCTCTTAAATCATATTTGCCAGAACTCATGACTATGCATAAACTTATTTATCCTGCTGGTGATGGTCGCATCAATTATATTTCTAGAAATGATATAGCTAGAGGCGTCATTGCTATTATTAAAAATCCAGATACTTGGGTCAAACGCTATTTATTATCAGGCTATAGCTATGATATGAAGGAACTTGCTGCTATTTTATCTGAGGCATCAGGTACTGAAATTAAATATGAACCCGTTACTTTAGAGACATTTGCAGCAATGTACGATGAACCTAAAGGTTTTGGTGCATTATTGTCATCAATGTACGATGCAGGAGCAAGAGGATTATTATACCAAGAATCCAATGATTTCAAACAATTAGTTAATGATAAACCACAGACACTGCAATCATTTTTACAAGAAAATATTTAATAATAAAGGAGCGTTACAGTGAATATCATCTCAACAATTTTAATCATATTTGTGGCAATAGAGTTTTTCTATATTATGTATCTCGAAACATTCACAACAACTTCAAGAAAAACAAGTGAAACATTTAATATTAGCGTTGGTAAATTGAAAGACAAAAATATTAAATTGCTTTTGAAGAATCAAGGCGTATATAACGGTTTGATTGGCGTTTTGTTATTATACGGTTTATTTTTCAGTAGTAACCCAAAAGAACTATGCGCTGCTATTTTAGTCTATATCATTGGCGTTGCTATTTATGGTGGCCTTTCAAGCAATATTAGTATCTTTTTCAAACAAGGTACGTTGCCAGTATTGGCACTCATTTCAATGCTTTGGTAAGTATTGGTGTTTGTGGGAGATGTAGTCGGAGGTTTGGAGGGTTTGGAGGATTTGGGTGTTGACGTTCATAAACTCAGAGTATTTCATCCTAATTATTTCAAGCAGAGGTGACAGTAGCGTTGCCTCTGTTTCCTTATAGAAAGATTATTTAATGAAGAAAACTCATATCTGTTTTAATTTTTAGTTGATAAATACTCCATATATTAGAATGGCTACTTTATCTATTGCATCAATCCATTAAAACAAAAAACCCATGATTTCGAAATTCCCGTATGGTGGGGTTTCTACTTTCATGGGTCTGTTAACTAAAATATCTATACTGATATATTATCACAATCAAACTATTATTAAAAAAAATTAAAATTATTTTCATAAGAAATAGCACAACTCAATAAATTAGTCCATTGCTTATATTCTTAATCCTTACTTTTCATGTACTATCGTTTCAATCATGTTTTGGTCAAAAAACGTATTTTCATCATAAACTTTTATACCTTCATTAATGAGTAAAGCAGTTGCCACACCTACACCCTTTTTCTTATTTCCTGTAAAATTCCCATCATATATCTCTTGTGATCCACATGATGGGCTATTTGCTTTTAAAATAACTGTATCACATTGATATTTTTTCAAGATTTTTAATGTAACTATTGCTCCATGTTTATAATCGTCAGTTACGTCTTTGTTCGAAATAGTAACAACCTTTGCAGCGTCATTCCACACATCAAAACCATCGCCACCAATAATTTCTGCAGGTTCTCTAGGAATTAATAATCCACCAAGTAATTCTGGACATGCGTGAATAGCTTTTCCGCTGTCTATTAATTTTTTCAATCTAACATTCAATTGATTACCACCATCGTATCTTACATTATCGCCTATCAAACACGAACTAATTAAAATCATCCCAACCACCTATAAATCATTTTGTTTTAATTTATTTGTCGTATTGCTAATGCCCCTTATGCTTCTCTTTTGCTTTAACCTTTTTAATTTCTCTTTTTCTTTTTTGAAATGCATCACGTTTTTCTTTATAGCGCTTCCGTTTTTGTTTTTTCTTTAGTTCTAATTCTTTCTTAATAGCTATTTGTGCTTGGGTAGAGTATTTAGGTTTCTTTTGCTCCTTAGCAATTTGTCTTTGTAGCCTTTTCGGATTTACTTTCCTTGAAATATTTTTAGTACAAACAATAGTTTGCACATCATCAATACTTTTCATTAATTGATGATGAATAAAATCTAATACCTCTAAATCATCAGGTTCATTCCCAAATGTGTATTGGATAAATTTAGATTTATTTCCCATTTTATATTCTACTAATGCTACAAAAAATTGCCCATTGTAAAAAATAGATAGCTCCATGCTATCCCTCCTCTAGTTTTATTAGAAATGACGGACGACCCGAGGAAGAAGGTTACTGACAGTTTTAAAACTGCATTGGGACTACCAACCCAATTGTGTTTTTACACTTCTATATACAGAATATATTGCACAACGTTACATGTAAACTGTAATTTTAAAAATTCACATTAAAGAACGTGTATGTAAATAATGCTAATAAAATATTCACAGGGAAGTACTTACACCCCATTAGTGTTGTTTGGCATTGCATAACGCTTTTAAGAGAGTTATTTGATAACAATAAGAAACTATTTACACAACTTCTGTTGTATAGTAAAATTATTTTATAAACTTTAAATCAAATTGCGTAAGGAGTAAATATCATGGTACCAGAAGAAAAAGGTTCTATTACTTTGTCAAAAGAAGCAGCTATCATATTTGCAACTGCAAAATTCAAACCATTTCAGAACAGAATTAAAAATAACCCACAAAAAACAAATCCATTTCTTAAATTACATGAAAACAAAAAATCTTAATCACTTTATTTATAGCATTTCTGATCTCAGAAATTTAATAAAGGACCACGCCCTCTTTCATAACTATATAAGTCAAGAAACCAAGAAATTCCAAACATCTTTAAACCCTTCAATAGCACATTTCCTAAAACATAAAGCAATAAGAATGAACGATCAAAATTCCTTACGTACTTATGATGTATCAGTGAATCGTCTACACTTAATTGAACAAATCCCATGAGAATAGATATTGTTAAATTAAGAAAGTAGTCAATTTTATTATGACAAGAGAAAGAAGAACATTTAGTTCAGAGTTTAAGTTACAAGTGGTTAGATTATATGAAAATGGTAAGCTTAAGAATGAAATTATACGCGAGTATGATTTAAAACCCTCAATTTTCTCAAATTCGATAAAACAATACCAAAATACTGGATCCTTCAATCATCAAGATAATTTAAAAAGTGATGAAAAAGAGTTAATAAAATTACGCAAAGAAGTTCAACATTTAAAAATGGAACATGTATCTGCTTTAAATCATTTACTTCATCGTAATAAAATACAATCACATATATATGATATTTTTATAATTGCAGTGCTTTTTGATTAATTCGCCATGATTATTTTCACAGACTTTAATATCACCATACACAGCAATGCCACTGAAACATGTATATCGCATTTTAATTTAATTTCATCCATTTTTGTGCGTCATTTAATTCGGTCGCCAAACTTATATCAGAAGATATTTTTTCTATTTCTTGAAACTTTTGTATAAGTTCATCAAATTCTTTTAAATGTACTAAATGATTTAATTAAATATAGTGTTTATATATATATGACAGCAACAAAATTGATTGTGAATCTATATATGAAATAGAAAATTTTCTAACTTCAAATATTAGAGTTGGTTTAGAAACTGAACTTTTTAAAGATACATTACTTGAAGATTCTAATTTATCTGATTATATAAAGAACCAACTTCCAACGATATGGAGAGACTAAGAAATAGTTTAAATTTATTTAATTTCAATAAAAACTCATAATAATATTTAAGTAAGTTAGATTGCTTTTAGCATTAGGAATTCGCTTATAATTAGATGTTCAATATAGACTTTTTTACACATACATGAACTATAAAAAGCGAATAAATAGGAGGTCATTGCGAAATTTGCTAAATACAAAATTGATGAGTTCCACCTAATAAAAATTGTTGGTTTTATAGTAACATCTATTTTCGTACCATTCATGTTAATTTCAGTGCTAATAATGCTGATATAAAGAAGAATAAATTGATTAGGAGAACACTATTTAATGTCTAAAAATATCAATCAAGCAAATAGTAAATTAAATACGTCAAACAAAAAACTAAAACAAGCTTATTCAAAATCCGATAGTAAAAACTTGAAAGTTATATACATGCCTCATTGGCTAGAGTTTTATTCAATTGCTATACATAGCGATGTTACAAGCAATAAAAAAAGATATTATAAATCATATAGTAGAGGAACAGTGGTATATGTAAAACTAGGGAGTAATATTGGAAGTGAGTTTTCTGGTAATCATTTTTGTGTAATATTAGATAACAAAGACAATAAAGGAAAAGAAACAGTTACAATAGTTCCACTTTCTTCCAAAGGTAATAAAAATTATTTGAAGTTAAACGAATCGGTGCTAAATCTAACAGCAACAGATTTAAAAAAACAGATTATCGATATCAGTAGTAAAGTACAAGCATTAGCCCAAAAATATAGAGATATTGACATTAAACTTAGCACAGAAGATAAAAAGCTTTTGTCTAACTTAAATCAAAAAGCTAATGAACTGTATAGAGTGATATGTGTTTATTCCAAGCACAAAGGGAAAGATACATACGTTAATATATCAGCAATTACAACAATAAGCAAAAGACGTATAAGCAAAATAAATGATTCTGATCCTACTGGAACGATAATAATTTCAGAAGATGACATGAATGAAATCGAAAAGCAAATAAAGATAAAGTTCTTTTCTAATTGAATTGTAATATTACATCTGATATAATTGATTTACAAATTCCCGGTAACCATTCCGGCTTCATTCTCTTGAAGAATGACATATTCTCAGCGTTTTAGCTGAAGGTCAGATGATACGTCATCTGGCCTCTTTTTTGTATAAATGCCCTTTAAGTGAAATATACAACAATCTGCAACCAATATAGACATCGCAAAACACACAATAAATTACACAATGTGTTATAAACCACATGTCACTATTATAGCAGCTAGCTGCGTCACTCGAAACGAATACGGAACGCGTTGGTTACTCCAATCATAATATTACTCTGCAAATACACAGCCCTGTAACCGAGCAAATGGATAGAGATTTGAACAAATGAAAACGATCAACTAATGGAAAGGATAAAATATTATGCAAAACAAAAATGAATTCAACAAAAAAACTGAAAGATTTTATAGGTAGCGATAAACGGATGGCTTTAGTAAAGGGTTATATTAACGAGTATAAATTAACAAATGTTTTAAGAGCTTTAAATAATTTCGATTACACAAAAGGGACGATACACACTCGTTCAATAGGCAACCTAAAACAAATAGTAGATAATCGAATTATCATCAATAAGATTTTGCTTTAAACATTGACTATGAAACTGGATAAATAAAGATTCAATTAATGCATCAGTATTAGGATTTACTCTAAAACGATTAATAGTTTTATAAGAAGGTGTTTGATTTTGAGCTAACCACATCATTTGAATACTGTCATGAAGTAATTTCTCTATTCTAAGACCAGAAAATATAGATTGAGTATATGCATATAAGATATTTTTAACATCATTTTGGATGATAGGAAGTTGCGCCACGATGGTGTCTGAATTCATCGAATTCACTATCAGGTATCGTTTCAACAATTTCATTAACATATTGCGAAATATCATTTTGAGGAATTCTAACAGAAGTTTCTATTGGTAGTGTAAGTTGGGTCATATTGTAATTTTTATACATAAGACACCTCGTTAATTTAGTTTAGTGGTATTTATCAAATTATACGAAGGGCCCCAACACAGAAGCTGACATATAGTCAGCTTACAACAATGTGCCGGTTGGGATAGCTGAGACGGCACCCTAGGAAGGGACCCGTCATCAAAAATTCTATAAATAGAATTTTACAGTAATGTGCCGGATGGGCATAGCGAAGCCATTCAATACGAAGTATTGTATAAATAGAGAACAGCAGTAAGATATTTTCTAATTGAAAAATATCTTACTGCTGTTTTTTTAGGGATTTATGTCCCAGCCTGCTATATATAATTATTCCCACTCAATTGTGCTTGGTGGTTTTGATGTAATGTCATAGACTACGCGGTTGACGTGATCTACTTCGTTTACGATACGACTTGAAATCTTTTGTAAGACTTCCCAATCGATACGTGCGAAGTCGCTTGTCATACCGTCGATAGATGTTACTGCACGGATACCTACTGTGTGATCATACGTACGGTAGTCTCCCATAACACCTACTGATTGAATGTTTGGTAACACTGTGAAGTATTGCCAAATTTCTCTTTCAAGACCTTCTTCTCTAATCACTTGGCGTAAAATTGCGTCTGATTCTCTAACAATTTCTAGTTTATCTTCAGTAATTTCTCCAAGTACACGAATGCCAAGACCAGGTCCTGGGAATGGTTGTCTCCACACTAAATGTTCTGGAATACCTAACTCAATACCTAATTTACGCACTTCATCTTTAAACAATGTATTGATTGGTTCGATTAATTCGAATTCCATGTCTTCTGGTAATCCACCAACATTGTGATGTGATTTGATTGTTTGTGCTGTCTTAGTACCTGATTCGATAACGTCTGTATAAAGTGTTCCTTGCGCAAGGAAGTCTACACCTTTAAGTTTTGATGCTTCATCATCAAATACATATACAAATTCATTACCAATGATTTTACGTTTTTGTTCAGGATCTGAAACACCTTTTAATTTATTCATAAAACGATCTTTCGCATTAACACGAATAATATTCATGTTGAATCCTTCACCGAATTGTTCCATAACCATGTCACCTTCACCTTTACGAAGTAAACCATGGTCTACAAAGATACATGTTAGTTGATCCCCAATTGCTTTATGCAATAATACAGCAACAACAGATGAATCTACGCCACCACTCATCGCACATAATACACGACGGTCGCCTACGCGTTGACGAATCTTTTCAATTTCAATTTCGATAAAGTTTTCCATCGTCCATTGTCCTTTACAATCACAAACACGACGTACGAAGTTGTTTAATAAGTCATTACCATATTCTGTATGACGTACTTCTGGATGGAATTGCACACCATAAATGCGACGTTTCTTATCTTCAATTGCTGCATAGTCTGTGCTTGGGCTATCAGCGATAACTTCGAAGCCTTCTGGAATTTCAATAACTTTATCAGAATGACTCATCCAAACTGTTTGTTCTGCTGGTAAGCCAGCGAATAACTCATCTGACTTCGCATTAATGATTGCTTTACCGTATTCACGTTCATTAGCACGCTCAACTTTACCACCTAATAATTTAGTAGTTAATTGCATACCATAACAAATACCAAGTACTGGAATTCCTAAATTATATATTTCAGGATCAATTGTAAATGAACCTTCTTCATAAACTGAATTTGGACCACCTGATAAGATGATACCTTTTGGATTCATTTTCTTAATTTCTTCAATTGAAATTTCATGATCATGTAATTCACTATAAACGCCCATTTCGCGAATTCGGCGTGTAATTAATTGGTTGTATTGGCTACCAAAGTCTAAGACAAGGATTAACTCTTGTTCTTTTGCCATTTCCATATTTGTCGTTCTCCTTTATCTTAATTAGAATGAGTAGTTCGGTGATTCTTTCGTAATTTGAATATTATGTGGGTGGCTTTCTGCTAAACCAGCTGGACCCATACGTGTGAATTGAGCTTCTTCACGTAATTCTCTTAAATCGTGTGAACCAGTATAACCCATACCAGCACGCACACCGCCCATTAATTGGTAAATTGTATCTTGTAACGCACCTTTATAAGCCGTACGTCCTTCGATACCTTCAGGAACAAATTTCTTAGGCGCTTTGTCTTCTTGGAAGTAACGGTCGTTTGAACCTTTTTCCATCGCACCTAAAGAGCCCATACCACGGTATACTTTATATTGTCTACCTTGGAAAATTTCTGTAGCCCCTGGACTTTCTTCAGTACCAGCTAATAAGCTTCCTAACATAACCGCATGTCCACCAGCAGCTAATGCTTTAATAATATCTCCTGAGAATTTAATACCACCATCAGCAATGATAGCTTTACCATGTTTGCGTGCTTCAGTTGCACAATCATAAATTGCTGTAATTTGTGGTACACCAACACCTGCTACAACACGTGTTGTACAAATTGAACCTGGACCGATACCGACTTTAACAATGTCTGCACCCGCTTCAAATAAATCTTTTGTTGCTTCTGCAGTTGCAACGTTACCAGCTACTAATGTGATTTCTGGGTAAGTCTTCTTAATATGTTTTACTTGATCGATTACACCTTTAGAGTGACCGTGTGCTGTATCGATAACTAAGACATCTACACCTGCTTCGACTAATTTTTGAGCACGAATATCAGTATCTTTTGAAATACCAATTGCTGCTGCTACAAGTAGACGACCATGTTCATCTTTAGCTGCATTAGGGAATTCGATAACTTTTTCAATATCTTTAATAGTAATAAGACCTTCTAGACGACCATCTTTAACTAATGGTAACTTTTCAATCTTATGTTTTTGGAGAATTTTTTCTGCTTCTTCAAGTGTTGTATTCATTGGAGCTGTAATTAAATTTTCTTGCGTCATTACATCTACAATTTTAATTGAGAAGTCTTCAATAAAACGTAAGTCACGGTTTGTTAAAATACCTACTAAGTTGCGATCTTCTTTATTATCAACAATTGGTACACCTGAAATACGGTATTTACCCATTAATGCTTCTGCTTCATAAACGCTTTCTTCTGGCGTTAAGAAAAATGGATTTGAAATGACACCATTTTCTGAGCGTTTTACTTTTTGAACTTCGTCCGCTTGTTCTTCAACGCCCATATTTTTATGAATAACACCTAAACCACCTTGACGCGCCATAGCGATCGCCATTTTAGATTCAGTTACTGTATCCATACCAGCAGAAATAACTGGAATATTCAATTTAACTTTGTCTGATAATTGTACGCTTAAATCAACGTCTTTCGGTAAAATATCAGATTGTGCTGGAATTAATAACACATCATCAAACGTTAATGATTCTTTTGCAAATTTACTTTCCCACATTAAAAACAGCCTCCATTTTCAAATTAATTAGTTATATTATTTCACATTTTCTTCTGTTTGTTTATACTTTATTCCATTAAAAAAGAAATTAAGAATAATTGCAGCGATTGCTCCTAACACAATACCGTTTTGAGTCAACCATGCAAATTGTTCGCCTAAGCCTTTAAATGCTTGTGGTACCGCGCTTATACCAGTACCTAATCCTACTGATACAGCAATAATTAATAAGTTGTTTTGATTTTTAAAATCGATATGTCCTAATATACTAACACCATATGCCATTACCATGCCAAACATAGCTATCATGGCACCGCCTAACACAGGTAGCGGAATGATATTCGCTAATGCCCCCAGTTTAGGTATACAACCACAAATAAGTAATAACACAACCATGCCGTATATAACATTATTTTTCTTAGCACCGGATAAAGAAACGAGTCCTACATTTTGCGAATAGGCTGTATACGGAAATGAATTAAAGATAGATCCTAACACAATTGCTAGACCTTCCGCAGTATAACCTTTACGAAAATCTTTTCTTTCTAACTTTTTACCGGTAATTTCACTTAATGCATGATAGACACCTGTCGACTCAATCAAGCTAACGATAGCTACAATGAAGAATACTAACGTCGATGTCACATCAAAACTGAATCCTGAGAACCTAAACGGTACTGGAATCCCTAACCAATTAGCATGATTGACTTGACTTACATCTACCATATCTAGTAAACCAGCACCTATCGTTCCAATTACTAAGCCGATTAAAATAGCAATACTCTTAATAAATCCAGTTGTGAATCGTTGTAAAACAAGAATAATGATTAATGTCATTAAACCTAATAAAATGTTCTTAACATCTCCATAATTTTTAGAACCTTGACCACCAGCTAAATAGTTCATAGCTACTGGCATTAAATTAATACCTATAATCGTCACAACACTTCCCGTTACTACTGGCGGGAAGAATTTCACAAGATGCGAAAAGAAAGGTGCGATGATAATAACCAATATCCCAGATAAGAATAACGAACCATATAACACATCGATACCTTTAGTTTGACCGATTAATATCATGGGTGCCACAGCCGTGAATGTACATCCAAGAACAATTGGTAATCCTGTCCCTGTTACTTTATTGGCTTGTAAAAATGTAGCGACACCACACATAAATATATCTACTGTAACTAAGTAAGCGATTTGTTCCGGTGTGAATTTCAAACTTGAACCAACAATAATTGGAACTAAGATGGCACCGGCATACATAGCTAAAAGATGTTGAACACTTAGGATTAAATTTTTCATTATTCTTCTCCCACCAATGTCACTTTATTACCTTCTAGTGATGCTACCTTGCAGAGAGATGAAACTGTTAAACCTGCTTCTTCTAAACGTTGATGTCCATTTTGGAAACTCTTCTCAACAACAATACCAATACCAGCCGTCTTAGCTTTAGCTTGTTGTGCGATATCGTATAAACCTAATGACGCATCTCCATTCGCTAAAAAGTCATCAATAATCAGTACTGTATCTTCTTCTGATAAAAATTCTTTCGAAACAATGACTGTACTAGTTTTATTTTTAGTAAATGAATGAATTGATGTTTCATAATAACCATCTGTCAAAGTACTAGGCTTTGCTTTTTTTGCAAATAAGCATGGTACATCAAAATGAAGTGCAGCCATAATTGCTGGTGCGATACCTGAAGCTTCAATGGTTAAAATTTTAGTGATTCCCTTATCTTTAAACTGCTCGTAAAAAGTACGCCCTACCTCATTCATTAACTTTGCGTCAATTTGATGATTTAAAAATCCATCGACTTTCAATATTTTTTCATCAATGACAACGCCGTCTTCTTTTACTTTTTGTCCTAGTAACTCCACTACTAAAACCTCCTCAGATTTGTGTGAAACATTTTGCTCTTAAAATTAGTGCTAGATACAAAAAAATCCCCAAACTAAATAATAGTTTCAGGGTTTATGAGTGAACGAACATGCATCACGAATTTGTCATGCAATCAATGTAAAAGAAGTTTCATCAAGTAAACTGTCTCCAATCATGAAAATGATACAAATCATCCATTCATGGTTACAATTTAATGGCTGAAGCTACTCCTAGTATTGTGTTGTTACTCATAGTCATGTCGTTCAAGGCAACATGGTAGAAACTTCTAAAGCCATATTCTTTAGATTATATGAGTTTATGTAAATTATTTAACGATAATAGCAAATTTTCGGCATTTTTTCAATAACTGCTTATGTAAACTTTTAATAGATTTATAAACGTGCAAATACATATAGTGAAAATGAAAGCTTATAATTTAATAATGAAAGGGTTTTACTTTATAATAAGAAGGGTAAAAGATTAAATAAACAAATTTTAAAAGGGGCGACAACTATGGCAGATATTACTGTAGTAAATGACACTGGTGAATTATACAACGTAATCAATCAAAAAAAATCTGAAGGTTATTTAGAAACAGAATTAGCGATTATAAGTAAAAGTAAATTGCATTTAAATGACTTACACGATTCTGAAATCTCCCTTATCTCAACAAGTGGCACGTTTAGCGATAGAATGACTAAATTGTTAACAGGTGAAGATGGTGAACATGCTGTCTTATCAAGATATAATTTAGCACCTGATGAATTAGAAAAATATAAGCAACTTATTTTAGAAGACAAAATGTTAGTTGTAGCTGTGCGTGACAATTCATCACATAAAGAAGTTCAAGAACATAACTCAGCATATGAAGAAATTGATATTACTCATTTTGCTGAAGCGTCAAAGGGTCCTAAAGCTTAATTAATCAAACACTCATTCTTAAAAGTTTACTGTACTGTCAAACGATTGATAGTACAGTTTTTTTATCACTTTAAAAGTAAACGAACCATCTATTACAACAGCCAATTATGCTATAATATTAAATAAATTGGGGAGGTGTTCTTATGGAATTTAAAACCATTCAATCTGTCAAAGATCCACATTATAAGGAGGCACTTCAACTTTATGATACTAAGTTGAACCTGTCTTTAACTGAAGATAAACGTATGATTAAATACTCATTAGAAAACAATAAAACTGAAAACGATTATGTCTTTATCGTAGGCTTAGAAAATGATGCCGTAGTTAGTTTAGCAACCGCGCATTATGAAGCCACAACCAATGCAGCATTTTTAATTTATTTATTTGCAAAAGACCTACCCAATCACGACGAGTTAATGACACAAACACTTCATCAAATCGAGCATGAGCTCAATGTATTATCAAATATCGTTCACTCAAGAGATATTAACTTTTTAATGATGGAAGTGCCGAAAGAACCAGCAGACTTAACAAAAGAAAATGGTCTCATCATTGAACATCGCAGACAATTTTTATATGAGCATCAGTTTGAAAGACAAACTGAAATTGATTATATTCACCCAAGTAAAGATGGTCATGCTAAAAAGGTGGATTTATTTTTAAAGAAAAATATTAAATTAACGAAAGATATTTATGGTACAAGCGTGAAATCAAATTATATATTAAAGTATGTTTTTGCTAATGGTATCTCACGCGATATTATTTATGCGCTATTAGAAGAAATGGATTTGCGCAAACCATTTTAAACAAACTTGAAATCACTAACAATAACGTTTAAACTATGTATGAAGCAAGACTGACGTTTCACTGCCCGTAGACAAACGTCAGTATACATAAAGTATATGCAGAAAGGACTTTAAAGTATGTTAACAAAAGAATTCGCACAACGCGTTGAACTAAGTGAGAAACAGGTCCGTAAAATAGTCCAACATTTAGAAGAACGTGGATACCAATTGAGCAAGACTGAATACCGTGGTCGTGAAGCAACAGACTTCAAAGAAGAAGATATCGAGCTTTTCAAAGACATCGCTGACAAAGTAAAACAAACAAATAGTTATGATTTAGCGTTTGATGAATTGGAAAAAGAAAAGGACTTCCTGCAAGTCATTGTTAAAAACGATGACAAACATTTACCTACTAACCAAAATGTCGCACAACTAGTAGAAGATTTACGTTTAGAAATCCAAAAAATGCGAGAAGAGCGTCATTTACTTGGTCAAATGATGAATCAAGTACATCAACAACAACAAGAATTGAAAGAGCTTCAAAATCAACTTACTACTAAAATTGATTCTAATAGCGAATCGTTAAAAGCAATCCAAACATCACAAGAAGCAATTCAAGAAACACAAGCATCTCAAGCTAAAGTATTAGCTGAGTCAGCAACGAAAACTAAATCTAATGTGGCAACTGATGAAAAGGTTGAAAGTAAAGATCCGAAAGATTCAACAGCAAATGCTACAACGGTTGCTAAAACTGACAAAGCAAATGATGACGCCACTACCAAAGTAGATAAAGAAGATCAAATTTCAGCAACAGAAGCAATTGAAAAAGCAAACGTTGAGCAATCTAAAAATGACAAGGCAACTGAAACTTCAGACAATGAAGCTACAGTTAAGGCACAACATGATGCCGAGCAACAAGTAGCAGAGGCACACGCTGATGCTTCTGAACAAGCAGCTACAAATGATTCAGCAGAAGCGAAATCAGAAAAAGATAATGGTTCAGAACCTGAAACTACAGAATCTAAACCGCAAGAAGAGAAAAAAGGATTCTTCGCACGTTTGTTCAATTTATAATTTTGTGATTTGAGCTCAAATTTCAACATTCAATACGTAAAGCTGAAATTTAACCATAAATTTAATTATCAATTCATAGAACCTGAAACAAGTTAGTTAGTTTGTTTCAGGTTTTTAATTATTATTTATGATTAAAATTTAATTTTGAATAAATTTTTATAGTGTGTTACTTTTAAGTGGGATGGCTTAATTGAATTTCTAAATAAATTCAATCTTTATAAGCCTATTAAATTTAGATATTTGGCTGCGATAGTTATTTAGCAATCACGCACGCTCACATTCGTCAGCACATCAAACGCCTTTTGCTGAAACAAAATTATTTGTTTACGGTAGCTTTCGAACTACCACCTGCACAGCATAATACTTTTGATTAAACATTATTGTCACACTTTATTTGTTTAGTGTTTTTAATTGAAGGCTTTTCATGGGTAATATTTTATTACCTTTTGACTCACTAAATACTGAGTTAGAAACATCATTTAAATTACAATCTCTCCATTTCTATTCGAGAGATACATTTGTATACATGACAAACTTTCTCCCCTCTATTCCGTAGAAATATTTTTATTGTTGCTTCTTTAACCAACATTTTACTTTATTACATTTAATACGCAGTTAACATTTTCGACCATCAACTTTAACCGACTAGCTCGTCACTCTATTTATCCTTTTCACCTCTCTACTAAATTAATAACGTTTCATTTTCAAATTCCCTTATGCCAACAGTCGAATTTCATCACAATTAAGTTAATTTACAAATGCCCTCTTGAAATATTTTATAATCAATATTATTCTTAGTTCAATAGTCGGGATTATATTTTAAATTTAAGGAGTGTCGTTCATGAATGCTTTTCTAACATTAATCAATATTGTTGCTTTAATCATTTTCATCATAATATTGCATCTTATGGCTCGTAAACATGTTTCATTTGCCAAACGTGTATTCACAGCTTTAGGTATTGGCATTGTATTCGGCATATTATTACATCTTGTTTACGGTACAAATTCTAATATCATTACGTCTACAAGTGATTGGTATAACATCGTAGGTCAAGGTTATGTCGCATTATTGCAAATGATAGTGATGCCTTTAATTTTCATCTCTATCGTAGCTGCATTTACTAAAATTCAAATTGGGGAAAAGTTTGCAAAAATTGGTAGTTTCATTTTTATGTTTCTAATCGGTACCGTAACAATTGCTGCTATTGTCGGTGTCGTATATGCTTTACTATTTGGTTTAGATGCATCAACTATTAATCTTGGCAATGCTGAACAAGCGCGAGGTAGTGAAATTGCTAAGCAAGCTAAAGATTTAACAGCACATACCTTACCACAACAAATTTTGGAGCTATTACCGAAAAATCCATTCTTAGATTTTACAGGACAACGTGCAACTTCAACGATTGCGGTAGTTATCTTTGCATCATTTGTAGGATTTGCTTATTTACGTGTAGCTCGCAAACAGCCCGAACACGGCGAATTGCTTAGACGTGGATGCTATCTATTCATTAGTTATGGCGATTGTGACGTTTGTCTTAAGATTAACGCCATACGGAGTGTTAGCAATTATGGCTAACACATTATCTACAAGTGACTTTGGTGCTATTTGGACTTTAGGAAAATTTCTAATCGCATCGTATGCTGCATTAATCACTATGTATATTATCCACTTAATCATCTTAAGTGTATTAGGTATTAATCCTATCCGTTATGTTAAAAAGACTTTAGAAGTATTAATCTTTGCATTCACATCTCGTTCAAGTGCTGGATCCTTACCGTTGAATGTTCAAACACAAACAAGACGTCTAGGTGTACCGGAGGGAATTGCCAATTTTGCAGCAACATTCGGTCTATCTATCGGGCAAAATGGTTGTGCTGGCATTTACCCTGCCATGCTTGCAATAATGGTTGCACCTATTGCTAATGTGGAAATTGATTTACAATTTATTGTCACATTAATCTCTGTCGTGATTATCAGTTCATTCGGCGTTGCTGGCGTCGGTGGCGGTGCGACATTCGCATCTATATTGGTATTGTCTACGTTAAACTTACCTGTCGCTTTAGCCGGTGTGCTCATTTCTGTTGAACCATTAATTGATATGGGTAGAACAGCATTAAATGTGAACGATGCAATGCTAGCTGGTACAGGTACCGCTAAGTTAACTAAACATTGGGATAAAGATACTTTTGAATCTAATGACGATGCTGCATTAACTTCACATTAATTCATTGCAAGAAATACCCGCCCCCACAAGCTATACTTATCATTTTAAGCTTGTGGGGGCGGGTCATTTTTGTATCTTGCTATCGCTGGATGAGTCCAGCTTTTTTCAATTGTTCTAACATATCTAATCTTGTTTTGTTTCCTAGGAACATTTCAATTTGTCTTGACCAAGTTTCCTTGCGAGCACCGTTTGTACGTTGATCATAATATTGACTAATTGTTTGATCATAATCAGCCATTTCTGCATATTGTGTTTCTTTAGTAGCATCATACTTATTATGGTGAAAGACATGTTCGAACGGTAAGCGTGGTTTGGCTGCTCCATTTTCATCATCTGCTGGTTCCCCTACTGCCATTCCAAATAATGGGAAGACATAGTCAAGTAAGTCTAAAATTTCACGAACTCGTGCAACATCATTTCTTAATGAACCTAAAAAGACAATGCCATAGCCCATATCTTCAGCAGTAACTGCAATGTTTTCAGCAACTAATGCCGCATCAATTGCGCCTACTAATAAACCTTCTGTTGAGCCGTATGCATTTTCCATATCAGTCTCAGCATGCTGATCGACTAAATGATGACGGTAATAATCAATTACAAAGACGAACAAATAGCCATTTTCTACTACATAAGGTTGTCCAGAAACTTCTTGTAAATTTTCTTTTATTGTCTCATCATCAATACCGATAATTGAATATGCTTGTAAAAAGCTAGATGTCGAAGCACTTTGACCTGCTTCTACTAATTTTTTTACAACATCATCACTTAATGGTTTATTTTTAAACTTTCTAACCGAATGATGTTTTTTCACAAGATTATATACATGATCTGACACGTTACCCACTCCTCAACATTTTACATTTAATTAAAAATCTTCATATTGCAATTGTACACTCCTAAACTTTTTTATAGCAATTATTTGCTTATACGATAATAATTAAACTACTCAAAATATTGCGCATCACTTGAATGTACTGTAATTGCATTCATAATCTATTTATCTCTAACCAATATTCTCACATCATTATCAATAAGGTTGACTTAGTTGAGAATAGCCAATTTATTTCTTTACATATTTTACATTACAGTCATGGTATTAATTATAATCGTTAATATTCCCTACTTTTACTACAAAAACCATTCTCAAAGCACTTTTTAATATATTACCCTAATTTAAAATTAATCATTCGTTTTGCAAAGTTATCCAGTTGACTATTCTGAATCAAAATGTAATAATGCTAACTAAGAGATTAGAATTATTATAATTAAGCACAATCAATTAATAGTTCTAATTCATACTTAAATTCTTAGGAGGAAGATATTTATGTCATTAATTAACAAAGAAATCTTACCATTTACAGCGCAAGCTTTTGATCCAAAAAAAGATCAATTTAAAGAAGTTACAGAAGAAGATTTAAAAGGTTCATGGAGCGTAGTATGTTTCTATCCTGCTGACTTCTCATTCGTTTGTCCAACTGAATTAGAAGACTTACAAAATCAATATGAAGAATTACAAAAATTAGGCGTAAATGTATTCTCAGTTTCAACTGATACACACTTCGTCCACAAAGCATGGCATGACCACTCTGATGCAATCAGCAAAATTACTTATACTATGATTGGTGACCCTTCACAAACAATCACTCGTAATTTTGATGTATTAGATGAAGCTACAGGTTTAGCTCAACGTGGTACTTTCATTATCGACCCAGACGGTGTTGTTCAAGCATCTGAAATTAATGCTGACGGTATCGGCCGTGATGCTAGCACATTAGCTCACAAAATCAAAGCAGCTCAATACGTACGTAAAAACCCAGGCGAAGTATGTCCAGCTAAATGGGAAGAAGGCGCTAAAACATTGCAACCTGGTTTAGATTTAGTAGGTAAAATCTAAGGAGGCATTACAAACATGCTTAATGCTGATTTAAAACAACAACTTAAACAACTATTAGAACTAATGGAGGGCAACGTTGAATTCGTTGCCAGCCTTGGTTCAGATGATAAGTCCAAAGAACTTAAAGATTTGTTGACAGAAATTACTGATATGTCACCTAGACTATCTCTTTCTGAAAAATCTTTAAAACGCACACCAAGTTTTGAAGTCAATCGTCCTGGTGAAGAAACAGGTGTAACATTTGCAGGTATTCCATTAGGTCACGAATTTAACTCACTTGTTTTAGCAATTTTACAAGTAAGTGGTCGTGCACCTAAAGAAAAACAATCTATTATTGATCAAATTAAAAACTTAGAAGGTTCATTCCATTTTGAGACTTTTATTAGTTTAACTTGTCAAAAATGTCCTGATGTCGTTCAAGCACTTAACTTAATGAGTGTGATTAATCCAAACATCACGCATTCTATGATTGATGGTGCAGTGTTCCGTGAAGAATCTGAAAACATCATGGCAGTTCCTGCTGTCTTTTTAAATGGTGAAGAATTTGGCAATGGTCGTATGACAATCCAAGATATTCTTTCTAAACTAGGTAGTACGGCAGATGCATCTGAGTTTGAAAATAAAGAACCTTATGATGTTTTAATCGTTGGTGGTGGCCCTGCTAGTGGTAGTGCAGCCATTTACACAGCGCGTAAAGGTTTACGTACTGGTATAGTTGCTGATCGTATCGGTGGGCAAGTAAATGATACTGCCGGCATTGAGAACTTCATTACTGTTAAAGAAACTACTGGTTCTGAATTTTCTTCTAACTTAGCAGCGCACATTGACCAATATGATATTGATGCAATGACAGGCATTCGTGCTACTGATATCGAAAAGACAGACGAGGCAATTAAAGTTACGTTAGAAAACGGAGCAGTATTAGAAAGTAAAACAGTCATTATTGCTACTGGTGCAGGTTGGCGTAAGCTAAACATTCCTGGTGAAGAACAATTGATTAATAAAGGTGTTGCATTCTGCCCGCACTGTGACGGACCTCTATTTGAAAATAAAGACGTAGCAGTAATCGGTGGCGGTAACTCTGGAGTTGAAGCAGCAATTGATCTTGCAGGTATCGTTAATCACGTAACATTATTCGAATTCGCTGGTGAATTGAAAGCTGACAACGTGTTACAAGATCGTTTACGTTCATTATCAAATGTTGATATCAAAACAAATGCTAAAACTACTGAAGTTGTAGGCGAAGACCATGTTACAGGCATACGTTACGAAGACATGAGTACTGGCGAAGAGCATTTACTTAACTTAGATGGTATCTTTGTTCAAATTGGTTTACTTCCAAACACATCATGGTTAAACGATGCTGTTGAATTAAACGAACGTGGTGAAATTGTGATTGATCGTAACAATAATACGAATGTTCCTGGTATATTCGCAGCTGGTGATGTCACAGATCAGAAGAACAAACAAATTATTATTTCAATGGGCGCAGGTGCAAACGCAGCTTTAAATGCCTTTGACTATATTATCAGAAACTAAAGTTTCATTCATTTCACTGACAGTATCTTACATTTGTTAAGATGCTGTTATTTTTTTATCCCGACATAAAGTCATGGTATGATAAACTAAATATATATAACGAGGTGTGCAAAAATGCTTGATGTTCATTTTATATACCCAGGAAAATTACAAAATGCATGCGAATATTTTAATTTACCGACCCAAAAAGAAGGATTTGAAGTCACGATTCATGCTTTACGCCCTGAAAATATACATAAAATTTATCATGATATGGATAAGACAGAACAAAAATTTATAGAAACACTTATATCTAATGGTAATCCTGTCACAATTATAAATAAACGCGATGTTAATATTTTAAAGCTAACA
The DNA here is from genome assembly GCA_022493055.1 of Staphylococcus roterodami. Taxonomy (NCBI): domain Bacteria; kingdom Bacillati; phylum Bacillota; class Bacilli; order Caryophanales; family Staphylococcaceae; genus Staphylococcus; species Staphylococcus roterodami. Next base: position 392,373 of record CP092781.1, on the reverse strand, counting down.
AATCATCTAGGTTTTGTTTATCAAATTAATGAAGATGAGTTCTTTGTCAATAATTTATTTTTAAGAAATATCAATTCAGAAGTACTAGATAGTACCTATGGTGAATTCGAAACATTAGATACAATAGACCATATGCATTTAAATGATGAAGTGTTTCGTGTAAGACAACATACGCGCTTAAACGATGTCACATTAGAACATGCTTTACTGCTAAAAACTAATGACGAGCTAAAAACAATATGCAGGCAATATGGTATTAAAGGATTCTCAAATAAAAACAAACAAAATCTTGTTGAATTAATTATGACAGCATTTTTCAATAATAATCACATCATTGAACAAGTGTTTTCTAATGCTACTCTATTTGAGTTTGATATTCTTTCTAGCATACTTGAAAGTGATGATAACTACCGATTAAACAATGAACTAACTAAATTTGAAAAGCTAAAATCAATAAATTTTGACAACTTTTTAACTAGTCATTTTTACTATTATTACAACTTTGAATATGATTGTCTTATTTTGCCAAATGATGTGCGTAAACATATTGAAAATTTCGTGAATCAAGTCGGCAATGGTGATTTTGAGAAAGCTGTAAATCAATTTGTTGATGAACAAACAATTGAGAATAGTTTAGCAGAGTTTGAAAACGCTTTAGTGTTATCATTTATGGACGACGAAGTTGACTTAGATATGTTACTTAAAGATGACGATTTTGGAGACTTTGGTATAACTGATAGCTTAAGAAATGATACAATCACTAAATTAATTTCTGAGATTAAGAAAGGTTTAATAGATAAAAAAGATATTTTACCTCTTCGTATTATACTTGGTTCTGTAAACTTGTATGGTATTTTATCAACTAATCATCTACTATATCTTTTACAAAGATTTTATGACTCTACTTTTAGTAAAGAAGAGTTACAATATAGCTTAGATACTTTAGCTGGTACTGAGCTATATTATGTTGAAGATGACTTCGTGTTTCATCCTGTGTTATTTGATGTTGTCGAGTCTGAGGCGTCAGGCATTGATATTTCTGATGATGGATATTATGTACCAGCTTCTGTTGAAGAATTAATCTATTATGATAGACATCACTATTTGAAATCTGATCAAGCAATTAAAGAGTTTACCAGTTATCTACGCAAACAAATCAATATGGCAAATGATATTGAGAAAGAAAAGTATGTGAATGAAATCATTATGCTTTTACGTACGATACCTATTTCTAAATTGATTCAACCAATTATGCAATTATTTATAGATAATGATATTCTTAACAACATTCAAAATGACGCATTATTTATCGACAAAGCAACTCATGCTCGTAATCATTTACGTTTATGGTCATTGCAAGGTCATCGTGACATTCCAAACTAATTGAACGTTACTCTATTAAATATAAATGCACATTTTTTCAATTAAAGATAAACCAAGGAGTTATATTACATTATGAAAAAGAGATTATTACTAAGTACATTTTTAGCATCAACATTAATTCTTACAGGTTGTGCAGCTGATCAATCTGACAAAGATGACCATCATTCTAGTACTGGCATACATGCACCTAAAAGTGCTAAAAAATTAGAAGAAAAAGATATCTTTAGTTCAAACAAGAAAAACAGTGATATTAGCGAGGAAGAAATGAAGAAAGCTGTCGAAAAATATTTATCTGTAAATAGCGATATACTTGATAACAAATATATTATGCAACACAAACTCGACAAACAAATTGACAGTCAAACAAAAGTAACCGAAAAGCAAGCAGAAACACTTAGCCACTTATCTAATTTAGCTGTTAAAAACGACTTACATTTCAAGAAATTTGTCACTGAAAACAATATTCCTAAAGAATATAAGAAACCCGTTGATCTAATTATGAATTACTTCAAAGCATTAAATAGTACAATCGCCAATGTTGATGAAGATATTGAAAAGCTTAACTATCAACCTCAAAACAAAATCAATGTGGTCGACGTACCAACAAAATATGCTGGAGACGTTAATAAAAAGCAACAAGATAAAATTAAAGATTTCTTAAAATCTAAAGGTATCAATAGCGATGTCATTGATAAATAACTGAATATTATCATTACGGCATGTAACATATCATTACATTAGCCATAATTCATGACGATTCTTTATCTTTTAAAATGACTAATCAATTTAGCTAAAGTCATCATTTGTGCATCAAGCAGTATATTACTGTTTGATGCTTTTTTAACTCTATCTATTCCAAAATCACCCATTAGTTGACGCATTTGACTATATATCTAACATATTTCATACTTATATTGACTCTATAAACAAAGGATGGTCATTATGAAAGTTCGAATTACTTTTATTATTTTATCAATTTTATCAACGATTGTTTGCTTATTTTTAGCAGCCATGCATCCAACAGGTCCAAACACAGTAACTTTTGAACAGCCATATTTATTCACCCTCAACATCATTATAATGGTATTAGTCGCATTGCCCGCACTTATTTTAGCTATATTCAATAATATGAGTTTTAGAATTTCTTCTGCTATTTTACAATTTCTAGGGGCTATCTCTTGGTTCTTTTTATCATTGATATTATCACTCACCCAATTTACACCTTTTACAGTAGCGTCATTTGTTACATCAATTATATTGTTCGTAAGTGCAATCATTACATTAGCTATTGGTGGTAAGCCTGTTAATAACGATGACTTCCATTAAATTCCTAATGTAAAAAGGTTCTGGAGACAGCGTTAGATTTTACTGCTTCAGAACCTTCAAACTTCTCTATTCAATGATATATGGCTTGCAATTTTCTACCTTTAAATCCACAGCTTCTTCCCTTGAAACTTTGTTAAAATAAACCATCAAACAACGAATAACAACTTGATGTGCAACAATAACAATATCATCTTGTTCAGTATTTTCACTAACAACATGATTCATAAAATGCGAAACACGTTGGTATACATCTTCGTAACTTTCTCCTTCAGGCGCTTTTTGAGAAAAACTATGACGAAAATCTTTAAACTTAGGATCATTAAAATATTTTTCATATTTCGGATTAACACTGACATCATCTTTATATTTACCCTCAAATACCCCTAATGAACGCTCTCTTAGTAAGGGTGTTGTCGTAGAAGGAATGTCATATGGAAAAATATGTTTAAATGTTTGTCGTGTTCTCAATAAGTCCGACACATATACATGTGCTATATTTTTTTCTTTAAAATATTGGCATAAATCATCTGCACTTTTTTTGCCAGCATTCGTTAACGGTACATCTAATTGACCACAAAAATATGATCGTGAATGTTTATTATCATAATTCGACTTCGATTCTCCATGTCTAACTAAATAAATCGTCATGCTATTACTCCTCTTCTTCTATATTTCATATTTACCATAACATTACTTTTAACCAAATGGAAATGATGTTTCTCAATATTTTTCTAATAATATTTAATTAATTTGCTTTTAAAATAAATAATAATGAAAATAGTGTTGTCTTTAGTCTAGTGATGTGTTACTATATGGGTGTAGTTCTTAAATGACTACACAGTCTTTTATATTCATGAACATAATACTCCTGGATGGCGCAACCCAACGTCATCCTTTTTTATTTGTCTATTGCTCACTTTTTTATTCTTACCTTTCCTCATATCAATCTATTGTGTTTTAATCCTATCTTGCCTATATTTTCCAACATTATAATACATATCGAACGTTTTCATGCAAATAAAAAAGATGACAACTAAGTGCCATCTTTATATTAATTCAACATAAGTTGAGTATTTATTATTTACGCATAGCTCTTAAAATTAAAGTTACAATTGCGATAAAGATAATTGAACCAATTAATGCTGGTAAGATGTAAATGTTTCCTAATTCAGGCCCCCATTGTCCGAATAGTTTGCCACCTACCCATGATCCAATAATACCTGCGATAATATTACCTAAAATACCACCTGGGATATCTTTACCCATAATAGCACCAGCAGCCCATCCAATTAAGCCACCGACAATTAACATTCCAAACATAATTCTCAGTCTTCTTTTTCTATTTATTTTGCGTTATTCTAAGTAGTACCCCTTATTCAAAATTTTAAAACAAAGTTAAAATATTTTTATTCAAATCTTTTTCCAGTCATTGATTTAATTTTGAAATTATTCAATGTGACTATAGCTAATTGTTATTTGTTACTCAGAAAATATTATATTTTGTGTCATTTTCTTAATTACGATTTCTTAGCTTGATTATTTTTTATCTTAGGAATAGAATATACACATATTATTAGCATCCTTGATTAGTAAAGCACAGAAATGAGGTTAAATGACAATGAATATGCATATTTTATATAACTTACGAACTAAACATAATTTAGAAATTGACGAATTAGCACAACAATTAAACGAAAAATATGGTACTAAATATGAAGCACATCAAATTTGGGAATGGGAGAATCATCACCATGAACCCAAATTTAAAGATGCCATGCATTTAGCTGACTTTTTTGATGCACCATATGAAATGTTTTTAGAAAGTAAAGTTAAAGAATATCAGAAGCATTTAGAAGAAGTCGATATTCGCATGGATAAATAAATATTATTAAACCCTCACAATATGTATGTCATATATCCTTTTACGTCAAACAGGACTTATGCATAAGTATTGTGAGGGTATTTTATTAATTAATATAAATTAAGACATTTTACAAGAGTTAATGCAACGAATCTTTTTAATGATCTTGTTCACTCTTTAATACTTTACCGTTTTTAGCATCGACAGTAACTTCTTGCTTTTTATTACCTTTTTTCAAATCGATGTTGTAAACAAGTTTGCCATCATCTTTTTCAAGTGACCATTCTTTAATATCACCATCAAATTCTTTTTGTCCTTTTTTGATAGCTTTTTTATAATCTACTGCATCACTATATTTAAAATTATCATTTTCATTTACGGTATCTTCTTTTTCAGTCTTTTTATTAATTACTTTTTGGTTTTTATCAGCAATAAGTACTTCTGATTCTTCACCTGATTTTTGTTGTGTCACTTTATAAGCCCATTCGCCATTAGAATTTTCAAATGAAATTCCTTTTAACTTTTGACCTTTATATGTTTCTTCAGCTTTTTTCACAGCATCTTCTGGACTTGTCTTAACATCTTTTAATGCAATAACGTCTTTTGTTGTATTAGTGTCTTGATTAGTATTTGCCTCTGTTGATTTTGTTTCATCTTTTGGAGTATCATTGCCACATGCCGTAAGCACCACCGCTGACATTGATAATACTGCTAATGATTTTAATTTCATAATATCACTCTCTCTTCCTATTTTTGAAACTCATAACAAAAGCTTATATGCTATATAGAATGTATTACCCCTTGTTTTTAATTTTATTCATAATTATTACAAATATTTTTAAATTAATCGTTATGTGTTACTTTCGTTCGTACTCATTTTTAAAATGAGCAATGTAATATAAGCACGTTATTATCGACTCAATTTCTCTAAAGCTTTTTTAGGCACTTGTCCCTTTTCAACTTCTTCAAAAGTTTCTACATGATGACCTTTATGTGTTATTTTCAAGTATCTATGCGGTTTAATATCAAATGTAGCAGTATACATTAATTGTGTTTCTTTCCCTTCTTTATTAAAAGCACTTTGATTATAACTTCGGAGTTGATCATCCATTCTAGTAGATACCTCTGTCGTTTTAACATAAGAATCTTCCTTCTTTACCAATGGATTAAACTGATCTGTTACACCATGAGAATCTATTGTTTTTAAAATGAACAAAGTAGCATAAGCGCCAATGATAGTAAGTGCGATATATATAATTGTTTTTAAAATCGTTTTCAAAAGATCACCTCTGCCAAAATATAATATAGGATGTCACTGAAAACAACTTACATAATTGTAATTAAAGTGTAAGTATTAGGAGAAAATGATGGGATTTGAATCTGAAAGATACGCATCGTTTTTAAACTAAGTTATTTTATAGAGGCTTTATTATGGAATTGAGAGAAGTTGATTTTAAGGTTGTCGAGTGTAAAAACATATTGATTAACCATAAAAGAGAAATTATTTTTATAGATTTCGGCATAAACGTCATTAAAGAATTTTCTATATGATGGTGTTGATCATAACAAAGAAAGCTAGGCACCTTTAGATACCTAACTTTCAAAGTATTAGCGATCAAACACTGTATATACTAATTTAACTTAATTTCAAACTTGTTCAATGTCATTAACACTTTTCACAAGTTCGAAAGTTACATTTTTTATATCATCAGTATTAATTTTTACATTTTCCCTATTTTTTTGTAACTCTTTATGCGACTCTAATGTATATTTACCGCCATTCTTTGTATTTATGACGATGTTACCCTTAGGCAAATGTTCTCCCATATATAAGCCATAAGAAATATGAGCAAATCTTATGATATGATCCAATTCTTTTAAAGTGACAACTTCTTTATTAAGAGTAATGTTCCTCTTAGGTGTATACACTCTGCCAGCAACTGTGTAAGTCCCTTCTAAATGTATACGAACTTGATTTTCATTTAAAGGTCTCTCTGAATAAACCCAATTCCTAGATTTATTAGATTTTCCGTTTATAGTATTTTTGCTGTATCTATCGTAAAGTTTTTTAACCAAAGCTTTTTCCGAATTATTTGGTACTTCTTCAACTTTTTGAAATTGTTTATCTTGTACACTTGAGGAATTTTGTGTTGACGCGTCTGCTTTTGGATATATTCCAATTGTTCCCCCATAGATGATACCTAGCGATAGAATAGATTTTAATACGATTGAATTTTTTGAGTCATATTTTTTGAACATATTTAATTACCTCCTTGAAGTAAAACTTTATTTTCTTCAATTATAAAAATAATAGCCGTGTTCATGAATTAAATTCATCTTAACTCTTGATTAACTTTAGTTTGCTACCACTCTCAAATTTAATAACTATAAGACGTCTACACTTAATTGGACAAAATCTATGAGAATAGAATTTGTTAATTTAAAAAAGTAGGCAATTCAAAGTTATAAGTGTACTAGGATAAATAGATACCCCTATAGTGATGTGTTACTAGCTAAACGTAATAACACTTTAGAAGTTAAGGAGTTACTGGATTATTTCGACTATGTAATTAAGTATAAAAAACAACCAACGAGAAAACGTAATTATAAAATGATAAAATTTATAATGCAGTTTCAAATTGCTAATGTCATGCATATCAACGAACTACTTACAATAAGGAAATTAAATACAAACTTTGAAGATAAAACGCTAGATATCGACGGCACAATTAATTGATTATCTCATTTTATTAATTCTAATTTGTTCCGGTCTTTCTTATTCTGAAACAGAACTTCAAAAAATTATAAGCCAATTCGAACAAAACCTTGATTTTTTACGATCAAAGATACGTGAGTCGACTTATGATAAAATTATAGGTGTTCAAGCAAGACCTAAATTAAGAAGTTTAAAGAACTTTATCAATAACCTTGATTTTTATCTAAAAATAGATTAATATCATATACAAATAGCGGTGCATATCTGCGGAATGCACTTGAGGTTAACTGTTACTGACGGTTGCCTCTTTTTTTTATGTCTAAATCTCAATAACTTTCACCTCATCTTTTTTACCCTTTTCTGTCCCTTTTCTATATCCCAAAGCATAAAAAAATCCCCCATAAGCCTATGCCTACGAGGGTTATAATATATTAAATATTATTGTTCTTCTTTTATATACCGCTATTTTATGAATAATCACTAGTGTTCAAAACACTATTAAATCAAGAATTTATAGTCATGATTTTCATTTTGAAAGTCTATGAATATGCACACTATTTCATAACTTTGCGAACTTTTTGCGAACATACTACCCTTGTCCCTAGTTTCACAATTACGCCTTTTTTTCACCATTAAAACAACCACGCTCCTAAATTAATAGGTGGTGTGGTTTTGTTGATTCGTTTTGGATATAATATTTATCAAAAAATTTTTAGTTCTCTATTTATTAAATTACAATGTCAAATTGACGCAATATATATCTAGGTATATATAAACGTATTGATTTTTGAGGATTAACTACCTGATTAATTTGCACTTCGCAAACTAAACTAAATAGTTTAAGGAGATCATTTGTAGATAGACCTGTCCTAAATTTAAAAAACTGAGCCAAATCTTCTATACCATTTTCAATAGCCTTTTCAATAGTGCATCCTGAAGAAATGAAATACATACCTTCTTCATTCGTTAAAATTGGGTTTTGTAAGTTCATACCGACATTGGCTTTTGAACATATAATTTCTACTTCTGCATTAATTTCTAGACCTGTTCCTCCAACTTCTCCATCTGACATAGCTAAATGTACGTCACCAATAGATAATAAAGCTCCCTCGTGATAAACTGGTAAATATAGTGAGCTATTTTCCGTTATTTTTTTACAATCCATATTTCCACCATGCCTTCCAGAAGTTGATGTAGAAATACAATCACCCTCAGGAGCTACACCAATAACACCTATCATTTTATTAATAGAGATATTAACGTCTTTAAATTTTATAGTTTTATCATTGAATTCATCTATAAATGCAAACTCACTACCTCTTATTATCTTATTAACACCTATCTCATGACCTGTATAAATAATACCATTTGATTTTTCCTTTATTTTTAAAACGTCCACCTTTAAAATATCACCTTTATTAATGCCATATATAAAAATAGGACCCGTTGCTGGATTAGTCTTCTGCAAAATTTTTTTAGTTAGTATCGCATTTTTATTTTTTATTTGTTCTTTATAACAATCATAAGTTTCAACCGTTACTCGCTCATTCTGTTCAATAAAATAATTAGTCTTATTATTTTTATCCATTGTGAATACATTACGTTCTTTAGATAAAAAATTTGCCAATCCATATATACCTCCTTTGACATAACTAAAGATATCTATGCTAATAACACACCACAGTCGGTGATTTTAAACATCTTATATCAAGGTAAAATTTGTATCGCGTTTAAGACTGAAAGTATTAGCATTGACATAAAAAGGTAAGCACCGAAATGCTTACCTACTTCCCATAAATATATTAGCATAAATGTAATGATTTTGATAGGAAATTTTAATTTATAAAAAACTAGTCCGAAGGCTGGTTTATTCATAGTTGAGAATTTGGACACTATATTAGTGTTTTCTATTGTTATAACACTTTGTCGTGGCATTTCATATAAAAAACTCCACTATCACATGACGTAAAAATTGTTCGTTTAATCAAAAAAACTATTTAAACACCTCTTCGTTAAAGTACAAATAAGCTAATACATCCACTTAAGGACACACTTAACGAAGCCACATTTGGCTCGGTTATATAAAAAAGGTACCCCTAATTTGGAGAAACCCTTTATTATAATATCAACTAACATACCTATAAAGCACTGCTTATAAATCTCTCTCACTTATCTCATCATCTTCGCTTATATTATCAATGAATACTGGTGTTGCTACATTTAAGTCTACTTTCTCAGTAAATAAGCTATGGTATCAAACTAATTAGCATTAATTTATAATTAGCATAACTTCATTTTCTTCAATCCTCTAACGGAATATCATCCACAATCACAGTATGGTTAGGGTTAGCGTTAGATACATCTTGTACAGCTTTGTCTAATTCCTCATCATCTCCATCCCATTCACCAATATTAATGAATATAGGCACATTCCCGTTAATATCATGCTTATCTGTAAATAACTTATGGTATTTACCCAACATATCACGAGCTTTTAAACGATCACTTGGCTTAATTGGTACCTCTATCAGTTCAACATGTTCATTATAGACTAGCTGTACTTTGCCATTTTGTGGATTCTCTTTATATTCCCCACGCTTGACTACAACTTCTTTCGTTTCTGTTTCATCACCGACTGCCGCATTCGTAAGCACATGTAGTAACTCTTTTGCAGTTAATACATTCTCATCTATAATCTTATCTTTTTGTTCTTGTATATATTGCTTGATGTGTGGCTTCTTTAATAACCTACATCCTGTCACATGTGCACTATTTGCGCTATAGCCTGCTTTTATGGCACTTTGTGTCACATTAAGTGTTCTAATATACTCATTCACAAAACGCGCTTGTTTTGCTGTTAACTCACTCATTCTATCACCTCCACAATTTTATCTAATAAGGTTTCATACCATAATCTTACAGATTGTTCTGAACACTCTAAGACATTGCTAATATCTTTAAAACTACGTCCTTGTATTAAAGAATCGAAAATATAAAACTCTTTATCATTAGCTACTCGGTCAACAATCATTTCTAAGTGATTCTTTACAATATGATCATCAATGTTATCGTCTGCCATCCATTCATTAGAATTTTCATCACCTATTGAAAAGAATTCATCGGTATTTATTTCATCATCTATCAACATATCCCTTCTAGTTCGCTTATGATAATCACAAACGAAGTCTTTTATTTGCTTTTTATCCATTGTTACACCACTTTTACATATGAAGATTGATGATAAGCATTTACTCGTGCAATCTTACTATTTTCAATTGCTATATTTCTTTGTTTTTGACGTTCTGAACGTTGTTTAATACTTGCTTGATACAAATCACCCTGTAAGCGTTCAATGACGTTGTAGGGCTTATATCGTCCATTTGAACGCATATATTTTACAACTTGCTTCTGCTCTCTTTCTGTATAATGATTTAGTACCGTTTTCAACAACACCATATTACTTATAGATCGATTTTTATAGTTTTGTAATCTTGCCTTTGTTTCAATAATTTTGATAACTAGTTTTTCAATTGGATATGAGACAGACACGACCCCCATTATTTCATCACATGTTGTTGTCGATGCACTCATATGGTACATACTTTCAATTTGGAATTCACACATCTTAATTTTCTTATTAATAAATGCTGGGTTAAATTGCGTTAATAGTTGATAATCAGATAATTTATTGTCACCATTACGATAATATAAACAATTCTTCGTTTTAAGCAGTTTCATTTATTCACCCCTATAAACAGAGCCTACCCGAATTGGATAGGCAATCATTGCTATTTAATAATTCGGTTTTGCTTAGCTAAATTTTGTAGCTCTTCATTATATTGTTTTTGCTTAGACCGCTCTGTTTGTTGTAACTCACTTGAAATATTCTGCATATTATTTTTAATATCCAAATCAACTGCATTTATTAATAGATTTGTATCTTCTTCATTTAAGCCAAATGCATTTGCGACCTTTTTAGTATTATTCAACTTATATTTTGTTTTCATTTTATTACCCTTTCCTTTTAACGTTTTAAAAACAACTTGTTATTGTGTTCGTATGGCAAATCATTACCATTAATAAATGATGTAAATATATTTTCTCTAAAGTAGCCATTTAACGCTTTTCTAGCCTCTTTGTCATCATATAATTGTTCTTGATTATACACACTCGCATATTGTTGATGTTCATCTTCATATCTATCATTAATATCTTCTATTTCATCAATGATCTCATTATATGCATCGACTACTTTTTTTAATTTACCTAAAGCTGATTGCTTTTCTGATTCATATAATGATGACAACTCGCTTTGATGTTTTAATAATTCAATTGTCTTTTGATATTTAACTTCTTTCGACACACTTTTCTTTGTCTCTAAGCGTTTATTAAGTGCTTTTAGTTTCTTTTCATCAGCATCTGTTGCTTGATATAGGTTATCTGCTTTATCATCTTGTCCATCCATGATTAACTGTTTGTATGTGGACTTATCTAACTTTATTTTACTTTCCAATGCATTGCACTCTTGTTCCAATTCTTGTATAGCCTTTTGTTGATCTATTACAAATTGGTTGTATTCTTTAAAGTACGATTCAGTTTTCATTTTTATCCCCTTTACACTTTAATTCGCTTCAAAGCTTCATAGCGTTTCATACTGCCATCAGCTAGTTTCTTAATACTTCTCATCGCTTGTTGCTTTTCTTGTTCTGTCGTAATGATGTAATAACCACGTTCACTAGGTTTATAACTGCATCCGATAGGATAGCCATAATCATATACTAATGAATTGATTACTCTTCGTAACCATCGTTCATTGCTTGAATTATATTCATATCCCAATTGATTTAAGATTTTAGTTTTAGTAATATACTTATTGGACGTATTTTTTATCACATTGAAAACTTGCAGGTGTTCGGTGGGTAAATGATACGTCTCTTTTTCTGCGATACTTTGCATTTCTACACCCCTTTATTTTAATTATTCCATATCTAAATTATACCATTTTTACAGGTCTAAAACAAACTTACGTTCGCTTTATAGCGCGTTTTATCAATTGTTTAGCTTATCGTATATAACACTTATAAAATCATGTTATAAACTTAACATTAGGCTTTTCACATTAACTTAATACAGAACTTAAGTTCGATAAAAATAGCACGAACAAATAGCGAACAAAATTAAGTTTTAGGCCTATACCAAAAACACACACTTTAGCTTGTATTAGCGTTAACAAAGTTCGCACACCTTGCACAAATCTTGCCATTTTTTCAATTCTCAAAGACTGTATACCTTCCGATTTTAAAAGCTAATACCTTTATATAACCTTATTATTTTCAAAGCCATAAAATAGCTTAATATCAACGTTTCATACTTTTTTAAAGTTCTGTACCTCAACCATTTTAAACTGCTATACCTCGTATAAAATCGTAGTATTTTATTAGGAGCCACACACTACATGTGACCCCTCATAACATTATTTACTCAAGCTATAGTAAGACGCTTTTAAATCATTCAATTTACGTTCTAAAGCCTTGTAATCCTCTTGTATCGCATTCTCATCTTGTACAAACTCAGTTACTAATTTCAATCCCTCAACTAACTCTGGTGCTGGTTCATTGATTCCCGTAGCTAACTGATACAACATTTCAATATTCGCTATCATATCAGTATTACTTGATTGAATGCCCTCAAGTGTATCTGTATCAAATCCATTTTCTAGGTACTCAAACACATCACTATTATTTGATTCTGCATATGTTTGTAATCCATACATAAAATACTCATCTTCAAACAAATGACTAGCCATCATATCACTAATAGAAAGCTTTTTACCGTCATGTAATTCATAACCCACATAATGTCCCTCTATGCTTCTTATAAGCCCCTCAGTGTGCTTAGGTGACGCTAATTCAAATGATTGCCTTACTTTACAATCTTTAATATATACATGACCGAATAACTTGCTGTTCATCACCACATAAACCATATCAAACGGATCATTATATAACTTAAAGCAATACGGTTGTACTTTACTATGTTCTAATAATCCTGTGTAGTACCTTAGTAACGTGCCTGCTCGTGTTTCGAATTCATTTACGATAGTTTCTATGTTCATTGTGTTATCTCCTTTTGAGCTATTTTGCTGAATTGTTCAAACTCACCTGTCTCAGTATTAAATTTTTTAATGCTAAATGTGGCTGCTTTATCAATGCACCCCACATCATCACAGTCATAAAAATTAATATTATGGGCTTTACTTAAAGCCATACATACAACTGGTGAATACCACACTTCGCCATCTTCTATATATTCAACAAATAAATTTTCAGGTGCTGGCATAATTTGAATTGGTGCATCATGATGAAGTTGATTGTAAATTTTCTCTTTGTCATTCATATTAGACACACTCCTTTTCTTTCTTACTAATATTAAACGTAACAGGCAACCAATGATCTGTTTTAATATTTTTCGACCTTACAATAGGCAAATCCAAACCTTTACCATCAACCATATAAACAATTGGCTCACAAATATCCATCTCAATACGTCCGTCTTTTTTAAGTTCAGCGATAACATCAAACGCTTCTTGATTCCACCCAATCCAAAACACAACATTGGGATGTTGACCACTTGTATATGCGCCGTCACCTTTATAATCAAAGTTATTTTCTTCAAATACACGTTCTATTTCTACAAATGATGTACCAGCATGAGCTTTTATATATTCTAAAATTTCTGACTTTAATTGATTTTTATTCATTTTCTTCCTCCTAAATTTTGGTAAGTGTCCCATTTCGCTATTTCCAACATATTTCGGGACATTGTCAGGACAATGCTCAAAGCTTACTCTCCCAAAGGATTAAAGTTAACCGTCCCGCTGTCCCACTATTTTATGACTACACTTATATATTTTTTGAATGTGCATATATTATTTATAAGTTTAGGGTAAAAGTTGTGGGACACAGGGACATACATAACATAGCGCTTACTGCCACAAGAGATTGAAGGTGTCCTACCACTGTCCCATAACCGTCCCATTGTCCCATTATTTTTGTTCTTTGCTTTTTAAGCTTTGATAATAGGATATTAAATTAATATCAAAACCATATTGTCTACCTATACCTTCGCCAAATCTATGACGCGACTTACTTTGCCCACAATAACACGTATTTCTTAACGCTTTATCAATTTTTCTTAAATGGTGTTGTTGTGGTTGGTCATCTCGTTTCATCATCACTTTCCAAATTTCCATGCTACATACCTTGTCACGCCATACATAAGCACCCGGTTTTGTATTCGGTAATTCAATCAATTTACCATCACCATATAATTTAATATAGTCTTGGTCTATAACATCATGCGCAGACACTCTTTTTTCTTCTAACGTTCTATACCAATAGTCTGACGGAATAGGACGTTCAAGGAATTCCTCTATTTCTCCAACTAAAGCATCTTTTTCGGAATGAGCTTCTTGGACTTTCAAAGCCATTTCACTCGCTTCTTTATCTAATAGCAATGCTTTATCCGTCGGATTCTCATCAAAATATACTTTAGCTTCGGCAAACATTTGTTGCACAACATCTGGTGTTAGATCGTCAAACGGGCTTTTAGTTGCTTTATTTTTATCTGTCGTAATAGGGAAAAAACGACGATTGCCTGTTTGGTCTTTTAAAAACTCATAGTTATTGGTTGTACCTACAAACACACACTGTCTAGGATGACGCTCTGTGCGTTTACCATACGAAGCTCTATAAATATCTACAATGGCACTTATAAACCCCTTAATATCTTCAATAGTAGACTTTTGAAATGCCGACAGTTCTTCAATTTCACATATCCAAGAACCCTGCAATTTCTTATAGACCTCATCACCTTTAAACGTTTTAATACTTTGGTTATACCAATGACCTCCCAATTTACTCACTGCCGTAGATTTTCCAACACCTTGACTACCATATAAAATAATCATGGAATCATATTTAATACCTGGCTGATAGATTCTAGCAACTGCACCCATCATCCATTTTTTTGTAACTTCTCTATTGTAGTGGTTATCTTGAGCACCTAAATAATCAATGAAGAGCGTTTCAATTCTTTTGATTCCGTCCCATGATTTAGATTCAATCATCGATTTAATAGGGTGAAATCTATTTTGATATGCTTCCTTTTCAATTACAGTATCAATAAGATCACGGCTAAACTGCACATTATACAATCTATCAATATGTGAAATTACATGTGTTGTATCTATATCAGCCCAATAATAATTCGCATCCCCTTTTGACCTCCAATATGGTAGACGTTTCAGTTTGGTTACTTTTTCAAAAGCGTCATATTGTACTAGCCCTTTTAAACTCTCATCATTACACAATATGATTTCAGCATTTGTAGTCGTTTTTTTCAATGCTTGTGTAGTAGCAGAACGCCTTAATTGACTTTTCCAATCATTAGCATTTAAAACACCGGTTCTACTATCAATCATTTCAAACACTTCATCATTTGTTACATTTTCCAAACAAAAACCTCCATTTCTAACTGCTTTTACTATCTTTTTTCAAAATACTTTTAAAAGTATTGTTTACTTCACTTTGATTAACAGGTGGTTTGCATACACTTGCCCACGCACTCACTAACCCATAAACTAAGTTTGGATCTACATGCCTACGTAAAAGATAACCTGTAATTGAAGCCAATGTTGAATTGCGCTCTCCCTCACTTACACCAAAAGCTATATCTCGCCAATACGCACTATCACGTCGTGTGTACCCTTTGATATTAGGACCATCATTTGATTGTTCATACTCTTTTGACCACTGTTCGAGCATATCAACATCCATAATTGGACAGTCATTCACTCGTTTAATAAATATGTGTCCTTTTTGAATAACTGGTAATGCAAAGCATCTACTTGGCTGATATGAACCTTCATCCACTTTATGGCCAATTTTATTTGCTAACACTTTTGTATATTTACGATAATCATCTGCACTTATCCGCTCATTCAAAGGGATATACAAGCGTATTCTAGCTTGTTCAGTTGTATGGCTAAACGATGTGTGCCAAAACCATGCAACATTGCTTAAAACTGAGCTGATTGCGTCATGTAATTGCTTTAAATCATTTATTTCATCGTAATCAAGTACAATCACATCTCGATATATGACATTTTTATCATTTCGATGCTTTTCGATAATTTCACCGTGATTATTTGTACCGTCTTTAATATCACCGTAAACAGCAACACCACGTGCATACTTATAATTTGATTCTATAGGCACAGACAGTTTATTAACCAACTTATTCCATTTAGGTTTTGAAAATCTCTTAAATGAACGTGAGTCTAAACTTTCATAATGTACCACTGAAACACGTGTGTCATATTCTAATTTAATTTCATTCATTTTTTGCACCTCTAGTGATTCACAGAGTAAAAAATGCTATAATAAACATGTGTAATTTCTAAATTACTCTGTGATTTTTAATTTCTGCGCGTCATCTGATTCCTCGTCAAAGTTCTCAGATGATGCTTTTTCTAATTCATGAAATCTTTCTATTAACTCATCAAAACGATTTAAGTATGCATGCATTAAATCGTGCAGTTGCTCATTGTGTATACGGTGTTCTTCGTATGCATATCCATGCCTCTTCACTTCTTCCATTGTGTTTAACTTATTAAAACCAAAAACATCGTTAATGAACCAACTTTGTATCAACTTTAAATCTTCAAACTTCTTTTTTATCACTTCAATATCACACATTATATTGCTAATCTCCCAATTCATTTATAATACCTCCACTTCAATATTTCCCACAATGTAATCTAATGCCCACTCTAACATTCCAATCACGTGTCCTTTGCGATCTGTTGTATGTTTATGTTCGCCTTTATCATCTATGACACTATAACGGTAAACATCTTGTGTTTCTTTCATGACATCGCTTAATGTCATTGTTACTTCATCAAGAATTAAAAACGCTTCATCTTTAAAATCTAATTCAGCAAGAACATTGAACAATCCAGTATGAACTAACTTTAAAGCATGTTCATAAAATACTGCATCCTCATTGCGATAACTAACATTATCATAAAGCTTACTTTTCTCGTATAATACTAATTCTAATATTTGAACCACTTTTGATAATTGATATTTTTGTTTGATTTCCATCTTAACTACCTACCTTTTTCTTATTTTTAATTTCTGTAATTTTTGGTAAATCCATTTCTAAACACGCAACTTGAACATCTTTACTAACATCAGGAAAGTACTGTTCAAATACTTTTGGCGGTATATTTAACATTAAATTATGTTGAGTATCTTTAATGTTGTACCAGCCAAATACTGTTTTTGTAATAATCACTTGTTTTCGCACGTTGCAATCTCTCCTGTTAAATTACATCCTAAAGTTATTAGCCAAGCATAAACGCTAAAAGCTACATACATGTTAGATATTGCTAGTAATAAAATTGTTAACAATGAAACTAAGCAAATATAAGTTAAGTACATTTTCATCGCCTTGCCTCCTACATCCATTTTTTATGACGCACCTTCATGTACTCCTCGAATCGCGGAATACTGATGACTATCATTGTTGATGATAGTGAATAATATAAATCATCCACACCTTTAGAATCTTTTTCCCACTCTTTTAAAATACGATTGACCGAACTGTATGAAATTCCAAAAATACTAGCTAGTGCATTAGGCTTTGCAAACAACGGATTTACTACAACTTGCTCCGGTTCTGTAACTGTATTTTCTTTTGATGGAAAATCTTGTAACTTTGTTCTAGGCATTTATTTAACCTCCTTTTTTTCATTAATTCCAAAAAATTCATTTGGTGTTACACCGAAATATTCACATAACTTCATAACTGTTTTTGTATCTGGATTTTCAGTACGTTCGTGATACAAGCCATGTATTGATGTTCTGGAAATACCAGTTACCGTGCTAAGTTTTGATGCCGTAACTCTATGTTTCCCCATCAACAAACTTAAATTATTATTCAAAATAAGTACTCCTTCCTTTTAGTACTACAAGTACTTTTTTTGTACATTGAGTACAAATCAAATATTACACATTTCTTTTTGTATTGTCAACACAAAAAATATTGTACTCAAAGTACAACTTATTTATAATTGTAATTAGAGGTGATTTATATGACTTTTGGTGAAATATTAAAAAAAGAAAGAGTGAGTTGGAAGCTTTCGGTTAAAGAACTCTCTACTTTATCAGGCGTTTCGCAAACATATATAAGTAAATTAGAAAACGGAAAAAGAAATTTCCCTTCTTTAGAAACAATTTTCAATTTACTAATAGGCTTTAAAACACATATCGAATATAAAATGGGGAGTGAAAGCCCGTTTTATGAAATCAATAATAGTTACTTAGATGAAATTCTTATAATGTTTATAAACTCATCTAATAGCACTATTAGCGATAGAGATCCCAATGAACTTATTACAAAATTCAATGAATATTATGATGTTACAATTAAAAATAAACAGAACGAAAACTCAAAAATTGAAAGTGATATATTCAGTAATAAAGTCAAATTGGTTAAAGGGACTACAAAAAAAGAAGTTATAGAAAAGCCTTATTTTGACTTAAATTGGCTACTTACTCAAAATGAATATGAAGTGTTTTTTGACAGAAGCTTTCTCTTAGATAATAATTTTTTAAATAAGAAGCATTTCACAGAAAAAGATATGTATTATTACAACGTTTTAAATGATAACGATTTAAAGACAATTAAAGATTTAATCGTTGTATTTTTACTTAATAAATACAATTACATTAAAAACAAGGATGATTTTTTTAATATCTTTACAAACTCGGAAGATGATAAAACTAAAAGAGACGCCTTATATAAATTTTTATATGAAACAGATTGATGTCATAATTTTCAAATAAATTATATAAAACAGTCAAATTCCTACGTGTCCTAGCATACCTACGTCTTATTTTAAGGTTGTGAGATACATAGTAAAAATGATTCAACCAATATACTCAAGGAGTGATTAATTGAATGTATTAATCGAATATTTACTTTTTACTATATATGCGTTAGTTATAACTATTTTTATCACTCAATGCATATCAATGTTTAAACTGATTGATAACATGTATAACTATGATCATTTAAAGCACTATAAAGAAAAAATTGATGAAGATGACAAGGAGGGATGACAAATGTGGGTTCGTGAAATCACTAAAAACAACAATACTGCCTATCGCTATTTAGAGCGCTATACAGACCCTTTAACTGGTAAGTATAAAACAGTATCAGTTACACGTAACAAGAACAATGTGCGCAGTCAGAAAGACGCTCAATTAGCATTAAACAAAATCATTGAGCAACGTCTTAAACATAACAGTACAAAACAACTTGAAAACTTAACATTCCATGATGCATGCGATGAATGGTTAGAGCATTACAAGACACATTCAGGCTCAAAGCCAACGACTATTAAAGAAAAGACAAGTAATGTTAATACAGTCAAAAATGCTATTGATAGTAAAGTGCTTATCAGCAAGATTACGCACACCTACTTACAAGACATCATTAATGAATGGGCTAAATCACATAGTATTGGCCATGTTCAGTCTCTTGTTATTGTTATCCGTTCCGTTTTCAAATATGCGTTTAAATATTATGATCTTCACGATATTAGTGTGTTAGATAAAATAGATATACCTAAGAAAGCCAAAACCAGAAACGAACTTCAAGCTAAACGTAATAACTATTTAGAAGATAGCGAAGTAAAGGAGTTACTTCAATGCTTCGACTATCTAATTAAACATAAGCGTCATGCTACACGTAAACGTAACTATGAAATGATAAAAGCATTAGTAGAATTTCAAATTAACAATGGAATGCGCATTGGCGAACTCCTAGCAATCAAGACAGACAATATAGGTATTGAGAATAAAACACTAGAGATTGATGGCACAATCAACTGGGTTACTGATACAGAAACTGGAGCATTTGGCGTTAAAGAAACAACTAAGACAAGTAAGAGTTATCGAACAATAGGCCTCACAACTCAAAGTATTAATTTACTTAAAAAGCTCATGCTAGAAAATAAAAAAGAAAATCAGTGGAATGCTAAATTCATAGATAGAGGTTATATATTTACTAACACTGCTGGTAGCCCTATTGACTTAAATAAGGTGAATAATATTATTAAAGAAGCTACTGATATAAGTTCAATTAACAAGCGTGTGACAACGCACACATTACGTCATACACACATATCTACACTTGCGCAATTAGGAATTAACCTAAAAGCGATACAAGAGCGTGTAGGTCACTCAGACTATAAAACCACCCTAGAAATATACACACACGTAACTGATCAGATGGCAAAAGATATGATGAATAAATTGGAAAGAATTGGGGGATAGAAATGATTAATATATATTGTGATGAAAGTTGTCATATACAAAACGATGTTGCAAATATTATGGTCTTAGGCGCTTTATCAGTTGATTCTAAGGATAAAATTAGTATAGTAGATTCATTTAGAAAGATAAAAAGAGAATTTAATATTAAAGAGTCTGTTGAATTAAAATGGACTAAAGCATCAAAGAGTAAACTTGGTATGTATAAAAAACTTATTGATTTATTTTTCAATGAAAGTTTATGTTTTAGGGTAGTAATTGCACACAATAAAAAAGAATTATCATTTTCTTCTGGCGATGATTATAATACATGGTATTATAAAATGTATTTTCTATTACTAGGCAAAATGATTAACAACCCTAATGAGCAATATAAGATATTACTAGATATTAAAGATACTCTTGGAGCTCCCAAAGTGCAATTTCTTCATGAAGTATTATGCAACAACATTTATGATTTTAAAAAAGATGTGATTAAAGAAATGCATCAAATTGACTCTAGAAGAAATGACTTACTTCAATTATGCGATATTTTAATTGGTATTTTTTCATATGATAGAAGAAATTTACAGTCTTCTCCTATTAAAACCGAAATAGTTAACTATTTCAAAAAAAAGGCTGGTAATAGTTTTAATGGCACAAGCCCAGATGAAAGCAAGCTAAATGTTTTTGATTGGGGAGAAAAATAAAATGTATTAAAATGATTTATTATCAGAAATAGATATAAACCTTGATAAAAGAAGTGATGAATTAGACTCTTCATATTCATTTTTTAAGAAATATTTTATGCAAAATGCGAATAAACCTACATTTAAAGGCAAACCCATTTATTTTGAATATGCCAATGACAATGCATTCAAGCATATATGTAGTATAGATGACATATTAAATGGGGGTAATGGAAGAGAAAAATATAACATGTATCCATGCGTAAACCATCATGCACATAGATTATGTAATGTAAATTGTTCTATCGCTTCCCCCAATAATCCTCAAGATTTTTTTCATGAAAACAGGGCAAAATGCATTTATAGAGCAAATCATCTCCCCTATATTTATTATGTGCTGAAAAATTTAGAACTTTCTAATGAAACAAATATAAAGGTATGGAAAAACCCAGACAAAAGAAAAGATAATAGAAAGAATAATAGATGGAATATATTGTACTCATATTCCAATTTTCATTATCACATTATTTTACAAGAATATTATAAAAATAGTGCTTTACATTCATATAGATTTATTACTGGCTATCCTTTAGTTTTAATAAGCGAAATAAAACGACTAGAGAGTAATTACAAAAAAGCAATAAAACAAACAAACAAAAAGACATAAAAAAAGCTTCCTTAGATCGTAAGGAAGTCGTGCTCCTTCTACACTGGGCAGATGAGTCATTAATATTATACCCTAAAATACTGGATTATATCAATATATAAATAGTTTTTCTTGACATGTATATATTAAGTAGATAATAAACGACAAATTATATACACATTCCACAATAGCTTTTAGGTTAAAATGTTACTGCAGTTACTTTTTTATGCCTAAACTTCCACACTCTGCGAATTTTTTGCGAATTTTCCAAATAAAAGCACACAAAAACAACCCCGCAAGTCTATACTTACGAGGTTTTACAATAAACTATATATTATTGTTCTTCTTTAACATATGGTAATAATGCCATATGACGAGAACGTTTGATAGCTGTAGTCAACATACGTTGATATTTAGCTGAAGTACCAGTTACACGACGTGGTAAAATTTTACCGCGTTCTGAGATAAAACGTTTTAATAATTCAGTGTCTTTGTAGTCGATATGTGTAATACCATTTGCTGTGAAATAGCATACTTTTTTACGACGACGTCCGCCTCTTCTTGGTCCACCTGCCATGATTGTGTGCCTCCTTTGATAATTTTTTCGCTTTAATTTCGTTAATTTTTATTAGAATGGTAAGTCATCATCACTTATGTCAATCGGTCCGTTTGCATTTGCAAATGGATTATCAGATTGTTTCGCGTTTGATGAATTATTGTACGAATTGTTTTGTCCTGATTGTTGACCACCGAATCCTTGACCGTAATCTTGGAATTCATTTTGTTGACGTTGGCCACCATTTTGTTGCGCATTTTTAGGTTCAAGGAATTGAACGCTATCACACACAACTTCAGTAACAAACACACGACGACCTTCTTGATTTTCATAATTACGGGATTGTAAGCGACCATCTACACCAGCTAAACTACCTTTAGATAAATAGTTATTTACATTATCTGCTTGTCTTCTAAAAACAACACAGTTAATAAAATCTGCTTCGCGCTCCCCTTGAGCATTCGTGAACGTACGATTTACTGCAAGAGTGAATGTCGCTACACTCACACCTGAGGGAGTGGTTCTGTATTCCGGATCTTTCGTTAAACGACCTACTAATACAACTCTATTTAGCATTTAAACGCCCCCTCTAATTATTACTTGTCTTCGTCTTCACGAATAACCATGTAACGAATGATATCGTCACTGATTTTAGCTAGACGTTGGAATTCGTCAGTAGCTTTGTTGTTATCAGATTTAACACGTACGATGTTGTAGAAGCCATCTTTGAAATCATTGATTTCGTAAGCTAGGCGACGTTTACCCCAGTCTTTTGCTTCTAAAACTTCTGCACCTTCAGTAGCTAAGATACCGTTGAAACGTTCAACTAACGCTTTTTTAGCATCTTCCTCAATGTTTGGGCGTACGATGTACATAACTTCATATGTTCTCATTTTATATTTGCACCTCCTTGTGGTCTATACGGCTTATCAATCTTAAAATAGATAAGCAAGGAATAATTTTCATTACTCACAATAAAGAATTATATCATGCGCCATTACTTTTTACAATAATAATTCAAACTACTCTTCATATCATTTCTGACATAAATACATTTGAAATTTTCTATTATATTTTTTAAAATACACTTCACAAAATCGAACACATGTTCTATAATGATTATGAGGTGGTAATGAATGAATTTAAATATTGATTGGTCTAAAGATTTTCAAGAATTCCAAGAGATACTTAATAGTGGTATTCATCCTGAATGGCTTTATTGTGCAAAGGCTAATCTTGTTTTAGAACCGGCTTATACTGGTGAAGGCAAACAATTTTTCAGCACTCCAGATATTATTAACGCTAGTAAAATTATTCCATTCTTTTAATAAATTATAATCATAATTAAAAGAGGCGAACAATTGATTCCGCCTCTTCTACATATATACTATTCAATTAACTTCACTGTATCGTTTATACATTAAATCTGAAATGAACGATATCGCCATCTTGCATAATGTATTCTTTACCTTCTAATCGTTGTCTACCCGCTTCTTTAGCACCACTTTCGCCGCCATATTGTACATAATCATCATAGCTTGTTACTTCTGCACGAATAAATCCACGTTCGAAATCAGTATGAATGATACCAGCACATTGTGGTGCAGTCATACCTTGTTTAAATGTCCAAGCACGAACTTCTTGCACACCAGCAGTAAAGTATGTTGATAATCCTAATAATTCATAAGTTGTTCTAATTAATCGATCTAATCCTGGCTCTTCAATACCTAAATCTTCTAAGAACATTTCTTTATCTTCGTCATCTAATGTTGCAATTTCTTCTTCAATTTTCGCACTAATAACAATTACTTCTGAATCTTCTTGTGCTGCATATTCGCGAATTGCTTTTACTTTGTCATTATCGTCATCACCAATCTCATCTTCACCAACATTAGCGATATAAAGCATTTTTTTAGAAGTCAATAGTTGCGCTTGATTAACCCATTTTTGATCTTCTTCATTAAAGTCAATACTGCGGGCAGGTTTACCATTTTCTAAAGCTTCTTTAATAGTATTTAAAATGCGCACTTCCATCTCAGCAGTTTTATCTTTTTGACGTGCTAATTTTTCAATTCTAGGCAATCGTTTCTCAACAGATTCTAAGTCCGCAAGTACTAATTCCATATTAATAACTTCAATATCATCAATAGGGTCTACTCGACCAGCAACATGAGTTACGTTATCATCGTCAAAAGCACGAACAACCTGACAAATTGCATCTACTTCTCTAATATGTGATAAGAATTTATTACCTAATCCTTCTCCCTTTGAAGCACCTTTCATAATACCAGCGATATCTGTAAATTCAAATGTAGTCGGCAATGTCTTTTTAGGTTGAACCATTTCTTCTAATTTAAGTAATCTAGCATCTGGCACTTCTACAATCCCTACATTAGGATCAATCGTAGCGAATGGATAGTTCGCTGCTAAAGCACCTGCTTTTGTTATTGCATTAAATAATGTTGATTTACCAACGTTTGGCAATCCAACGATACCTGCTGTTAAAGCCATTAATCATTCTCCTATCTTCGTGTATCATCATGAGATTCGATGATTTTTTTAAGTTTTTTATCAAACGTTTGACGTGGAATCATAATACTTCTTTGACAATTTTCACATTTAATTCTTATGTCTGCACCCATTCTAATAATCTTAAATCGGTTTGTTCCACACGCATGTTGTTTTTTCATTTCTACTATATCATTTATTCCATATTTTGACGCCATTAAATATGACCTCCATGTATTATAAACTACTAAACACCGTTTTCACTATGATTATAAGCAGTCATAATTGGTTGAGGTGTTTTAATACCTTCTTGTAAAAACATTTTTTGCACTTCTTTGCGAATAATTCGAGCTCCAGCAAATCCTTCACCCGGAATTGTTTCTGCAGATATTCTCAATATTACTCTTGTATCTTCAATAGCATCAATACCAATAACAACTGGATCACTAACAAATAAGTAATATTTACTACGTAAAGAAGTAAATAGTTTGTTTAGTTTTTTATCAACATTATCAATGTTTTCTTCGACAGACACTGGAATTTTAACGATAGCTGTACCATTTGTAATTGAGTAGTTCGTTATTTCTCCCATACTACTATTTGGTAAAATTGTTAATTCTCCTGAAATTGTATTGATTCGTGTTGAACGAAGTCCTATTGATTTAACCGTTCCCTCTGCCACAGTCGTACCACCATTGTTTATTTTAACATAATCACCTACATCAAATTGACTTTCAAATATAATGAAAAATCCAGTGATAACGTCTTTAACAATGGTCTGCGCACCAAAACCTACTGCTAAACCTACGACACCAGCACTTGCAATAACACCTTCAACACTAATGCCAAATTTACTTAAAATCGTCGTAATAACTATAAACCAAACGATATACTTCACTACATTTTGAACAAGAGATATTAAAGTTTTAGAGCGCTTTTTGTTACTCTTTTTACTTTTATTTTGAATCTTAAATCCCTGTTCAATCATTTTATTCAGTATTTTAATAACTATGAGGGCTACGATAATATAAATAACAATCATAGCGATTTTAGTTGCAATATTTTCATATGTTTCTATTTTTGTTAATGGCTCAAATAGAGATGAAATAATATTCATGACTTGATTCATGATAAGCGTTACTCCCTTCTATATGATATATCAATATTGTATTCATATTTTTATATACTTCCAACCTACGGAAGTCTCAATATATCTAGAATCAAATGTTCACTGATTACAATTTATTTACACTTGCACAAAGAGTTATTATATAAAATTGTGTAACTATTTACCATACCTACGATTTAATTGTTCAATTATTCTTAGAAAATCTTCTTGTGAATCAAACTCAAATGAGATTTTACCAACCGATTTCTTTATTGATATATCTACTTTGGTACCATACTGTTCTCTCAATTGGCGTTCTTGTTGCTTAATAAATTTAGGTTTTGACACATCCACATTACTTGTTTCAAGTTTTGATGCCATTTTCTTCATTTCATTAATATGATTTTCTAAAAACCTAACACTCCATTTTTCTTTAACGACTTTCTTCGCCAATTTCATCATTTGTTGTTCATCTTTAATGGCCAACAACGTGCGTCCATGTGCACTTGTAAGTCGTCCATCTTTTACCATATCGGAAATCTTTTTAGGTAAATGCAATAATCTCAACATATTCGCTATATATGGGCGTGACTTACTTAACCGTTTAGCTACTTCTTGTTGAGTAATTTTCAAATCAGTCATCAAGCGTTGATAACTTTCAGCTTCTTCAATCGCATTTAAATCCTCACGTTGCAAGTTTTCTATTACTGCAAGTTCCATCATATCTTCATCAGTTAACTCTTTAATAATTGCCGAAACATGTTTAAGCCCCGCAATTTTCGATGCCCTAAATCTTCTTTCGCCTACGACAATATAATAACCGCGAACTGTTTTTCTAAGTACAATCGGTTGCAAAATCCCATATTGTTTAATTGAATCAGCTAAATCATTTAAATGATTTTCATCAAATGTTTTTCTTGGTTGATATGGATTCGGTTTAATTTCAGTTATATCTATTTGTTTTATTTGCTCGCCTTTTGTTTTAGTAATACGTTGATCTTCACTTTTTGACAATTCACTCACATCACCTTTTATTTGATAACAGCAGTTAAATATATTTTATGTATTCTAAATGAGTCAGACAACCATTAACCACACTTTATTTTTTAAAACCTTTATTTTTACATCTCCACAATACCAGACACAATTTCATAAACAAATTAACTTTTAAATCAAAATTTTCTGAATAATTGTTGACAAATCATTTTTTACTCTGTAAGCTAATTAATATCTTATAACAGTTTAATGAAACGTAAACACTATAAAGAGGAAAGTAAAACACACCCTGCTTATACAGAGAGTCTTTAATAGCTGAGAGAAGATTTTGAAAGCGTGTTTGAAAATGGCCTTGGAGTGTTGATGCCAATATGAGGTGTCTACGGGTTCGCCCGTTATAGCGATACAGTATTAACATTGATGTTAAATGGCGTACTGGATATTCTTTACGCACAATTTTTTGTTAATAAGTATGAGATATTACAATACTATATCCTTACTTAGAAACTTTAATTTGTGATAATTGTTCAGTAAGCATATTCACATTACATGCGTACTGAATAAGGTTATTTCAGTGATGGAATAACAAATAAAGGTGGTACCGCGAAACTCAAGCTTTCGTCCTTTTTATCCGATTCATTCGGATACGAAGGACGGAAGCTTTTTTTATTTTAACTTACAGGAGGTCTTAATATGAAGGATACTCAGTTAGCACAAATCACATTAACAGATGATTCAACTGGTGCTATAGCGAATCCAATCCATCTATCAACTGCATACAAACATCCTAAACTAGGACAATCAACTGGATTTGATTACACACGAACTAAAAATCCTACTCGTTCAACATTTGAAACCTGTTTTGCAAAGTTAGAACAAGGTGTTGCATCATTTGCCACATCAAGTGGAATGTCTGCAATCCAATTAATATGTAATTTATTTAAGCCACACGATGAAATCTTAGTTTCCTTTGATTTATATGGAGGCACATTTAGATTATTTGAATTCTATGAACAACAGTATGATATCAAATTTAAATACGTTGATTTTACAGATTATGAACAAGTTCTAAATCATATAACAGATAAAACTGTAGCATTGTTCATTGAACCAATATCTAATCCACAAATGATTGCTATCGACTTGAAGCCATATTACCAGCTTTGTAAAGATAAAGGTTTATTATCTATTATCGACAATACCTTTTTAACACCTTATCTTTCAACGCCTTTAGCAGATGGTGCTGATATAGTCTTACATTCAGCTACAAAATATATTGGCGGACATAACGATGTGCTAGCTGGTGTAGTCACAGTTAAAGATGAATCGCTCGCTCAACAGTTGTTTGATTTTCACAACATGACTGGCGCAACACTATCACCAATAGATAGTTATTTGTTGTTACGCGGACTCAAAACTTTGCATCTCCGCATTGAGCGAGCACAATCAAACGCAAGAAGACTTGCTGAAAAATGTCAGTCACTGCAAGCAATTGACGAAGTACTATATAGTGGGCAAACTGGCATGCTTAGTTTAAGACTTAATAAAGCCTATAGCGTCGCTAAATTATTAGAAAATTTAGATATTTGTATTTTTGCAGAAAGTTTAGGAGGAACCGAAACGTTTGTAACATTTCCCTATACACAAACACATGTTGATATGCCAGATGCTGAGAAAGATAAACGTGGCATTGATGAGTATTTAATCCGCTTATCTTTAGGCGTTGAAAATTATGAAGACATCGAAAGCGATATCATCCAAGCATTAGATAAAGCTCAGATTGGAGAGATTGTATGACACTTTCAAAAGAGACAGAAGTGATATTCGATTGGCGTAGAGGTGTGGAATATCATTCAGCTAACCCACCACTCTATGATTCTTCAACATTCCATCAAAAACGTCTTGGTGGCGATGTTAAATATGATTATGCACGAAGTGGTAACCCTAATCGCGAGCTTTTAGAAGAGAAACTAGCACGATTAGAACACGGAAAATTTGCTTTTGCTTTTGCATCAGGAATTGCAGCAATCTCAGCTGTACTTCTAACACTTAAAGCTGGTGATCACGTCATTTTACCAGACGATGTATATGGCGGTACGTTCCGTCTCACCGAGCAAATTTTAAATCGTTTCAACATCGAGTTTACAACTGTTGATACAACAAAGATTGAACAAATTGAAGGTGCAATTCAATCTAACACTAAATTAATTTATATTGAAACACCATCGAATCCCTGTTTTAAAATTACCGATATCAAAGCTGTTTCAAACATAGCTAAAAAGCATCGACTACTAGTCGCCGTTGATAATACGTTTATGACACCGTTAGGTCAATCACCTTTATTACTAGGAGCTGACATTGTTATACACAGTGCTACTAAATTTTTAAGTGGACATAGTGATCTCATTGCCGGCGCGGTTATTACTAATAACGAAGAAATTCATGAGGCACTTTATTTAATTCAAAACGGTACTGGAAATATGTTATCTGCTCAAGATAGTTGGATGCTAGCTAAACATTTAAAGACATTTCCGATTAGATTTAAACAATCGGTCGAAAATGCTCAAAAAATCGTGTCATTTTTAATAGAACAAGAAGAAATTTCAGAAGTTTATTACCCTGGTCTCAATTCTGCTCATTTAGAACAAGCTGAAAATGGTGGTGCTGTTATCGGCTTACGTTTAAAAGATGAATCTAAAGCTCAACAATTCGTCGATGCTTTAACATTACCACTTGTCTCAGTGAGTCTTGGTGGTATTGAAACGATACTATCCCATCCAGCAACGATGTCACATGCAGCATTACCTGAAGAAGTAAGAGAAGCTCGTGGTATTACATTCGGTTTATTCCGATTGAGTGTTGGTTTAGAAGACCCTGATGAGCTTATTGCTGACATCAAATACGCATTAAAGGAGGCATTCAATGAGTCAATTCCTCACACAATTGAAAGATAATGTTTTGGTAGCTGATGGTGCTATTGGAACCATTTTATACTCTGAAGGTTTAGATACCTGTCCAGAAGCATATAACCTTAGCCATCCTGATAAAGTTGAACGCATTCATCGATCTTATATAGAAGCTGGTGCTGATGTCATTCAAACGAATACTTATGGCGCAAATTTCGAAAAATTAAAGCGCTTTGGTCTTGAAGATAAAGTCAAAGATATTCATCAAGCTGCTGTACGTATCGCCAAGAAAGCTTCAAATAAAGATACATTTATATTAGGCACAGTTGGTGGATTTAGAGGTATTAAGCAAGAAGAAATCAGCTTACAAACAATCCTTTATCATACAGAAATTCAAATAGACACATTGGTGGAAGAAGGCGTCGATGCCTTACTTTTCGAAACGTATTATGACTTGGAAGAACTAACGAATGTAATCACACGTACAAGAAAGAAATATGATATACCAATCATTGCCCAATTAACTGCATCAAATACAAATTATTTAGTTAATGGTAAAGCTATTAACGAAGGATTAAAACAACTCGTACAATGTGGTGCAAACATCGTTGGACTAAATTGTCATCATGGCCCCCACCATATGCAAGAGTCTTTTACACACATTGAATTACCAGAACAAGCATACTTATCTTGCTATCCAAATGCTAGCTTACTAGATATTGAAAATAGTGAATTTAAGTATAGCGACAACGCACAATACTTCGGTAAAGTTGCTCAAAACTTAATTCGTGAAGGCGTTCGCTTAATAGGTGGTTGCTGCGGTACAACACCAGAACATATTAAATTTATTAAAGAGTCTATTCAGACACTTAAACCAGTTAATGATAAGAAAGTGATTCCGATACCAACGAAAGCACTTTTCAATCCGTCTCAACATAAAGTGAGACAATCTTTAACATCTAAAGTTCAAGAACGTCCAACCGTTATTATCGAATTGGATACACCGAAACACTTAGATACTGATAGATTTTTTGAAAATATCGCTAAACTCGATAAAGCTAATGTAGATGCTGTAACACTAGCCGACAATTCATTAGCGACTGTCAGAATTAGTAATATTGCTGCTGCTAGCTTAATTAAGCAATATTACAATATCGAACCACTCGTACACATTACATGTCGAGATCGTAACTTAATCGGCTTACAGTCACACCTACTTGGATTATCACTCATTGGCGTTAACGAAATTTTAGCAATAACTGGTGACCCTTCAAAAGTTGGTCACTTACCTGGTGCGACAAATGTTTATGATGTTAATTCTAAAGGATTAACTGAACTCGCACTAAGATTCAATCAAGGTATTAACACTGACGGTGATGCGCTGAAGAAACGTACACACTTCAACATCGCTGGCGCCTTCAACCCAAACGTTCGAAAATTAGATGGCGCCGTGAAACGATTAGAGAAAAAGATAGAAAGCGGAATGTCTTATTTTATAACGCAACCCGTGTACAGCAAAGAAAAAATCATTGAAATTTACCATGCCACTAAGCACTTGAACAAACCATTTTTCATAGGCATTATGCCTATCGCAAGTTACAAAAACGCACTCTTTTTACATAATGAAGTGCCAGGCATCAAGATGTCAGACGAAATTTTACAACAATTTGAAGCTGTTAAAGATGATAAAGCCAAAACACGTGAATTAAGTTTAAAACTATCTAAAGACTTAATTGATACTGTCCACGAATATTTCAATGGTTTATACATTATTACACCGTTCCAAAATGTCGAAGATTCATTAGAACTTGCAGCATACTCAAAATCTATTACTGCTCACAAGGAGGCAATATTATGACAACAATTAAAACATCAAATTTAGGATTCCCAAGATTAGGTAGAAAAAGAGAATGGAAAAAGGCCATCGAAAGTTATTGGGCAAAAAAGATTTCTAAAGAAGAATTAGATCAAACTCTTACTGATCTTCATAAAGAGAACTTATTGTTACAAAAATACTACCATTTAGATAGTATCCCAGTTGGTGATTTCTCTTTATATGACCATATTCTAGATACGTCATTACTATTCAATATTATTCCAGAACGTTTCCAAGGAAGAACTATTGATGATGATTTACTATTTGATATTGCTCGTGGTAATAAAGAACATGTTGCAAGTGCACTTATTAAATGGTTTAACACAAACTATCACTATATCGTACCTGAATGGGATAACGTTGAACCTAAAGTAAGTCGCAACGTATTACTAGATCGTTTTAAATATGCACAATCTCTTAACGTTAACGCTCACCCTGTCATTGTAGGTCCAATTACTTTTGTTAAATTATCAAAAGGTGGTCATCAAACTTTTGAAGAAAAGGTTAAAACGTTATTACCACTTTATAAAGAAGTGTTTGAATCATTAATTGATGCAGGTGCTGAGTACATTCAAGTTGATGAGCCAATCTTAGTTACAGACGACAGTGAAAGCTACGAAAATATTACACGTGAAGCTTATGACTATTTCGAAAAAGCTGGTGTTGCTAAAAAATTAGTAATTCAAACATACTTTGAACGTGCGCACCTTAAATTTTTAAGTTCATTACCTGTGGGCGGTTTAGGTTTAGACTTTGTTCACGATAACGGATATAACCTTGAACAGATTGAAGCAGGTGATTTTGACAAGTCAAAAACTTTATATGCTGGCATTATTGATGGACGTAATGTATGGGCTAGTGACATTGAATCTAAGAAAATCTTAATCGATAAATTATTAGCACATACTAATAACCTTGTTATCCAACCTTCATCTTCATTATTACATGTTCCAGTATCATTAGATGATGAAACATTAGATGCAAGTGTTGGCGAAGGATTAAGCTTTGCGACTGAAAAATTAGATGAACTAGATGCATTACGTCGTTTATTCAACCAAGGTGATAATGCAAAATATGATAAATTTAAAGCGCGTTATGAACGTTTCCAAAACCAATCATTCAAAAACTTAGATTATGATTTCGAAAGTGTACGTACTTCTAGACAATCACCATTTGCACAACGTATTGAACAACAACAAAAACGTTTGAACTTACCAGATCTACCAACAACAACAATTGGATCATTCCCACAGAGTCGTGAAGTTCGAAAATACCGTGCAGATTGGAAAAACAAACGCATTACAGACGAAGCATATGAAACATTCTTAAAAAATGAAATTGCTCGATGGATTAAAATTCAAGAAGACATCGGCTTAGATGTATTAGTTCACGGTGAATTTGAACGTAATGACATGGTTGAATTCTTTGGCGAAAAATTACAAGGATTCTTAGTAACAAAATTTGGCTGGGTTCAATCATATGGTTCACGTGCAGTAAAACCACCAATTATTTATGGCGATGTTAAATGGACAGCACCATTAACTGTGGACGAAACAGTATATGCACAAAGTTTAACTGACAAACCTGTTAAAGGTATGTTAACAGGACCTGTAACGATTCTGAATTGGTCATTTGAACGTGTCGACTTACCACGTAAAGTTGTTCAAGATCAAATTGCTTTAGCGATCAACGAAGAAGTATTAGCGCTTGAAGCTGCTGGAATCAAAGTTATTCAAGTTGATGAACCTGCACTACGTGAAGGTTTACCATTACGCTCTGAATATCATGAACAATACCTTAAAGATGCAGTGTTATCATTTAAACTTGCAACGTCATCTGTTCGTGACGAAACACAAATCCATACACATATGTGTTATTCTCAATTTGGTCAAATCATTCATGCCATTCATGATTTAGATGCCGATGTTATTTCAATTGAAACATCTCGTAGCCATGGTGATTTAATCAAAGACTTTGAAGATATCAACTATGATTTAGGCATTGGATTAGGTGTTTATGATATTCATAGCCCACGTATTCCAACAAAAGAAGAGATTACGACAGCAATTAATCGTTCATTACAACAAATCGACCGCTCATTATTCTGGGTTAATCCTGACTGTGGTTTAAAAACAAGAAAAGAAGAAGAAGTTAAAGATGCTTTGACTGTTCTTGTGAATGCTGTTAAAGCCAAACGTCAAGAATAATCGGCACAATTATCATATAATAAACTAAAAACGGGTGATTTTATGACACAATATCCTTTATGGCAACAATTAAATACTTTAAAACAAGCAACTTGGGTAGATTTAACGCATACATTTGATCCTGAAATTCCACGTTTTAGTGAGTTCGAAAAAGGCGAAGTATCAACTTTATTTACTGTTAAAGATCATGGTTTCTATGTTCAACGTTGGAATATTGTAACGCAATATGGCACGCATATTGATGCGCCCATACATTTCGTTGAGAACAAACGATATTTAGAAGACATTGATTTAAAAGAACTGGTATTACCTTTAATCGTATTAGACTTTTCAAAAGAAGTAGCGAGCAACAATGATTTCATCGTAACACGAGCACATATAGAAGCATGGGAAAAAGAAAATGGCACAATTGAACCAGGTACATTTGTTGCGCTTCGCTCAGATTGGTCAAAGCGTTGGCCTAATATCGAGCAATTTGAAAACAAAGACGCTAATGGACAACAACATGCACCAGGTTGGGGATTAGATGCTTTGAAGTATTTGATTGAAGAACGTCAAGTTGAAGCTGTTGGTCATGAAACATTCGATACTGATGCATCTCTGGACGCTGTAAAAAACGGTGATTTAGTTGGCGAACGCTATATTCTTGGTCAAGATAAGTACCAAGTTGAGTTATTAACTAATTTGGATCAATTACCAACTCGTGGCGCCATTATTTATGCCATTAGTCCTAAACCAAAAGATGCGCCAGGGTTCCCAGTTAGAGCATTTGCAATCAAACCATCAAATGACTAATGTATATTACTAAATCAATAAATCCATAGACTAATAAAAACAGGTTATCTCAACGTGTATTCAATACTGTTGTGATAACCTGTTTTCTAATTATTAATATTTTGAAACGACTGCAGCGATTGCTTGTCCGCCACCAATACATAATGATGTTAATCCAGTTTCAACTTCATCATTTAATTGATGTAATAAAGTCACTAATACTCTAGCACCTGATGCCCCAATTGGGTGCCCTAATGCAATGGCACCACCCTTAACATTTACTTTTTCTTGTGGTAATTTCAACTCACGATCTACAGCTAATGATT
This sequence comes from Staphylococcus roterodami, assembly GCA_022493055.1. Classification (NCBI taxonomy): domain Bacteria; kingdom Bacillati; phylum Bacillota; class Bacilli; order Caryophanales; family Staphylococcaceae; genus Staphylococcus; species Staphylococcus roterodami. Next base: position 357,113 of record CP092781.1, on the reverse strand, counting down.
GAGCTGCAAATGCTTCATTTAATTCAAATACATCAATATCGCTTAATTCTTTGTTACTACGTTTTAATACCTTTTCTACAGCGCCTACTGGTGCAATACCCATAACAGAAGGATCCACACCATGACTTCCAAAACCATCAAGCACTGCTAATGGTTCAATATTTAATTCGTTTGCTTTCTCTTCTGACATGACTAACATCATCGCAGCACCATCATTAATTCCTGATGCATTACCTGCTGTAACTGTTCCGTCTTTTTTGAAAGCTGGTCTCAAACGACTTAATTTTTCAACAGAGGCATCTCCTCGAACACCTTCATCTTTGGAAACAACGATTGGCTCACCTTTACGTTGTGGAATTGATACCGGAACAATCTCACTGTCAAATCCACCATTTTGTTGTGCATTTGCCGCCTTTTTCTGAGAATTAACAGCAAACGTATCTTGTTCTTCTCTTGAAATATCATATTGTTCTACTAAATTCTCAGCAGTAATACCCATATGATATTGGTTAAATACATCCGTTAGCCCATCATATACCATGCTATCAACCATTGTTTGATGTCCCATTTTAAAACCAAAGCGACCGTTATTGACAAGCATTGGTGACTGAGACATATTCTCCATACCACCAGCTAAGACGATATCATTTTCTCCCGTCAAGATAGATTGATACGCTAGTTGAATTGACTTCAATCCTGAACCACAAACTTTATTCACCGTAAATGCAGGTACTGTTTCTGGCAAACCGCCTTTCATAGCAGCAATACGAGCTGGATTTTGTCCTTGTCCTGCTTGAAGTACATTACCAATAATGACTTCATCAATGTCACTAGGATTCAAACGTGTTTCTTTAATAATATGTTCTATCAAAGTCGCACCTAAATCATAGGCTGGTACATCTTTGAATGCTCCTCCAAAAACGCCAATTGGTGTTCTATATGCTGCTGCTAATACGACTTTCGTCATGAAATATTCATCTCCTTATGATATATACAATTTTTATAACTAACATGTCTTATGAACCAATATTTCGTTAACATCCAAATGATGAATTCGATTGCTACCGATATTACATTTTCAATACTTGTTATTCATTCAACAAGACATATTATACAATGTAGTAATTTGATTGGGCAATTAGAAACGCAACCGTTTTCATACTAACACTTCACACTTTAATTTTTGCTCTATCATCCTCATCTATAGTACAAAATTATTAATTAATTTACCACAAATTATCATTATAATTAAGTGCAACGCTATCATCATTTTACAGTCAATTATGGAACTACTTTGTTGCTGTTGATTTCATAATGTTCTTCTCATCTATCGTTACAGCAACTATATTGTCATCAATTTCGAAACTATCTCCATATCAACTATCTCAAACGCTTCGTCGATACTAAAATATAAAAAAGCCCCTTTTCACTAGAATAGATGCATAGTATACTTAGAAAATTAATTATACATCCAAAAGGAGTTAAATTTTCATGGTTAATACATTAACGCCAAAACATTTAGCTGAAAAACGTGCAGGATTTCATGAGTTATTCTTTGATCTAATCTTCGTTTATGCGATTCAAAAAATAGCACATGTGATTTTAACAACACAAAATGGTTCTATTTCAGCTGAATTATTTTTCAAATATATCGTCATGAGTTTATTTTTATGGTTAATGTGGTCTCATCAAACATTTTTTACAAATCGATTTGGTCAAGTCACATTTAAAGATGTCTCGTTTATGATGTTCAACATGTTTATCATGGTCTTTCTATCTAATAGCTTATATCCAGACTTTGAAAAAACATTCTTTCCATTCTTCTTATGCGTTGCAATTATGTATCTAAGTATCGGTTTACAATACTTGTTACATATACGTACCGGTTTAGATTATGGGGATAAGCGTACATGCCAAGCCTTTGCTACTGTAGCTTTTGTGATTTCATTCTTATCATTTTTATCATTAGTACTACCTCAAAGTATCCATTACATTCCTGGTTTTTTAGGTGTATTTATAGCAGCAACAGGACTTATTCCATTCCAAAAATATCTCATATTGTCACCTGTTAATATGATGCATTTAGTAGAACGTTTTTCATTACTGACAATTATCATCTTTGGTGAAGTACTTGTCGGTTTAGCTTCTTCATCATTTAGTATTGAACGTTTTAGTTACATTTATATATTCCAATTTATGATTTTAATTAGCCTTTTCGGTGTATATTGGATTATTACTGAAAATTATATTAATCATAAATTAACATCCATCGGTTTTCGATTGTCGTATACACACTTGTTAATCAATATCGCTTTAGGTGTTATTAATGCAAAGCAATTGTTTTTAGTAATAATAATAAACTAAATGACTTATTTGAAATTAATATGATGTACATCAGTGTTTTAGTATTCTATATTGGATTATGGTTAATTACACCTTATTTCCATAACGAATTGACAAATGCGAAGTATATTTCATATTCACTAGGTATACTCGTTATATCTTATATTGTCAGCCTTTTATTTAAAGGTCACGACCATGTAATGATTATCTCAGTATCAGTTGCAACCTTCTGCATCATGCTGATTTATTTTAAAAATCAACGTCTACGTAATAGACATGAATAAATAGTATTTACCTCGGTCAAAGTATTTGAACTGAATCCAAAAGTGTCGAACTTCACATTATACTTTTGTGACAAGCTTCAGTTATGCTACATGATCGAGGTTTTTAAATATTTCCAAGGAAATCGTTAGCCTATTCAATCATCAAATGATACTCATAAATAACATATATTCTCTAATACCTACTATCTAAAAGGAAATAATTCTCACACAACATAACCACCTCAAAACAAATAAATCAATCTAGATATGCCACCTATACTTATCCCCCCACATTTCATTCCACACCAAAAAGAACAGATGACAATCGTAAAGATTTATCATCTGCTCTAAATATTATTTCAAATACTATCATCACCAAAGTCGACAATTATAGTTCTTGTTTGTTAAAAATTTTAATAGACAAGATATAAGAAACACTTGTTATAACTATGCCAATGACCGCATATGCTATGACAACTAGCCATCCTTCAGTGCTAATTTTGTCAAATTCTAATGCAGATGCACCACTAACCATACCATATATAAAGAAAAAGGCCATAAAAGAAATAAGTAGTAGTATAGATGCAAATATCATAATGACATTTGAGTTTTCAGCGCCAAATTTAAATGTCAACGGGAAAATGATAGAGTATGCCCCTATGACGCCAAAACTCATTAAACATGACATAATACCAATTATCACACTTTGGGTCACAATCGTAGTCACAACTAATCCAATCATTAAACTTGCACCGAATAAGATTAAGTAAAAGGCAAAGTATGACTTAATATAATCGCTTCGTTTAGCCGGTAAAGTAGATACATAGTACATCCATCTTGAATCTTTTTCATGTTTAATATTATCAGTAATGGGTGTAATTAACATAACCCCAGCCATTGCAGAACTCATCAACGGATTAAATACTGAAAAGTATCCCGCAGCTATTATAGCGACAATAAAATAAATATATGTTTGCTTTCTCGTTGCATAAAAACTACTTAGTAACATACCTTTCATTATACTTCACCTCGCATTATGATTTTTGTAGCTTCATCAATGTGTTTTAAAGGCACTGCATTTTCAATTTCTGCATAATCTTTAACTAAAATTTGATGTTTCCCCTTCGATAATCTAGAAGCAATCATTAAATGCTTAGGAATTTCGACATCTTTATCTTCCGTCGTTACGATTCCATATTGTGCTAACAGTATATCTTTCTGTTCAGTTAAAATAATTCGTCCATCTTTCATAAACACTAATTTATCCGCTAAATGTTCAATATCTTCAGAAATATGCGATGATATTAAGATGCCTCCACCTTGTGCGACAAAATCTTCTAGTATTTCCATTACTTCTTCTCTTCCAGAAACATCCATACCCGCAGTTGCTTCATCTAAGATTAATAACTTCACATCATGAGAAAGCGCAATCGTTAAAGCTATCTTCATTCGCATCCCTCTTGAAAAAGTTTTAATTTTAGTTTGTAGTGGCAACTCGAAATATTTGATTAAATCAAAGAATTTTTGACTATTCCAAGTCGTATAAATAGATTGAAATACTTTATCAATATCTTTAATAGTCAATTTATTAGGTACTCTCAGATCATCAAACACAACACCTATGTGTTCTTTATATTCGACATCATCCGCAGCATGTTCTTCTCCAAAAAATGCAATACTACCATTATCTTTATGTCGATTGCCTACTAGAATATTAATTAATGTCGATTTACCTGAGCCATTTTTCCCGATTAATCCTACTGTCTCATTAGTAGAAATCGTTAAAGATGCATCTTGTAATTTAAAATCCGAATCTTTGTATTGTTTGTTCACACGATCTACGTTTAACAATGTTGTCATATCCATGCTCCTCTTTGTTTAATTTTAATAAAAATGTCTTCTCTTCAATAAATAACTAAAAGCGTTATATATGAAAATAGCGATGATAAGTATCAAACTGAAGCTTTGATTAATTCCTGTAGCAATTGAATAAGACCCTATAAAAATAATGGCTAGTATCAATATTGATAAGTTAATCGCATAAGTTTTAAACAATGCAACCAATTCTATGTGTCGTTCACCTTCATCTAATATTTCCAAACGCTTTTCAGTGTAATTCTTATCTGCAATTTTTGGCATTCTATCATCAAATCTTCTATTAAACAGCGTAAATTGTGTATTGAAAATAGCACTAGCAAAAAATGGTATTAAAAAGAATAGCATTGCATTTGCTGCAGCGTGCCCTACCACAAAAATAAGCAATACTAAAAAAGCAATAACTGTCTGCAGAATACTTAATATATTTCCATTTAAAACATAACGATTCGCAAGCAACTCATATTGATCTGTTGCATCGATATCTACTTCTTTATCTACAAGTTGCTTATACTTCAATGCACGTCTTTGATTCATCAAAATAATGCCTTCTACCAATATGATGATAATCGTCGCAACTATCGATATTACAACGACATTGTTATATGTCGCAAACGTCAAGTTCTCAATACCAAATCCATCAAAGTTACCTAAAATTCCACCAATGATACCACCTACAATTCCACCCAGTAAAAGATATCCGATATATCTTAGTATTTTCATGCTTCATCCTCCTCAATAATAAAAACCGTTTCCACCGTTTCATTGAAAATGCGAGCAATCTTTATTGCCGTTAATACTGATGGCATAAAATTGTTTCGCTCAATTAGCGAAATGGTTTGTCTTGAAACACCAGCTAGTTTGGCAAGCTGCGTTTGATTTAAGCCATCTCGTGCTCGTAACTCTTTCAATCGATTACGCACATCGCATCAACTCCTTAATTCTACTGTAAATGATATTTGTCTTTTTGACAACTATATTTGTCAAATTCACACAAAAAAATACCATCGTTCACCAATTTATTAAATTATGATTCAAATTTCTCAACACTTGCGAGCCGTATTTTTTTACTTTCGCTAAATCTTGCTTCATAATTAACAGCATTCTAATTTTAGTATTATGCGCGCATTTTCAAACAGTAATTCAATAGCGTATTTCGCTAAATCAAACCATTCAAAGGAGATTATTATGACATTTACTTTATCTGCAATTCAACAAGCACATCAACAATTTACTGGTGTTGATTTTCCAAAACTATTCAAAGCTTTTAAAGATATGGGTATGACTTACAATATCGTCAACATTCAAGATGGCACTGCAACATACGTACATCAATCAGAAGATGATATCGTTACTTCATCTGTGAAAAGTACGATTCCTGTTGCTCAAAAATCAAACAAAACAATGGTTCAAGACGTCTTAACAAGACATCAACAAGGGCAAACAGATTTTGAAACATTTTGTAATGAAATGGCTGAAGCTGGCATCTATAAATGGCATATCGATATTCAAGCGGGTACTTGTACTTATATCGACTTGCAAGACCAAGCTGTTATTTCAGAATTAATCCCTCAATAAACTATATTTATAGCAATATTTTAATTATTTTATAAAATTTTATTGATAATCATTATCGTTCGGTATAAAGTAAGTACTATATACTACTTATTGAGCGAGGTTGATTATCATGATAACTAACACTTTCATTTTAGGCATTACAGGCCCAACTAGTCTTGTAGTCATAAGCATTATCGCTTTGATCATTTTTGGTCCGAAAAAATTACCACAATTTGGCCGTGCCATTGGTTCTACTTTAAAAGAATTTAAATCTGCAACAGAAGATTTAGATAAAGAGTCTCACGATACACCCAGTAAGGAATCGAAACAACAGCGAGAGCAAGATTAATAATACTGACCACACCTTACTAGTTCATTTTAGCGAGCTACGTCATCGTTTAGTTAAAATACTATTGTCGTTCGTCGTCGCAGTCATTATCGTTTATGTTTCATCATTTTGGTGGATGACATCAGTCATATCATACATTACTCGAGCAAATGTAACTTTACATGCCTTTTCATTCACTGAAATGATTCAAATATATGTGATGATTATATTTTTTATTGCATTTTGTCTCATTTCACCGGTTATGTTTTATCAATTGTGGGCGTTTGTTGCACCTGGTTTGCATGATAATGAACGTCAATTTATTTATAAATATAGCTTGTTTAGCGTACTTTTATTTATTTTTGGTGTCGCTTTTGCATTTTATATTGGCTTTCCAATGATTATTCAATTCGCTTTAAAATTATCAACCACTTTGAACATTTCGCCAGTGATTGGCTTTAAAGCGTATTTAGTTGAACTTATCCGTTGGCTTTTCACTTTTGGCATTTTATTCCAATTGCCAATATTATTCATAGGTCTTGCAAAATTCGGTCTTATAGATACCACATCATTGAAGCATTATCGAAAATATATTTATTTCGCTTGCTTTGTATTAGCAAGTATCATTGCACCACCCGATTTAACATTAAATATATTACTTACATTGCCACTCATATTGCTCTTTGAGTTCAGTATGTTCATTGTTAAGTTCACATGCCGAGGCAAACCGCCAACACACTAATCTTATAAGAATTAATGCTGTGATTATCGTTATACTGCAATACCGAATATTTCCAACATCACAACAAAAAAACAGGCACTCGGCCTGTTTTTTATTTTTTAAATTTAAAGATTAAGAAAGCTACAATAATAATATATACAACTTGTGCTATCAATGGTTCATAACTTGGATAGAATCCTAACCAGTTAATCGTTGGGAATCCTTCAATGACATGTCTAGGCATAGCACCTAATAATTGTAACTTTTGAATACTTACGCCAAGCATTTTGAATCCCATAATAAAAATAAAAATCGACAACACTCTAAATATATAGAAAATAGGTATTAATTTAACTATAAATCTAAATAATAATGCAAAGATGATTAAAATAACGATAGCTAAAGCAATACCAATAATAAAATCTTTTGTCGCTAGCTCACCTATCATTCCCATATAGAAAATGATTACCTCAACTCCTTCACGGAGTACAGAAATTAAACCAATCGTCGCTAACAACACCAAATTACCATTACTAATCGCATTAGCATACATATTTTTAATCATGTCATTCCAACGTTTTGCATTTGAACGTTTGTGCATCCAAACACCAACGATAAACATTAATATGACCGCAACAATACCTAATCCCGCTTCCATACTTTCACGAAGAATGCCACTATTACCTAAAGTTTCTACAAACGTAATTGCTAAGATGATACTCAGTACGAGTCCGGCAATTGCACCACCAATAACACTTGCAGTCCCTTTCTTATCTTTGACATTACGCGTCATGGTAGTCAATGTCATTACAATTAACAACACTTCTAGCCCTTCACGTAAAAAGATAATCATCACATCAACAAAGCTGTAACTATGGCCAACAACCTCTTTAATTTGATTGTTTATATCTATTAAACCATCTTTCACGTGGGATTTATTATGTTCGTCTAATACACTTTGATAATAAGGTATTTTATCTTCAATTTTTGTATACAAAGCACCGTCTTTAGTTTGAATTTGACCTTCAACATACGGCCAAATTTCTATAAAATGTTTAAGTGCAGTATCAGCATCCGACAATTGATTGCTATCTATTGCTTTAATCGCTTTATCTAATTCATCATTCAACTGCGATACATGAAATTGATTACTTTCAGAGGCACTACTTTTCTTATCGACATGATCAATATTTGATTTAAAAGTTGTCCAAGCATGTGACACTTTCGCTGTATCTAATGGCGACTTATGGATAGCGATTCTAAGTTGCAGTAATGCGACTTCAATTCGTCCATATTGATTTGCGTCATAATTGCGAATCACCGTTTCATTACTTGTCCAAATCTGATTCAAACTATTGTTCAGCGATTCTAGCTCTGCTTTATTTTTATCTTTAATCGCTTTTGTCATCGCTCTATCTTTACCATCGATTTGCTGTTGCAATAATTTAATTTTAGAACCTGCATCTTTACTAGCCAACTTCTCTTCATAGGCAATTAATGACTTCGTCAATTGTGATAACGCATCTGTTTGATCAGCATTCGATTTAGCATTTTTAAGTTTTCTCAAGTCTGATTTAACAGCATTTCCTTCACTGTTGTCATCAAGTGATAATTTCCCCACACTACTTACAACTTTTTTTACTGCATTATTTTTACTATCATTCGATATCGAATTATTTGAAAGTGCAGATTTAGCATCCGTTATCACACTATATACATCACTTATACTATGCTGTTCTGCTCCCTGACTTTTTAATAATCCAAAGCTAAATACCATAACTAAAGTAATTATCGTCGCTACAATTTTAATCAAATAATGTTTCACCAAGGTAACCTCCCTTACTAACACCTGGTAACACTAAAAATGAAGTAGACCCTCTATGTGTAATATATTCATTTAATTTATCATTACTACCTAAATTATTTTGTATATCGATAAATTGTTTTGTCGCTTTTTGAAAAGCAATAAAAAGTAAGCCTGTCTCAAAGTTACCAGTACGTTCATCGGTACCATCAACATAATTAAATGCTCTACGCAAAATGGAGGTATTAGCTTCTTTCGCTAGTCTCGTATGCGCATCTTTATCTATAATGTACTCACCGTGACTATCTTTCGCTTTCAAATCAATCTCATCAAACTCTTTGCCACCTGTTAAAGGTGCACCACTATGACGTTTACGACCAAATGTCGCCTCTTGTTCTTCTAATGCGGTACGGTCCCATGTCTCAATGTGTATTTGAATACGTCTGACAACACAATAAGTTCCATGTTTCGCCCATCCATCATCAATGAATACATAATCCTTCAGTTGATTACTTTTTCTAGGATTAATAGTTCCATCTTTAAAAGCCATCAAATTTCTAGGCGTTTCCTTACCTTTAGCAGATATGAAACCAGATTGTGTCCATCGTACCTTAACGACATCTCTAAAGGGACGAACTAAATTATGGACTGCATGAAATGAAACTTGCGAATCATTAGAACAAGCTTGAATCATAATGTCCCCATCACTGTAATCCTCTTCCAATTGATCATTTGGAAAATGCGGTATATCTTTGAAAGTATCAGGAATTTTACCGGATAATCCTATTTTCTTCATCATCGATTTGCTAATACCAAAGGTAAGAGTCAATTTACTCGCACCAAGACCGATAGCTTCACCAGTGTCTACAGGTGGCATTAGCGGATTCTTACTTGTTTTACCAACCGTATCTCCATCCATCATTCGATCAGCCATAACAGTCCACTTTTTAAACATCGACTTAATCGCATCACGATCTTTTGATTTTAAATCTAATGCTACAAAATGACATGTTTTTTGCGTTGGTGTTGTTATCCCTGGTTGAACTTTGCCATGAAATTCATATGCATCCTTTTCTGGGTCTTCAGGTGTATTAAACATCGATTTGAAGGACCAAACACTTCCCACACCACTCACGCCAATTGCAACACCAGCACCACCAATACCTAACATTTTTAAAAATGTACGTCTTGAAAATTGTGTGCTGTCATTAACTTGTTCGTAATTTGTCATTCAGTAATCACAGCCATTTTACTTAGTGGCTCTCCTAATGCATTAACGGCATCTGCAAATGCTTTACGATCTTTTTTCGATACTTTTTCAAATGATTCATAACCACCATTCTTATCTTTATATTTATCTAAAAGTTGATTTACTTTATCAAAGTTTGTTTGAATATCGTCACTTAATTTTTTATCTTTTTTCTCTAAGATTGGTTTGAATAAATCATAAATTTTTTGTGCACCTTCAACGTTTGCTTTAAAATCATATAAATCTGTATGCGAGTAAATTTCTTCTTCACCTGTAATTTTAGAAGTTGCAACTTCATTTAATAGGTCAACAGAACCTTGCAACATTAATTTCGGTGTAATATCTAAGGTATCTGCTTTTGCATGTAATTCTTTAGCATCTTTTAATAATTGTTGTGCGTCTTTTTTAGTCATATCATCAATTTTGTTATCTTCATATAAGTCTTTTTCAATTTTATGATATCCTGACCATTCTTTCTCTTTTTTCTCTTCTTTCATATCTGCTAGACGCGCATCAATTTTAGGATCTAAGTCACCAAATGCTTCGGCAACTGGTTCAGAGCGTTCATAATACATACGCACTTTTGGATATAATGCTTTTGCTTGAGCCATATCATTATTTTCAATCGCTTTAACAAATTTCTCTGTTCCTTTTAAAAAGTCATTCAACTGTTCATCAGTATATTTATCATATGCTTTAGTTGCTTGTTTCAACTCTGCTTTAATACCGTCATCTTTTTTCGATGCCTTTGAATCATCTTTCTTACTATCGTCGTTCCCACATGCAGCAATTAATAACGTTGATGCTAATAATAGCGTTGTTAACTTTTTCATTTTGACACCTCATTATAGAAATTCTATTATCCCCATAGATTTGTTCTTATAAATATTATTTTCGCATTCCCTACACGCTAAAATAATACATTACACTTAAAACGACTGTTTTAAAGCATACTCCCATAAACATCATCTAGATGATAATAATTATCAAAATCATTATATTGTTATAAAATAATACTGTCAACAACCTTTTATTTTTAGAAAATAAATAAAAGAGCGATACCATTTTAAATGTCATCACTCTTTTGTAAGTCTAATTTGTTATTTTTGGTCGTATTCTGATTTCAATAAACTATAAATATAACTCGATGAATAAACACCATTTAATAATTCATTGTCACGTAACATTCCTTCTTTAGTAAACCCAAGCCTTTCAGGAATCGCTTGGCTTTTCCGATTATTAACTGCGGCACTTATTTCAATTCGATTTAAGCCAATCTCTTCGAAACAATACTTTATCAATGTCTCGACGGCTTGTGTCATAACCCCTTTTCCCTCAAATTGTTTATCCAAATAATATCCTAATGATGTTTTTCTATGCATATGGTTAATTTCATGTAAACCGACTACACCAGCTAGCCTTCCTTCATACCAAATGCCACACTGAAACCCATTACCATCCGCAAATTGCAAAAGCCCTCTTTTAATAAACGCACGCGTATCTGATGGCTGCTCAGTTGCATCTACCCAAGGTAACCATTCCCTAAGTGAATCTCTTGAACGATTGACTAAATTGAAAAGCGCTTCTGTGTCATGAGCTTCTAAAATTTTTAATGTTATTTGTTCATTCACTTTCATTCCAAACATACCATCACATCCTCATTCATTTTTCATATAATTCTGTAAATTATCATTATAATAACATATTAATGTTACGCATTGTAGCTTAAATTTGTTGTCCCACCCCAACTTGCATTGTCTGTAGAAATTGTGGATCAAATTTCTCTATGTTGGGGCCCCGCCAACTTGCATTGTCTGTAGAAATTGTGAATCTAATTTCTCTATGTTGGGGCCCCGCCAACTTGCATTGCCTGTAGAAATTGAGATTCCAATTTCTCTAAGTTGGGGCCCCGCCAACTTGCATTGCCTGTAGAAATTGTGAATCTAATTTCTCTATGTTGGGGCCCCGCACCCCAACTTGCATTGTTTGTAGAAATTGTGGTTCCAATTTCTCTATGTTGGAGCCCCACCAATATAGCGTTCTAGTGCCTATTACTTTGATTTATGCCCTAACCTCCTGTCACACAACTTAAATGAAATAACAATTTATTAACCATTCCAAATTTATATTTAAAAATACGACAAAACAGTGCTAAAATGCTATTAAAGGGGGTACAGCTCATGGCATTATCGAAAAACAAGCATTTTATTGTTGGACTATCATTAACATTTATTGTGGCTTTATTTAGTTTTTTAGTAGCTAAATTACCAATATTAGATAAAGTCGGTGCACTAACTATCGCGATATTAATCTCTATTCTGTATCGTCACTTTAAAGGATATCCTGAAAAATATAGCTCAGGTATTACATTTTCATCCAAATATTTATTAAGATTTGCAATTATCCTATACGGACTTAAACTCAATATATTCGACATTATCGGGCAAGGAAGTAAATTATTGGCCATTGATGTAGGCGTCGTTATTTTTAGTATTGTAATGATGCTCTTGGTCAATAAATTATTGCATGGTGACAAAAATATCGCCTTACTACTCGGTGTAGGTACTGGTGTTTGTGGTGCTGCTGCTATTGCTGCAGTTGCCCCTATATTCAAATCGCGCGAAAAGGATACAGCCATTAGTATAGGTATCATTGCATTGATTGGTACTATATTTTCACTTATCTATACAGCAATCTACGCTATCTTCTCAATGACGACAAATGTTTATGGTGCATGGTCAGGAGTAAGTCTTCATGAAATTGCGCACGTTGTCTTAGCTGGTGGCTTCGGAGGTAGTGATGCACTTAAAGTTGCACTTCTAGGTAAACTTGGCAGAGTATTCTTATTGATCCCATTAACGATAGTACTCATTTTAATTATGCGTTTCCGTTCATCAGAATCGTCTAGCAATGGTCGTATTAGCATTCCTTACTTTTTAATTGGGTTTGTTATTATGGCATTAATAAATACATATGTAACTATTCCGTCAACATTGTTAAACATTTTAAACACTGTATCAACAATTTGTTTGTTAATGGCAATGGTTGCATTAGGTTTAAATGTTGCAGTTAAAGACCTTAAAAATCGTGCACTCAAACCACTCATCACTATTGTTATTACTTCAATATGCCTGTCTTCGCTTGCCCTTATCGTAGTACATTGGCTATATAGTTAATATAAAAAGACGCTCGAATTCTCACTAATACTATGCATCTAAAACGTTAGACTAAAAAAATCTAACGTTTTGAAGGCATTACATAATTTAGTGGACCGGGCGTCTTATCTTTTGACCTTTAAAAGTCATATTGGTTATTTTCTTCTTCAATCACTTGCTGCTGTACTTTAGCAGTTCGCATTGTGGATTGCGCCAATGTTTTTAAACGAAATACAACATCATCATTAACGATTTGTTGATTCAAAAAGTCTTTTTCTTCAATAAATACATATGTTTGCATCGTATGTGCTTTCATATAACTAAGGATTGGTTTTAAATGCATCTCAGGAATTAAATAGTGTTTGCTAGAACCTGCTGTAGCTATCAGTCCTATTACTTTGTCACGAAACGCATTGACCGGAAGTAGATCAAACACATTTTTCAAAGAACCTGGTATGGAAGCTTGAAAAATTGGAAAACCGATAAAAATCACATCAGCCTGCATTAAAGAGGTCGTCAATTTGTACACATCACCTGAAGTATCTAAATAGTTCTTTCCAACACTAAACTCTAATTCAAGATCTCTTAAATCCATCAACTCTATTTGATGTCCCTCATTGATGACTTCTAATTCATTTTTTAAATAATCCATAGCAGTTCTCGTTTTAGAACCGACTGTTGAGCCTGACAATAATACAATATTCATCATGACTATCCTCCTATTTTGATAAATGCTTTTTAATAGCTGGTATGATTTCGTTACCAATTAATTCTATATTTTTCATCACATTTTCGAAAGGTACACCACCAAAATCTAACTGAGCCATAAAGCGTTGATGACCATACAACTCATGTTGATACAATATCTTTTCAATAATTTGTTGAGGACTTCCAACCATTAACGCTTCACGATAATCCGGAGAATTAGCAAACTGTTGTTTTGGATATCCAACGCCACGGATAAATGACATGCCCGTATTCAAATGTGGATAAAACTCTCTCATAGCATCCTGCGTTGTTTCCGCTGTATAAAATAAACTTGCTGTACTTACCGGTAATGACTCAGGAGAAGCATCAAAACCTGCTTCAGTTGCCGCTTGGCGATATGCATCTATAGAACCTTTAAAGTTCATTGCTGGACCACCAAGTGTAGTAATCATCATCGGAACACCTTGTTTACCAGCTTTAATTGCACTTGCAGGTGGTCCGCCAACAGCACGCCATATTGGCAATGTATCATCGATTGGTCTTGGGAATATTTTCATATTTCTAAGTTCTGGACGATATTTTCCAGACCAAGTAATACGATCTGTTTTATTTAACTCTAGAAGTAGATTTAACTTTTCTTCAAATAATTCATCATAATCTTTTAAATCATACCCAAATAATTCAAAGATACCTGTTCTTGATGCTCTACCTGCAACAATTTCAGCTCTGCCATGCGAAATTAAATCTAACGTCGCAAAATCTTCAAATACTCTTACAGGATCTGTTGCACTAATAATAGTTGATGAGCTTGAGACTTTAATATTCTTTGTAGCTTGAGCGATGGCACCTAATACTACTGTATGGGCTTGCGTCGTAAAATGTTCCTGATGACTTTCACCAACAGCAAAGACATCAATACCCGCTTCATCAGCTAACTTACTTGCTTCAATAATTTCATTAATACGTTGCTCATAACTTATTTTTTCACCTTTAAATGGATTTAATAGATGCTCCCCTAATGAATATAACCCAAATTCTAACGGTGCATTTTTATTCATCTCTAATTTTGCCATCAGACATACTCCTTTACATTTTGTGTAACTTACTTTCTATTTGTTCACGTTTCTCTTCTAAAAAGCCCGGTAAGTTTAAGTTATTCCCTAAATCTTCAACAGATGTATCTACAGTGAATCCAGGTTCTTCAGTCGCGAATTCATACATAATTGAATTATGTCGATAATATAAAGATTTAAAGAAATAACGATCTATAATGCCTGAATTATTTTGTGGTTGTAGTTGTAATTTCTTGTAAATTGCATCTAAATCACTCAATTTCGGTGTATTTACTGCAATATGATGGATATAACCACGTCCTGGTCTTTCTCGTTCGCCTTGTTGTTCAACAACTACAAAATCAGAATATAACCCTTTCGGTGCAACAGTCATTACACTATGTTCAAAACCTTCTTTCATTTGATAGCCTAATATATTTTCTAAAAATTCAATCGTACGTTTCGCATCTCTAACTCTTAATTCTACTGGCCCTAATCCTAAAATTTGAAATTGTTCAGGAATGTCACTATAAGTATTAGTCTTCCATTTATGAGGGATTTCATAGTTATCATTTGCAATTAATAGTACTTCTAAATCATCTACATCTTTAAAAGCAATTGCCTCTTGTCCGAGATAGTTTAAACGTTCTGTCTTAATACTATTATCATGAAGTCGTGATTCATAAAATTGAAGTGCTTCAGCGTCTGGTACTAATAATGATAATCTATAAATAGACTCTGTACCTTGGCGTTTATGACCTGCATCTCGAATTTCAAAAAATGTTAAAAGTGTGCCAGCTGATCCAATTTCATCACCATAAAATAAATGATACATTGTTGGACTATCTTGATTAACTGATACCTCTACTAACCTTAAACCGAGTATATTTGTGTAAAAATCCTTATTAAGTTTTGCGTCTTTTGTATACATTGATATGTGATGGTGCCCTACTATATTCATATAATCCCTCCTATTAGTATAAATTTTATATCAACATCCATAAAAAAGATAGTTTTTTGCCATTTACCTCATTAATACATTTTCAAACTTACTTTTCACTATCATCATCACAGAATATATTTAAGTAATCATTCAAAATAATTGCATAATTATAACTTTAAGCTAAACAACAAATTATGGTTTAAAATTTATTTATATCTGCATACCACTTATTCTTCGCTATTTTAAAAAGTGTATTGACAACGCTTTCATACATGTCTACTATTAATTTATCTCACAAAATGCATATAAATACATATTAAGGAGGATTTTATGAATTTTCTTAAACCTGCAAAGCATATTAAGCCTTTGCCAGAAAATCAGATAGATGATACCTATAAACGATTACGTCTCCAAGTATTCCTTGGTATCTTTATCGGTTACGCCGGATATTATCTGTTACGCAAAAACTTTTCACTAGCTATGCCAGCATTACAAGAACAGGGCTTTACAAAAGCAGAACTTGGATTTGCATTATCTGCTGTTTCCATCGCATACGGATTCAGTAAATTCTTTATGGGTACTGTGAGTGATCGGAGTAATGCGCGGATTTTCTTAGTTCTTGGATTAGCTCTGACAGCTATCGTCAATTTATTAATGGGATTTGTACCATTTTTCACATCAGGTATAGGCATTATGTTTATCCTATTATTCTTAAATGGATGGTTTCAAGGTATGGGCTGGCCACCATCAGGTCGAGTGCTCGTTCACTGGTTTAGTGTAAGTGAACGCGGAAGTAAGACTGCCCTATGGAATGTTGCACATAATGTTGGTGGCGGTATTATGGCGCCAATTGCTGCTTGGGGTATTACAACAACAGCATTCATCAATTTCGGTTATTTAAAAGGCTTTGAAGGTGTATTTATTTATCCTGCACTTTTAGCACTTATCATAGCAGCAATTTCATATGTACTGATTAGAGACACACCACAGTCTCAAGGTTTACCTCCAATTGAAGTTTATAAAAATGACTTTGCAACAAGCGATAAAAAGACGCTAGAAACGGAATTAACAACAAAAGAAATTTTATTTAAATATGTACTAAACAATAAATGGGTATGGGCTATTGCATTTGCGAATATCTTCGTTTATTTCGTCCGCTACGGTGTACTTGATTGGGCACCCGTATATTTAAGCGAAGAAAAACACTTCGACTTAAAAGCATCAGGATGGGCATACTTCCTTTATGAATGGGCTGGTATTCCAGGTACATTATTATGTGGATATATTTCTGATAAATTATTCAAGGGACGTCGCGGACCAGCAGGTTTCTTCTTTATGTTAGGCGTTACAGTGTTTGTATTAATTTATTGGTTAAATCCTCCAGGCAATGCTTGGTTAGATAATGTTTCATTAATTGCCATCGGTTTCTTAATATATGGACCAGTTATGTTAATTGGTTTACAAGCTTTAGACTATGTTCCTAAAAAAGCTGCAGGAACAGCTGCAGGATTAACAGGCTTATTCGGATATCTATTTGGCGCCGTTATGGCTAACATAGTCCTAGGTGCCGTAGTAGATAAATTTGGCTGGGATGTTGGTTTTATTTTATTAACAGCAATTAGTGTGTTTGCAATGTTAAGCTTTATCCTAACTTGGAATAAAGTCGGTCAAGAAACCGTTCATCATTAATACAAATTAAAATAAAGTCATATGCTTACCTTATCGAAAGATGATCTATTCATCTCTTATAAGTTCAGTCATATGACTTTTTTATTAATATTCAAAAAATAATTGCATTGCCAATTTTGTGTACGTTGTGCCATTTGATTCAAATCATTGCACCATGTCGGATAAACTCTAAAAGCCATTTTCCCTTGATACTTAGATGAAGCTAAAATACCTTTTTCAACTAATACTTCTTTAGGAAATAGAAAGTAACCATTTAATTCATCATCGATAACAGCAACAATCAGGTAATCTGCAAATTCATCTATTTTGTATGGTCGATTATAATTATCTTCGTTTTTAGTCCAACATGTCACGAAATATCCCGATTTATTCGGCGTTTTCTTTGCTAATCTACTTTTGTAAATCTTTTCTTTATAGTTAAATGTTAAAGCTTCATATTCTTTATTATATTTTTCTTCAATTATGTCTATGGCTTCCAATTCCACACTAAAAACCTTTTCTAATATCTTTATTGATTTATACATTATTTGCCCCCTCAGTTTAATATCTTATTATCATAACACTCCCTAAACGTTAATAAAAAAACACTCCCAACGGCAATATACCAAATTGGAAGTGTATTAAGCGATTAACCTTCTATTAATTCAGATGTATCAACTGTTAAACGATTACGTAATAAATAAACAATTAACATTGCAGCAAATGCACAAAGTGACTCAGCAATTAGCAATGACCAAATAACGCCAGTTAATCCGAATAAACCATTCATGATAAACAATACTGGAATGATAATTGCACCTTGTAAAATAGCCATAATTGTAGCTCCACGACCTTGACCAGTCGCTTGAAGCATACCAGTGAATAAGAAGCCAATACCATTTAAAAGTAATGATGTCATTGTTACTTTTAAAATAAATGTAGCCATTTCAACAATTTGTTGATCAGTAGTAAATAGGCCTACCATATGATGTCCAATAGTAAATACAGCAATCATACAAATTGCAAATATAACACCAATAGACATAATAACTACTTTAATGACATCTTTCATACGACCTTTGTTTGCCATAAAGTTATACGCAATTAAAGGTACCACACCTTCACATAACCCCATGATAATAAGCTCAGGGAATTGTACAAGTCTAAATGAAATACCATAACTTGCGATTGCAAAGTTACCATAATGTGCCAAGAATAAATTTAATACTAAACCTGTGAATCCCATTAAAATACTCATTAAAAATGCTGGAATACCAATTTTGAAGATTTCTGAAAGCATTTCTTTATTAGGTTTCGCAAATTTAATATTCACAGATACAACATCACTATTTTTCATAAAGTAAACAATAAAGAAAACAGCCGCTGCAACATTACTGATAGCAGTACCCAAAGCTGCACCAACAACATTTAAATCGAAGCCAAAAATTAAAATTGGATCTAATATAATATTTAATCCTACACTAGCTAACATACCAATCATAGATATAATTGGTGCACCAATTGCACGCGCAAATTGTTCTAAAATAAAGAATAAAATAACAAACGGTGCGCTTAAAAACATTACTTTCAAATAATTACTTGTTAATGCTAAAGTTTCGCCTTTTGCTCCTAAAATCATCGCAATTTGATCACTAAATGGAATTGTAGCTAAAATAACTATAATTCCTAATACAATCCCACCATAAATCGAAAAGCTACTTACAAACTTACTTTTACTGTAATCTTTAGCGCCTAATAAACGTGAAATGTATGTGCCGCCACCAATTCCAAATAAATTACCTAGACCCATTAAGATGGCAAATACTGGTAGTGTAAGTGAAATAGCAGAAATCATATGGCTATCTCCTAAAAATCCTATAAAGTAAATGTTTAAAATCCCATAAACAACACTTAATAAAGTTCCTATCATCATTGGTAAAGAGAAATGCATCATTGCTTTAAAAACTGGTGATTTCTCAAAATAATATAATTGTTCGTCTTTCATTGTTCAATACTCCTTGTCCTTTATAATAATTAGTTCGCTAATAATTAGATATCTAACTATATCATCAAAGATAAAGCGACTGTATTTTTACCAGTCACGTTTATCATTTATTTTAAACTAGATAACATTTTAGTTAGATTTTCTTTCATGCGTTCGTTTTCTTCTTTAGAAAACTGTGATACAAGCGTTTGTTCCATTTCATCAAATATCGAAGTGAATGCTTCTACAAGCTTAATACCAGAAGTTGTCAATCCAATATTCTTTCTTCGCGTATCTTGTGCATCAACGTAACGATAAATAAGCTTTTTCCTTTCAAGGTTCTTCAGTAAATTACTTACGGTCGCCCCTGTTCGTTGCAATGCTTTAGCAATATCATTTTGCGTAAGTCCGTCTTGCTGATGCGCATAAAGATAACCTAAAGTGTGGCCTTGTTCATTCGTTATATCAAATTGCTCAAGTCTTTGATCTGCTTTTTGTTTCATTTCGTGACTTATCATTCGAAATAAATAAGAATAAGTGTACTCCATGAATTGCACCACCATTTCGTTAGATGTCTAACTAAATATACAGCGATGATTTCTAATTGTCAACAAAATTTGAGAATTTATTTTAAAAGTTTTCATAAAATCTAGTATTTTAACATTTTGATATGCAATTTTTCGGATTAAAATATGAAAGAGATTGCATATCTACGCAATTAAGTAATCGCTTACAATTATACATAGGAGGAAATTACGTTGCTAAGTCATAGACAAATTGAAATTTTGTATCTTTTAGTTCAAGAACAAACGTTTATCCCAATCAACAATATCGCTGACCAACTTGGTGTAACGCCACGTACCATTCAATATGATATATCGTACATCGAACAATATGCAGAAACATACCAATATCAAGTCATTCGCAATAAAGCAGCTGGCATTAAAATAATAACTAATGATTCAACACTTTTAAATGAGTTAGAACAACGCATAACAAATCAAATTCATTTTTCAAAGGATGAACGACTGACTCATATTGCTTTAAAATTATTCGAAACATCTGAGCCAATTTCAACAAAACAGCTTGCCCATGACGTCAATGTTTCTCGTCGCACCATTGCTGATGACATTAAGATTATTCAAAAGCGATTAGCACATTATCATTTAAAACTAAATTATATTCATAATAAAGGATTTAATATTGTTGGTGAAGAAGATCAATATCGAAAAGCATATGCTCATTTCATTCGTCAATACATGAAACAAGCAGCGCCATTTATCGAAGCAGATATTTTCAATTCACAAGCTATTGCAATTGTAAGGCAAGCTATAATCAATACATTAAACCGTGAAAATTATCATCTAGTACAGTCTGCCATTGATGGCTTAATTTATCATATACTCATTGCGATTCAGCGACTAAACGAAAACTTTTCATTTGCCATACCTGCAAAAGAAATTGATAAATGGCGCCATACTAAACAGTATGCTATAGCTTCAAAAATTAAAGAAAACTTGGAAAGCAGTTGTAATGTCAAATTTCCAGAATCTGAAATTATCTTCATCACGTTACATTTACTTGGTTCAAAAATGACTGATTGTACTATATCTACCAATATAAATGAACAACATGTTTTATCAGAAAACATCCAAGAATTCATCACTTGTGTTAGCCAAGAATTAGGAATTGATATGTCAAATGACCATAAACTGCATACCAGTTTGCTCACACATATAAAGCCAGCTATACATCGAATTAAATACGATATGATACAAGCTAATCCATTAAAACAAGAAGTGCATAAGCGCTATCCTCAAGTTGTCGATGCAATCAGCAAA
Organism: Staphylococcus roterodami; assembly: GCA_022493055.1. NCBI lineage: Bacteria > Bacillati > Bacillota > Bacilli > Caryophanales > Staphylococcaceae > Staphylococcus > Staphylococcus roterodami. The sequence goes on along the minus strand of CP092781.1, from coordinate 335,622 downwards.
CATATTAGTACGATAGAAAAAGATACAGCTATTAGTTTCAATGAAGATGAATTAACATTTATTGCAATTCACTTTGCATCAAGTATGGAACGCGGCGCAACAAATAAACAATTAATGATTAAAGTTGTCTTACTTTGTGGATCAGGTATTGGCACATCTCAACTTTTAAAATCAAAATTAAATCATCTTTATCCAGAATTTAATATTTGGGACGCCTATTCTATCTATCAGTTAGATGAAAAGCAGTTAATTCAAAATAACATTGACTATGTGATTTCAACCGTACCGTGCGATATTTCAGTAGTACCCGTTATAAACGTCGATCCGTTCATCAATGAGCAATCACGCCAAAAATTAAATCAACTCATTAATGATGCTAGAGAAAAGCGTGTAATAAAAATGGCTACTGAAGGTAAGTCATTAGCTGATTTACTACCCGAACACCGTATCAGTGTAAACACACAATCACTATCAATTAATGAAGCAGTTACTGTATCAGTTCAACCTTTAATAAAAGATAATATTGTTGGTCCCAATTATATAGAAGCAATTTTAAATCAATTTGAACAATTCGGGTCATATATGGTGATTAGTCCACACATTTCACTAATTCACGCTGGAACTGAATATGTACACAATGGTGTCGGCTTTTCATTAACTTATTTTACTGAAGGTGTTGAATTTGGTAGCAAAGCAAATGATCCTGTATACCTTGTGATTACATTGGCAACGGATCATCCCAATGCACATTTAAAAGCACTAGGACAACTAAGTGAACTATTAAGTAACGACTTATCTCGACAAGATTTCTTAGATGGGAAAATTTGTAAAATTAAGCAACACATCGCTGTAACTAAGACAAAGGAGGTTTAACATCGTGGCATTAGACATTTTGACCACAACACGGATCATTGTAAAAGAACAAGTCAATAATTGGCATGAAGCCATTACTGTAGCTTCGCAACCTTTATTACAAGAACAAGTTATTGAACAAGGTTATGTTGAAGCAATGATTGAAAGTGTAAATGAATTAGGACCATACATCGTTATCGCACCTGAAATTGCAATTGCACATGCACGCCCCAATAATAACGTGCATCAAGTTGGATTAAGTCTATTAAAGTTGAATCAACACGTGGCGTTTTGCGATGAAAATCATTATGCATCTCTCATATTCGTATTAAGTGCCATCGACAATCATTCACACTTATCTATATTGCAAAATTTAGCAACACTATTAGGTGATAATCAAACAGTCCAGCAATTATTAAATGCAAAAAATGCACAAGAAATTACAACTATTTTAAAGGAGCATGATTAATATGAAAATTTTAGTAGTATGTGGCCACGGCTTAGGTAGTAGTTTTATGGTAGAAATGAATGCACAAGAAGCATTGAAACAACTTAATGCACCATCTGATATAGAAGTTGAGCACAGTGACATTATGACGGCTAGTCCAGAAATGGCAGACTTATTTATTTGTGGTAGAGATTTAGCTGAAAATGCCGAACGTCTAGGCGAAGTCTTAATCCTTGATAACATTTTAGACAAAGCAGAATTGCAGCAAAAGCTTGAAGAAAAATTACAACAACTTAACATTATTTAAAGGAGGTTAGACTTATGCAATCAATCCTTAATTTCATTGTCGATATTTTAAGCCAACCAGCAATTCTTGTTGCCCTGATTGCTTTTATTGGTTTAATTGTCCAGAAAAAACCTGCCGCTACGATTACTTCAGGTACCATTAAAACAATATTGGGATTCTTAATTTTAAGTGCCGGTGCCGACGTAGTTGTTCGTTCACTTGAACCATTTGGAAAAATATTCCAGCATGCTTTCGGTGTTCAAGGCATTGTTCCAAATAATGAAGCCATCGTTTCACTTGCCTTAAAAGATTTTGGAACAACAGCCGCACTGATTATGGTCTGCGGCATGATAGTAAATATCTTAATTGCACGTTTTACTAACTTAAAATATATCTTTTTAACAGGACACCATACATTTTACATGGCAGCATTTTTAGCAATTATTTTAACAGTGAGTCATATTAAGGGATGGCTAACGATTGTTATCGGCGCACTTGTATTAGGATTAATCATGGCAGTCTTACCTGCACTACTCCAACCTACGATGCGTAAAATTACTGGCAATGATCAAGTAGCATTAGGGCATTTCGGTTCAATCAGTTACTTTGCTGCAGGTGCCATAGGTCAATTATTTGAAGGGAAGTCTAAATCAACAGAAGATATTAAATTTCCAAAAGGATTAAGTTTTTTACGAGAAAGCACAATTAGTATTTCTATTACAATGGCATTACTTTATTTCATTGCCTGTTTGTTTGCAGGTGTCAGTTATGTACACCAATCAATTAGTAACGGACAAAACTTTATTGTCTTTTCATTAATTCAAGGTGTCACATTTGCCGCTGGTGTATTTATCATTTTAACAGGTGTGCGATTAATCTTAGCTGAAATCGTTCCAGCATTTAAAGGTATCTCTGAAAAACTTGTACCAAATTCTAAACCTGCGTTAGACTGCCCTATTGTATTCCCTTATGCACAAAACGCTGTGTTAATCGGGTTCTTTGTCAGCTTTATTACAGGTGTCATCGGTATGTTTATCTTATTCTTATTTGGTGGCGTCGTTATTTTACCAGGCGTTGTGGCACACTTCTTCTTAGGTGCAACTGCCGCAGTCTTCGGTAACGCAAGAGGCGGTATTAAAGGGGCGGTTGCAGGAGCTGCTCTTAATGGTATCCTGATTACATTCTTACCTTTATTATTCTTACCATTTTTAGGTGAGTTAGGTGGTGCAGCAACAACATTCTCCGATACAGACTTTTTAGCTGTCGGTATTGTATTTGGTAACGCAGTAAAATATATGGGATTATTTGGTGCTGTTCTATTTATTATCATCGTAGGAGCTACAGCGATTTTATTAAAAGGTCGTCAAAAAGCACAACAATAATATATAAACAAAAACACCGTCACAAGTTGAGTGTACTTTCCTTCTATCAAAAGGCATGTCACTTATTTTTGGACGGTGTTTTGTATTATATTAAATGATACTTAGCCATACTATCGACAGCTGCTAAAACAGCTTCTTCTTGAGTAGCAATCGGTTCCCAACCAAGAAGTGTTTTTGCACGTTCGTTACTTACATTTCGATTCATATCTAATAAAAGTTTACCTTCTTTAGCTTGATGATTAAATTTAGCACCTAGACTCAAAATAAAGTCTGGTAATTTTTTAGTAGAAACTTTTTGAGCTATTTCAGGTCGCTTTTCTTTAATTAATTTTGCAATTTCCAACAAATTAATTTGTCCATCAGCCGTAGCAATAAATCGCTTGCCATTAGCCTGTTCATTTGTCATTGCCAAAATGTGCAGTTCAGCTACGTCTCTGACATCAACAACATTCAATGGAATTTGCGGCACGCGTTTCATTGAACCATTTAATAAATTTTCCAACAAATGGAAACTTCCTGAAACATGCGCATCTAATGATGGACCGAAAATAGCAACTGGATTTATTGTGGCAAATTCTACTGTCGTATTTTCATTCTCAACAAAATTCCATGCTGCCTTTTCAGCTAATAATTTTGATTTTTCATATACTGATAAGCCTGGTTCATCTTGATTTGTCCAGTAACTTTCATTTGTGATTGAATTTTTATCTTTATTACTAAAACCAACTGCACCAAAGTTTGCAGTCATTACCACACGTTTAACACCCGCATGTTGTGCCGCTCTCAAAATACGTTGTATACCTTCAATTGCAGGCTTCGCCATCACTTCTGCATCGTCTGTTTTACCGAAAAACACCGGAGATGCAACACTCAAGACATACTTGCAATCTTTCATTGCTTCATCCCAATGTTCATCTTGTGATAAATCCGCTTCAACAAATGCAAGTTTATCTGTTGAAATACCATTGTCTTGCATCGTTTTAATTACTTTATCAGCTTTACTTAAATCACGTATCGTTGTTTGTACGTCATAACCTTGTTCTAATAATCGCGAAATAATACGCATACCAACAAAACCAGTACCACCTGTTACCAACACTTTATTATTCATCATATAATCTCCTCTTTGTCTCTATTGATTATCCATTATAACAGTCATTAAATTTTTGTATATATCAACAGACTTATATTGCTTAATATTCTATATGAATTATAAAAGTAAACATCGTTATATTCCTTAAAATATTAAAGTCATCTATTTTCAAATACCCAATCATTTAGAAACAAAAACCATATAAATATCATACTTTGAATAGTTAAAGGCAATAATTTCCACTCATATGTTCAACCTTCACCCACACACTATTGTCACCTTTTCAATAACAAGCAAACACTTCCAATGATTCAGCATACATAAAATACCAATATTAACTTAAAATCATATCTACTAATGCTTCTGCTGTCACTTTCCCAAAATAATAAGTAATGTCTATATTATTTAATTGATGCAATAAATCTTCTCTTGTCATTTTTGTACCTTGTAACACTTGTTCCACATCTTTAATATCACCTTGTCCAAAGAAATCCCCATAAATACGACAATCTGCGATACGATTTTGTTCAACAGAAATTGTAATGTCTACTGTACCTGAAGATAATCTTTCACTTCGATTGTATTCATATTTAGGTGACTTGCCATAATTCCAATCCCAATTTTTATACTTTTTATCAGCTAATTCATCAATCGCTTCCCAATCTGCATCCGTTAATTCATATCGTTTTGCCTCTTTAATATCATTGATTCCCAAAATCTGTGTCACCATTAAATTTTTGAATGCTTCAATTGTTATATCACGATAGGTTTCATCAAGCGCCTCTCGCAGATGACCAACGCGTGCTCTTACTGATTTAATACCTTTCGATGCAATCTTTTTACGATTTGGTTTTAACACCTTATCCATCGCCTCATAATTGACATCAAGTAATAAAGAATAACCGCCATAAATACGATTATTCATTAATGTCATTGCTGCACCTGATACTTTTTTACCGTTCAGTGTTAAATCATTTCTGCCACTCTGTATCACATCTGTTGCGCCTAATGTATGCAATGCCTTTATTGCCGGCTGATAAAATCGTTGAAAATCACCATAAATCGATGTATCTTGTTCTAAAATACAACACATATTGACGGCACCTTTATCAACATATACAGCACCACCACCAGTATCTCTACGAACTACTTGAATGTGGTGTTCATCTATATAATCTTGATTCACTTCTATAGCAGTATTTTGAAAACGACCAATTTCCACTTTTGGATCACAATAATAAGGGAATAAAATATCTTCACCTAAAAAGATATTCTGATTAACATACACTTGCATGGCGAGTGCAATCGCACCATCAGTAATATATTCACCATTTCTAATCGGTTCTATTAAGTACATCTTCTGTTTCTCCTATGTTGTTATTTTTCGTTATGCTGTCGTTCTGGAGTTCTGTTGTAATTAACGTTGAAATATCGTCGGTTAAATGAATTGTACGATCTTGAATCGATTTTGGAATACGATAAGCTTTTTTATTCATCGTCATATAAAGTGCATTTTCATTTTTACGCGTCATACGCTGAAACGGATGTTTCACAAACTGTGGCGTTGTATAACCAATTCCAATTTCCAAATACAATACTTTATCATCTTGATGTTGCTCTAGAAATGTATTATAACGTTGTAATTGTGCCTGAAAATCTGCATCTTCAACCATGCCAACTTCTGCTTTACGTTTATTAACTTCCATTGGAGCATCACATTTTGGACATCTTGGAATCATATCCCAAGGAATACGCATGTCTTGTTGTGCCACTACCATTTCACGAATTAAGTCATCATTACGATATGTTCGCGCGTGGCAATGCTGACTACATTGCTGCAAAATATACTCTCCTTGTATATGAAATACATGAGTCATATCATAATCAGCAACCTCAAAAGCATTATCTGCATTTGTAGTTATGATGTGATATTTTTTATCTTTCATTAGTGCTTTTAAAGCGAGGTAAGACTGACCTACAGGTTGATCTAAATAGTTTAATTTGATAAATCGACTCTCAAATGCCCAATATTCTTGCCAACTTCCGTACGGATGCAAACTCGCTTGCAACATATCAAAGAAACGATACTTTTCAATAAAGTCAGGGAAATTTTTTGTAAAGCGTTCCCCAACATATGTAAAGCCGTCCGATGCAGACATGCCCGCACCAATGCCAATGACTATTGCCTCCGCTTCCTCAATTGCAGTACGTAATATATCCGTCTGTGTTGTATTTTCATTTGTAATAAGAGACATCGCTTTCCATTCATTGTTCTGTACCACGATTAAATGCCTCCTCATACAATTGTAAATCCTTCTCTGTAAATACATTAAATACGACTTTTAATTTTGAATTTGTATCAGCAAGGTATTGTTGTACTGTTCGAATTGCGATTTCAGCTGCTTCATCTTGAGGAAAAGCAAAAACGCCTGTTGAAATACAACAAAATGCTATATGATTTAAACTTTGTTGATCTGCCAATTTAAGACAACTCAAATAGCATTTAGCTAACAAGTCCTGATTCATCTTTGAAACAGGCAATCGACGTATTTGAGGCCCTACCGTATGCACAATATACTTTGCAGACAAATTGTATGCACGCGTCATTTTAGCGTTACCAACACTTTCTTTGCGCCCTTGCTGTCGAATAATATCTGCACAATCTAATCGAACTTGGACACCCGCTTTTGTATGAATAATATTATCAATACAATCATGATTTGCTTGCATACACCCTAAAAAGCGACTATTCGCCGCGTTTACAATCGCATCAATCTTCAATGTGGTAATATCACCTTGCCAAACAAAGATATTGTCTCCTTTTATCGGCTTCAAATCATTTACATCCATAACATGTTGGCGGTTCAAATCACTTAACAACGCATCTTGAACGGCTAAATATGTCTCACTAACAGGTAAGGCTGGTCTTACATTAGCTAAACCTCGATATAATTCCCACATTGCTTCAAATGATGTTGGCATCTCTAATTCATTATTGTCATTTCGTTCTCGCCACATATAATCGATTAAATATTCTAATCGTTCTTCATTTGTCTTCAACGTCTTCATTTACGCCTCCGGTAATGCATTGAGTGCTTCTTTATCCACATCATCCAACTTGAACAACCAATTTTCTTCTGGCTTTTCAGAATTTAAAATATTTGGTTCATCTTCCGCTTTCGTATTACGCTCAACAATCGTTCCTGACAAAGGCGTCTGTACATCAATCACCGTTTTCGACGCTTCGATACTAACGATTTCGTCATCGACTTTCACCTCATCTGGACTTACAAATTCTACGTAGCCTACCGTTCCAATGTCATCTTGTAATTCAGGTGTCATACTAAATACATATAGATCTCCAACTTTTTCTACCCATAAATAATTGGCTAACTTTTTCATCTAAACCTCATCCTTTCACTTCTACTTAAAAATCCTATAAATAAACTTCTGCAAGTAATTCTAATGTTTTGCAACGCTGTTCAATGCCAGGAATTAGCGGTGCGACTAACATTTCATCAACTTCAAACTTAGCAATAAAATCATCTAACTGTGCTTTAACTTGATCTTTTGTACCTGCCATTATACGTGCACGATGCGCTTGAATCATCTCTTTGTCTCGCTCATTCAATTTATAATTTTGTGCTGTTTTCACTGAAGGAAAATAATCAAACTCTGCAAATTGTAATTTTCCTAATAACCAGACATCTAAGGCATGTTGTAATTTAGCAACATCTTCTTCCTTATCAGCAACGATAACAAACACTGATGCCATCACCTTTGCATTCATTTTAAGTGTCGACACTTGGAAATTCGTTTTATAAATGTCAATGTTATGCTTTGCAGACTGGATCATCTCTTTATTTGGCAGTAAAAATGTTCCAACTGATAGCCCTATACCTTGTTCTGCTGCTATTTTGGCAGAGGAGGGACTACTACTTAGTAACCACATTTCAGGAAAATGAAGTAAATGTGGCTGTACACCTAAATTATGTGCACTAGGTTTATCCGTAGTAGTAACAAATTGGCACAATAACTTAATCGCTTCTTCGTAATTATCATATGTTGGATTTTCACCGTCTAATGCTTGTTTTACCATCGTAGTACCTGGATTATTTCCAATACCTAAATCAACACGATTTGGGTATAAAGCCTCCAACATTCTAAAATGCTCAGCAATTTTATAAGGACTATAGTGAGGCAACATCACGCCACCAGAACCAACACGAATCCTTGATGTCTGTGACAAAACATGCATCATCATCAGTTCTGGACTACTACATGCAAATGCTGGCACATTATGATGTTCAGTAAACCAAATACGTTTATAACCTAGTTGATCTGCTAATTTTGCAAGTGTCACTGAATCTTGTAATGCCATTTGCGCATCCTTACCTTCATCTATTAAGGCATAATCTAATACGCTTAATTCAACCAAATCCTCATCTCCAAACTTTTATTTAATATAAAGTTGACATTACATTATAACTTTATAATTACCATTCCCATTTATGATACCCACGTATATGATAACGTTTTTCAATTAGATTTTATATATTTTCGCTTCACTTTTTCAGTATTTGATTCACATTTTTTAAATAAAATTAAAGTATTGTAATACCTCTTTTATTATAAGAATTCCATTAACACGCTACATGAAGTTGCTTACTCATAATTGCTTATTCAAGCTTTACATGGTAATTTGAAAGCAATATCGAATAGAAAAGGAAAATTTGCATGTACCGATACAAACCACTTTTACAACCACTCCAATTACCTAATGGCATTAACATAGCAAATCGTTTTGTATTATCACCAATGACTGTAAATTCATCTACAAAAGATGGCTATATTACTCAAGCAGACTTAGCTTACGCTGCACGTCGCTCTAATTCAGCAGGCATGCAAGTAACTGGTGCTGCCTACATTGAGCCATATGGTCAATTATTTGAATATGGGTTCAACATTGATCATGATGCATGTATACCTGGATTAACCGACATGGCAACTACCATGAAGCAACATGGTAATCTCGCTATAATTCAACTAGCTCATGCTGGTCGTTTTTCAAATCAAGCAATTTTAAATTTTGGAAAAGTATATGGACCTAGTCCGATGACATTACATTCGCCCATTCAACATGAAGTCATTGCTATGACACAAGATAAAATTAATGAAATTATTCAACAATATAGTGATGCTACATTACGAGCGATTAAAGCAGGATTTGATGGTGTGGAAATTTCAATTGCGCAACGTTTACTCATCCAAACATTTTTCTCAACATTTTCAAATCAGCGAACAGATCAATATGGTTTTGATACATTAGAAAATCGCGCAAGATTGTGCTTAGAAGTTATGCGTGCAGTACAAGATGTGATTGATAAAGAAGCACCTGCCAACTTTATTTTAGGCTTTCGTGCAACGCCGGAAGAAACAAGAGGTAGTGATTTAGGATATACCATAGATGAATTCAATCAACTAATAGATTGGGTGTTGGAAATTGCCAATATCCAGTATTTAGCGATTGCTAGTTGGGGACGTCATATTTATCAAAACACATCAAGAACACCCGGCAAACATTTTGGTCGTCCTGTTAATCAAATTGTCTACGAACATTTAGCTGGACGTATTCCATTAATTGCCAGTGGCGGTATAAATTCTCCAGAATCTGCATTAGACGCTTTACAACATGCAGATATGGTCGGTATGTCTTCCCCTTTTGTGACAGAACCTGACTTTGTGCATAAACTTGCAGAGCAACGTCTAGATGATATTGATCTTGGATTTTCTATGGAAGATTTAGAAAGTTTAGCTATTCCGCGTGCTGCTTTTAAAGATATTGTTAAAATGATGGATTATGGTGAGGGGCTTAAAAAGAATACGCGTGATACATTACGACAATTAGAACAAAATTATAATGATTCATCGTCCTAAGCCAATGTTGCATAGATAATTTAAGACAGTGTTATAATTGAACCATTATTAAAAGCAAGGAGTTTATTAAATCGTGACTGAAATTAAAGATAAAGTAACTACTACAGATGCTTTTACATTACCTTATACAATTATTAAAGCGAAAAAACAGCCAACTAAAGGAGCTATCGTGTACATACATGGTGGTGGTCTCATGTTTGGCAATGCAAATGATTTACCACAACAATACATCGATATACTTACTGAACAATACGACTTAGTTCAGTTGAGTTATCGTTTATCTCCAGAAGTAAGTCTAGATTGTATTATTGATGATATTTTCACATCATTTGATGCTATTAAATTACTATACCCTAATACCCCTATTTTCACATTTGGCAGATCATCTGGTGCATATTTAAGTTTATTGATTGCACGAGATAGAGCCATTGATGGCGTTATTGATTATTATGGCTATAGTCGAATCGACACAGAGCCTTTTAAAATTCAAAATGATTACTACGCTAAAATAGCCCGAAGCGTTAATGAATCTATGGTTAAACAACTGACTTCACCAACACCAATTATTCAAGATCAAATCGCGCAAAGATTCTTAATATACGTTTATGCGCGTGGCACTGGTGAATGGATGAATATGATTAATGTCCCTGATTATACTGATTTAAAATATAATATAGCTCCAAATGAGCTTAAATCATTACCACCAGTGTTTATTGCGCATTGTATTGGCGACTATGACGTTCCTATTGGGGAAAGTGAACATATAATGAATCATGCTCCAGACGTCACATTTGAACGCGTCGGTAAAAACGAGCATGATTTTGACCGTAGACCAAATGATGAAGCAATAACCGTTTATCACAAAGTCGTTGCTTTCTTGAACGCTATAATAACGAAGTAATATCGATTCACTTTTTCAAAAATTCACTATGCCATCAACATAAACGGCAATCCGACAAACACAATTAACAATACAATTTATCTCTATCATAAACAAAAACGCCTATCTCTTTACTTTAATGAGACAGGCGTTTTTTTCTTATACACTTTTATTTATAGCTCAATAATGCGAACCAAGCTATATACCTAAACATGATTTTTAAAATACATTTAGCATGTCAATCATCATTTCAAATTAATTAACTTGCTTTCAATTGTGCTACTTTCTCATCAGTTGCTTCAACGCGCAACAAGTCGTTAATAATACCTGTATAGAAATTTGCGAGTTCTGCACCTTTTCGTTTAAAATCTGCAAAATCTATCCCGATAAAGTCAACGTGATCCCAACCTTGTAAAATTGGTTTAACTTGCCAAATACCTCTTCGTGTCACCGGCTCATCAGACGTTACATTTACAAATGGCTGATTTGATGGATGTAACGATGAAATCACCGGTACAACACCATCATTTTTACGCCACTCTTCTCTTGCATCATGTCCAATAATTCTACTTGTTGCATCCATTAAAAAGAACGTACCTATATCTGGATTTTCGTATCCTAATGGTCCAGTATGTGAAGACACACCTGTATAAGTCGTATACGTAATATTAGGATTCATACTCGTCATTGCATTCAATTTAGCAGATCCGTCTAACGTTAAATCGTATGCTGCATTATCTGTTGTCGTCCAAATTTTACTGTTACTCACGCGTTTCATATAATCAATATAGCTTTCATTCGGTTGCTGTTTAAAGCCCCATTGCGTTAAACCTAAATCGATATTTGAATATTTATTACCTGCAATTCGATTCAATGCATACATAATTTTTCTGACGGTCTCTGTATTTCCAAATTTATCTGCCGCTTGTGAACCGTTATGTGGCGTACCTAATGTTGTAATCGAGGCAACCATATTATTTTTACCTCCAACAAATAATGGTGATATCTCTCCACCATGCTCTTTATGGTAAGCAATTTCTTCTTGATTACCATTCCTTAAAAATTCTTCCATTAAACGAATAGTTTGACCACCCATACTATGTCCAACTAGATGTACTTTTTTACCTGGTTCCCAATCCGGCATAATACCTTTGTATGTTTTGCCATATCGTTCATGTCCGTATTTTGCGGCGTGAGCTGCGCCATAATCAACGCGTCCACCTTTAATATAATAATAAAGTTCTACAGCACGATCATGGTTACTACTAAAAGCTCCGACACTTGCTTGATGGACATTATAGCCTTGTTTTTTCAGCTCTTCTATAACTTTAAACTTATTACCACCCCAGTAATTCGGATATAATGCTGGTGCATTGTCGCCAACTAACCCTAAAAAGCCATGTACAAATACAACTGGATACTTGTTGAGTGGTTGTACTTGATTCGCTTTAAGTGGATGTATTTTTTTAGCATCTGCCGTTGCTACATTTGTAGTCGAGCGCGTTTTAGGTGCTAAAAGTGCATCTTTAATTAGTCTTTGATTATCCGTATTTTTATCTGTCGGTATTGTTGGGGAATTTTGAGTATTGTTATGTTTATTTAAATCATTAACTAGCGGTTTGTCTTGTCTTTGATGAACAGCATCATCTTGCTTAGCATCTTTAATTTGCTGTGATACTTGATGTGTGTCCTGTTGATTTGGATTATTAGTTGTGGATGCATCTTGTATTTCCGATGCAGTTGTAGTCTTTTCTTTTGATGAGTGTGTAGTTGAAGATGATGTTGCCTTATCATCTTGTGTTGTCGGTATCTGTGTCTGAACAGATGGTTGTGATTTATCAACTTCTATCGCATCTGCATTTGATTCTGAATTATCCTGTTCTACACGAATATCATTTTGTTTATTAGCATCTTGATTTTTAGTGCTTTTATTCGAATTATCTTTAGATAATTGATTGACATTTTGTTGATCAGAATTTCGTGTTACTTTGCTATTACTTTGTGATTCATCCGTTTCATCGTCTTTAGTTGGTTGTTGCTTTGATGATTGAGACGCATCGTTAGCTTGTCTGCCAATTTGACTTTCGCTATTTATTTTGTGCGCGTTGTTTAATTGCCTTAATGACTGTTCATCTTGCTGTAATCGTTGAATATCCCTATGTTCTCCCGATTGATTCAATTTTTCTTGTTGTGTACCTGACAGTGACGTTGGCATTTTTTCTGCAGCTTTTGCATCATGTGTTGATACTATAAACATTGTTGCTGCTAGCACTGACACCACACCAATAGAATACTTTCTGATACTATACTTTCTTCTCTCTTGTTCTCTTATCATATAATCACCTCAAAAGTATTTTTTAGACCCCCTATTGAGAATGAAAAACAACTGCATCTTCAATATAACATGACATATATTTGTTTTTAATTCATATTACAAAATTAATAAAAAGTTAATAATATGTTCTTATACTCTCATCATATCTTTTCAAACCATTTCTTTATAGAATTTATAATTCTTTCATTTTGCGCTTTCAAATTCTATTCAACAATTGAATTCCTTTCTTATTTTAAGACTCAATATAGTTTTAAGTTATATATAATTAGTTAATTTGTATTGGTCGGTAAATACATCAAACTATACAATTAAAATAAGTTTTCAGATTTTTCTAAATTAAAATGCTGATGTATTTAAGGGGTATCTGCATCGCATATCTTTTATATTCACTTAAACAAAGGGGTTGTTTTAATGAATAATCAACGTTTAAATGCACAACAGCCAAGTGCATGGCGTTTTTATGTCTATAGCTTGATTGGTATACTTTGCTTTTTTGTACCTTTTACTATCAGTGAAAACAATACAATATTAGTGGATCATGTACATCTTGCAATTCGTTCATTGTTAGGTCCACTCATGCCTTATATCGCACTTATCATGATAATTATTGGTGCAGCATTACCGTTAATAAAACGGACTTTTATGACTTCGATGACTAACTTCATCATTTCATCATTTAAAATTGCAGGTGCAGTTATCGGTATAATGTATGTATTTAAAATCGGACCACCTTTATTATTTAAAGCAAACTATGGTCCATTTCTGTTTGAAAAATTAATGATGCCACTTAGCATTTTAATTCCTGTCGGTGCAATTGCACTTTCTTTATTAGTAGGTTATGGATTACTTGAGTTTGTCGGTGTTTATATGGAGCCTATTATGCGTCCTATATTTAAAACACCTGGTAAGTCAGCAATTGATGCAGTTGCTTCATTTGTTGGTAGTTATTCTTTAGGACTATTAATTACAAATCGAGTATATAAGCAAGGTATGTATAACAAAAGAGAAGCAACCATTATCGCAACTGGTTTCTCAACAGTATCAGCAACCTTTATGATTATCGTTGCTAAAACTTTAAATTTAATGCCTCATTGGAATTTATATTTCTGGGCTACATTGGTTATTACATTTATCGTGACTGCTATTACAGCTTGGTTGCCACCTATTGCTAATGAATCAACGGAATATTATGATGGCCAAGAAGGCGACAAAGAAGTTGCCATAGAAGGAAGTAGACTAAAAACTGCTTACGCAGAAGCAATGAAACAGAACGCGTCAACGCCGTCTCTATTAAAAAATATTTGGGATAACCTTAAAGATGGATTAGAAATGACTGTCGGTATTCTACCATCAATTTTGTCGATAGGATTTTTGGGGCTAATTGTAGCGAACTATACACCACTTATCGATTGGTTAGGGTATATTTATTATCCATTTATTTATATTTTCCCAATACCAGATCAAGTATTACTCGCAAAAGCTTCAGCAATTTCAATTATAGAAATGTTTTTACCATCATTATTAGTTGCTAAAGCCGCTATGAGTACAAAATTTGTAGTTGGTGTTGTAAGTGTATCAGCAGTAATCTTTTTCTCAGCTTTAGTGCCATGTATTTTAGCAACAGAAATTAAAATTCCTGTATGGAAGTTAGTAATTATTTGGTTTTTACGAGTAGCATTATCCCTATTAATTACAATTCCATTTGCGTTATTCATATTTGGATAAGCTCATTTTAATTTTACAGTTAACATAATAAAGCGAGATGCCCATTACCTAATCATAAACCTCTCTTATATTAACAGGTTTATTTATATAATCACTGGCATCTCGCTATTTAATTTCAATTATTCATCTTTCATAGCTTGTACAAATCGTTTCGTAATTTCTTTTGGTCGCGTAATCGCACCACCTACTACTGAACAATGAACACCTAAGTCCATAACGCGTTTGTACATATCTGGCGTAATAACATTTCCTTCTGCAATGACTTTCGCTTCAACACTATGCAGCACATCTTTCAAAAACTGGAAATCATTTTGATATAGTAACTGTCCTTTTGTATAGCTAGTATATCCATGTAATGTTGTACCAATATAATCAAAACCTAAGCGCTCTGCATTTTTTGCTTCTTCAATTGTTGCGATATCAGCCATAATTTCAACATTAGGTGCATGTTGTCTAATGTAAGCCACCAATTCATCTAGCGTTTCTTTCGGACGTTGCTGTAACGTTGCATCCAATGCGATCACTTCACATTGACTTTCAATCAATTCGTCTACTTCTTTTGACGTTGCTGTAATGAAAACATCTGATCCGTCATAATCACGTTTTACAATACCAATGACTGGTAAATCTACTGTCTTTTTAATCGCTAAAATATCTTCTTTAGTATTTGCGCGAATACCTACAGCCCCACCTTCATACGCAGCTAATGCCATTTTAGACATTATAAACGATGAATGTAACGGTTCATCGGGTAGTGCCTGACAAGATACAATTAAACCATGTGGTAACATTATTCCTCACTCCATAATCATTTTTTCACTTAAAGTCATTTAAAATATATCATTAAGATAATTTTTATCAATGCTTTTTACTATCTTGAAAATATTTTTCATATATAATAGTAATCATCAATATTAAGGGGTGACACAATGAAATTTGAGAATCGCGTTCAACGCCATCAACACTTATTTACAAAAACAGATAAACGAATTGTAAGCTATATTAGGAAACATGGATATAGTGATGCCTTTTCAACCATCAACTCCTTAGCACATGCCATTGGTACATCTCCAGCCACAATGACACGCTTTAGTCATAAACTGGACTACGAAAATTTTCAAGATTTAAAATTTAATATTCAACAAGAAATGACCGAAACTGTTATTGAAAATAGCCCAATCATTCAAAGGATTCATAAATATCATCAACAAATGCTTCAACAAACAGGCGAATTTATTGATAATGACATTATTCAAACTTTTATTGATAAATTACAATCAAGCAGTCATATATTATTCGCAGGACTAGGCAGTTCTGGGCTATCTGCTACAGAATTTTATTATCGAACAATTCGTATGGGACTTAAAGGTAATGTCACAACCGACTCACATTTGATGAAAATATCAGCCTCACTGTTATCGAAGTCAGATATGTTTATCGCTATGTCTAACAGTGGCAATACTTCAGAATTAATTTCGGCAGCTAAAGTTGCTAGGGCCCATGGCGCTTATGTTGTAGCCATTACCAATTTCGAAGGTAGTAACCTGACTGATTGTGCTGATTTAGTATTATTAACTACAGATCAGTCTCGTAATACCGATCATCAATTTATAAACACTCAAATTGCAACTCTATTTTTAATTGATATTGTGAGCTATCATTTATTAGAAAATAAACGTCTCAGTGATACATATCAACATACAAAATCAATTATTCTAGACAATAAATAATTGATAACTTATACACCTGCAACTGAAGACAATTATCGTTATTGTTATTTCATGTTGTCAGGTGTTTTTCATTTTTTAAAATATACTTCGTATATTACTTGTGTTACTTCAACATGTCATTCATATTATTGAGCTTTACCTGTCCCGCACTAGAACTAGACGCAAATAAAATAATGCCATATCCTCAACCTGGAATAAGCTTTTGCATTATCATGATGTGTCATATTTTAATTAGATTATTAATTATCTTTACCCTATACAACCTCGTTTAAATACCATTTTCATTTAAATGAATCTCTAACAATACCGCTTCAAAAACGCAATTTCTTCAACTCTGAAAAACTATTGCAAACAGCCATATAGTGCTGCATCATTTTGACTTATAGTTGTTCTAATAGGTGCATATTTATAATCTGCTGGTAAATAATTAGCGACTTTGGGTTCAATATATTTAATAAGTTTATCTCCTTGTGCCGAAATACCACCACCTATTAATATCAAACCTGGATCATAAATAATCTGTATTTGAGCTATACCTTCTGCAACATCTTCCGCCCATTCATTTAATATATGTTTTGCGATATCGTCACCTTCTTCAGCTGCTTCAAACAATACTGGTACATGTGTG
This sequence comes from Staphylococcus roterodami, assembly GCA_022493055.1. Taxonomy (NCBI): domain Bacteria; kingdom Bacillati; phylum Bacillota; class Bacilli; order Caryophanales; family Staphylococcaceae; genus Staphylococcus; species Staphylococcus roterodami. Next base: position 318,326 of record CP092781.1, on the reverse strand, counting down.
CTTCTCGTAAATCCTCCGTCAATCATTCGTTTCTTTAAAGCACTTGTCGCAGCCCGTTCCTCAAATGTTGTATTATCGGATGGTCGATATAATAAGTAACCCACTTCATTAGCCTTATGTAGCTCACCATTATCAATATGTCCTTGGTCATTTTTATACGCACCACCAATACCAGTACCAAGCGTCATACAGAAAATCCGCTCAGCTGGGTATTGATATAATTTTAGTTCTCCTAATAAAGCTGCATTCACATCATTTCTTACTTTGACATACGGCGATAATGTTTTTAGTAATCGTTTGAAATTTGTCCCTTTATAATTTGGTATGGTTGGCCCAGCATAAACTATTTCACCTTTTTGCTCATCCACAACACCCGCTGTCGAAATACCTATAACAGGTTGAATTAAGCGGTATTTTTCCATATATTGCGTTACAATCTCGTATACTTTTTCAGTAATAAGTACAGTTTTATTGTCTGGTGTTGGTATTTGCTGATAATCAAACATATTCATTTGTTTATCAATGACTGCTGATTTAATTTGTGTTCCTCCAATGTCGATTGCAATGTAATACACCTTACTCACTCCAGTTCTTTCAGTTATGAAAAACATTTTCATTAATTATACATAAATATGACTTTGATTTTCAAAAATATATTGTTACATTACATGATAGCGTTTACAATTATAACTGTAAACTATATTATCAAATGATTTTTGGAGGGACTTCATAATGAACAAAGATTTAAAAGGTTTGTATGCAGCATTACTTGTTCCTTTCGATGAAAACGGTCAAGTAAACGAAAAAGGCTTACAACAAATTGCTAAGAATGCGATTGAAACTGAAGAATTAGACGGACTTTATGTAAATGGTAGCTCTGGTGAAAACTTTTTATTAAACACTGAACAAAAGAAGCAAATTTTCAAGATTGCTAAAGACGCAGTTGGTGACAACGTTAAAATGATTGCTCAAGTAGGTTCATTAGACTTAAATGAATCAATTGAACTTGGAAAATATGCCACAGAACTCGGTTATGATGCACTTTCTGCCGTAACACCATTCTACTATCCATTTACTTTTGAAGAAATTAGAGATTACTATTTCGACATTATCGAAGCCACGCAGAACAATATGATTATTTACGCTATTCCAGACCTAACTGGCGTAAATATTTCTATAGAACAATTCAGCGAACTATTTAACCATGAAAAAGTAGTAGGTGTTAAATATACAGCACCGAATTTCTTCTTACTTGAACGTATTAGAAAAGCATTTCCAGACAAATTAATCTTATCTGGTTTCGATGAAATGTTAGTTCAAGCAGCCATTTCTGGCGTAGACGGTGCAATCGGCTCTACATATAATGTTAATGGCCGTCGTGCAAGAAAAATCTTTGACCTAGCACAACAAGGACAAATTCAAGAAGCTTATCAACTGCAACATGATTCAAATGATATTATTGAAACTGTTTTATCAATGGGAATTTATCCTACATTAAAAGAAATATTACGTCACCGTGGTATCGAAGCTGGATTACCAAAACGACCTTTCAAACCTTTTAACGAAGCGCATCGACAAACATTAGAACAACTCATTGCAAAATACAATTTATAGACATCAAAGAATCAATACATTGTAAAGGGGAAGTTGCCCATGAAAGAAGTTGGATTTGGCACATTGAACTGGGTTGCCGTTATCATTTATTTATTAGCTATGTTATTCATTGGCGTGTACTTTACCAAGCGTGCAAGTCAAAGTACGAATAGTTTCTTTACTGCAAGTGGTCGCTTGCCATCTTGGGTAGTTGGTTTTTCCATTTATGCTACTACGTTAAGTGCGATTACATTTATGTCGACACCAGAGAAAGCATTTTTAACAGATTGGTCATATATCGCTGGTAACATTGCTATCGTCGCAATTATTCCATTACTTATTTATTTCTATGTCCCTTTCTTTAAAAAGTTAAAAGTAACATCAGCATATGAATATTTAGAAGCTAGATTCGGTCCTAGCATACGTGTTATTGGCTCATTGTTATTTGTCGTTTACCATTTAGGACGTGTTGCAATCGTTATCTACTTACCAACATTAGCAATCACATCTGTATCAGATATGAACCCTTACGTTGTTGCATCACTTGTTGGTTTGCTTTGTATTTTATATACATTTTTAGGTGGATTCGAAGGTGTTGTATGGAGTGATTTTATTCAAGGTGTCATATTGTTAGGTGGCGCTTTAGTAATTATCATTTTAGGTATTATGCACATTAAAGGTGGATTTGGTACTGTTCTTGCAGATGCAATTGAACACAAAAAATTAATTAGTGCTGACAATTGGAAACTAAATACTGCAGCCGCTGCCATACCCATTATTTTCCTTGGAAATATTTTTAATAACTTGTATCAATATACTGCGAGTCAAGATGTCGTACAAAGATACCAAGCTTCTGATAGCTTAAAAGAAACAAATAAATCATTATGGACAAATGGTATCCTTGCATTAATCTCAGCACCGTTGTTTTATGGTATGGGTACAATGTTGTACTCATTTTATGCACATGAAGCTGTTTTACCAAAAGGATTTAACACGTCATCTGTTGTGCCATATTTTATTTTAACTGAGATGCCACCATTTGTTGCAGGATTACTCATTGCAGCTATTTTCGCTGCTGCACAGTCTACCATTTCATCTAGCTTAAATTCTATTTCTGCTTGTATTTCAATCGATATTAAGCAGCGCTTCTTTGGTAAAGGTAGCGAGCGACATGAAGTTAACTTTGCTCGTTTGGTCATCATTATTGCAGGTATATTTGGTTTTGGTATGTCATTATACTTAATTGCTTCAAATTCAAATGATTTATGGGACTTATTCTTGTTTGTTACTGGATTATTCGGTGTTCCATTAGCAGGTGTATTCGCTGTCGGTATTTTTACAAAACGCACAAATACATTCGGTGTCATTTGTGGATTAATTTTAGGTATCATCTTTGCGTATGTATATAATGGCGTCGGTAAAGGTAACTCACCTTTCTATGTATCAACCATTTCATTTACTGTTGCCTTTGTCTTTGCTTATGTACTTAGCTTTATCGCCCCTTCAAAACATAAAAAAGATATTACGGGATTAACAATATTTGAAAAAGATAAACCATCAACTTACATTTCAAAAACTGCTATGAAAAAGTAATGTTAGTTGGGAAACCCCATCAGTAAGGTATCATGCACTATTGTGCCACCTTGGTGATGGGGTTTTGATTTTGTTATGAAAAACGTGATTCAGTTCCGACTGCTATGTCATCTGAATCACGTTTCTATATTTCTCTACTTTAATTAATTTACAATACTAAGCCAATGATTGATCCTGAAATGATTGAAGCTAATGTTGAACCAAGTAGCAACCTCATAGCAAATGATGCAACTTTTTCTCCTTGCTTATCACTAATCCCTTTAATTGAACCAACGATGATACCAACAGTACCGAAATTAGCAAAACTTACTAAGTAAACTGAGATAATACCTTGTGTTCTAGCTGATACGTCACCCAAGACATTTTTAAAATCTAGCATTGCTACAAACTCATTGGTAATTAATTTTGTAGCCATTAAAGAGCCAGCTGGAACAGCTTCACTCCAAGGAATCCCCATTAAGAATGCGATAGGTGCAAACAAATAACCAATTAACTGTTTAAAATTCAAACCTACACTACCAAAAATGATATTGATCGCTTCCATTAATGAAATAAACGCTAACAACATCACTGCTACTACAACAGCTATTTTAAATCCATCCATCGCACTGTCACCTATCATTTGGAAGAAAGCAACTTTCTTAGGTTTCCCTGTTTTTTCATTCACTGATTTCGTTTCCGTTGATTTAGTTAAATTATCAATTTCGACATCATTATCATCAGATTTATATGGATTGATAACACTAGCAATGATAAGTGCACTAAAAATATTTAACATTACAGCTGTAACTACGAACTTGGGTTCAATCATCTGCATATATGAACCTAGCATTGCCATACTAACAGCACTCATACCAGACGTCGCAATTGTATATAATTTCGCTCTAGATAATCTTGGAATAATATCTTTTATTGTTAAATATACTTCTGGCTGACCAAACATTGCTGTTGAAATAGCAAAGTAACTTTCTAAGCGCCCCATTCTAGTTATTTTATTAATAGCGATACCTACATATTTGATAATAAATGGTAATACCTTAATATAATTAAAGATGCCTATTAATACAGAAATAAAAACTAATGGCAGTAATACGTTTAAAAAGAACGTAAAGCCATTTTTATTTTGTATATCTCCAAAAACAAAATTTATGCCTGCTTTACTAATATTTATTAATCCTTCAAAAAATGAACCTAGTGCAGTTAAAATTGTCAAACCAATCGTTGTGTTCATCATAAATAATACGATCAACACTTGAACGAAAATCATAATTAATGTTTTTCTGAAATCTATATTCTTGCGATCAAAACTGAATAAAAACGCTACAAATAACGCAAATGCTACCCCTGTGATAGCGAATAAAATAGACATGTATCATCACCTACAATAATTTATTAACAGCGACAGCAATTTTAGCTCCCAACACAGCATTGTTTTCAACGAGTTTTATATTTGCTGCTAAACTTTCGCCATTTGTTTTTTCGGCAATTTTCCCTAACAAGAATGGTGTTGAATCCTTACCTTTAATCCCTTGATTTTCCGCTTCAACAACAGCTTCATTAATGATTGTCTCAATATATTCTTTTGACATGGCATATTCACGTGGAATTGGATTAGCTACGACAATGCCACCTTCAAGATTCAATGCTTGCTTCGTCAAATGAATGTCAGCAAGGCGTTCCGGAGTTTCAACCGAACTTGTTAGTTTAACACCGCTTTGACGAGTGAAAAATGCTGGCAGTTCTTGCGTTTGATAACCAATAACTGGAACACCTTTTGTTTCTAAATACTCCATCGTCTTAGGTAAGTCTAAAATGGATTTTGCACCCGCACAGATAACAGTGACATTTGTTTTAGACAATTCTTCTAAGTCTGCTGAAATGTCCATCGTATGTTCTGCACCTTTATGAACACCACCAATACCTCCTGTAACAAAAAATTGAATACCAGCCATTGCTGCACATATCATCGTCGTTGCTACAGTAGTAGCACCAATGCGCTTCATCGCAACGACTTCTGCTAAATCACGTCTAGATACTTTAGCAACTTCTTTACTAGTTGCCAGTATTTCTAAATCTTCGCTTTCTAAAGCAATTTTAATTTTGCCGTCAATAATTGCTATGGTTGCTGGAATGGCACCATTTTCTCTGATAATTTGCTCTACTGTTGTTGCCATTTCAACATTTTGGGGATACGGCATACCATGTGAAATAATTGTTGATTCTAATGCTACAATCGGTTGATTGTTATCCTTTGCTTGCTGAACTTCTTTGGAATACTCAATATACTTTTGTAAATTTGCCATTTTTATAGTCCTCCATATCGTGATAAAGTTGCGTTTGATCTAGATTTTGTCTAACTGTATATTTTGTTTCTATTGTTTTCTTTGCGTTAACCATTCCTGCTATTAATATATTTTCCGTAGACATCCCATTTAACCAGCTATACACTACAGCAGCACAGAATGAATCACCTGCACCTGTAACATCTTTCACATTATTTGATGGTATAACTGGTTTTATGATTTCTTCTTCACTACTTCGATAAATGAGTTCTTTCACTCCATTTGTAACAATAATATTTTTAACACCTAAATCATTCCATCGTTTAGCAGCTACTTTTAAATCTTCAGTAGTTTCAATTTTCAAATTTAAGTATGTCTCTGTTTCATCTTTATTTGTGATAATCCAATCAACAGCATGCAATGAATCTGGCATGTTTTTCATTTTTGGGGAAGATACGGTAGTAATAACTAATTTGATTTGATGTTTCGTGGTATAGGCACACAAGAAATTCAATGCTTCTTTGCCTAAATTTAAATCAACAATGATGCATTTAGCTTTTTTCAACAAGTGCGACCGCTTTATTAAAAACTCAGGTGTAATGTTGTCAAACACTTCCATATCAGCTAAACCATATGTCATGTCTCCTTCTTTACTAATTAAAGCTGTATACGAACCCGTATTTGCATTTTCAAATTGTTGAACATGATCCATATTCATAAAAGGGCTGGACAATCTTTTAATCATTTCCCACTCACTATCTTGTCCACTAGCAGATAAAAATGCGACTGTTTCACCAAGTCTGCCTAAGTTTTCAGCAATGTTTCTTGCTACGCCACCAATCGAACGCGTTGATGTTACAGGGTTTGATGTTTCTGCAACCAAAGCTTTATGGACATAAAACTTTCGATCTACATTCGCAGCACCAATACAAACAATAGGATATTCTTCATTTAAGACGTATGCTTTTCCCATAACATATTCCTTTTGTATTAATCCTGAAATGATGTTTGCAACACTTGGTCTAGATAATCCAATTGCTTCAGCAAGTTCACGTTGTGAAATAAATGGATTTTCTTTAATTCTCTTTAAAATTTCTTTCTCAGAATCACTCATAACATCCCTCCTCATATTGACTTAAAATACTTGAATCAGTGAATTTACAAAAATATCGTAGCATGCGACCATTTTTGTTGTAAACGCTTACATTCAGCGTTATATCAATGATATTTGTTTATAAGACACCCGGTTTTCTCGAAAAAGGTAGTTCATTCCATAAAGTAAAAGGCACCTACGAAAATGATAAATGTTTATGCGGCGTGATAATTGTCGACTTTAAATTATGACATTTTTATGTCTTATATTTTTCTATAAAAAAACGTGACTCAGTTCCGACTGTTATGTCATCTGAATCACGTTTCTATAGTTAATATTTAATTTGTCTTTAATGTTCGATACTATGCATCTACTGCGCCTCTATTAATCATATCTTGCTTAGTAACAATCGGATATTTTTTAAATACAATAGAACCAAGATAACCTGCAAGCGCACCTACAATCGCCATTACTACACCATAAATTACAATAGTCATTGGATGATTAAATCCAAACATTACTAAAAATCCTGCAATCGGTGTTGCTGTACCTGTTGCATCATTAACTAAACCAGAAATAGCGATGATTAGACCGGCAACGGCACCGCCAAAGAAGTTTGTAATATATATTGGAATTGGATTCGCTGATACAATATCTGCTTGTGATAAAGGCTCAATACTAACTGCTATCGTTGACTTACGATCGCCTAATTTTAAACGATGGAATAATGTTCCGTTCATAAACGCAGAACTAAATGCTGCCATCGCACCTATAGCCATAGGGACACCTGTTAAACCTAACAATGCGGTTAAGGCCATTGAACTTAAAGGTGCTGTTCCAACAACCGTAATAATACCACCTAAAATGATACCCATGATAATTGGATTAGTATTCGTACCGCTTTGAATAATATCACCAATTCGAATCAATGTACTATTCACTACTGGCGTTAATAACACAGCAATGAGACGAGCTAGTGGTGCTAAAATAACGATAGATCCAATCAAGTCGACACCATCTGGTACATATTTTTCTGTATATTTCATTACATAACCAATAATATATCCAGCAAAGAAGCCAGGTAATAAATCCATACCACCACAAGCTGCTGCAATTACTAAAGCATAAACTGGTGATACACCGATAGCTAATGCTGTTAATCCAGCGGCAGCGACACCACCTAGACTTCCTGCAGCATCCCCTAGCTCTCCTAAAAATTTAATACCAAATACTTCTCCACCAACATATTTATTAAATGCTTCCACTAAAAATGTTGCAATCGCTGCATTTGCCAATGCGCCCATAGCACGCATACCATTAGGCGCTTTATATGTAAATAATGTAAAAATGACTAAGACTAAAAATAAAAATAAAGTACCTATTAATAAATCCATTAAGCATGACCCCCATTATGATTATTTATATTCAATCCCCATAGTCAAATATTGAATACTTAGAGGCCATTTTACTACAAAAAATATTATATTTCACGGAATATTTCTAATTTTCGATAATAATTATTATTAATTGAATGTGAAAGTTTATTCAAATAATACATGGATATAAAAATACCGACACACAATGTGCCGGCTTGATAAAATTATTCTACTGTTTCATTTTCAAGATTAAGGACGCCATCTTTCATATGATACGAACGGTCACAATATGCCTTAAGCCTTTCATCATGTGTAACGATAATACACGCTTTTTCTCTTTGTTTGGCTTGATCACGCAGAATTTTAATAACCTCAATTGCATTTTCAGTATCTAACGATGCAGTGGGTTCATCCGCAAGTATAATAGAAGGATTTGTATACAATGCTTTCGCAATTGCAACACGCTGTTTCTGACCACCTGAAATTTCTGACGGTAATTTATTGAGTAAAGAATTTAAGCCTAATTGCTTCATAAGTTGCTCATAGTCCTCGTTCGACATGACATTCTTATTTTTCTTTTTCAGTAAGGTAAATTGCTGCTTTACTGTTAAAAATGGCACAAGATTGGTCGCCTGTAATATAAACCCTATCTCAGACATCCTTACCTTTGCTAATGCTTTTTGCTTCATTTCCGTAATATCTTGATTATTAATTAAAATATTACCAGATGTCGGCGTTTGTAAGGCACCTGCCATAGTTAAAAATGTACTTTTACCAGACCCAGAAGGTCCAACTAATGCTATAATATCACCTTTATTTATTTCAAAATTTGTATTTTTAACCGCTTCAATTGTACGATTACCATCTTTAAATGACTTCATTACATTTTCAAATTTCAACATTCGCTACACCTCCTATCCAATCGCCTTTAACGGATCTATTTTTCTAATCGTTAAAATGGAGAATAAACTTCCTAATACAGAGACAATCATTAACACAACTGCAAATACGAGTAATGTTAGTACATCAAATTTGACCGGTACTGCATCAGGTAAAAATGCACCTGTAATGCCTGTGAATAGTAGTCCCAATGCCGTACCGAATAGCGCTAATATGACCGTCTGAGAAATTACCACATTCGCCAAATAGCCATTCGTAAATCCTTGAGCTTTTAATATGCCAAATAAACTCGTCTTTTGTAATGTCATTACATATAGGAAAATACCAATCACTGTTGCTGAAATGACAAATAAGAACGAAATCATAAAGTTTAATGTTAAATTTTGCGGTTTGTAACCTGGTAAATTTTCAATAAAGTCATTAATACTTACTGCTTCAAGTTTTTGATTTAATTTTTTGTCTTTCCAGTTTGCATCACGTACAACAACTGCATTGATTTTATCGCCACTTAATCGAGGATTAATTTTAGCTATGGTAGCATCATTCGTAAAAATGACTGGTGATGCATTATACTTTGCACTTTCTGTAAAACCTACAATATGCAATTTTTCATCAGATTGAGATAGTGTTAATGTGTCACCAATCTTAAACCCTTTATTTTTAAGTGTTTCATCTGCTAACACTTCATTATCTTTAGTTGCTTTATGCCCATCGATTAGACTCGGAACTATAAACGACGACTTTTCAACGCCGAACACTAAGACATTGTCTTTTTGATGACCATTAGAAACTATTTCCCCTGTTTGCTTCAATGTAGCTTGTTTCTTGTATTTATTTTCAATATCTTTCTTATTAAAAATAGATTGTTGCACAGTTTGATTAGCATCCTTATTTAACACAATCGCATTCGCATGCCACTTATCAATACCTTCTTTATTCATATTAATTAAACCATTAGCCAATCCCGACAATAGAAAAAGTAAGTAACTTATCATTGCCAACACACCAATAATCAGTCCAAACTTCAATTTGTTGCGCCGTATTTCATTCCAAGCTAAAAACATGGATTCCTCTCCCTACTACTATGATTTAAACATTTTTTATATTCTTAGATGCACGTACGTCATGTTGCGCTATGTAATGTTATACATACACTTATTGTTCATTATACCCGAACTTTTTATATTAAAAGCAAATTTATGGAAAATGCAATTAGTTGCCTATTGCTTTTGTACTGTAAATTTAAAATTAAGGAACAATTTAAAAACGCCTACATATACCTATAAGTACATGTAGACGTCCAATTCATATGTTAATTAACTTCGCCTGTTTTAGGATCGAATTGTTTAATAGAATTTTTACGTAATTTATCTTTTGCTTTATCACTAGCTTTATAGTTATTGTTGTAAATTGTAGCTTCCCAACTACCATACATTGGGTTAGGGAAAATGATATATTTCTTACCAAAATCATCTTTATGTTTTTCGATTAAAGCTTCACGAGATTCAGCTGTTGCTTCTTTTGGATCTGTAAAGTCTAATAAATTATCTCCAAATAGCATGACAAGTTTATGATCTTTTTGAACCTTTTGTCTGCGTGATTCTTTACTCTTATCATCTTTACCTTTTAGTAAAATATGACTCTTCTTAGCTTGAGGGATACCTTGTTGTTTTAAGTTCTTTTGTGTTGCCTTTAAATCTTTCTCTTTATCTCTATCAGAAATATAGTAAATATCGACACCTTTTTCATCAGCATACTTCAAGAATTCTTTTGCGCCATAAACTGGCTTAGCTTTAGCAGCTTGTACCCATTCATGCCAACCTTCTGGGAAAGGTTTATTATGTATTGATGCATAGCCTTGATACGGAGAATTATCTAAAACTGTTTCATCTAAATCTAATGCAATTGCTAATTTATGCTTACCTTTATTCTTTTTAATTTCTTTATCTAGTTGAACTTTCGCACTGTTATAACCTTGCAAATATAAAGCTTTTGCTTCAGCTGAATTTTGGTACCAGGAAACTGCCATAATATTCTGATTTCCAAGATTCACTTTTTGTGAAGCCGGCATTGAAGCTTGTTGCGTTTGTTGAACTTCAGCAGAACTTTTGGCAATCGCTGTAGAATTTGTCGTTTGTGGTGCTGAAACTGTAACCGCTACCGATAATGATGCTATTGCAATATACTTTGAAATTTTATTCATCCTATCACCTCATGATTAATATTTAAAATACAGTTAAAATTATAAATGTATTTATTTAACTTTGCTATACTATGCAAAGATATTTAATATAATTTCTTGAAAAGCTAACAAATATGTGAACATTTCATGCAGATACAATTAAATGGATGAACAACTATAGATTTCTACGCTAATTTTCATCATGAAATAAACTTGAATAAATTTGTGCCCTTTCTATCCAAGTCACTCGTCTATATTTTTTAGATGCTTATGCAAGAATCATTATGTGTACAGTGTTCAATTTCCAGTTAGCCTATCGGAACAACTATAAACACATTTTATGAATAAATAACATCACTCATCTAACACTACGGATACAAATATTCATTTAAATTATGCCTTTCCAATGTATTTCTACTATACTCTTAACTATTTTAATTCATAAAAACGACACTTTAATTGTCATTATCCAATAACGCCAAGTTGTTATTATTGCAATCTTTTTTATAAAATAATAGAATCATAGTATTGTGATTTAAAGATAAAGTAAGAACGTTTTTATTTTTCAGATTTTTTAAATTATTATGAATATCTAGTTTTAGGAAGGAAATTACATTGAAAAAACAAGTTATTATTTCGGGCCTCATGTTATTTTCACTATTTTTTGGAGCCGGAAATTTAATATTCCCGCCCATGCTTGGCCATACAGCGGGTCAAAATATGTGGATTGGTATGCTAGGCTTTGCCCTTACAGGCATATTACTCCCCTTTATTACTGTTATTGTTGTTGCATTTTATGATGAAGGTGTTGAAAGTGTAGGCAATCGTATACACCCATGGTTCGGATTTATTTTTGCTGTCGTGATTTACATGTCTATCGGAGCATTTTACGGTATTCCACGTGCTGCAAATGTCGCGTACGAAATTGGTACAAGACACATTTTACCTGTGCATAACCAATGGACTTTAATTATATTCGCAGCAATCTTTTTCGCCATCGTTTACTGGATTAGTTTAAATCCATCGAAAATCGTTGATAATTTAGGTAAATTATTAACACCGTTATTACTATTAATGGTCGCTCTATTAAGTATTGCTGTCATTTTCAACCCTGAATCTGCACTAAGTGCACCTAAGGATAAATATATAACACATCCTTTCATTTCAGGAAGTTTGGAAGGCTATTTTACAATGGATCTTGTTGCTGCGTTAGCTTTTTCCGTAGTCATTGTCAATGGCTATAAGTTTAAAGGGCTCACAGATCGCATGAAAATTTTAAAATATGTCTGCTTTTCAGGTCTTATTGCAGCCATATTACTTGGAATGATTTACTTTGCACTTGCATACGTTGGGGCATCAACGGCTCCAGGAAACTTTAAAGATGGTACAGATATATTGACGTACAACTCATTACGAGTATTTGGTTCATTTGGCAACATAGTATTTGGTATGACAGTGATACTTGCATGTTTAACAACATGTATAGGACTCGTCAATGCTTGCGCCACATTTACTAAGAAACATGTGCCTAAGTTTTCTTATAAAATATTTGCACTTATTTTCTCTATCATAGGGTTCTTATTTACAACACTTGGTTTAGAAATGATTTTAAAAATTGCTGTACCATTGCTGACATTAATATATCCTGTATCAATTGCACTTGTGCTCATATCATTTGCTAATATGTTTAGCACATTCAGATTCAGTTGGGCCTATCGACTCGCAACTGTTATTACATTGATTATTTCAATTTTACAAATACTAAATAGTTTCAACTTATTACACGGTGTTATTTTGAAATGGTTTATGATGTTACCTTTAGCAGATATCGATTTAGCTTGGCTTGTACCATTCATGCTCTTTGCTATTATCGGTTTCATAATCGATGTATTGATACGCCGCCCGAAACAAGCGACAACTTAATAAATGCTCACTGCCTAGTAATGATTGCCCCCTCGTTACTAGGCTTTTCATATGAAATTCATGACTTTTCAGCGATACTGTCTGTCTATTGATTATTTTAAAATAATTGATTTGCCAAAAAATCCTATCAGTTATTCAAAAATATTAGTTTTTAAAATTAATTTTGTGAAATTATTCACAAATAAGGCGATTCATAGTATACTCTGATTAACAAATGAAAAGTGAGGATGTCATTGTGAAGGAGAAACATATTAAATGGGATAAGATTTTTTATGGGGATGACTGGGTAAATAACGTAGTCGAAACAATAAGAACAAAAGATATATTACAAAGCGTTTATTTAAAACGTTATTTATTACGCGCGATGATGGCAGGATTTATTATCGGGATTATTACGGTCTTCGTATTATCAGTTAAAGCAACACACGAACCAGATTTACCGCCAGGCATTGTGAATATGGCCAGTGCCATTACATTCAGCTTTGCGTTAGTACTCATTTTATTTACAAACTCCGAACTACTAACCAGTAACTTCATGTACTTTACTGTAGGCCTGTATTATAAAGTAATTAAACCGACTAGAGTATTGAAAATATTTTTATTGTGCTTTGCAGGAAATATTTTAGGTGCTGCTATTTTATTTAGTTTCATGCGTTTTTCAAATGTAATGACGCCAGATATGTTAAATCAGTTATCAGCAGTTATAGAGCATAAAACGTTGTCTACTGGTTTTGTAAGTATATTAATGAAAGCGATATTTGCTAATTTCTTTATCAATATTTCATTAGTTATTGCCATGCAAATTGACGATGTACTCGCAAAAATGTTTGTCATGATGTTCGGTGTTACCATATTCGCCTTTATGGGTTATGAACACGTAGTTTACAACAGTTGCTTATTTATGGGTGGTTTAATTTATCAAGTTGATACATTGCACTTCATTCCAGCTATTTCGAATATCGCTGCGGCTTTTATCGGTAACTATATTGGAGGCGGACTCATTATAGGTTTATTCTATGCTTACTTGAATGATCATCATCAATTTTATAAAAATAATTAACTATATTTGAACAATGCGTTAGTCGATGCCTTTAATATTTAGAAGTGCATTGTCTAACGTATTTTTTTAAAGTTCGTCAATGGTTTTTGTCCGATGCTATGAGCATTATCAAATATAAAATGCTCTCTTAAAAGCAGTTATTGACTGAAAATCTACTTCTAAGAGAGCAATTTATTTAATTGGTTAATTTATTAAAAACTAACAGAAATATAATTACTTAAGAAATCTTGAAATTTCAATATACGATGTTTATGATAAGTCGCTTATTTCATCTTTAGGCTTGTTATTAGTAAGGAGTTTAATACCACTGACTAACCATAAAGCAAATGTAATTATGTTACCACTTATTACAGCTCCAATAATCAACAATATACCACTCATTTTTTTGTTTTTAGATGCTTTAAACATACCGATTGCACCTAAAATAATTGAAATGATTCCAAATATGAATAGGAATAAGAATAATACAGTGAAAATTGCTGCTGCTGTTTCTGCATCAACTGGGTCAACCTCACCATTAACTGTTGTTGTTGACACATCTGTAGTCATTACACCTGATGCTGCTAAAACCATCAATAGTAAACTAAATACCGTTGCTAAACCTTGAACAACAATTCCTATTATTGTCATTATTTTGATCGATTTTTCCATTGCCTTACTCCTTTATTATTATTTACAAACTTACGTTTGTGTTCTTATATATAAATATTTAAATTTATATCGTGTTTATTGTAAAAATTATTGTCGCTAAAGCTCATTTATTTTTTGAAACTGGTTAAAAGTTTCAAAGAAAGCATACGTTATTTTTTTTCCACTTCTACATTTTCATCTTCATAATCTGCTTTATGGTCTTTCATATACTTAATTGGGTCTATTTCTCTATTAATCTCTGCCTTACCATCTTTTATTTCATATGCGAAATAATACATTTTTTCACGATCTTTATACAATTGAATACCAATAACAATGACTTTACCATTTTTATAGACATGTGTATTACTGTCTTCTTGTTTAATGTCTGTTTTAATAGTGTTTTGTACTTTCGAGGCAATTTTATTCATTTGATTCTGTTCTTTGTACACTTTATCAATATCTTTTTGATATTTTTCACCTTTATTAGAACAACCTGCTAATACAATTGCTAACATTAAAAATACTACCAATATTCTTTTCATCATTTTTCTCCTTAGATGGCTGTCATTTTCCACACACTACAAAGCTGATAATATTCTTTATCATTGTGATGTTTGAATAATGTTTAACCAATTGTTATAAACTTAAAATTCGTTTAAATGTTTGACGCAAGATTTTGATTAATTATGATATTAAAGTCTTCTTAATATAAACATCTATTTCAGTGTTAATTTACAACTATCTACTGAAAATTATGTCATCATAATAAATTATGCAATAACTATTTGATACCTTTACATTGCTATGTATCTCTAAAAATTGCCTCCCACACATTTATTTCATAACCACATATTTAACTATTTATAATTATAGTAAAAAACATTTTATTAGTATATACTTTTCTCATATTTTTTTGATATAAGTTTTAAAAAATAAGTCGATGTGCATCAACTTTATAAAATATACTACAATAACCTTTTCAATTAATGACAATTTTAAATTTATATCGTGATTTGTTAATTAGTTGAACTCATTTATCCATGATGTATGGATACCGATAAGCTAATTGACTTTTTAAGTTGCAAATAATCTTATCTTTTACCTTCTTCTTTGAGTCAAATGTAAAACGAGGGTGATTTTGCACAGCCTTTTATAACATGTCTGCTACTCTTGTTCTTTAACATACTTCTCTACTGCTCTAATTTCTTCCATTTCGTATTCCATTTCTGGTAAAACACCAAACTTTTTGTACATATAATAGTTTTCCTTTCCTGATGGGCCAAAACCTAATTTAATCCAATCTATATAATCAAAAGATACGTTTAATTTACCTTCGCTTGTAAAGTCAAATTCACATGATGTCCATGGGTCAAGACCTTCTTCTTTAAATGCATTTCTTAACTCATCAAACATTCGATAAACTTTAAACCATGAATTCTTAAAAATATCTTTTGAGACATTGCAATCTTTAGGAATATCTGAATAATAATTCAAATCTTCACTTCCAGGTTTAGTATAATTAAAAACGACCTCTCCACCTTCATCATCTACATAGGCAATTGTATATACCTTTTCCCACTCTACAGGTATCATCCCACTGATCTCATTCGCAATCTCGTTGTACATTTGACTTAATTTATCTTCGAAAGTCATATTATCTCCCCTATAGTTCAGCTTCATCTTGCTCTTTAACATATTGCTCGATTTCTTTAATTTCTTCCATTTCGTATTCCATTTCTGGTATAACCCCAAATTTTTTATACATATAATAATTTTCACGGCCTAATTGATCAAACTCTGTATTTATCCAATCAATATAATCAAATGAAACTTTTAATTTACCTTCGCTTGTAAAGTCAAATTCACATGATGTCCATGGTTCATGTCCTTCTTCTTTAAATAAATTCCTTAAATTCTTAAACAAATCATATAAATCCATCCATAAATCATCAAATACTTGCACAGAAATATTATACTCCTTAGGTATATCGGTGTAATAATTCAAATCTTCACTTCCTGGTTTAGTATAATTAAAGAATACTTCACCTCCTCCATCATCTATATAAGCCATTGTATATACTTTTTCCCATTCTACCGGTATCATGCTGCTAATCTTATTCGCAATTTCATTGTACATTTGACTTAGTTTTTCTTCGAAAGTCATATTATCGCCCCTAAAGGTTAGTTTTTTCTTGCTCTTTAACATAATCTTTTATTTTTTCAACCCAATTTATGGCATATTCTTTTTCAGGCCAAATTCCAAATTTTTTATACATGTAATAATGTTCTCTTCCCATTTGTCCAAACTCTGAATTCGCCCAATCAATATAATCAAATGAAACATTCAATTTGCCGTCTCTTGTAAAGTCAAATTCACATGATGTCCATGGTTCGAGTCCTTCTTCTTTAAATGCATTTCTTAACTTCTTAAACAATCTATATAAATCCGTCCACAAATCATAAAATACTTTTTCAGAGACATTATACTCTCTAGGGATATATGTGTAATAATTCAATTCATCACTACCTGGTTTAGTATAATTAAAAATGACTTCTCCAGCTTGATCAGTTACATAAGCTATTGTAAATACTTGCTCCCATTCTACTGGTATCATACTGCTAATCTCATTTGCAATCTCGTTGTACATTTGACTTAATTTTTCTTCAAAATTCATGTTATCTCCCCTAATCTCTACTTTAATAATAACGATATATTTATAAATACATTCAAATAACTTATTATTCTATTTTTACAATTCAGTAAAATCTAAATATATCCATCCATTTAAATTTTCATCCTAAATTGGTTCATTATCTTTAAACTATATAATCGCCTTGTATCCATGAAAGTTTTTACTTACAATACTCGTTTCCATTTTTAGGAAATGGAAACAGACTCGTGATTTTCAACGCAAATAAATGAAAGGGCAAATTTAATAAACTCGTTTGAGTTACTCCTGTTCATCTACCTTTCATTAATCATTATTAAAATTTAGATTCGCTTTCTAAACCATTACATTTTTATATTTTAATATTGAAAAAATCACATTTTACATTCATTGTCATTATCTTTTTATCTTCAAAGTAATTGAAGTCATTTATATTCAACTACATCTATTATGTATAAATCATTAGGACGGATTTCTTTTAAACCCGTCCCATTTTAAATTAATATATTCTATTGCTTTAATCTTGATTGCTGTATTTTATAAACGAATACTGTACCGATTGTAAATAAAATGATAGCAATAATGAATAATGGTATTCCAAACATATTAAAAAGTTCACCGTAAAGTTTTATTCCAATTTCCATAAACCTAGCTTTCATTACGAAGTAAAATAAGATAGACATAAATATAAATACTGCATATGTCCCAATGATTGATAAAATTATCGTTGGTTTTGATATAGATTCAAGTGCTTTAGAATTTTTATGCGGTGTATAAACAAATAGCCACATGACATTCAGTGCCAACATTCCAAAGCTACCTAAACATAAAATAAATCCATAAACACTTGTTAAACTTAAAATCCCTGCAATTGTTAAAAGTATCCACCAAGTATATTTCATGCTATGACACTTCTTTTCCTATTTTGTTATATCTTAAAACAAAAATCCCACTTATTAACCAAGCAATAAATGTTAATAAATTGGCACTGATCACTGCACCAATAATATACAAAATGCCACTCGCTCTATTATTCACAAACAACTTTTTCATAGCTATAATGCCTAATAAATCTGAAGCTAAAGAAACAACAAATAATATTGCAAATATTGTCACGAATGTTGCTTGAGCAGTTTCTGGACTTTGTATAGTTTGTTCACCATTAACAGTTGTGGTCAATTCTGGCTGTATAATTCCTGTTGCTGATAAAATTAAAAATATTAAAAATAACAATGTTAAAAAACTTTGAATAATAATTCCAATTAAAGACATCACTTTGATTAATTTTTCCATTTTCCTACTCCTTTAAATTATTTTACTTTAATATCTTTATAGTCTGGTTTGTGTTCTTTCACGTATGTTTTAGGATTAATATCTCTCTTATAATAAATTTTGTCGTTTTTAAACTCGTAAGTCGCGTAAAACATTTGATCTTTATCTTTAAATAACTTATAGCTGATGATAATTAATTTGCCATCATTAAATACATAAGTATTTACTTTATCCTTATTAAATTCAGGATTAACTTCATTACTCTTTTTAACCATCTCTTTATGAGTTTCTTGTTGAATTTTCATTACTTTATTAATTTGACTTTGATATTTATTTTCATTTTGCTCATTACCACAACCATAATTTATTATACTCATCATTATAATTAACAATCCTATGCATAATCTTTTCATTGGTTACTCCTTAATTATCTATTTTTAATAAAAAAGTCTTTCAACTCTATCGGTTTGCGATTAGGTTTTATAAAAAATTCCCAAAAGTGATAGGCCGGCTGTCCGGATTTTTTATTTTCTCTAAATGAGCGAATATGTAAAAATCTAAAATAGAATGGAATCGCATATAATCCTGGAATGATATACAGAATCGACAGTACTTTTGTAACTTTCACCCTATTAGCTAATTCAATATTACTTTGATCATATTGATAGTTTTTCAATAAAATAAAGTAAAAAATAATTTCTAACAAAATGGTAATTGCATATGCAACCATAATTGAAATATAGCAGTAAAAGCTTACTCTATCGTAGAGATCTCTACCATACTGCAAACGATTATTAATTAGACTTGCAATAATTGGTGGAAATGCTAGCAAAATCATCATTGCAAATGGAATAACTTCAAATGATAAAAATCTTTTGTTTATTTTCTTTATTTTTTCCATTACTGCTCCTTTAATTAGTTAACCTCTTTCCTATAATTAACTTTCTTGGCTTTTAATATATTGCTCGATTTCTTTAATTTCTTCCATTTCATATTCCATTTCTGGTAAAACACCAAACTTTTTGTACATATAATAATTTTCACGGCCCAATTGATCAAACTCTGTATTTATCCAATCTATATAATCAAATGATACATTCAATTTGCCATCTCTTGTAAAGTCAAATTCGCATGATGTCCATGGTTCAAGCCCTTCTTTTTTAAAAGTTTCTCTTAACTCATCAAACATTCGATAAACTTTAAACCATGAATTCTTAAAAATATCTTTTGATACATTGCAATCTTTAGGTATGTCTGAATAATAATTTAATTCATTACTTCCTGGCTTAGTATAATTAAAAATGACTTCTCCAGCTTGGTCAGTTACATAGGCTATTGTAAATACTTGCTCCCATTCTACTGGTATCATCCCACTAATCTCATTCGCAATCTCGTTATACATTTGACTTAGTTTTTCTTCGAAAGTCATATTATCTCCCCTATAGTTCAGTTTCTTCTTGTTCTTTAATATATTGCTCGATTTCTTTAACTTTATTAATTTCATATTCCGTTTCTGGTAAAACACCAAACTTTTTATACATATAGTAGTTTTCCTTTCCTGATGGACCAAAACCTAATTTAATCCAATCTATATAATCAAACGATACTTTCAAATTACCCTCTCTTGTAAAGTCAAATTCGCATGATGTCCATGGTTCTAAATCTTCTTCTTTAAATGCGTTTCTTAACTTCTTAAACAATCTATATAAATCCGTCCACAAATCATAAAATACTTTTTCAGAGACATTATACTCTCTAGGGATATATGTGTAATAATTCAAGTCATCGCTGTTTGGTTTAGTATAATTAAAAACGACCTCTCCACCTTCATCATCTACATAAGCAATTGTATATACCTTTTCCCACTCTACTGGTATCATCCCACTAATCTCATTCGCAATCTCGTTGTACATTTGACTTAGTTTTCCTTCGAAAGTCATATTATCTCCCCTATAGTTCAGCTTCATCTTGCTCTTTAACATAATCTTTTATTTTTTTAACCCAATTTATGGCATATTCTTTTTCAGGCCAAATTCCAAATTTTTTATACATATAATAATGTTCTCTTCCCATTGGACCAAATTCTGAATTCACCCAATCAATATAATCAAAAGATACATTCAATTTGCCATCTCTTGTAAAGTCAAATTCGCATGAAGTCCATGGTTCAAGCCCTTCTTCTTTAAAAGTTTCTCTTAACTCATCAAACATTCGATAAACTTTAAACCATGAATTCTTAAAAATATCTTTTGAGACATTGCAATCTTTAGGTATGTCTGAATAATAATTTAATTCATCACTACCTGGTTTAGTATAATTAAAAATAACTTCTCCAGCTTGATCAGTTACATAAGCTATTGTAAATACTTGCTCCCATTCTACTGGTATCATCCCACTAATCTCATTCGCAATCTCGTTATACATTTGACTTAGTTTTTCTTCGAAAGTCATATTATCTCCCCTATAGTTCAGTTTCTTCTTGTTCTTTAATATAATCTTCTATTTTTTTAACCCTATTTATTGCATATTCTTTTTCAGGCCAAATTCCAAACTTTTTATACATGTAATAATCTTCTCTTCCCATTGGTCCAAACTCTGAATTCGCCCAATCAATATAATCAAATGAAACATTCAATTTGCCGTCTCTTGTAAAGTCAAATTCACATGATGTCCATGGTTCAAGTCCTTCTTCTTTAAATGAATTTCTTAACTTCTTAAACAATCTATATAAATCCGTCCACAAATCATAAAATACTTTTTCAGAGACATTATACTCTCTAGGGATATATGTGTAATAATTCAATTCATCACTACCTGGTTTAGTATAATTAAAAACGACTTCTCCACCTTCATCATCTACATAAGCAATTGTATATACCTTTTCCCATTCTACCGGTATCATGCTGCTAATCTTATTCGCAATCTCATTGTACATTTGACTTAGTTTTTCTTCGAAAGTCATGTTATCTCCCCTATATTTTCAAAATAGATATTGGTTGCATTTCCGTTAAATAAAAAGCACTAAACAACACCTCTACGTCGCTTAATGCTTCTTCAAATTAATATTACTCATTTCATACCTAAATTCACTAATGGAACTAAAATAACTGCAACTATTGTTACGATAACTGGAATTCCAAATAATTTCGAGTCTTTTTTAGTATTATATTATTTGTAAATAATAACCCTAAAACTCCTACTCATTATTTTGTCTTTCAATTTATTTAACTATTTATAATTATAGTAAAAAATATATTAATAGTATATACTTTTTTACCATTTCGTAAATAAAGATTTACCAACACCTATATGTAATACAATTATAATAATCTTGATAAAATCATATTCAGAATAAATAACCAACAACTGAAAAATATTAGATTTATTACAACAAAAGCAAACGTTCCTTTTCTAATTCTAATAATCAAATCCCATTAATATCAATCCACTCAAATTCTTTCACATCATTGAGTAAAAAATAATGTGTTGAAGTTGATTTTTTATATACGTATACTCCAACAGTAATTTATAAAATTATTTAGTCATCATCTTCTTTGTTTAATTCAAAAATATAGAATCTACTGTATTGCATAATAAATTGAAAAGCTACAAATTGTGTACAAGCAATAATAATGATACTTACCATTATGACAAACTTGGATTCTACGACATTAGGAACCAATATATATTCGATAATTCTTTCAATATATATAAATGCGCTCAAAGCGGTTAATAATAAACCAAAATGTGTTTTAGTTTTACCACCCCAACGTTTTGTTACTTTAGGTAATTTTAATAACGTGAACATTCCGCCAATTACTAATAACAAATAACTAATTATGATTGAAATCGTACCCATCAACCAATAATTGAATAGGTCATAATGATTTTGTACAGCAACAAAATAATAAAGGTTACATGTTGCAAATACTGCGGTGATAGTAGTTAGCACATTTATAATAACTAAAAATCGGGCATATATTTTCTTATATTTCTGTGCGCTTTCCTTTTCGAAATCTATAAATCTAATCCATTGAAGTAAACTAATTATGATAATTATTAATTCTATAATTGTCGTTATCTTTAAATAATTTGGAAACCTTTCATAATCTAAACCAAAAAAGAAAGTCAGACATGAAAAAAGTATCATAAATAATGATGCTAAACTTAAGGCTTGTGCACCTGGCTTTCGAAGAATGTCTATATTTTCCTTAGTAGTCATATTTACCTATCTCCTATACATTGATTTTGTAATAGCATATTATGTATTTAAAGTTATAAGTACTTAGATTCTTTTCAATCAAAAGTATGAAAACTTAAAATTATCTTTATATTATTTAATGAGTATCAACTTTACGGTCTATATTGTTTTTTACTTAACCGCCAAAAAGACTAAACAAAGCTTTATTGTTTAGTCTCACATTAAGATTGTCTATTCTTCTTCTTGCTCTTTAATATATTGCTCGATTTGTTTAACCTCCTCCATTTCATATTCCGTTTCTGGTAAAACACCAAATTTTTTGTACATATAATAATTTTCACGGCCTAATTGATCAAACTCTGTATTTATCCAATCAATATAATCAAATGAAACTTTTAATTTACCTTCGCTTGTAAAATCAAATTCACATGATGTCCATGGTTCAAGACCTTCTTCTATAAATACTTCTCTTAGTTCCTCAAATTGATCATGCAACTCATATACTGAATCCATAAAGCTTGATTTCAATAAATTATACTTCTTTATCACACTTGTATAGTAAAATAATTCATCACTTCTTGGTTCAGTATAATTGTAAAACACTTCTCCACATTCTTCATCGATATATGCCATTGCATATACTTTTTCCCACTCTACCGGTATCATGCTGCTAATTTTATTCGCAATCTCGTTGTACTTTTGACTTAGTTTTTCTTCGAAATTCATGTTATCTCCCCTATATTTCAGCTTCTTCTTGCTCTTTAATATATTGCTCGATTTCTTTAACTTTATTAATTTCATATTCCGTTTCTGGTAAAATTCCAAATTTTCTATACTTATAGTAATTTTGTCGACCTACTTGACCAAATTCTGAATTTATCCAATCTATATAATCAAATGAAACTTTTAATTTACCTTCTCTTGTAAAGTCAAATTCGCATGATGTCCATGGTTCTAGTCCTTCTTCTTTAAATAAATTTCTTAATTCCTCAAACAAATCATATAAATCCATCCATAAATCATCAAATACTTGCACAGAAATGTTATACTCCTTAGGTATATCGGTGTAATAATTCAATTCATCGCTGTTTGGTTTAGTATAATTAAAGAATACTTCTCCTCCTCCATCATCTATATATGCCATTGCATATACCTTTTCCCATTCTACTGGTATCATGCTGCTAATCTTATTCGCAATCTCGTTATACATTTCATTTAATTTTTCTTCGAAAGTCATGTTATCACCCCTATATTTTCATTACCGTTAAATAAAAAGCATTAAACAACACCTCTACGTCGCTTAATGCTTCTATAAATTAATATTACTTATTTTAAACCTAAATACACTAATGAAACTAAAATAACTGAAACTATTGTTACAATAATTGAAATTCATTTAACTATTTACAATTATAGTACGAAACATATTAATAGTATATATTTTTTAAAACTTTCGCAAATAAAATTCACGCATACCTATATGTAATATAATTATAATAATCTTGATAAAATCATATTCAAAATAAATAACCAACAACTGAATAATATTGGCCTTATTACAACAAAAGCAAACGCTCCTTTTCTAACTCTAATAATTAAATCCCAAACTGCAAATATAATAATGATAAATAAGCTGAGTATGAAAAATGAGATACTTAAATCACGTGTTTCCGCAGTAATTTGAGGTGTTGACTTTAATGTCATTAACACCGTTAGTACTATAGCTACTATCAAAGAAATAATCCCTTTATACTTAGCTATTTCAATGTTTATACGTAAGCTTTCAACTGAATTGTATTCAGATTTATTAACTATTCCACTTGAACTATCTGTAATATTCTTATATTTTAATAATAATGGTCTGTTCCAAAGATTTCTAAAAGCCATCCATGCATAAAACAAACTCCCCATATACAAAATCACATTGAAATTTGTTAACTGATCATAGCTGTCACCTATAAAAATATAAGTGATACCAATTACTACAAACACAATGGCATAGATGATTATAGGCAATACTACTATTTTTTCAGAATACATCACAGCAGTTAAATATATAATATAATACAGTCCGGCTACGACAATTAATAATAAGAACTCCATATTCGCACCTCAATATTCCATAACTTTTACTTTAATATCAATCCACTTAAATCCATTCACATCATTGAGTATAAAATAATATGGTGATATACGTTGAAGTTGATTTTCTTATATAAGTATACTTCACAATATTTACAAATTCATTTAGTCATCATCTTCAGTGTTTAATTCAAAAATATAGAATCTACTGTATTGCATAATAAATTGAAATGCCACAAACTGTGCTCCAGCGATAACCAACATGCTTACAATAATTATAAACTTGGATTCTACGACATTAGGAACCAATATATATTCGATAATTTTTTCAACATATATAAATGAGCTCAACGCAGTTAATAATAAACCAAAATGGGTTTTAGTTTTACCACCCCAGCGTTTTGTTACTTTAGGTAATTTTAACAACGTAAACATTCCGCCAATTACTAATAATAAATAGCTAATTATGATTGAAATCGTACCCATTAACCAATAATTGAATAAATCATAATGGTTTTGTACAGCTGCAAAATAATAAAGGTTACACAGTGCAAATACTACAGTGATAGTAGTTAACACATTTATAATAACTAAAAATCGAGCATATATTTTTTTAAATTTCCGTGCACTTTCTTTTTCGAAATCTATAAACCTAATCCATTGAAGTAAACTAATTACAATAATTATTAATTCTATAATTGTCGTTATCTTTAAATAGTTTGGAAACCTTTCATAATCTAAACCAAAAAAGAAAGTTAGACATGAAAAAAGTATCAAAAACAATGATATTAAACTTAAGGCTTGTGCACCTGGCTTTCGAAGAATATCTATATTTTCCTTAGTAGTCATATCTATCTCCTATACATTATTTTTTAAATAGCATATTACGTATTTAAAGCTATAAACTTAGATTCTTTTCGATTAAAAGTTTAAAAACCTAAAATTATCTTTATATTATTATTTGATGAGCATCAACTTTACGGTATCTATTGCTTTTTACTTAAACGCTAAAAAGACTAAACAAAGCTTTATTGTTTAGTCTTACATCAAGATTATCTATCTTCCGCTTCTTCCTGTTCTTTAACATACTGTTCGATTTCTTTAACCCAATTTATGGCATATTCTTTTTCAGGCCAAATTCCAAATTTTTTATACATATAATAATGTTCTCTTCCCATTTGTCCAAACTCTGAATTCGCCCAATCAATATAATCAAAAGATACGTTTAATTTACCATCTCTTGTAAAGTCAAATTCACATGATGTCCATGGTTCAAGACCTTCTTCTTTAAATAAATTCCTTAAATTCTTAAACAAGTAATACAGATTCATCCATAAATCATCAAATATTTCCTCTGAAACATTATAATCTTTAGATATATTCGTGTAATAATTCAATTCATCGCTACCTGGTTTAGTATAATTAAAAACGACCTCCCCTCCTCTATCATTTACATAGGCTATCGTATATACCTTTTCCCACTCTACTGGTATCATGCCATCTATCTCATTCGCAATCTTGTTGTATATTTCACTTAACTTAGCTTCAAACCCCATACTAACACCTCTATATATTTTCTATTGTTTTAACTTTTCGTTCATTATTAATCTCATATCCAACCTTAAATATAGTTGGCCGTTGACTATTACCGCTGTATTTCACTTCCATTTTAATATTTTTCACTTCATCTCCCGACTTTAGTGCATCTTTCCACTCTTTTTCCAACTGGTACCAATCACCATTTTCCTTAAATGGACGGTTGATATATTTACTTTGTGCTACAAGGTTATCTATATCTTTTGACCCACCAAACATTCTAGCGATTAAATGGCCTCCATCATCGTCTGGTAATCTATCCTCTCCACCCACGGTTCTTTGTGCATGGTTATTACGACCGCCATCTTTTAGAGAGAGATTGTCTACATAAACTTCTTTTATGCGCCCTTTATGATCAGTCCGATATATGTGACCATTAGGCGTTGTATATTCAATATTCGCCTTTAGTTTCTTAGGTCTAAGTCTTGCATATTGTTTTCCGAATTCAACCTTCGTGTAGTTTGGTGATTCAACATATTTTGATGAATTAATTTCATAGCTACTTACACTATGTTTACCTTCACTTCTCACCATACTATCTTTTGGGCCATGTGTCACGTGATTTTGTGGTGTAACAGCACGTTTCATGTTTTGACCCATGTTTCTCAAAGTAGTTGTTTCAGCAAATTTTATACCACCCATTCCCGCTGGTGCAAGTTGTTGTTTAAATGGATGTGCTATTTCTTTATCAAGTCCATTATTCACTATTCGTTTGACATTTTGTGCTTGTTGTCCAATCCAATTTCTACTTTGTTGAACAGTTTGAGTTACTTGACCACGCATGTTACTCAGCATTTGTCCAACATGAGTATTTTGAGCAAAGTTACGAGATTGATTCAACACACTGTTTTTCATCATTCCCATTTTAGGTGAAATACGACTAACTGCTTGTTGCATTGTCTTTTGCAATCCTGTTTTAACTGCAAATTTTTCTCCGCCTTTGAAGCCTAATTTCATTAAACTTTTCCCAGCACCTTTGAGGAAGCCCATACCTGGCAATGGAATAAGCGAAAGTCCTTCCATGATTCGTTCTTCTTTAGATAGCTTTCTTCCAGTTACAATATTTTTTCCTGTGGCTGCATTTGCTGCTGAATAAGCGGAATAAGCACCAATAGCTACTGCTCCAGCAACAGGATTAATACAAGATAAAACTACCATACCAGCTAGTGCTGCAATCTCTATAGCTTCTTCTTTTTTCTTTTGCTCCTCTAGCTCTTCCGCTTCAGCTACTGTCATGTAATCACAAGAAGCGCCCTGAGTCATCATTTTTTCGAAATCACTTTTAGATAATTTCTTATCTTCTTTTTTCATTTCTTTGTAATGCTGATCAATTACTTTTACAAATTCTTGATCCGATTTTAATATTTCATCGATGCTATAAACATCGCTGTCACTTTTCTTGGCATCTCCCTTTGCAATTTTCCCAGAAGCCCCATAGGTATCTCTACCATGTCCACCACCATTTTTAATTAGTATATTTTCCAATTTAACATTCGTTATACCTTTGAATGCTTTATCTATATCTTCTATAAATGGCGTGTCAATAATTTCTTTCATTTTCGAATCTAATTGAGATGCATAATCATATAATTCATTTTGATAATACCCCATTAACTTAGATCCTTGTGGACCTACTACACTACTTGTTAATGATATTGCGCCATCTTCGTCTAAAGAACTGACATCGCTTACCGCATCATCCATTGTTGTATCTACATCTAAGAAGTCTTGACCCTCTATTGCATCTATTACACTTTGGATAGATGACTTTTCATTATCATAATCAGCTGTTAGATATTCAATATCTTTTGTCATGTCATGCACCTATCCTTCAATATTATAGTAAAGCTTGGCAAATTCCGTACCCCAATGTTCATCTGCTTCAAAGAACTTTTGTGCTGAATTCATGACGCCACCACCGAGTGTACTCAATGGACCTTTGAGACCACTAATGACTGTTGCAGCACTACTATAGCCATTTTCCATAGAATGTGCAGCTTTTTCACTACTGTAGTAATTTAATTGCGCTATTTTCCCAAAGTTTTGAGCTATTTCATCATACTTTTGACTAATGCTTTCTAATTCTTTTACAACATGTGCAATCGTTTCAGCTTTAACACTAATTTTCCCACTCAACGTCATTACTCCTCTGCTTTATTAATATGATTTTCATCAGTATCGAATCCAAATAATTCTCGTATAAATGTATTAATGACACCAATATGAACATTCAGCACTTTATCTTTTAATGGGTATCGAATGAGTAGCAAATCATTTTGTTCATAAATGTTATATAAACTTTGTTGAGGGTCACCTTGATGATTGTATATTTCAATTTCTAAAACACGCCCAATCGTATCGATACTTTCATTATTTAAGTTCTCCAATGTTTCATCGTCAATTTGTTTAAAGTCCCAATCATTAGACTTTTCTTGTCTCATCAATAAAGGATATGATTGTACAATCGACCACCATGCAATGTCTTTATTTATAATTCGTATTTGAAATCCATTATTTTTAAACCGGCTTAACAAAATATATTCATCTTTTTCATAGCTAAATGGTGCAAAATACATATCATTAATTCGAATATTTACAATTGCGCTAATATACTCTCTGACTAATGTAGCCACTTTAAAACCTGCATCAGTTAACTTGTCATTCTCTGTTACTAATTCCTTTTCAATTAAAGCAGCTTTAGCTTCTTCAAAATTTGATGGATCAAACAATTCAAAATTTACGAGAGGTAATTTACTACCACCTAAAATTGTTAATTCTTCGTAAGAAAAATAATCTATTCGCTTAACATCTTTCATCATGGGTTCACCCTATCAAGCCCTTGCTTAATTGATAATGTATCGTATTTCGCTAGATTTTGACTTAAGTTATCAATTGCTTTTTGATGGTCAGCCATCGGTTGTACTAATTCTTCTTGAAACTTTGCCATAATAAGTAACACATCTTTCACCTTATTGGCGAACTGTCCTTCCCAATCACTACCTTCGATATACTCAGCGAGCTGTTGCGTTTGCTTTTGACATTCTTCAATATCTTTAGCTGTTTTTGCCGCTAATTGTTTTGCTTGATCAACCTTGCCACCATCTGCTTTAATACCTTTATATCCACCCATATCTTCACCTCAATATTAATTCATTGCTTTATTAAAATATTCACTTGCCTTTTCGCCAGCAATTTCCTTAGCTTTTTGGAGGGATTCTTTATTTTTATCGATATCTTCACCCAACATTTCAAGCTTTTGTTTCATCAAATTTCTTTTTTCAATATATAACGTATTGGGCGCCTTTCCCTTAACAGTTACACTGTCCTTATTAGCACTAGATTTTGCAGTTTGTACGTCCTTTGCTGTGCTTTCAATATCATCTAGTGCAAAACTCAAATTAAATTCTAATCGCTTATATTGTTCAGCTTTTCTTAAATATCCAGAACGAACTTCAATTTCATGCGCAATCTCTTCTGCATGCTTTTTAATATCTTTAAATTTCGACTTAACCATTGTTTCAATATCATTAAAATTCATAACATACCTCCCTCCTATTTAATTCATTGCTATTTAAACCATCTAATCTTTTGATAAGCTTGGTTTGCGACCATATATGCTTCATTTTCTTTAATAACTGGTTCTCGTTGAATAAATCTAAATTTAAAGAATTGTTGGTCTGAAATACGAATACCTATACTAAATTGGTTAATCATTTTACGTGCAACATCAATCTGTTTATCATAAGCATCTATTAATTCTTTATGAATGCCGACAAATAAAATGTTCAAGCCAAGTTCTGGTCCTTTTGTAATAAGTTTTTTAACATCATCTTCCGGAATATACGTGCAATCAATAAATGTTTTAAAATCATTGATAATGTAAAGTGAATCTTTTTCAAACGGACCGTCCATTTCTCTTTGTTTTAAGTCTTCAATCATTAGTTGATGAATCGCTTTAATGTCTTCTCTTTCTTCGGCAAAGTTAGCCACTTGATGCCTATAAGCTTTAAACTCTCCACTTGAGTCTGCGATACAAATCGCATATTTTTCATTTAATATGTCAATCTCTTTCATCATAATTTCGGCAATATGCGCAATTTCTCTCGGATTTTCTGATGAAATCATTGCTGGTTCAGTTAATTTAATTTTTTGTAGTGTAACACCTTCATAATCTAATCCAATTGGTAAAGCACCATTTGCAACTATATCCGGTAAGCTTAATGATTCTCTGTAATCTTCATATTTAATTTCATCTGGCATCATAGGAATATCACTTGGTGTTTCACCTTTATAAAATTCTGTCATCGCCGATACTTCATCATTAATTTGATCATTATATGATTTGGTCTCATCATGTTTAAATGGTTGGCCAATATGGAATGATACGTTGTCATCGCTACTTAATAATGCTCGACCCACTACATCTTTAACCGCAAATTTTTGCTGTCCTACTACGTTCGACACCTCTGATTTATCATATAAAAACATGGCGATACGCGTTTTCATATTAATGTACATTGGTGTTTTCATAGCGTTAGCTCTTGAGGCAGTTAAGGTTACTTGCATGTCTAATGCTAGCCCTTCACGTGTCATTTTAATCATCATATTTTCAAAAACTTCTTGGAAAGGTGAATCTTTTACTGCGTCAAAGTTATCAATAAGAATAAAGACATGCGGAATTGTTTCACCAGTTAATTTTCGATATTCAGAAATGCTAGTGACACGATACTGACTTAAAATCTTCTTACGGCGATCGATTTCATCATTGAATATACGTATCGCCTTCGCAATCTTGTCTTCTTGATCTACTGTGAAATAATCAGCGACATGTGGTATGTCTGTGACTGGCATCAAACCATTAGTACCGAAATCGAACAAGTACATGTGTGCTTGATCAGGACGATGGTGTCTTGCAACATCGAAAATAATGTTGTGTAAGAACGTTGTTCTACCATATCCTGGACTTCCGATTAACGCGATGTGACCAGCTTTTTTCAATTGTAATACCATCGGCCCTTGATATTGTTCTTCTGGTACGTCTTTAAGTCCTAATGTTAATTCCACTTCTTTTGCATCATCTGACCATAATTTTCTAAAATCTGTTTCTACTAAATCTTCTTGATATACATTTTCTGGCAATGGTGGTAGCCATGGACGCTTAACTTCTTCAATTTCTAATCGTGTTGTAATAGATTCGATATGATCTATAACCGCTTCTAACTCAGTTTGATTTTCTTTCGTTTCTTCATCTTCAAGTCCACTCAAGTCTTTGTTGATTGCTTGAAGTTGACCATAGTCATTAATCATGTAAATTGTCTTATCTTCAACTTCTAATTTATCGCCTTCGATGTCATATGTTGCTCCACTCCATGCAGATTGGAACAATTCATAAATTTCATTATTACCAACTTGTAAATACGCACGACCTGGTAATGTAATGTCTGCTGCATCTGGTGTTTTTAAAATTTCATTACTGTCTTGTCTATCTTGTACTTTTAATGCCAATTTAAATTTAGAGTTAGACCAAATTTGGTCATCAACAACACCCGATGGTTTTTGTGTCGCAAGTATTAAATGAATACCTAACGAACGTCCAATACGTGCCGTTGATACAAGTTCTTTCATAAAATCAGGTTGTTCTGATTTTAATTCGGCAAACTCATCGGAAATAATGAATAAATGTGGCATTGGTTCTGTCGCAATACCTTCTTTAAATAACTTATGGTATTGATTAATATGGTTAACATCATGCTCTCCGAATAAACGTTGACGTTTTCTCAATTCGGCTTTGATTGATGTTAAAGCACGCATCGCTTCATCACCATCTAAGTTTGTAATCGTACCAACTAAATGGACTAAATCTTTAAATAAGTTCGCCATACCCCCACCTTTATAGTCAATCAATAGGAACGCAACTTCATGTGGGTGAAAATTAATAGCTAAAGATAAAATGTATGATTGGATAATCTCAGATTTCCCTGAACCAGTGGTACCAGCAACTAAACCATGTGGTCCGTGTGCTTTTTCATGTAAGTTCAATGATAAAATGTCATCTTTACCTCTTACACCCAAAGGTACTGCCATCGTTTTGTATGTTTCGTTTTGTCTCCATCGATTAACCACATCAAGCTGATCTACTTCTTTCACGTTATACATCTCTAAAAATGTAATACTATCAGGAATTGCATTTTTCAAATGTTCAACGTGTATCAAATTCGCCAAACGTCGCGCGATATATTCTTTATCGACGTTATCAATATTTTCAGGTGTAAATTTCAATTGAACTAATTCTTTTTCTTTCGTAATCAGTTCGCCTTCAGTACGAGACTTGATATCAATAATGGTATCTACATGCTCTGGCAAACTTTCAATCACATCTTCAACAAAGATTAATGAAATACCATATTCTGATAAATCTTGGTTTACATATTCTAAAATGACATGATCAATAATTAATGACATATCTGTAATGACAAACACTAATTGCGGTGTAAAAATAATTTGCTCATTACTTTTACTGCGTTCACGCACAGCTTGGATACGTTCTTTAATCATGCTGTAAATTGACGTTAAAATTTGGTCACGTGTTCGTTGATTGTAAACAAACCCTCTAATGTTTTGACCTCTCAATGTCATATGTGGCAACCAACGTGCCCATTTCAATGTTTCAACTTCATCTTCACGTGTCACAAATAGAAACTCTAAATCATGATAACTATGGAATGTTGATAATTGGATTAGCATTTTCTCCAATTCTTCTAAAATAAGATGTCGTGCACCAATATATGCAATCGGTCCATGATTTAAATCATTGATTAATGGTGCTTGTTCTACATCTGTGTAAAATTCATACAATTCCTTAGCATCGTCGAATAATTCATCACGACGTTGGTTAAATTCTTCTTCTTGGTAATCTAATTTGAATGACTTTTCTACATTCGCAATACCTAACTTATAATGTAAGAAATCGTGATGATGCGATGTTTTTTCATATATTCTTGGTGCTTTCGTTTCAACGATATCTTTAATTTCAGCAACCGTTGGATAATGGTAATTCAAACTAAAACGTTGTGCTTTAATCGCTTTATTAATTTCTTTAGATTTATTATCCAAATAATCTTTGTAATCTTTCTCTCGTTTTTCAACATCTTTGTTATACTTTTTCTTTTCAGAGAAATACGTTGTAATACCAAATACTATCGTTACTGTACTCATACCAATCATCATTAAAATATAAATACCAATTGGTCTCACTAAAAAGATGACAACAGTTAAAGCAATCATTACTAATGGCGGTATAATGGAACGCCATATCACTGTATTATTTTTCTGTATTGGCTGTGGCGGTCTTTCAATCTTAATATCATCGGTCGGTTCACGATGAATGATTCTTGGCGAACGATGGTACGTATTGTAATCATCTGCCTGTGCGTGTGGCATCTCTTGTGTTAAGCGAATTAATGACGATGCCACTGTATTCTGACTCAATACATTTAAACCATCAGCTTGTACTTCAAGCCATATCCCTTCAACATAAATATGATCACCAATGTAAGCTTTGTTCGTTAATTGCTCTTGTAGTTCATAGTTGATATACACATCTGTATTTTTATCGTGCACGATGCGCACATATTGAGTTTCTTGTATCGATTGAAAATCTTTAATAATGATGGCATTCATTAAACTTTGAATGACCATGTCATCATATGCATTTGATCCAATCGTCATCGTATCTTGAATCGAAGGATACGCAAATGATGCATAATCAGCTTCTGTATAAAGCTGTAATGTAATGGCATCAAGATCACCTTTTATAACATGCACCTTATTAATGGAAGTATGATTCGCTTGCCAAGTACCTTGATTATTTTGTTCTAAATGAATGACTTCGCCTAACGATTTCAATGTAATATCTGCACGCTCGTCTTCGCTAATAGTATATGTCTTACCATCTCGCAAATTGAGCATCTTCAATTGTTTGTTATATTTTATAATCAATTTATGCATTGTCTTTGCCTCAGTCCTATACTATTTTTTTCTTTCAGCTTCTTGACGTTTTTCTTTATCTTTTTGTGCTTGTTCTTTTTGTTTCTTTTCGTTCTCTTCTTGTTGCTTTAATTTCTCATCTTTCGCTTTTGCTTTCTCTTCTTCAGATTTTGCTTTTTCATCTTTAACTTGCTTTTCTTTATCTAAAATATCTTGCAATTTATCGTTATACTTTTTCGTTTCTTCAGAACGTTTATCATTCGATAAATCACCGTTATTTTTAATCTCGTTCAATTTATTTATTAACGCTAATTTCGTAATATCGTTATCATCTAAATATGTTGCAATGTCAATCGCTTCATCAAGATGTCCTTGTCCTAATTCCATCCAATATAATAAGTAATCTTTGTTTGAATTTGGTGTCACGTTATTAAGCAAGTTTTCTTTCTTATCTTTTTCTAAACCTTGTTTGTTTGTTTGGATATAGCTTTTGGCATAAATGTAAAGCGCTTCTTTATCTAATTTTTTACCATCTAAATCATCATACGTATTTAGTACTTGCGTATAATCTTCCTTCACAAATGCTTGGTATCCTTTTTCAATGCGCTCATTATGCTTCATTACTGAAAAATATAAAAAGGCTAAAAATGCAATTAATAACACACTTAATGTTGTCATACCGATAGCAACCCATTTAAAAACGGTATGCCCTACTTTACGAACATATGCATAATTTTCACTATAATCTTGTTCTTGTTTTTGATATTGTTCATCTAAAAACGACGTTAATAAGTCTAACGTTGCCGCTTCAATAACTTTAGTTTCAAATGGTGTTCCTTTATGTAGTTCTAAGTTTCCTTCAACTAATGCGTCAAATGATTGTTTCTCATTGAATGCACATATAACCAGTGCTTTATATCTTGTTAAAAATTCAGCTTCTGAAATCGGCAAGGGATCAACAACATTTTGTAACCCTCTCGTTTTTGCAATCGGCAATCCATCTCTTGTGAAAAATAATTCATCTGGTGCCAACACAAATGTATAGCGTGTACGATTTACTTCTTCTAAATTTTTGATATTAAGTAAGTAACGTAATTTTTCATTTTTAGTAAATGATTTAATATTATCAAAAGGTGTATGATTGTCATTAATGTCATAATGTATTTGGAAACTATCACGTAGTTCAGTTAGTTCAGCATCTATAAAATATGGAGAATGTTGTTCTAATAAGTACATTAAATGAAAATGTTCTGGTTTAATTGAAGACTTAGGAATCTCTCTCATATCTAAACGTAATTTTGTTTTAGCTGCTTCTTCGGCATCTAAAGGTGTTAACATATCTTGCATTTCATTTTTAGGGTCATGATTTTTAACCATCTATTTTTCCTCCTATAGTAACTTCAAAATATCTCCATCAGCGATTTGATAATCAATAAGTCGGTCGTTTTCAACAAGTAATTGACCTTTTGTCATTACTTTAATTTGTGTATTCACATCGAAAATCGAAATATCCAAACTGTCTAACACTAATGCAATTAAATTCTTAATCGGTAAATATGCCGGTACTGCTAGGTCATATGTGCCGTAATTATAATTAGTAAAATCAAATGTTACTTTTACGTGCTGATTCATTTTTCGTTCGTCTCCCTTTATGAATTGAAAAAATGACAAATCCTAAAGTCAAAAAAGCCCCTACAGACATCAAAATGTACGGGAATATTTTTTTCTCCTGCTTGTTTTGAATATAGGGGCTTTTATCACTCTCCGAAGTCTTTTCTAAGTTAGATTTGGAAAATAACACTTTTTTAGTTTCATTCAAGCGAGTCGAGTGACTCGCTTGATTATGAAACATATCATTTTTTATTTGTTGTTGTCGTTCTTTTTTCTGTCTAGCAATCGCGTCGTTGACTTCTTTACTATCTTTATTAAATAGCGTTGTATCATATTGATTTAAATCATTATTGATTCGCTTTTCCTCTTCTTGTTGCACATCAATATTAAGTCCGCCATTATTGCTAGATGCTGTTAAAAAAGTTAAAGCAATCACGCTATTCATCAACATTAGATTAATCTCTCTTTCTTAAAGTGTTTTATAAACATGTTCAATACAAATCCAATAATTACGATTAACGTCAATATTACTAACGCTAAACCTATTGGATGTTCTGCATTTAAATAATTGAAGAACATATTATCAATATAAGATAATGGTGAAATTTTATTAGTAACACCTTGGCCAGCTGCTTTTAAATTATTCATAGCTACAAAGTATAATCCTAATGTAGCAACCATTATGAACATACCTATTGATTTAACTTGTCGTAATAAATACGTATTGATAAGTACGAAGACCATCATTGTTAAAATCACCATTAAGATGAATTTCATTCTATAGCCAGCTAATACATGGAACTTATTCATTGCAATTAAACCGACAATTAATCCTTCTACTAAACCAGTTGCACCAATAACACCAGACGTAATTGCATTATTCCAAAGATTGTTTTTACTACTGTAATCATCTTTGATGAAATTCATTTGTCCTTTAGCGCGTTCATAGCTATAGAAAATATATGCCGTAATCATTGATAGTAAATACATCAATAATACAAATAATGTTGGTGAAATTACATCTGTATTACCATTATTTGCTAATACATTTTCTAAATTTTTCTTTTGAACCGGATTACTCATAAATGCTTTTAATGCTTGGTTTTGTC
The DNA here is from genome assembly GCA_022493055.1 of Staphylococcus roterodami. Taxonomy (NCBI): domain Bacteria; kingdom Bacillati; phylum Bacillota; class Bacilli; order Caryophanales; family Staphylococcaceae; genus Staphylococcus; species Staphylococcus roterodami. The sequence continues at coordinate 281,165 of CP092781.1, read as the reverse complement.
GGTCACCATCTTTAGAATTTTGTAATACTTTTTTGAATTCTTTAGCGAACAACTCATTATCTTTATCGTTTTTAGCCATTTGACGGTTCAAGTCATTCGCTCTTACGCCTAATGCTCGACCTGTCGCATGTAGTTTATTCACATTATTATCTAATTGATTTAATTGTCCACTAACTGAATCTGCAATTGTTTTTGATTCTTGTGTATCTGATAGCAATTGCGTACTCTTTTCAGAAATTCTACTAATTTCTTTATCTAAGTTAGAAGACATTGTGTTGAATTCATCATTTTTGCCTTTGTCAATTTTTGGTTCTTGTGGTTCTTCATCAAATGTCTTTTTAACGTTTTCTAGCTGATCAACCAGTTTAGAAATATCTTCTTTATTTTTTGTTGTATTCTTTTTGTTATTTAAAATGTCATCAATCAGTTTGTCTGAATTATCTTCCATAGTATCGATTTGATGTAAAACAGCTACTTTGTCGTCTTTGAAGCTTTCCATGTCATTAACAACTTGGTCAACCATCATATCAATTAAACGTTTATTATCGAATGGTTTATCTTCTCTACCTTTTGTCTCTTTGTACATTTGATAATGTGCATCGAATCTAGATAATGCGCTTAATTGTTGACTTAATGCATCTTTAGACAAACGACCATCAAGGTTATGATTCAACGTTACATCTACAACACTTGTTGATTTTTTATCATTCGGTTCATCTTGACGATTTGCTTGTCCGAATAATAATTGTAGATGCATTGTTTTATCTTTTAAGAAATCTTTTTCAGCATCTTTTTTCAATTTAGCGACACCATTGACTTCAACTTTATAATCTTTATTTGATGTATCTAGCTGTACACTTTGATCTTTAATATCATACTTTTTACCATTTATTTTAATTTCACCTTCAAAATTAAAATTAGGATCAGTTGCAACAGTTAATTGATTAATATCATTACTTTTAATTGTTTCAGTACGTTGAATTTTGACACCATCATTAATCAAACTAGTTGTGTCTTGCGCAACTTGGTTATCATAATCAGTTAGATTAATGTGTTCTGTTAAAGGCTTTTTCAAATTATATTCGTTTTTATAACGTTTTGCTTCTTTAACAATAGCTTCGTATTTATTTGCTTCTTCATCATTTAAACCAGCATTTAAGAAGTCTTGTTTAGACATGTTATAGATAAATGTTGTATCTGTATCAGGTTCTTTAACGATATCATCATGCAGTTGTTTTTCTAGATTTTCAGCAAATTGAGTATTGTTCATTTTAATACTGTCTAGCGCATCTTTTAAGTCTTTGTTATTCGCAAGCTCATCTTGTAATGATTCAGTTAATTGCTTACGATAATCTTCAATCATCCCTTTTGAAAATGGCGATTCTTGTGACTTGATGATATCTCTTAATCTATCTAAGTTTTCCTTAACTGTTTGTTTATATTCTTCTTTACCTGTATCTTGCATATTAGATTGTTGATCAATTTGGCTATCCATCTGTTTCAACGCATTAATATAGTTATCAAGTTCTACACTATTTTTTTGCGACTTATAATCTTGTAAAAACTTGTCCATCGCTGTATTTTGTTCATCGAATAGTGAACTTTGCTTTTCAATTAAGTTCGAAACATTATAATCTGTGTTTACTCTGAACGTATCTGAATTCGCACTTAATAGCGATTTATTGTATGTTTGGAACCATTTTGTAATGTCTTTATTCGCAGAAATTGAATTTACAAGCGTATCTGTAAACAATTCTGGGAAGTCGTTAATTGGATTTAATAAGTAATTCGAGAATTTACTATTCACACCATGTTCACGCGTCATAATAGCACCAACATTCTTTTGTGCATTATGTAAATTATCAATAATACTTGTTAAATAAATTTCTACTAAGTTTTTATTAAAGTCATTAAGTACATTACTTACAACTTTTTCTGTGTTTTTAGCTACTTCTTCTTTTTGTCCTACAGCTGTTTTATACTGTAATGATATTTTCGATGGTGTTTTAGCGTCTAATTGCATTGCTAATTTTGAAAAGTTTTCTGGAATAACAATCATGACTTGATAGCCACCATTTTTTAAGCCTGACTCGGCAACGTTTCTCGTTACAGTTTCAAATTTATAGTTTTTCTCATTTGCTAACCTTTTTATAAATGCTTGACCCAACTCAACCTTTTTACCGTTGTATGTAGTTGGTTGATCCTCGTTAACAATTGCGATATGTATTGTATTATTTTTATTACTTACATTGTGAGATTCTTTTTCAGATTGATCTCCATATTTTGTTTGAACAAAAAATATCATACTAACTATGGCAATTAAAATAATTAAAGTGACAATTAATGCATAAATCCAATTTTTCTTTTTCATGCTTATTTCCTTTCAGATATTTTCTTAAAAAAATGATAGGCAAAGCCACAATATTGATTGTGACTTTGCCAATTTCAGAATGCTTATTGCAAACCGAAATTATTAGAAAGTTGTTGGTCTTGTTCTTGAACAGCATCAGCAGTGCTATTCAATTGTTGTTTGATTTCTTCTAACAATTGAGCGAATTTTTCTACTTTAGGACTTAATTGTTGGAATTGCTCTTCGAAACGGCTGAAAGCTTGACCTTCCCAGTTTGCTGCAATTTCACCTTGTGCACGTGTTAAATCAGATAAAATTTGACGGATTTGGTCTGAACCTTGCCCGTAAGATTGTGATTTTGCTCTGATTTCCTCTGGACTCATCTTAATCATTGCCATAACTAGAAACCTCCTGAATATTTTAAGTTTATCAAAACTTTTTAGGGACACTATTATTTAGAAAAGTGTTCCTTACTCAAATAATATATAAATTATTAGTATATGTATATAGTTTTTTAAGTATTTTTAGCTTTTTTTAAATAAATATATTGAATATACCCATATATTTTTAATTAACCATTCATTTTTGTAATATAAATGTGTATACTAAAATTAAATTAAATACATAAAGGATTATATGGTTATTATGAAGAAAACAATTTTACTGACTATGACAACTCTTACTTTTTTTAGTATATTGCCCCATTCGGCCATAGCTACTACGAAGGACAATCAAACACTAGAAGAAGCACAAAAAGCACACCCAAATGCACAATTCAAAGTGAATAAAGACAATGGCACATATACATATACTTACGACAAAAATAGTGTGCCAAATAGTAATCAGCAATCACAGTCACGTACATCTGAGAATAATCAACGCACAAATCAGCGTGACCATAATACTAATCAGTACCCTTCACCATTGAGTGATCAGTACACTAACATTAACGATGCAATAGATTCACACACACCGCCTCAAACGCCACCAAGCAATCCATTGACACCTGCAACACCAAATATCGAAAGTAATGATGACGAATTAAATAATGCATTTTCAAAAGACAAAAAAGGACTCATTACAGGAATCGACTTAGATGAATTGTATGACGAACTACAAATTGCTGAATTTAATGACAAAGCTAAGACTGCTGACGGTAAACCTTTAGCGTTAGGTAACGGTAAAATCATTGATCAGCCTTTGTTCACGAGTAAAAATAACTTATATACTGCTGGACAATGCACTTGGTATGTCTTTGATAAACGTGCAAAAGAGGGACATACAATTAGTACGTTTTGGGGAGACGCCAAAAACTGGGCAGGTCAAGCTGCTAGCAATGGCTTTAAAGTAGATAGACATCCTACAAGAGGCTCTATTTTACAAACTGTAAACGGCCCCTTTGGTCACGTAGCCTACGTTGAAAAAGTTAATATTGATGGAAGTATTTTAATTTCCGAGATGAACTGGGTTGGTGAATATATTGTTTCATCAAGAACCATCTCTGCTTCAGAAGTTTCATCATATAATTACATTCACTAATTAATAATGACATCAATAAAAAGCGACCAGACAACATTTTACTAGATGTAAAATTTTAGCTGGTCGCTTTATTTTGTATGCTATTCGATTATAAAGTTACAAAGAAATGTTCTCTACATTCCCCATTAATCAAAATCATTTACGAAAGTATAATTGTAGCTATAATAATCCAAGTCGTAACAACATTTTTAAATAATCATTATGTAATCAAACTATTTTTTGTAGTTTATTAGATTTTCAATAACTTATTAATCATTATTATAACTAAAATCCTATTAATTTAAACAAAATTTAAAATAAACCATTTAATAAAATGTATTGTTCTGATATGATTAACTCATAAATAATTGGGAGGAAACAAAATGTCTAAAAAACTAAAAATTATAATTCCTATTATTGTTGTCTTATTATTAATAGGTGGAATCGCATGGGGAGTTTATGCATTTTTTGCTAATACACCGAAAAATACATACCTAAAAAGTGAACAACAAACAGCAAAAATGTATAAAGATTATTTTAATGACCGTTTTGAAAATGAAGTGAAGTTCCAAGAAAAGATGAAAGATAATTCATTTTTATCTTCATTAGAATTAAGTGCAGATGCATCAGACGAGCTCACTAAAAGTCTTGATATTCCAAAATCTGTTGTGAATGCTTCTAAAATTAAAATGTCGTATGGCTATGATCCTAAAAAAGAGAAATCAAAGATTAACCTTGAACCAACATTAGCAGACACTGAATTAGGGAAATTCCAGTTAGCTGCAGATAAAGATAAGCACTATTTTGAATCACCGTTATTTAAAGGGAAATATAGTATTGATAATTCTGATTTGTTATCAACTTATTCAAAACTTACAGGTGAAGATGAAGAAACAGCAAAAGAAAATGGTATTACAAACCAACAATTAAACTTAAATAGTATTTTTAGTAATGCTCAAACGCAACAAAGTGACTACGAAAAGATTGCTGAAAAATATTCAGAACTTATTGTCGATAAATTAAATGACGACAATTTTGAAAAAGGCAAAAAAGAAGAAATTAAAATTAATGGTGAAAAGTACAAAGTTAGACCTGTCACATTAACACTTAGCAGAGCAGACACTAAAAAAATTACATTAGCTGTATTAGAAGAAGCTAAAAAAGATAAAGATATTAAAAAATTAGTTGAAAAACAAGGTGCTAAAAAAGACTTTGATAAAGAAATCAAAAAAGCAATTGACGATGTCAAAGAAACTAAAAAAGATGAATTCCCTAAAATTCAATCTAAAATTTATACAGAAAAACATACAATTTTAAAAAGAGAAATTACAATTACAGACAAAGAAAATCATAAAACTAAAATTAAAGGTACTAACACTTTAGAAGACGATAAATTAAAAGTAGATTATGCAATTAACTTCGACCAAGATAAGTACTCGTATGATGAATCAAAATATACAATTAAAGGCGTATCTTCTAAAGAAAAAGATAATAAATATAATGATAAATACGAATTAGCTAAAAAGACAGAATATGATGAATCAAAAGTCACATTAGATAACCAAGAAAAAGTTGACGGCACAAAACGTCAAGATAAAGGTAAAATCGCTTTTGCAATGGATAAATATAGCGATGAAAATGAAATTACATTTGAAAACAACATAGAGTCTGATGTTAAAAATAATACTCAGAAATCTACTTTAAATATTGGTATCAAATTTGCTGAAGAACCTATTAACTTTATCTTAAAATCTAGTACAAAATTAAAAGCAGATATTGATTTTGATGCTAGCGGTGCTAAAGACTTCAATAGTTTATCTTCAAAAGACCGCGAAAAACTTGAAAAAGAAATCGATAAAAATAGCGGTAAAATGTTTGAATCAATTTTAAAAAAGACATCTAAATAACTAAAATATAAAAATAAGATTGGAAGGCCATCTTGCCTTTCAATCTTATCATTGGAGGAGTGGTTAAATGAAAACAATACATTTGTTTCGCATCTACCACTCTTTTTTATTGAAAAAGTGGTATTTGATCATCTATTTACTATTTATCTTAGCGGCACTTCTTATTACATTAACGACTATTCAACATGTAACAGAAGATGACAACCATTTTAATATAGGGGTCGTAGATAAAGATCAATCAAGTGAAACGAAATTAATCTTAAACTCTATTGGTAAAGGGAGTAACTTAGGGAAAAATGTGAGTATTAAAGGTTATGATGAAAAGAAAGCACATGATTTGCTAAAACAGCAGAAACTTCAAGGCTACTTTGTCTTTGATAAAGGTATGACAAAGGCCTTTTATAAACAAGGTGAATTACCAATTTCAGTATATACATACGATCAACAATCAATGAAGAGTGTTGTGTTGTCACAGTTAACAGATTCTGTTTACCAACGTCTTATGCTATCGATGGGTGGCATTTTAGCTTTTCAAGACTTAGCACCGAAAGCATCACATTCTGACAGTATTAATGTCATGACAGATTTGCTGATTACGGGATTAAACCGTTCAGGCGCATTCAACTTAGAACCTATTCATTTATACGATACGGGTAGTTATTATGCAATTACCGGATTTTTAGCAACGATATTCATCTTTGCACTATCTTTATTTACAGTTTTGAAAATGAATCAAGATACAGTATTAAAAGAGCGTTTGAAAATGTTTCATTTTGCTAAAGAGCATTTATTAATCATTCGTGCATTTATTACATGGATATATACGATGCTATGGAGCATCGTTGGCGTCGTTTGGATTATATTCAGTATTCCAAGTACCTTTGAATTATATAATTGGCCAACGTTAGCCATTCATTTAAGCTATTATGTTACCTTTTTAGTACTGTGTTTGCTGTTAATCGAACTCTTAACAACCTATTTATTCAATAGTATTTGTAAAATCATATTAGCAATTATAGTTTTGATGCTCTCTGGCATGACTGTACCTACTATTTTTCTACAGCACGTAGCAAACGGCATTTTTACTATTCAACCATTTGCTATTGTAACGAATCAACTATTAGAAATTATTTTAAACAACTATATATTAGAACTACATCCTAGTTTCTATTTCAGTATAGCCCTACTTCTTATTATTAACTTAGTTGTATTGGTTTGGAGGTATCGCAGATGAAACCTTATATCCAACTTGTTGTGTTAAAACAGTGGCTACAATACATTATGCTAGTTGCAATCATATTAATTGCACTTTTACTATGCAGTTTTGGTTATCGTATGGCGCATGACAACTTCAAAATACCGATTACCATTCAAGATTTAGACCAAACTACCGCTTCAAAATCATTAATAAATAAAATAAAACACTCTGACTATGTAACTATTAAAACAGTTGGTGAAGATGAAGGTTACATTGAAGATGATGTTACTAAAAAGGAATCTATTTTGAGTATGCAAATTCCTAAAGGGTTCTCTAAAAAGTTAAAAGAGAATCGTTTAAAAGAAGTCATACAATTATATGGTAGAGATGATTTTATCGGTAGCATTGCTGTAGAAATCGTTAGTAGTTCGTTGTATGAACAACAAATACCTAATATTATTTATGAACATCTTAAGGATATGAAACAACATCATTCTATAACAGATATCAATAAGTCGTATTATAAACATACACCAGACTCTAAAATTAAATTTGTTTCACTTACACATCAAGCACAACACTCCATTTCAATCAGCTTAATATTTGCTGTAATTTTATGTGTAAGTGCTGTTCAAGTTGTACTTCACTATCGATTAAACCAGCAAGCAGCTTTGCAACGTTTATCTCAATATCACTTAAGTCGCTTGAAACTATATAGCACCTATGTACTAACACATAGTACCTTGTTATTGGTTGTATTATGGGCAGTTAGTTTATACATGTCACAACCACTCAGCTTAGTATTTTACTTAAAATCACTGTTACTTATATTAGTTTATGAAATTGGCATTGTGTTCATCTTATTCCATATTCAAACATTAAGTCATCGTCTATTTATGACATTTATATATGCATTTGCTATGAGTATCGTATATTTGACCATTTTCATGTAAAGGAGCGTATCTAATGATAGAAATTAATAATCTTACAAAGCGATACCGCAATAAACAGATTTTCCATCACTTATCCATGTCATTTGATAGCAACCGCTTAACGATTTTACTCGGTGATAATGGCGCAGGAAAATCAACGTTACTTCGTATGATTGCTGGTATTGAAAAAGCTAACAATGGAAGCATCACCTATTTTGGTGAAAAATGGAATCAAAGACAAATTCAAAATCATATCGGTTATGTTCCTCAAGATATTGCATTATTTGAGCATATGACAGTTGCTGAGAATATTAAGTTCTTTAAATCACTTTGTAAAACACCTATATCTAACACAACTATCAACGAATATTTACAGCAATTAAACTTTGATGATACATCTGTAAAAGTATCTACATTATCTGGGGGTAACAAACGTAAAATTAATATATTAGTTGGTTTGTTAGGACAACCACGAATTCTTATTCTAGATGAGCCTACGGTCGGTATTGATTTAAAGTCTAGACATGATATTCACCAACTACTTAACATTATGAAAACTAAATGCTTAATTATATTAACTACTCATCATTTAGATGAGGTTGAAGCACTTGCAGATGATATCAAATTAATTGGACAAGATCCTTTTTATCAACACGTTTTAGAGGAAAAGCAATGGACATATACCTATTATTAAAATGAAAAAATCCCAAGTTGCGTATGTTATCGTAACTTGGGATTTGCTATATTATCTACTTTGCAAATATGACGTTGGGTCTACTGCATATTGATTACCAATTCCACCAGACATACGTTGGAAGTGTACGTGAGGTGCTGTTGAATTACCTGTACTACCTGAGTATGCAATTTGGTCGCCAGCTTTTACTTTATCACCAGCTGAAACAGTTAAACGATTGTTATGCATGTACCATTGATAGTTATTACTGTTCGCTTCTTTAATCGTCACTTGATTACCTCCACCATAATTACTCCAGCCTGCTTGTACTACTGTACCATCAGTCAGTGAGTATACAGGTGAATTTTCAGGCATTGCATAATCAACACCGTAATGCGCACCGCCACCGTGATATTGTCCATATGGTTGTAGCTGTTTACGGCTAGTTAACCAGCTTGCGTCTTTCGCATGACCACTAGCTGTTGCTTTACTTGCTGTTCCACCATTTTGATTTGTTGTTTGATTCGATGTGCCATTAGGATAATTAACTTCTCCATTTCCATCATGACGCGTATATGATTGACCATTATTGTTCTGTGAATAATAACTCGTATCTGGACCCACATTTGATTGATAACCATATTGATTAATATGTTGTTGGCTTTGACTCGTTGTGTAGTCATTGTTATCTCCTGCAGTTGCTGGATTCACATATGTTTGTCCGCTTCCGTTGGCATCTGCATGATTTGGATAACAGTTATAAAAGTAATGTGTATGCCCTTTTGCATCTACTAATGTATAGCTATATTCTTTATTGTCAAACATTGCTTGATTCCACTTACCATCTGGCGTGTGATGATAATTCCCATAAGAATCAATTGTATAATAAGTACCATAAGATACGTCTTGTGATTGTGTTGACATTTGTGTATGTGCTTGTTGCGAATTTGTCGTTTCTGCTGCGTCTGCTTGATGTGCCATTGTAAATGTAGCGAAGCCCATCGTTGCTATTGCTGCTGCCGTTAATTTTTTCATGTATAAAACATCCTCCATTAAAGTTAATGTTAGTTTTAAAATAAACTGTAATGCACATACTAAAATAATCAAACTATCTAGTAAAGTGTTTAAATCACATTTTCAAACTTTTTAATATTACGGAAATGTTTTACCAAACTCATTGCAACACTATTACAAAAAATATATGTATTGATAATAAAATGACATATCTTTACTTCTAAATCGCACAAAAATAAGCGTAAAAATATTGTTATCATCATACGCTTCTGTATATTATCAAATACATTAAAAAAAGCTGATTTCTATCAAATAATTAATAGAAATCAACGTTTTTACATTGCCTAAGAACTTAATGTCCCAAGCTTATAAATAAAGGAATATTTACTCCACATTTGCAAATCGCCAAATTGTTATATTTAACTTAATGATCTTCATTCAACTTTTTTACAACTAAATGAGTTTCTGGCTTAAAAATTGTCATATCCTTTTTACGAACTAAATCATCCGTAAGTTTAAGTTCTACAATTTCATTACTTCCATAATATTTAATGTACAACGTTTTTGTAGTTAAATTTATGACCGTTTGATACATCGTATAATGACTATCAGCATCATGTGGACGTACAATGCCTATAGGAATGTTAACTGCATCTAATAAATAAAATGCATTCATTAAATCCATCTCTTTATCATTATCCTGAGAAATATGTGACTTCATAAATGCCATACGTACAAAACGTTCTGTTGAAGTAAATCCACCCGGCAAACCATATGTGCCTGATTCATTACCTAAAGGTTCAATCGTTACATCTTCCAAAAGCTTTGATGAAGATGAATAAGGAGAAACATTAATATATTGTCTTAAATTACTATAATGCCATGCTAAATCTGGATGATTTGTTAATACACCGATAGGATTATCTGTTATAACTACTTCACCATTTTTAAATGACACTTCTACTGAGTGTCCTGTTTTATCAGAAACATGATAATGTAACGGAGGCACTTCACCAATATCATTTAAATAAACTGCAACAACATTAATTTGAGAAGCTTGTTGTTTAATATCTTCAATACTTGTTGTATATCCTAAAATCCATGTCACAATTTCATTTTGTGTAATATTCATCGCTCCTGTTTTATGAGCGGAAGCATATGAACTATAACCTCGGAAATACTGCGTTGAAATGGCAACGCCATGCTCATTAACACCATCACCATAAATAAAACCTTCCATATCTGTCCCAGTACCAATAAAGCCGAATTTAGTTTGACCTGTTGTTCCTGTTCGTGATGTCCAATGGTAATTTCTAGGTGTCACTGCAGGCGAACCATCTAACGGATAATCGTAATCCATTGTGCGACCAAGAAATATTTCATTATTTAATGTTTGCATTGTGAATCCTGTACACATTATATTCACTCCTCTACTATCTTTGTTTCCTTAAAATGCCTTCAAATAACGCTTCTTCATCTAAACATACTATAAAAAAATATGTCTATAAGCAATTAATTGATATTCATTCTCAATAACTATGGTATGATATGTAAGGAAATCATGACTAATTTGTAAGCGAATATTCAAATTCACATTTTCAGACTTAGAAACATGACTTTCTATACTTAATTTTTACAAGGAGTGTCATCAGTGAATCACACACAATCACAATCTTCAACACGCAGTCATATTATTATTGCGATTATGTTATCTGCATTAACATACTGGTTGTTTGCACAATCATTTATTAATATAGGACCACTCGTTGGTCAAACGTATCATACGTCACCTGCCCTTTTAAATTTATCGATTAGTTTAACTTCTTTTGCCACTGGCATTTTTATGGTAGCAGCGGGTGACATAGCTGATAAAATAGGACAATTAAAAATGACATACATTGGACTCATAGTCAGCATTATTGGTTCTATTCTGTTAATTATTTCTGACATAACTGCCCTTTTAATTTTAGGTAGAATTTTACAAGGTCTTTCAGCAGCTATCTTATTACCTTCAACAGTAGGTGTTTTAAATCATCAATTTAAAGGTGATCATTTAAGACGTGCTATTAGTTACTTAATGATTAGTACAGTAGGTGGTATCGGTCTAGCAGGTGTCATTGGCGGTTTAATTGCCACAAATTTCGGATGGCAAACTAATTTCATTATAAGTATCGTAATATCTTTAATTGCCATACTACTTCTGAAAGGAACTTCTGAAACAGTAAGACAACATCGTACTCATCATCCTTTTGATTATAAAGGTATGACAGTTTTTGCTGTAATGATTGGAAGCTTCACATTGTTATTAACACAAGGTTTTGAACAAGGCTGGTTTAGTACATTTTCATATATTTGTCTTGGTATATTTATTATCTCTACATTTATATTTATTATCATTGAACGCCGTCATACAGCACCATTTATTGATTTTGCAGTATTTCGTAACCGTCCATTTATCGGTGCTTTTTTAAATAACTTTGTTTTAAACAGCGGTCTCGGTGTAACGGTTGTCTTCTTTATATATGCACAAACTCATCTTGGCTTATCTGCTGCTCAATCTGGTTTAGTTACATTACCTTATGCCATTGTAGCCGTTGCGATGATTCGGTTAGGTGAAAAAGCGACATTACGTTTCGGTGGCAAATTGATGCTCATCATTGGTCCATTGTTCCCTGTCATCGGTATCTCTGTTATTAGTATGACTCAATTATCGGCATCACAATATGTCATTGCAGTTATCATTGGTTTCGTCATATGTGCGATAGGTAATGGTTTAGTCGCAACACCTGGACTTACGATTGCAATTTTTAGTATGCCAAATGAAAAAGTTGGTTTAGCTACAGGATTATATAAAATGAGTGGTACATTAGGTGGTGCTTTTGGTATAGCGTTAAGTACAACTGTTTTCAGTATGTTACAACTAAACTATACGCCTAGTGTAGCTGCAACTGTAACTTTTATAGTCAGCATTGTATTGATGATCCTTGGCTCACTGTCTGCATACATGATCATTCCAAAAACGGTTAAATCATAAATATAATAGAAGCATCATGTTTCGAATTATCTGTATCACTTTAAAATGATACTCAAGAAAAATAAGCGAAGAACGTTTTTCTCAGTTCTTCGCTTACACTAATTATATTCACTACCAATTAGACAAAATGGCCATTTTCAAAGATAACGCGTTGTTTCTGACCTTGAATATATTTATCATAATTCTCTTTTTGAAAATCAGTTAACATTAACTTAGATGTACCGTATTTTAATACTTTTTGCATTGTTTCTATTCTCATTTTTCTAAATAACCATCCATCTTTTAACACAATACGATGAACAGCATCATATGATAATTCTACTGTTTCTTTAATTTCAAATGTCTTGAACGAAATAATCGTGCACATTAAAAACGTATCACCAAAGTAATAAACATCTAAATCATCTCGTTTATGTTGTCCAACTAACAAACGACCATATTCGAACTCTTTTTCTGGATATTTCAATTCTAAAAAACTAATAATCTCTTCTTCTTTTAATTTGAATTGCATTAAAAACATCCTCTCTTCGATTGTAACTACTCTTTTTCAAAAACTAAACATTCATCTTACATAGTTAAATATACATTATTTTATTATATATTTTAATACTTTTTTCAAAATATAAAAATTAGTATATACAAATAATACCTTTATCATTTATATGTATTTCTAGTACACTAAATATTCCATGTATCTAGTCTTTGGATTCATTTAAAGTTAAATCACTTTTCTAATACTATATTCAACCTCATTAATCGAAAATAGCTGGTGCATGCTTACGTATGTCATCGAATGTTTTCTCATGATATGATAAATATAATAATTGGGTATATATTTAAAAGTTTAATTACAAAATAAAGAGAAGGAATCGATGATGAAAAAGATATCAATTAAAGATGTTGCTAAAGAAGCTGGTGTATCTGTTACTACTGTGTCACATATTTTAAATCATAATGATAGTAGGTTTTCAGCAACTACAATTAAAAATGTACATGCTGTTTCAGAGCGACTGGGCTATGCACCTAATAAACATGCCAAACAATTACGTGGTAGTAAGATTCGAACTATTGGTGTCATTCTCCCGAGCTTAACAAATCCGTTTTTCTCATCACTCATGCAAAGTATCCATGATTATAAACCATCTGATGTTGATTTATGTTTCTTAACGTCTACAGCTCACGAATTATGCAATAATGTTAAACATTTAATTGATCGCGGTATAGACGGCTTGATCATTGCGCAATATATCGCTTCTCCTGAAACACTTGATGATTATTTAAAAAAGCATCATGTTCCATATGTTGTTCTCGATCAAAATGACCATCAAGGTTACACTGATTTTGTACGCACAAATGAATATCAAGGAGGTCAACTTGCAGCTCAACATTTAATAGAATTAGGTCACAAAAATATGACGATTGTTGCACCATTTAACATGATGGCAAATATGACTGCACGTGTTACCGGATTTATTGATACTTTACGCGCACATCAATTATCGGAACCTGAAATCATTTATACTGATCTATCTAAACATGGTGGTCTAACTATCGTTGATGATATTATGATTCAACCTGCTACTGCGACATTTGCTATTAACGATGAACTCGCCATTGGTATTTTGCGTGGCTTAATCGAACATGGAATTAACATTCCGAAAGACATCTCATTGATAGGTTACGATGACATCGACTATGCCGCTTATGTCACACCTCCGTTGACTACGATAGCTCAACCAATTACCGAAATTGGTAAAATGTCTTTAAATTTATTACTTCAACGTTTACAACAATTAGATAAGACAATTGAAATGATTGAACTTCCGACGACATTAAAAATTAGATCCACGACCTCTTCAAATATTTTGCACTAAATGCCCATTCATAGCATACATACGATATATTTTTGAATCCTTTTCCCTTAGCGTTGATTTAACGTTGAGGGATTTTACTTTCTATAAAGTCATTCTAAAATTTAAACGATATTCATTAAAATTTGAAATATGAATTAAACGTAATTAACATTTTATGAAAACGCATGCATTTTACAATTAAAAGTGTTACTATGGCACTGGTAAAACGTTTTACTTAAATTAAATCGTGAGGTGTATAACATGAGCATTGTTGCTTTACTTATTGGATTGGGGCCTTTAATCGGCTGGGGCTTCTTCCCAACAGTTGCTTCTAAATTTGGAGGTAAACCTGTAAATCAAATTATCGGAGCAACTGTAGGTACATTAATCTTCGCTATTATTTTAGCCATGGTCACTTCAAGCGGCTTCCCTACTGGAGCAAATTTACTATTTGCCATTTTATCCGGTGCTGGTTGGGGCTTTGGACAAATTATTACATTTAAGGCATTTGAACTTGTTGGTTCATCTCGTGCTATGCCTGTTACAACAGCATTTCAATTATTAGGCGCATCTTTATGGGGTGTTTTCGCCTTAGGAAATTGGCCAGGCATTGGTCACAAAATCATTGGATTCACTGCTTTAATCGTTATCTTGATTGGTGCGCGTATGACAGTTTGGAGCGAACGTAAAGAAGCTAGTAACGCTAAAAATTTACGTCGTGCCGTTATACTTTTGTTAATTGGTGAGTTTGGATACTGGTTATATTCTGCAGCACCACAAGCAACATCAATTAATGGCTTAACCGCCTTTTTACCTCAAGCTATGGGTATGGTCTTAGTTGCAGTAATTTATGGTTTAATGAATATGAAAGAAGAAAATCCTTTCCGTAACAAAATTACATGGTTACAAATTATTTCTGGGTTTTTCTTTGCATTTGGTGCCTTAACATATTTAATTTCTGCTCAACCTGATATGAATGGTTTAGCGACTGGCTTTATTCTTTCTCAAACTTCTGTCGTACTTGCAACATTAACTGGTATATATTTCTTAAAACAACATAAAACATCAAAAGAAATGGTCATTACCATTATCGGCCTAGTACTCATTTTAGTAGCCGCTTCAGTCACAGTATTTATTAAATAAGGAGTGTCAATTTCATGAAAAAATCGAGCGTTTTAAATGAACATATATCGAAAGCCATCGCGACAATTGGACATTTTGACTTATTAACAATCAACGATGCTGGTATGCCAATTCCAAATGATCATCGTCGTATTGATTTAGCTGTCACAAAAAATTTATCACGCTTTATCGATGTATTAGCTACAGTATTGGAAGAAATAGAAATTCAAAAAATTTACTTAGCTGAAGAAATAAAGGAACATAATCCTGAACAATTACAACAAATTAAACAATTGCTTTCATCTGATATAGATATTGTTTTCATTCCTCACGAAGACATGAAAACAAATTTAACACATCCATTAAATAAAGGTAATATTCGTACAGGTGAAATAACACCTTATTCCAATATCGCCTTAGAATCAAATGTTACATTTTAAAAATTTAAAACTGAAAGGAGTCATACAATGACCAATAAAGTTGTTATATTAGGCTCTACAAACGTAGATCAATTTTTAACGGTTGAAAGATATGCTCAACCAGGCGAGACTTTACATGTTGAAGAAGCTCAAAAAGCATTTGGTGGTGGTAAAGGGGCTAACCAAGCGATTGCAACTGCACGCATGCAAGCAGATACAACATTTATTACGAAAATAGGAAATGATGGTGTTGCTGATTTCATCTTAGAAGACTTTAAAGAAGCAAATATAGATACATCATATATTATCAAAACTGATGAAGCTAAAACTGGTCAAGCATTCATTACTGTTAATGCTGAAGGTCAAAATTCTATCTATGTATATGGTGGTGCAAACATGACAATAACACCTGAAGATGTCGAAACAGCAAAAGATGCAATTGTTAAAGCAGAATTTATCGTTGCACAATTAGAAGTGCCGATACCTGCCATTATTTCTGCATTTGAAATTGCTAAAGCACATGGTGTAACAACGGTGTTAAATCCCGCACCAGCAAAACCATTACCTGATAAACTGTTATCACTCATTGATATTATCGTTCCCAATGAAACAGAAGCTGAATTATTGTCTGGCATCAAAGTAACAGATGAAGCATCCATGCAAGCGAATGCAGATTACTTTTTATCGTTAGGTATCAAAACTGTTTTAATTACATTAGGTAAACAAGGTACATATTTTGCTACACAAGACCATAGCCAGCAAATTCAGGCTTATAAAGTTAAAGCTATCGACACGACTGCTGCTGGAGATACATTTATCGGTGCTTTTGTGAGTCGTTTAAATAAGTCTCAAGATAATTTAGAAGAGGCTATAGACTTCGGTAACAAAGCAAGTTCGTTTACTGTTCAAAGACATGGTTCTCAAGCGTCAATTCCTCTTTTAGAAGAAGTTGAAAATAAAGCATAAATTTATAGGAACAATCGTTATATTAATGGGCAAGTTGTGACAGCTGCTGTCATACTTCAATTAATATAGATTGTTCCTTTTTATATTCGTACACCTTGTTCTCTTAAAAAGTCCTCAAACACCCCTAACATCACATTGCTATTATTTCTAAATAACACTTTGATTAATTGTCCATATACGTCGCAACATTTTTTAATTTACTTGTAATACCGTTATAAATATATACATCTCATAAATTAATCGATGCATATTTAAATATATTCCGTGCTTTATTATAAATAATATATAAAAACATTTATGCGAATAGTTGTAATTTTCAGACTATTAATGTATTGTGTTTTTAACGACGTCGCATTTTATTTGGGGTTATTTTTAAAAAGTATAGAAATTATCGTCTACAAATTGACCTTGACTTTCTATATTAACTGGGGAGAATCATATTATGACAAATGAATTAAAGAGGGATTTAAGCAATCGCCATATTCAACTAATTGCAATTGGTGGTGCAATTGGTACAGGCCTATTCTTTGGATCTGGTAATACTATTTCTAAAGCTGGTCCATCCATTTTATTTACTTATATGCTTGTTGGGTTCTTTTTATTTTTATTCATGCGAGCAATGGGAGAAATGTTGTTAGCGAAAACTAAATTTAAATCATTTCCTGATATCGCACATGAATATCTAGGGCCATTTGCTGGATTTATTGTTGGTTGGTCTTATTGGATGTCTTGGGTTATTACAGTTATGGCCGATGTCACTGCAATTTCCCAATACATTAAATATTTCAATCCAAACATCCCAACATGGCTTACTTGTTTTTCTATTATTTTATTACTGCTAGTTCTTAATTTAACGAGTACTAAAGTATTTGGAGAATTAGAATTTTGGTTTGCAATTATCAAAGTCATTACAATTATCGCTTTAATCGTAGTCGGCATTATTATGGTGGTGTTATCATTTAAGTCACCTTCCGGCACAACAGCAAGCTTCTCAAACCTATATTCACATGGTGGCATGTTCCCACATGGCTTCTTCGGATTCTTAATGTCATTCCAAATGGCTGTATTTGCATTTACAGGTATAGAATTCATCGGTATTACTGCTGGTGAAACAAAGAATCCTCATAAAACGTTGCCTCGCGCAATTAATAGTGTGCCATTACGTATTATTTTATTCTACGTTGATGCTTTGGCAGTCATTATGATGATTGTTCCGTGGAATCAAATCAATCCTCAAAACAGTCCTTTTGTTGGATTATTTGCTTTAGCTGGAATTCCATTCGCTGCAGGATTGATTAACTTTGTTGTTTTAACGGCTGCGGCATCTTCTGCAAATAGCGGTATTTTTGCAAATAGCCGAGTATTATTCGGTTTAGGTAACAAAAAACAAGCACCTGAAGCAATGCATCGTTTATCTAAACGAGGTATTCCTCAAAATGCTTTACTAGTTACATGTGCATTGATTTCAATCACAGTCATTTTAAATTTAGTGATACCAAATGGTGAAGAAGTATTTGTTTACATTACTTCTGTAGCTACATCTATCACTTTAGTTGTATGGTCATTAATCGCTATTTCATATATTAGTTATATTAAAAAAGATAAAGCATTACATGACGCAAGTACATTTAAATTACCGGGTGGCATCGCATCTGCTTATGCAGTTGTCGCATTCTTCGTCTTCATCATTATTATATTATTATTTAATGCTGAAACTCGAATCGGTATTATCTTGTCACCTATTTGGTATGCTGGATTAATTTGTGCTTATTTTTATAACAAGAAGAAATTACAATTAAGTAAATAATATAGTAAAGATCTTATATAATGCTTATGATTGCATTGGCTCAACACGACACCCTAACCTGTCATGTTCTATAGCTTAGCATTCAATAATCCATTTATATAAGATCTTTTTTGATTAATTATCGTTCACTACTTCACCATTCGTTGCGATTACTTGTTTATACCAATAGAAAGAATCTTTTTTCAATCGTTCCATTGTGCCATGCCCATCGTTATCTCGATCCACATAAATCAAACCATAACGTTTCTTCATTTCACCAGTTGTAAATGAGACAATATCTATAATTCCCCATGGTGTATAACCTATTAAATCTACACCATCTTGCTCTACTGCTTCGATTGCTGCTGCAATGTGTGCTTTTAAATATTCAATACGATAATCATCATGAATGTGTCCATCTATTACTTCGTCGACAGCACCAAATCCATTTTCAACGATAAACAATGGAACTTGATAACGTTCATACAATACATTAAGTGTATATCTTAGCCCGTCTGGATCAATAGCCCATCCCCAATCACTTGTCGCAATATGTGGATTTTCAACAGAATTGTTTAAACCGCCATTGACGATATTATTTTCAACTGTAGCATCAGCATCATGTTTAACAACAGTAGACATATAATAACTGAAACCGATGTAATCTACTGTACCATCTCTTAAAATTTTGTCGTCTCCTTCTTGCCATTCAATGTCATAACCTTTTCGAGCAAACATTTTTTTAGCATATCCAGGATAATACCCTCTCACTTGAACATCTGGGAAAAAGAATCTTAAGCGATTTGCACTTTGTGCTTCCATCATATCTTTTGGGTGACAGGAATACGGATAAATCGGTACATGTGAAATCATCGTTCCAATTTTAAATTCAGGATTTATTTCTTTACCAATTTTGACAGCTAAAGCACTAGCTAATAATTCATGATGTGCAACTTGATACAACACCTCTTCTGCGTTATCTTTTTCAGATATAATCACACCCGAATTCGTCCATAAAAAGATAGGATTTGATGTATCCATTTGGTTATTAATTTCATTGAATGTCATCCAATATGTCACTTTATCTTTATATCTTTCAAATACCACTCGCGCAAATCGTACAAAGTAATCCACAACTTGTCTATTTCTAAAACCACCATAATTTTTCGCTAAATGAAGCGGCATTTCAAAGTGTGATAACGTCACAACGGGTTCTATTCCTTGTGAAATCAGTTCGTCAAAGAAATGGTCATAAAATGCCAATCCTTCTTCATTAGGTGTTTCTTCGTCACCATTTGGGAAAATACGTGTCCATGCAATAGACGTACGTAAACATTTCAATCCCATTTCTTTAAACAATGCAATATCTTCTTTATATCGGTGATAAAAATCGATACCTTCATGATTAGGATAATACTGATTTGGATCAACGGAATCAGTAATTTGACGAGGTTTTCCATGTGCACCACTAGTCATAACATCAATGACGCTTAGTCCCTTACCACCTTTGTCATACCCACCTTCGAATTGATTCGCGGCCAGTGCACCACCCCACAAAAAGTTTTTAGGTAATTTCATCTTCATTACAATACACTCCTAGTTTTTAAATATTTTAAAAATAACATCTTCTGTCGTTATGATTTCATTCATTGTTAGTTCAACTTTGGCATAATCCGAAGAATTGCTAATCACAACAATAACGTCTGAGTTATAGCCTTGTTGTTCAATATAATCTCGATCAAATTTCAAAAGTGGTTGCCCCGAATTAACATAGTCATCTTGTTTTACAAGACATTCGAACCCTTCACCATTTAGTTTAACTGTATTGACTCCAATATGAATGACTAAGTCAACGCCTTCTTCTGAATGAATTCCAATGGCATGCTTGGTAGGTACAGTCATTGAAACGGTACCAGTAAACGGAGATATGATTTTAGACATATCATGTGCCTTAATCGCTAATCCTTCGCCTACCATTTCTTCTCTGAAAATGGAATCTCTAACTTCTTTTAGCAAAATACGACGTCCTGCAATTGGGGCTTTAACTAATATAGGCGTTGTTACTTTAGCATTTCGTCCTTGCTTTGTCTTTTGTGTTTTCTTGTTATTATTTTTTGAATCTGCTCGAGATTTATCTTTCTCAATTAATAGCTGTAGCTGTTTATAAATATCTTCAACATTTTCATCAAACATGATAATAAACTGCTCATCATGTTCCTCAACAGCTTTTACACCAGCTATCTGCTTGACTTCATTTGCAGTAGAAGGAATAGCATGATTCATATGAATCGTCATACGTTTTGTATCTCTTGAAACGTTAACAACATTTTCAACGCCACCAACAGCTGTAAGAATATCTTGTGCTTGCTCGATATGTGTATTACTCATGATTATTACCCCCTTATAAAAAACTGTGAAACCGTTTACTTAACTCAAGTATAATTGTACCGGTTTAATTTGTAAATACCGATACATTTATAATATTTCATGCTATAATAATCACAATTGAAAATGAAATGAGGATAAAATATTGTTAAAGTACGAACATATTGCTAAGCAACTTAATGTATTTATACATCAATCAAATTTTAAACCTGGCGATAAATTACCAAATGTAAATCAGTTAAAAGAACATTATCAAGTTAGTAAAAGTACAATCATTAAAGCGTTAGAGTTATTAGAACAAGATGGAATGATATATCAAGCGCAAGGTAGTGGCATTTACGTTAGAAATATTAGGGATGCAAATCGTATTAATGTTTTTAAAACGAATGGGTTTTCTAAAAGTTTAGGTGAAGACCGTATGACAAGTAAGATACTAGCTTTCGAGGAAATACATACACCACCTCAATCTGTAAAAGAAGAATTGCAGTTAAATGATGGCGATACTGTTTACTATTTAAAGCGATTGCGTTACGTAGATAATGACATTTTATGTATTGAATATTCTTATTATCATAAAGCTGTTGTTAAATATTTAACTGCTGATATTGCTAAAGGTTCTATATTTGACTATTTAGAATCACACATGAAGCTACGTATTGGCTTTTCAGACATTTTCTTTAACGTCGATCAACTCGATGTAGAAGAAGCAAATTTGCTACAATTATCTAAGGGCGAACCTTGTTTACGTTATCATCAAACATTTTATACAATGACTGGTACACCTTTTGATTCGTCTGACATCGTATTTCATTATCGTCATGCACAGTTTTATATTCCAAGTAAAAAATAACCTTATTTATCAACCAAACAATGAAAGCGTCCATGTTCCAGTTGTCGACCGGAGCATAGACGCTTTTTTGTGATAACAGCAATGACTCAAATTGCTATTATCTTACTTAGGTTTTAATAATTAAAAGAATATTGCTACAAAGACAGGCACAACTGCTACAACAACCACACCTACAAGCACTAAAGCAATACTTGCCATTGATTCCTCTACAGGTCCTAATTCTTTAGCTGGAGCTACACCTAATGTGTGTCCACTTGTTCCAAGTGCTAATCCTCGGGCAATAGGGTTAGTAATTCGGAATAGTTTTAAGAATTTATTACCTAGGGCATAAATAATAACACCATTTAAAATAACTGCTAATGACGTCAATTCTTTTATACCACCGATTCCGGCTGACACTGGTAATGCAATCGCTGTTGTTGCGGCTTGTGGTAACATTGATAAAATTACATCGTTCGCAAATTGCGCTAATTTCGCAAAAGTTAAGATAATTAATAACGCTACAACTGTACCGATACCAATACCTCCGATGATACGATGCCAATGTTTAACAAGCACTTCACGCTTTTTATATAAAGGAATCGCAAAACAAATTGTTGCTGGTTCTAGGAAGAAGTAAATGATATCTCCACCTATTTTGTAGGTTTTATATGGAATACCTGTTAAATAAAGGAAGGCTACACCAAACACCATGCTGACAAACAACGGCGCAAATAAGAAGAAACGATTTGTTTTTTCAAATAAGATTGTTGCTAAGAAGAATGGTATAACGGATAATAATATTCCGAAATATGGTGTATTCAGCGCTAAATGGTTAATCATGAGCTTGTGCCTCCTCTATTTTGATCTTTTTTGTGATTTTGTCACCTTTAGATCTTGAAGTAACTTTCATAATAATTTGTGTCACATATCCTGTACAAATTAGTAATAAAATTGTAGATACAATGATTAATCCAATGATTAAAAATGGTGCTTGGCTAATAACACCTAGTGAGTTAACAACTGAAATACCGGCTGGTACGAAGAGTAACCCAATGTTATTTGTTAGTGTCGTTCCTACTTTTTCGACTTCGCCTAACTTAACAGCACCAGTACATAATAAAACAAATAATAATACTAAACCGATAACTGATGCAGGCATAGGAATTGGCATAAATGATTCAATTATTTTCGATACAAAGAGTACTAAAGCAATTACAATGACTTGGTGAAAAAAGTGAGCTGGTTTTGATGCGTCTTTTTGTTGTTTCACGACCATTGCCTCCTACGTTTGATTTAACTAAAGTATAGATGGCTTAGTTGGATTTGCGTAAATTTCAGTCTGAAATACAAAATATCATAGGTAAAATGCATAAAAAAAAGGATTACTGTTAAAGTAACCCTATCGACGCTTTAAATTCCTTCATAAACGAGCGCCCAACTTGCATTTTGACACCATTTGTCAATATTACCATATATGTGTAGTTAAACCATTGCTGTACTTCTTTAATGTGCTTAGTGTTAATAATATATGATCGATGGATACGTAAAAAATACGATGGATTTAATCGTTTTTCATAACGATTCAACGGTTCTGTTGTTTCATACTTATGATTTGTAGTATGTATTGTTGTTATACCATTATGCGTACCAATACCGATAATATTTTGTTGCTTAATCATATGAATTTTATCATCAATTTCAACAGGCAAACTTTGATCAAAATTCATTGACATATCATTAATAATCGTACTAGAACTACTTTCATCTTTAGCCTTAGTCGCACGAACTTTATTGACTGCTTGTTCTATACGTTTTTGACCGAATGGCTTTAAAATATAATCTGTTGCATTTAATTCGAAAGCCTGTACTGCATATTGATCATGTGCAGTCGCAAAAATAATCGCGGGTGGTTCTTTCATCTTTTGAATTTTAGCACCTAATTCGATACCATTTTCATCCATTAAATTCACGTCTAAAAATATAATGTCATATTGATTGATAAGTAATGCTTCCAATGTTTCTTTCACATTTTCCGCCTCATTAATTTCTTCAAATCCACCAATTTCATTAAGTAAATAGGTCAATTCATTACGCGCTAATGGCTCATCATCTATGATTAATGCTTTCATATTTATTCCTCCTCTTGTCTTTCATAAGGAAGTACACACCAAAAAGTGGTACCGCTTGATGTCGATTCAAATTGTAATGCTGCGGACTTTCCAAATAATCCTTTTAGGCGTAAGTTTAAGTTTTCTAAAGCACTACCAGTTCCGGATTCTGATTCTACAGATGTTTCTCCCAACAAATGCATTTTATCTTTAGAAATACCTTGTCCATTATCTTGCACTATAATGCAAACATGTGACGCATTTTCTTTAATAACAGACACATCAATGTCGTTGCCTTGTTTTCGATTCGTAAACGCATGTTTGATGGCATTTTCAACTAAAATTTGAATTAAAAATGGTGGTACAAGAACGTGACGATATCGCTCCTCAACATTAATGTTAATGTTGAATCGTCCTGGGTATCTCGCTTGTTCCAACGATAAGTATGAGCGAACTTGACTCAACTCTTTGTCCAAAGTAATTGTATGTTGCTTTGAACCCTGTAAATTTGCTCGGAAAAAGTAACTCAGTTCTAATAATAATTCACGTGCCTTTTCACTATTAATCCTAACTAATGCAGAAATGGTATTGATTGAATTGAAGAAAAAGTGTGGGCTAACTTGTGCTTGTAATGATTTAATTTCCGCATCTTTCAATAATTTACTTTGTGTTTCTGCTTCACCTAGTTCAATTTGACTACTAAAAATATTAGCTAAACCTTCAGCTAGTTGACGCTCAACGAATGTTAAATCATTAGGATTAGTAAAGTACATTTTCAAAGTACCAACAATTGAACCATGCATCTCAAGTGGTATTACAATGGCAGCTCTAAGCGGGCAATTAGGATGGCTACAGCCAATTTCTTCTCTAGTGTGCACTTCTTTTAAGCGCCCCGATTTCAATACATCTTTAGATAAGCTCGTTAATATTTCATTAGTTGGAATGTGATGATCACTACCTGCACCAACATGAGATAAAATTTCATTTTTACTAGTAATCGCTACTGCAGATACTTTCATTAAATCTTTGATAATCATGGCAATTTGCTGAGCTGATTCTCTATTTAAACCTTCTTTAAAATAAGGTAATGTTTGATTCATCAATTGCAACACGTCATGGGTTTGCACGGCTTTCATTTGTTCTTCTTGTTTCAAAGTTGAAATAATAATAGACATGAATATAGCTGTACCCACGCTATTCACTATAATCATAGGTAAAGCGATTAATGAAATAAGTTCAATCGCATATGCTTTGTCATGTGAAAATGTTAAGATACTCAACATTTGAATGACTTCCATAAAAATACCAATCATAGCACTTTTCGCGATACTTGGATAACGTTTACGTCTCTGTGCTTGTAAACCATAATATCCAGCGATAATACCGATAAACAATGAAGAAATTAAATAAACTTGTGCATCAGCACCACCCATATAAACTCTAAAAATCCCTGAAATAATACCTACAAATAGACCTACAAAGGGACCGCCGACTAAACCTGCGACACCAATCGTTAACACACGTGTATTGGCTAAAGATACATCATCATCTAAGCGAAAATACACGCTACCAGATAAACTATGCTGATGATCTATGACTATGCCAGTTAAATTGGACATTAAGGCAAATAGACTAAAAATGATGCATAACTGCCAACGTGCTTTCCATGTACGTCGACGATTCATTAAGTTTTTAAAATATGGAATATTCATCAACACATAGGCCAAAATAATAATTAAACCTACACGCTCAAGTAATAACATTGTTAGCGATAGCACGATAGCACCTCAGTGAATTTTTAATTATGTTTATTTTATCACAATAGTACATGTAAAATTCATGAATAAATTATTAAAAAAATGCGCTAACGTTTAATTAACATTATTACTACAATTTGACATCATTTCTTATTATAAAACGGTATTTTACATCAAATAATTATTATAGATTTCACCATATCTGTTTCGATGCCAAGAAAACTGCTGACATGATTTTGCCAACAGTTTTTGTATGTCTTTAATTTAATTGATTTGATTACACATTTAAGCTTTCCACTCAAAACAAAGCCCTCAAATCATTGTGTATTATGGTTTGGGTCCACAATGATTTGAGGGAACTTTGTTATTTGTTTATTTGATATGTTACATGTGCTGTGTTTAATTTTATGATATTTTTGAAGTCGCGTTTTTTAATATCTTCGCTGAGTAGGATTTCCACTTCGTTGTCTGACGTTTGGCTTAACATTCCCATCACCATGTCGTCTTTTAAGACAACGCTAGCCATACCTTCTTCAAATACATAACCTCTATCAATACCGGTTAAGATAATTTTATTTTTACCTTTTAACTTCATTGATATTGAATCAGCTAACGTAATAGCAGTAAAGTATAATGAAATGTTATTAAAGTCTTTAGTGAAATAAGGTGTTAATCTATAAAAATCATTGTTCAAATGTATTAATGCACTTGTTTCAGCAGTATATGCATATTTATTACGTTGATTTCCAACACGAACCTCAAATACTTCAGTACCTATTTGGACTTCTAAGAAAACATCCCAAATTTTTTCCTTAGGTAAATACGCTTTAATGTCTTCTAACATGATGTTAAAACGATATTGTTTATTCGCATTAACACTTAAAGGTACATACATTGTATGTTTCTTGTTTCGTGAATGTAACTTAAGTCTGACATCATAATGTCCTTCGCCTATCATAAATTCATTTAATGTTAGCTCTGTAACGATTTTATGGTTATCAAATTTAAAGGCTGTCATTTTAACTTTCGGTTTAGCAATATCGATACCTTCAAAGAATGGTTCACCTTCATTGAATTGAATATTTAATTTGCCATCTACTATATCAAAATGATAATACTGCCCTTGACGATAACTTTCTTCTACAGTTCTATAATTATCGATATCTTTGGCTCTCGCATAGTGTAATAATGGGCGTAATTTGCTTAACACTAAGGCATCTACGCGTTCAGGTACTGCTTGTATAAAATCACCTAACGCATTAATCCATTGTGGTTGGTCTTCCAACTTAACTTTAAGTGAAAAACCATTCGTACGTGAAAAACTAAAATGACGATTTAAAAATTCTGCTAAGATTTGATCTTTATGTGATTCTTCTAAATCAGCGTTTAAAATTTCTAATGTAATCAATCGCATAACTTCATAAAAGTCTTCTGGTGAAACATATGCACTACTCATATGTTCCCCTTCACGCTTTGTAGCATAGTAATACGCTTTATCACTTAATACACTAATTCGATTCGCATTTAAATATGCTTTCATCGTAAATAATTGATCTTCTGCGCTCTTTAATTCTTCTGGGAAATAAATGTCATTATCTTTTAGTAAAGCTGTTCTATAGATTTTGGTTGGGCTTAAAGTATAGATAATTCTTGAATTTAACAAAGTGACTTCCGGTGCTGTTTCTTTAAACATTGATTGTGGTACTCCACGACCATTGACACCTTTCATTTTAATCAATAATACATCAGAGTGATGTTCATCAATAAATGCTGCTGCATCTTTCAATGTCTCTTTGTTAATGTAGTCATCAGAATCCACAAATAATACAAATTCACCTTCTGCTTGTCTTAACGCCACATTTCTCGGTTTACCTGGACCGCCTGAATTTGTTTCGAGTTGACTTACTTTCATGTTCAGTTTATTACGATACTTTTCAACTATTTGTAACGTTTGATCTGTTGAACAGTCATCAACGACAATCACTTCAAAATCAGTTTTCGGAAAATCTTGTTTCGCAAGGCTGTTTAGCAATTCTGTTATATATTTTTCTGAATTGTATGTCGGAACTATTACTGAAAATTTTACCATTATACCTCTCCCACTGTGACCACTATATAAACTTAGCTACCAAATAAATTTCTAACTAAACGTTCACTTGAGCGGCCATCTTGATATTTAAAATGTTTATCTAAGAACGGAATAACTTTTTCTCCTTCATAATCTTCATTATCCAAGGCATCCATCAATTCATCAAATGATTGTACAATTTTACCTGGAACAAATGATTCATATGGTTCATAGAAATCACGCGTCGTAATGTAATCTTCTAAATCAAATGCGTAGAAAATCATTGGCTTTTTAAATACTGCATATTCATATATTAAAGATGAGTAGTCACTAATTAATAAATCTGTTATAAACAGTATATCATTAACTTCTCTAAAGTCAGAAACATCAACAAAATATTGTTTATGCTTGTCTGCAATATTAAGTCTATTTTTTACAAACGGATGCATTTTAAATAATACAACCGCGTTATTTTTCTCACAGTATCTCGCTAAACGTTCGAAATCTATTTTGAAAAATGGATAGTGTGCTGTACCATGACCACTACCTCTGAATGTTGGTGCGAAAAGAATGACTTTTTTACCTTTAATAATTGGTAATTCATCTTCCATCTCTTGTCTAATTTGTTTCGCATAAGCTTCATCAAATAGTACGTCTGTACGAGGTACACCAGTAGGCACTACATTTTTCTCTTTAATGCCAAATGCTTCAGCGTAAAATGGAATATCGGTTTCTGATGATACATAAGCTTTTGTATAGCTACGATGATTTAAAGAATCTATGAATGGTCCACCTTTTTTACCAGTACGGCTAAAGCCGACTGTTTTAAAGGCACCAACTGCATGCCATACTTGAATAACCTCTTGAGAACGTCTGAAACGCACTGTATAAATCAATGGATGGAAGTCATCAACAAAGATGTAATCTGCTTTACCAAGCAAATATGGCAATCTAAATTTGTCGATAATACCACGTCTATCTGTAATATTTGCTTTAAATACAGTGTGAATATCATACTTTTTATCTAAATTTTGACGTAACATTTCATTATAGATGTATTCAAAGTTACCAGACATCGTTGGTCTAGAGTCTGATGTGAACAACACCGTATTCCCTTTTTTTAAATGGAAAAACTTCGTCGTATTAAATATCGCTTTAAAAATAAATTGTCTCGTATTAAATGATTGTTTGCGGAAATACTTACGCAATTCTTTATATTTGCGAACGATATAAATACTTTTTTCTTCCGGTGTTGTTACAACAACATCAAGGACGAATTCGTTAACATCGCTAGAAATTTCAGGTGTCACAGTATAAACCGTTTTCTTTGAAATGCCGCCTTTTCTAAATTCTTTTAGGTAAGTCTGCAATAAGAAGTTGATTTTACCATTTTGTGTTTCTAATTCGTTGTATTGTTCTTCTTGTTCTGGCTTTAAATTTTGATATGCATCGTTAATCA
Source organism: Staphylococcus roterodami (assembly GCA_022493055.1). Lineage (NCBI taxonomy): Bacteria > Bacillati > Bacillota > Bacilli > Caryophanales > Staphylococcaceae > Staphylococcus > Staphylococcus roterodami. Next base: position 251,784 of record CP092781.1, on the reverse strand, counting down.
CATCTGGATTTAACTGTGCTATATAATCAAGTTCTTGCTCATTAACTAATAAATACTTATCTTCAGGTAAGTAATAACCATTGTCTAAGATAGCTACATTGAAACGACAAACGAATTGATTACCATCAACTTTGATATCATTTGCCTTCATTGTGCGTGTCTCAGTTAAATTTCTTAATACAAAATTGCTATCTTTTAAATCTAGGTTTTCACTATGTCCTTCAACGAATAATTGAACACGTTCCCAATAGATTTTATCTATATATATCTTACTTTTAACCAACGTTAATTCATCCTTTTCTATTTACATAATCCATTTTAGTACTGTTTTACCCCAAGATGTAGATAAGTCTGCTTCAAAAGCTTCTGTTAAATCATTAATTGTCGCAATCTCAAACTCTTGACCTTTTAACAGTGCTAATTTATCTACGATATCTGGGTATTTAATGTATAAGTCTACAACATCTTGGAAATCTTTTGATCCGCTTCGGCTGCTACCAATCAATGTTAAACCTTTTTCTAACACAAGACGTGTATTAACTTCAACTGGGAACTCACTTACACCTAATAAAGCAATACTGCCCTCTGGTGAAATGTAATCAATCATCTGATTAATTGCTGATTGACTACCACGCCCGCCAACACATTCAAATGCATGATCAAATGTTAAGCCTTCAGGTATTTTGTTAATATAGAAGACATCATCAACAAATGAGAAGTGGCTCAATTTATAATCTGTCTTACCAAAGACATAAATTTTAGACTCTGGATATAATTTACGCAGTAAAATAGCTGTGATATAGCCTAAGTTTCCGTCTCCCCAAATACCAAATGTATTTTTGTTGGAAATAGATTTCTTTTCAAATCGACGGATGGCATGTAGGCTAACTGTCACAAGTTCTGTGTATGAAATGATACTTAAATCAATATCGTCGGGTAGCGGGACAGCTCTATCATGATTTAGCAATACGAAATCTTGCATGAAGCCATCATGACCACTTGATCTGAAATAACTTGATTTCAAATAGTTTTCAGCAATGACATCGTCTGTTTCTGTTGGCGTATTAGGTACCATAACAACTTTCGTGCCCTTATTGAATATACCTTTACTATCAAATACTACTTCTCCTACACCTTCATGAATTAAAGACATTGGTAGTTTTTGCGATAAAACATTTTCATCACGGCTACCTGTGTAGTATCTTTGATCGGCAGCACAAATTGACATATATAAAGGACGTACAATGACATAATCACTGTAAATATCTACGTTGTTATACGTAACTTCAAATTGTCTAGGTGCAACTAATTGATATACTTGATTAATCATCGGCAATACCACCTCGAATAATAGCGTTAGCTACTTTTAAATCATACGGTGTTGTTACTTTAATATTATATAATTCACCTTTTACAAGACGTACCGGTTTGTTTGTTTCAACAATAATTTTACATGCATCAGATAAGATACTCTTTTGCTCATCACTTAACTGCGCATAGCTTTCTTTTAATAAATTAATATTGAATGATTGTGGTGTTTGACCTTGATACATTTCATTACGCACTGGAATGGCATCAATTGTTTGATTATCTTTAGATGTAACAATTGTATCGATAGCATCAATAACTGTATCTACCGCGCCATACTCTAATGCAGCTTGAATATTTTCTTTAATAATACGATGCGTTAAAAATGGTCTTACTGCATCGTGCGTTACAATAACGTCATCCTCATTTACACCGTTTGTAGATTCAATGTGCTTAACGATATTCATAATTGTATCGTTACGATCACTACCACCTTGAATCACTTCAATTCTCTCATCAGAAATTTTGAATTTTCTAAGTGTATCTTTTGTATGCGTCATCCATTGTTGTGGTGTCGCAATAATAATTTTTTCAAAGTCATTAATTAAAATAAATTTTTCTAAAGTATGGATTAAAATAGGTTTGTTATCTAAATCTAAAAATTGTTTAGGTAAAGGTACATTACCCATTCTTGAACCTATACCCCCAGCTAGAATACCAGCGTATTTCATAAAATACTTCCTCCATTCAACTATATCTATATTTAATTATTTAAAATTCATTTCCTATTTTTTGTGATAACTCGTTTTTAAAATCAAAATTTTAAGTGTCAATGTAAAACATAAAATTACACACATTTTGCTTATATTTTAGCATATTTTGTTTAAGTCTATATTACAACATATCAGACGTTTTTATACACAAATAATAACACACAAGCAAACATTTCGTTTATTATTTATATCACTAAACCAATTAATTTATAATGTTTTATTGTTTTTTTACGGAATCACTTAAAAAGTGTTTGGCAAATTCGCTGCGATGCATATCCATCTTCTAATGAACAATATTTTTGATAAAAAGCTGTTCGTGCTGCAACATAATCATTAGCTGTTATATCTATATGTTTTAATGTCTCAATAAGTGCTGCTTGATTTTCAACAATAGGACCAGGCAACTCTTTCTTATAATCCATATAAAATCCTCTGAGTTCATCGCCATATTTTTCTAAATCATAAGCATAGAAAATTTGTGGGCGCTTTAAAACACCATAGTCAAACATAACAGATGAATAGTCTGTTATTAGTACATCACTAATCAAATACAAATCAGAAATATCTTCATAATCCGAGACATCTTTCACGAAATCATCATGCTCGTCTACACGAGTCACAACTAAATAATGCATGCGTAATAAAATGACATAATTATCATCCAGCGCTTGACGTAAAGCTTCGATATCAAAGTTAACATTAAATTGATATGAACCTTCTCGAATGGCTTCATCATCACGCCAAGTTGGCGCATACATAATTATTTTTTTGTCTAAAGGTATATTTAAACGCATCTTTATACGATTAATATATTCAGTATCATTTTGTTTATGTGTTAATTTGTCATTACGTGGATAACCCGTTTCCAATATTTTATCTCGGTTAACATGAAATGCATGTTGAAATATGTCTGTTGAATACGGATTAGGTGATACTAAGTAGTCCCAACGTTGACTTTCCTTTTTAAAATCATCTTGATATGCCGTTGTCGTTGTACCTAGCATTTTCACATTACTAATATCCAAACCAATTTTTTTCAGTGGTGTACCGTGCCAAGTCTGTAAATACGTTGTTTGAGGTCCTTTATATAACCAATCTGGGGTACGTGTATTAATCATCCACGCTTTCGCTCTTGGCATCGTTAAAAACCATTTCATCGAAAACTTTGTAACATATGGCACATTGTTTTGTTTGAATATACTTTCATATCCTTTTTTGACACCCCAAACTAATTGCGCGTCACTATGTTCAACTAAATACTCATATAACGCTTTAGGATTATCACTATATTGTTTACCATGAAAGCTTTCAAAATAAATTAGATTTTTATTTGGCAATTTTGATAGTAATTTAAAACTCGTATGTATACAACGTTCAATCATTTTTTTAATTATAGTTTTAATCATGTCGTACCTCCGACGTGTCTTTGTTAATAATATTATTAATACGTTTATGCAAACCTGTTGCAATTTATGCCTATTATAGCATTTCATTATAAATTTCTTTTAACCATTACACTCGTCGCTAGAAATTATACGAAATACATGATTAATGTTTCACTTTAACATAACAAAAAATCGTTATCCATTCATAAAGTATATGTCTATACAAAAATGAACTAGATAACGATTGGATTGGTTATTTTATTTTTTAAAAATGACAATTCAGTTGGAAGTGATAGATTTTTTGATTGAATCACCTTGTACATGAAAATAGGTAATTCTCATCACATAGGTCTGCTTCTCATGACATAATGTGCTCTTCATTGTCATCAGCATACTTTCTGAAAACTATGCCTTATTTCAAACTTAGACGAAATGTATTACCACTTAGCGTCTGAATAAGTCTTTGACTAAACGTTCACTTGAGCGACCATCTTGATATTTAAAATGTTTATCCAAGAATGGTACAACCTTTTCCGCTTCATAATCTTCATTATCTAAAGCATCCATCAAGGCATCAAATGATTGCACAATTTTACCCGGAACAAATGATTCATATGGTTCATAGAAGTCACGCGTCGTAATGTAGTCTTCTAAATCAAATGCGTAGAAAATCATTGGCTTTTTAAATACTGCATATTCATATATTAATGATGAATAATCACTAATCAATAAATCTGTGACAAAGAGTATATCGTTAACTTCTCGATAATCTGAAACATCTACAAAGTATTTACGATGTGCCCGTGAAATATTCAATCTATTTTTAACAAATGGATGCATTTTAAATAATACAACCGCGTTATTCTTCTCACAGTATCTTGCTAAACGTTCAAAATCTATTTTGAAAAATGGATAATGTGCTGTACCATGACCACTACCTCTAAATGTTGGAGCAAAAAGAATGACTTTTTTATCTTTAATAATTGGCAATTCTTCTTCCATTTCTTGTTTAATTTGTTTCGCATAAACTTCATCAAATAATACATCTGTACGTGGCACGCCTGTTGGCACAACATTTTCTTCCTTAATACCAAACGCTTCAGCGTAAAATGGAATATCCGTTTCTGATGACACATACGCTTTTGTATAGCTACGATGATTTAACGAGTCTATAAATGGACCGCCTTTTTTACCAGTACGACTAAATCCAACTGTTTTAAAAGCACCAACTGCATGCCATACTTGAATAATTTCTTGTGATGGTCTAAAACGCACGGTATAAATCAATGGATGGAAATCATCAACAAAGATGTAATCTGCTTTACCAAGTAAATAAGGTAATCTGAATTTATCTTTCCAATTACGTCTGTCTGTTATGTTTGCCTTAAATACCGTCTTTATATCATAATCATAGTCTACTTTTTGGCGTAGCAATTCATCATATACATATTTAAAGTTCCCAGACAAATTCGGTCTTGAATCTGATGTGAATAATATCGTCTTACTTTTTTTAATATGAAGTAATTTTGTAATATTGAAAATAGCTTTGAATAAAAAGCTACGACTTTCAAATGAGGCTTTATGTCCTTGTTTATGGATCCAGTGTGCGCCTGTCGCTATCATTCCTGATTTTTCTTGTGGAAAAGTAATCTGAATATCGAATACAAATTCATTTACATCACTCGCTATTTCCGGAGTAATTGTGTAAACCGTATGCTGTGATACGCCACCTTTACGAAATACTTTAGCTTCATTGGCTAATAAATAATTGATTTTCCCATTTTGCGTCGTCAGCTCATCATATTCTTCAATCTGTTCCTCATTTAAAGATGCGTGGGCTTGATCAATAATATTTGGATTTAGTTGTCCAATGTAATCTAATTGTTCATGATAGATAAATAAATATTTATCCATAGGTAAATAGTAACCATCGTCTAAAATCGCAACATTAAATCTACATTTAAATGCATTGCCATCTATAACTGTTTCATTTGCTTCTAACGTCTTCGTCTCAGTTAAATTTCTTAGTACAAATTGTCCAGCATTAAAATCGATACCTTCACTATGTCCTTCAATATATAACTGCACACGTTCCCAATATATTTGGTCAATATGTATTGCTTGTTTCATTTTTGTCATTGTCATTCCCCCATAGGTTTGTTAAATCGTCCATTTCAACACTGTTTTTCCCCAAGATGTCGATAAATCCATTTCAAATGCTTGAACGATATCTTGCATCGTACGTACATCGATTTCATGTCCTTTTAACAGCGCTAATTTTTCAACGATATCTGGATATTTACGATATAAATCAACTACTTGCTCGAAATCTTCAGAACCGCTTCGACTACTACCAATTAGTGTTAAGCCTTTTTCAAGCACTAAACGTGTATTTACTTCTACAGGTAATTCACTCACACCTAGCAAAGCAATACTGCCTTCTGGTGAAATGTGCTCGACGATTTGTTGAAGTGCAACTTGGCTACCTTTGCCCCCAACACATTCAAATGCGTGGTCAATCATTAAATCATGTGGTATTTGATTTACTGTATAAACTTCATCTACAAATGAAAAATGACTTAATTTGTAGTCCGTCTTACCAAATACATAAATTTTAGCTTCTGGATATAACTTACGAAGCAAAATAGCTGTAATATAACCTAAGTTGCCATCGCCCCATATACCAAAACTATTTTTCAATGGAATAGATTTACGTTCAAATCGTTGAATGGCATGATAACTCACTGAAACTAATTCTGAGTACGAAATCGTACTTAAATCGATATCCTCAGGTAATGGAACAACTCGATCATGCGCCATGACTACATAATCTTGCATAAAACCATCATAACCACTTGATCTAAAATAACTAGAAGTTAAATAGTTTTCAGCTATAACATCATGTTGTTCTGTAGGCGTATTAGGTACCATAACTACTTTCGTACCTTTTTCAAATAATCCTTTACTATCAAATACGACTTCTCCAACGGCTTCATGGATTAATGACATTGGCAATTTTTGTCGCAATACATTTTCATCTCTACGACCTGTGTAATATCTTTGATCTGCTGCACAAATTGACATGTACAGCGGTCGAACAATGACGTGGTTGCCATATATATCAACATTATTATATGTAACATCAAATTGTCTCGGTGCAACGAGTTGGTATACTTGATTAATCATCGGCAATATCACCTTGAATAATGGCGTTTGCTACTTTTAAATCATATGGTGTTGTCACTTTAATATTGTATAATTCACCACGTACTAACTTAACTGCATGACCTGATTCGACAATTATTTTACATGCGTCTGAAAGTATTTCTTTTTGAGCATCACTTAAGGCTTCATAACTCTCTTGTAATAGTTTAATGTTAAAAGATTGTGGTGTTTGACCTTGATACATTTCATTGCGTACTGGAATACTGTGTATATGTTCTTTATCTTTAGACATCACAATTGTATCAATAGCTTCAATTACCGTATCTACGGCACCATGTTCTACAGCCACTTGAATATTTTCTTTAATAATGCGTTGTGTTAAAAATGGTCTTACTGCATCATGTGTCACAATCACATCGTCATCATTAATACTATGATTATTGCGTATGTGCTCAATGATATTCATAATTGTTTCATTACGATCTGTACCACCTGCAACGACTTTGACGCGTTCATCATTAATACTATGTTTCTTTAAAATATCTTGTGTATGTGAAATCCACTGTGCTGGCGTCGCGATAATTATCTCTTTAAAATCATTTACTAAAATAAACTTCTCAATTGTATGGATTAAAATCGGTTTATTATCTATATCCAAAAATTGTTTTGGCAATGGGACATTTCCCATTCTTGAGCCAATGCCTCCTGCTAAAATACCTGCATAAATCATGTTGTCCTCCATTCTGTCATTACATCATTTTTCATCAAACATTATCTACTATCTATTCTTGATTTAATTCAGTACATGATTTACCGTATCTCATCATTTTGTATTACGACATAGTTGTCACAATAGTGTGATAATTTTTGATAAAAATAATAATTTTGTAACTGACAATTCTAAGTTGTTATGTCGTGCAGTTAATTATTAACGCTGACGATATTACATAGTTCATAAAGCTCATGCTTATTTATTTCAAAATCATTATTACTGCCTTCATTTTAACATATATTATAATAAATTTATCTTATTATACGGCGATGCCACATTTTCAGCATTAAAAATATAGAAAACGTCATATTTAGAAACTTATTTTACATAGAATGAACCGATTCACAAGTATATGTGTTATACAAGTAAACCGGCTGTTTTAAATTAATACTTCGTCAAAAGTTAACCTTAAATATGTTTTTATAATTCTTACATAATAGATATCGCATCAAATTATAGTTTTCAATATATAGTAAACATCACTTTATCAAACGCTTCTTTTTTGTTTACTAGCTTATCAAATGTTTCTGGTCCTTTTTCTAAAGGTAAATAATGTGAAATTATTGGCTTAACATTTATATCTTTCGTGGCCATGTAATTTAATGTTGCTGACCACTCTCGTCCTGGGAAATGACTAGACAAACCGTTCCATGAACCATATACCGTTAATTCGTTACGTAGAATTTTTTCAAAGTGTACTCTTTCAATATCAATATCATCATAAGGAATGCCTAATAATACTACTTCGCCACCTTTTTTGGGTAACGTCAGTATTTGACCAATTGTTACTTTTGCACCAGAAGATTCTATCGCTAAATCGATTTGGTTTGCGTAATTATCTTCAATAAATGCCTCAAGGTCTACATCTTTCGAATTGATTGTTTGATGTGCACCTAACGATTTCGCAATATCTAATTTATGAGCATCTATATCTATAGCAATGATATGTGTAGCACCGAAAATGCGTGCCCATTGAATCGCTAACAATCCTATGCTGCCACATCCCATCACTGCAACTGTCATCCCTGGTTTTAAATTCGTCTTATAAAATCCATGAGCTACAACTGCTGAAGGTTCGATCATTGCCGCTTCAATAAAATCAACATTTTCAGGTACCTTTATAATATTTTGTGCAGGTAATTTCACGTACTCCGCAAATGATCCAGGTTCATAAGAACCTATAACATATAGCTGTTCACATCGTGAAAATTCACCTTTCAAACAAAAATCACATTCATAACAAGGTATTGCTGGACACCCAGTTACCTTATCACCAACTTTTACATGCGTAACATTACTACCAATTGCTTCTACAACTCCTGAAAATTCGTGACCAAATGGCATACCTTTAATATATGGTCCCATCTTTTTATAACGTGATGTGTCTGAACCACAAATACCTGTTGCTCTAACTTTAACAACGACATCATTCGATTCCTCAATGTCTGGTTCGATACAATCCTCATATCTTAAATCTTCCACACCATATAACTTCAAAGCTTTCACTTGTAAATCACCTCAAATTTGATTTAATTCACAACTTTTTTCTTTTTAAAAATACCTGTTGCAAAATAACCTGCAATGACGATGGAATTACTTACAAGTAAATGTTCCATATAAAAATCAGTAATTTGTCTCAATGGTCCAAGCATAAATGTTAACATCGTTTCAACCATATTGATTCACTCCTTAATTGTTATCTAAATCGAGTGGTTTTAGTAGTGCTTTAATTCCCTCACCAGATTTTAAATGATGATAAGCGTCATCCCACTGTGAAATGTCATATACATTTGTCACTAATGCTTCAGCATCCACTAATCCATCTGCCATCAGTTGTAATGAAGGTTCCCAATCAGCAGGCTTTTGACTTCTACTACCGACAACTGTTAATTCTTTTTGGATCACTTTTTCCATATCAAATGGGATTTCAGCATCTTTAAAGATACCAATTTGGCTATATGATCCTTTTTTGCGTAAAATATCTAAACCTTGCCGTGCTGCTGGTACTGCGCCTGAACATTCAACAACAACGTCTGCACCGTAACCATCCGTCAGATTATCGATATATGTTTTTAAATCTGTTTGTTGCAAATTAACAACATAATCCATTTGTAATTGTTCAGCTTTATCTAACCTTACTTTGTCATTATCTAAACCCGTTACCACTACGATTGCACCTTTACTTTTCAATACTTGTGCTACAAGTAATCCTATTGGGCCAGGTCCCATCACCACTGCAACATCACCAGAATTTACTTGTATCTTTGAAACACCATGATGGGCACATGCTAATGGTTCAGTCATAGCCGCAGATTGGTACGATACTGTATCCGGTATATGATGCAAACTTTCTTCACGCGCAATCACATAGTTTGTAAATGCACCATCAACTTGTGTCCCAATACCTTTTCGATGATTACATAAGTTGTAATCTTTTGTTTTACAATACTCACATTCGTTACAAACATAAAATGTCGTCTCAGATGTCACACGATCACCAACTTTAAAATCTTTAACATCTTCGCCAACTTCAATAATTTCACCAGAAAATTCATGTCCTAATGTTACTGGGAAATTAACTTTATAATGTCCTTCAAACGTATGAATATCTGTACCGCAAATTCCTGCATAATGTACTTTAATTTTCACTTTATCATCTAGCGGTGTTGCCACTTCTTTATCAAGAAGTTCTAAGTTGCCATGTCCTTCTCTTGTTTTTACTAAAGCTTTCACCACAAACACCTCGATTTTTAATTAAATAAACTAAACAGTTTAAAAATAAGATAGTTAACAATGTTACCGCCTTGGTCAATACTTGAAATTTCAGATGAACCTTTAGGCATTTGTACATTAGTACCTTTCGCCATATCTGTGAAAATTGGTGCAACGTCTGTCGCAATATATAATGAAATAGCAATCATAATCGTACCTACAATAACAGAATGGATAATGTTACCTCTTGCTGCGCCAACGATAAATGCTACAACAAATGGAATCGTTGCTAAGTCACCAAATGGTAGTACTTGGTTCCCTGGCAAAATGACTGCTAACAATACAGTGATGGGAACTAAAATTAATGCTGTCGAAATAACTGCTGGATGACCTAAGGCTACTGCTGCATCCAAACCAATATAAATTTCACGTTCGCCAAAGCGTTTATTCAACCATGTTCTTGCAGATTCTGATACAGGCATTAAACCTTCCATTAAGATTTTTACCATTCTAGGCATTAACACCATAACCGCTGCCATTGACATTCCTAAATTTATAACGTCTCCAGGTTTATAACCTGCTAACACGCCAATTCCCAATCCTAAAATCAAACCAACAAAAATTGACTCTCCAAAAGCACCAAATCGTTTTTGAATCGTTTCAGGATCTGCATCTAATTTATTCAGACCAGGAATTTTTTGTAATAATTTAACTAAGTAGATACCTGGTGCATAAGAGATTGTACTTCCTGTGGCAATCGATACACCTGGTAAATCAAAGAATTCACTCATCATTGGTGCTGTCCAATCTGCTACTTTTAAACAGATGACTTGGAAAATAACTGCTGCTAATAACGCTTGCCAAATACTACCTGATACCGCATATACCATTGCTGCTGTAAACGTGTAATGCCAAAAGTTCCAAATATCAACATTCATTGTTTTAGTCATTTTAGTTACTAGCAATACAACGTTGACTATAATGCCGAGTGGAATGATAAATGCTGCTACTGACGATGCCCATGCAATAGATGATGTTGCTGGCCAACCTACATCAATTACATTCAAACTGACACCTAAATTTTTAACCATTGACTGTGTAGCCGGTCCTAAATTTTTCACTAATAAATCGATGACTAAGAAAATCCCTACAAAAGCCACACCTATAGTTAAACCAGACCTGAATGCTGCTCCAATTTTTTGTCTGAAAAATAGTCCAAGTAAGAATATGACAACCGGTAAAATAACAGTTGCACCTAAATCTAAAAATCCCCTTACAAAATCAGTGAAGTAACTCATATCTAAACCCTCCCTGTTATATCTCTATACTTACGCTAAATTTGAATTGTGTTGGTTATTTATATGCAAATTGCATATAAATAAATGTCATTGACCATAATCACAAATCAATACTTGCTATTTTTGTAACTCTGTTAAAATTTGTTGCTTTGTTTCTTCAATGCCGATACCAGTTAAAAAATTACGTGCATTAATGACTGGGAATTTATATTCTTTCTTCGTCATAGCTGTTGTAACTAATAAATCCGCTGTATCTTCATAAGGTCCGACTTCCGTAATTTTGATTTGTTTAATATCTACTTTAATATTGTGTTCCTTTGCCATTTGCTCAATTGCGTTATTTACTACCGTTGATGTTGCAATACCTGCACCACATGCGACTAATACTTGTTTCATTTTCAATTCCTCCAGTTTAATTTTAGTTATATTCCAAATATCCATTGATAATTGTTGCTAAAGCTGCTTGGTCTTTCGTTCGTAGAATCTGTTCTAGTTTTTCTTCACTTTGAAAAATCTGCATCAACTGCTGTAATAGCTTAAGTTGATCATCTACCTTGTCCATAGCTAACATAAAGACAATTTTCACATCAGTCTGTTGATCAAGTGTCCCCATTTCAACAAACGGTACTTCTTTTTCTAAAATAGCCACACCTATCGTCCTATTATTAATATGTTCGACATCTGTGTGTGGTATGGCTACCGAACAAAGATGTGTCGGTAATCCCGTCGCAAATTCTTTTTCTCTTTCAATGACTGCATCTTTAAACGTTGATTTTACAAAACCGTTTTGATACAACACATCTGACATTTGCGATAATACTGATTCTTTATCAGTTGCCGACAAATTGATGATTATATTCTCTTCATGGATTAATCGGTGTCCCATCCATTTCCCCTCGTTTCTTTATTTGAAAATGTATTTAAAATCTGATTCACATCATAATTTTTTCGACTACGAATAATTTGATTAATTGCATCTTGATTTTGTGCTAAATCTCTTAATTGTAGTAATGCTCTTAGATGCGTCACTTTATCAACAGCAGCAATTGGTACAATAATATGAATCGGCGTGCCATCTGACATGTATAATGGTTCTTGTAATACGAGCATACTCATCGCGGTTTTATGAACATAATATTCCGAATAAGCGTGTGGAATAGCGATATTTTGCATGATTACCATATAGGAATCATCGAACGCTTGTTGCATCTCATGAATATACTGTTCATCAATAAAATGATTTCTAACCAAAATGTCACTCGCTTTTGTAATTGCTTCATCAATATTATGGACTCGATGAGCTCGCACAATATGTCTTGCTGGTATTAAATCCACTAAATCTAATGTCTTACTTTGGGTAACAATAGAACCATTAATTGTTGAAATAGAATTGTAATTCGCAACAAAATCTTCAAGACCTTCACGCAGTTCACTTATGTCATTGACAGTTGTAGTTCGTTCAATCAACGCCATTAGCTTATTAATTTCTTTCTCAATATCTGCCGACTCTTTATTGATATACTTCATTACTTCTTTGCGTAATTTACGCTGTTCATTTTTGGATAATGCTACCTTTGTGATAAACAATTTTTTATGCGTTAATATGAACATTGGTGAAAAGACGATGTCATAATCCAGAGCGTAATTTTCAAATGTTCTAAGTGAAATTGCATCTAAAAAAATGATTTCTGGGAATAAACTTCGTAATTCATATAACATCATTTGTGATACCGATGTGCCTTGAGTACATACAATAATCGCCTTAATCTTTCCATCGAAATTTTCATCTTGACGTCTCAAGCTACCTCCGAACAACATTGTTAAATACGCAATTTCATTGTCTGGTAAAGATTTTCCGAAATATTCAGTTAATGATTGACATGATTGTTTCACCATATGAAATAACGATTTATAATTTCCTTGCAAAGGGTCTATCAATTCATCACGATCCGTCAGATTATATTTAATTCGATAAAAGGCGGGCGTTAAATGCAACAATAATTGATTCGAAAGTTTCTCCTTATCTTCGATATTGATAAACGTTATTTGCTCGAAATGACGAATCATTTGTTCAATAGCTTCGGTTAAATTCGACAAGTTATCAGATTCTTGCAAATCAGTCCATTGAACACTAGTTGATAACAGGTGCAATGTTAAATATAGTTTTTCCGCTTCTGGTACCCCTAGTTCGTCTTGCGTCATAATTTCTGTTGCTGCGTATTCCTTCGTATCCCTTAAATATCGATAATTAATATTTAACGGATTAATGACATGCCCACTTTTAATTCTTCTACGAATGACACATAGAACATATGGCAACGAACTCAATGATTTATCAATAAATTGGCTTTTCAAAAATTGTTCCACTTGTTTGATTTTGTCTTTTTGAAATGCGATATCTTCAAATGTAAGATTGAGCGCCTTCAAAACTTCACTTTTCGTAATATCATGGTCCAATCTCTGATCAATTAATTTAATGAAAAAACGTCGAATTTCAAATTCATCCCCTACTAATTCATATCCACGTTTACGAGAATATTTAAGTGCCAGTCCTTGGCTTTCAAGCAAATTTTTCACATGATTCAAATCGTGAATAATAGTGTTTTTACTAACTTGTAAATCAATCGCAAAATGATTAAGAGACATTGCATTTTCTTTGCTAAAAAGCATTAGCATTAAATAATATCGACGTGTTTCAATACTGAAAATCATCTGTTGTGCATTTGTACTTTGTTCATCTCTTAATTCTTGTTTAAATAACGTCATGATTTCAGAACTTACAATAAAATTCCCTCGGCTTGTTCGTTCAACCTTCGGATAACCTTCTTGCTCTAGCCATAGATTGATTTTTTGAATACGATAGCCTAATTGCCGTCTAGACAGTCCAAATATTGATTCAAGTTCTTTACCATGAATTGTAGGATTCAATACAATTTCTCTTAGTATTTGTTGATTATCCACGTTCATGTCCGATCCTCCTTTGAGCATCTGAGCTCAATTTATCATCAATCATCACATCGATGTACACACATTGAACACATATTTTTAAAATCAATTTGTACATCATTGTGATTTGTTGACAATATTTTAATTATAGCGGTATTTTTTTGTAATTTAATTCTTTTAAAATAAAGCAATTTAACTTTTTCCAAGTCTATTAACAGTGCATAGTTTGTTAAGCTATTTTCATTATTCAATGGCGTAGACTAAAGCAACACAAACTTCTTAAACAAGCAAAATAAAACCCCAAAACACATATAGAATGTGCCTCAGGGTCTAATTTACAAATATATTTAATTGACTATCAGTCGTATGTACGCAATTTTTCTTCCATTACGTTCCATACTTCTTCAACATTTACTGCCGTAGCAAAATAAGCATTGGCAGGCTTACCTGTAACATGATTTAAATCAACAGCCATTGTCCCGTATGTTAACGGACTTTGGTGTTCAATGTCGATATTGACATGTGTCATTGTAAAAAGATCTGGTCGTAATAAATACAGAATCGTACACGCATCATGAATTGGACCGCCATCCATATTAAAATGTTCTTTATACGTCGTCTTAAAGAATTCTAGTAGTTCTACAACGAACTGTGCTACAGGATTATTAATACGTTCAATGCGTTTTATTACTTCATTAGTTGCTAATACTTGATGCGTTACATCAAGACCAAACACATGGATTGGTATCCCACTTTCAAAAACACGCTTCGCTGCTTCAGCATCTACCCAAATATTGAATTCTGCTGTAGGCGTCCAATTACCAAAAGTGCCACCACCCATCAAAGTAATAGATTCAATGTGTTTAGCGATTCTTGGTTCACGAATCAATGCTGTTGCTATATTTGTAAGTGGTCCTGTTGCTACAATTGTGACAGGTACATCACTTGCCAATACTTTATTAATAATGACATCTGATGCTGACATTTCAATTGCTTGACGTGAAGGTGTAGAAGGTAGTTTCGGACCATCTAAGCCAGATTCTCCATGTATTTCAGACGCAAAGGCCGCCGGTTTAATCAATGGCCTATCTGCACCTTTGGCTACTTCTATATCTTGACGCCCCATAATATCTAATACGTTCAATGCGTTGGTCGTATTCTTTTCAACTGCTTGATTTCCCGCTACAGTCGTTACTGCCAATATATCTAACGGACTATCATTTGCGCCTGCTAAAATAAGTGCTATCGCATCATCATGTCCTGGGTCACAATCCATAATAATTTTTTTCTTCATATAAATTTCCGCCTTTCTTAAGTTGTCGTCGAAGTGCTTATGTAAATTTATTTATATTAGTTACGTATGATTACCTTGAAAAGTTGCCATACTAATATTCAAACTCGTGATTATATCGTAGCGGTATTGTTTTCAATTGTAAGTTTTTTTATCAAGTAATTTATATAATGGTTCATCAACACGCTTTTTAAAATTGTATACATTAACATTCCAATCTTTTCAAAATTACCTTTCACAACAATATAAATGCTGATTTATATGATTGTTACATGATTCAAACAATTTTTATGAAAAATATTTTCATACACAGAATATACATTGATATTAAATTTCTCAAAAGCTATATTGAGATTAATTAGGAGGGATGTTAATGAAATCTTTATTTGAAAAAGCACAGCAGTTTGGCAAATCATTTATGCTACCTATCGCAATCTTGCCAGCTGCAGGTCTATTGTTGGGTATCGGTGGTGCATTAAGTAATCCTAACACCGTGAAAGCGTACCCTATCTTAGATATTACCTTATTACAAAATATTTTTACATTAATGTCAGCTGCAGGAAGTATCGTTTTTCAAAATTTGCCCGTCATCTTTGCGATTGGTGTTGCAATTGGCTTATCTAGAAGTGATAAAGGTACAGCTGGTTTAGCTGCACTACTTGGATTTTTAATTATGAATGCGACGATGAATGGTCTATTAACAATTACAGGAACATTAGCGAAAGATCAACTCGCACAAAGTGGCCAAGGAATGGTACTAGGTATACAAACTGTTGAAACAGGTGTTTTCGGTGGGATTATTACAGGTATAATGACCGCATTACTTCATAATAAATATCATAAGGTGACCTTACCACCTTACTTAGGCTTTTTTGGTGGTTCTCGATTTGTCCCTATTGTCACTGCCTTTGCTGCAATTTTTTTAGGCGTCTTCATGTTCTTTATTTGGCCAACAATTCAAGCAGGTATTTATCATGTTGGTGGTTTTGTAACAAAAACAGGTGCCATTGGTACATTTGTATATGGTTTTATTTTAAGATTGTTAGGTCCCCTTGGTTTACACCATATTTTTTACTTACCTTTTTGGCAAACAGCGCTTGGGGGTACGTTAGAAGTGAAAGGACATTTGGTTCAAGGTACACAGAATATATTTTTCGCACAACTTGGTGATCCATATGTAACTAAATATTATTCAGGTGTTTCTAGATTTATGTCCGGTCGATTTATTACAATGATGTTTGGCTTATGTGGTGCTGCACTTGCTATTTATCATACCGCTAAGCCTGAAAATAAAAAGGTGGTTGGTGGTTTAATGCTATCTGCTGCACTAACATCATTTTTAACAGGTATTACTGAACCTTTGGAATTTAGTTTCCTATTTGTCGCACCAATTCTTTATGTGATTCATGCCTTTTTTGATGGTTTAGCATTTATGTTAGCCGATATCTTCAATATTACAATTGGTCAAACATTCAGTGGTGGCTTTATCGACTTCTTACTCTTTGGCGTGTTACAAGGCAATAGTAAAACAAACTATTTATATGTGATACCTATTGGCATTGTGTGGTTCTGCTTGTACTATATCGTCTTCCGTTTCTTAATCACGAAGTTTAATTTTAAAACGCCAGGTCGAGAAGATAAAGAATTGCAACAGCAAGTTGAGGCAACTGAAAGAGCACAAACTATTGTAGCTGGTTTAGGTGGAAAAGATAACATTGAAATCGTTGATTGCTGTGCTACACGATTACGTGTCACACTCCAACATAACGATTATGTTGATAAAGAAATGCTAGAAAGTACTGGTGCTAAAGGTGTCATTCAACAAGGTAGCGGCGTTCAGGTCATCTACGGTCCACATGTAACAGTTATTAAAAATGAAATTGAAGAATTACTCGGAGATTAATTTTAAGCATAAAATGAACATAAATTAAAGCAGCGATCCATAAATTCCATGTATATTTGAAAATTGGTTTCGTTGCTTTTATTATCGTATATATTGCAAATAAGATCCTAACAGGACTATCAATTTGACTTTCATATTCTGTATTAATTAAATCGAACTGGTAGAGGCATTTTTTATTTTTTGCATATTTGATTTTTGTTTTGAAAATAAAATAAGGACTATCTGATATATCTCTATATCAAATAGTCCTTTATACAATTTTTTGGGTAAGGTTTTACAATTTTTGGAATGGTATGGTTTTTAAATTAAAGTTATTTTAGTTCTTCGGCTTCAGCCATTATATCTTTTAATGTTTTAGCTGAATGCGCAAATTTACTACGTTCTTCGTCGTTTAATGGGATTTCAACGACATTACGAATACCGTTTCTATTGATGACTGCTGGAACACCAATATAAACATCTTCTTCTTCGTATTCGCCTTCTAATAATGCTGATACAGTCAATACGGCATCTTCATTTCTGAAAATCGCTTCAGTAATTCTAGCTAATCCCATCGCAACACCATAATAAGTGGCACCTTTAGCTTGAATGATGTCATATGCTGCATCACGTGTTTGAACAAAAATTTGCTCAATTTGTTCTTTGCCTTCTGGGCGTTCTTCAAGTAATTCCTTTAAAGGTTGACCTGCAATATTAGCGTGTGACCATACTGGTAATTCAGTATCACCATGTTCACCAATAATTTGAGCATCGACGCTACGTGGCGCAACATCAAATGCTTCACTTAATAATAATCTAAAGCGTGCAGAGTCTAAAATTGTACCTGAACCTATAACGCGCTCTTTAGGTAATCCAGAGAACTTCCATGTTGCATACGCTAATATATCAACTGGATTTGTAGCTACCAAGAAAATACCATCAAACTTAGATGCCATAACTTCACCAACGATTGATTTGAATATTTTCAAATTTTTAGATACTAAGTCTAAACGTGTTTCTCCAGGTTTTTGTGCAGCACCAGCACAAATTACAACTAAATCAGCATCATGACAATCGCTGTACTCGCCAGCTTTTACACGTACTGTTGTAGGAGAGTATGGTGTGGCATGTTTTAAGTCCATAACGTCTCCTCGAACTTTTTCAGTGTCTAAGTCAATGATTACTAATTCATCGACAATGCTTTGGTTTACTAATGAAAATGCATAGCTTGAACCTACTGCACCATTACCTATTAATACAACTTTGTTCCCTTTAAATTTGTTCATTACAAAAACTCCCTTATGATTAGTTCACTAAAACACCACTTACACTAGAAAGCATTTTAGTTATTAATTACTGCTTAATGATGATACAAAAGCAAATAAACATCTCTTTGATTTTCAACGCATAACTTAAAAGGTCATGTGTCTTACACTTTTAAGTTTGTGATTTATTTCACATATAAAATGTAACATGCATAAATCGATTGGTCAACGATTTATTGTGATTTATTTCACATTTTATTTTAATTTTTACACCTTTTTTATTTGTATCCGTTTACATTGTAAATTTTATTTGTTCCTTTGACTAAATTACATTCACATATCGATTAACAGCAATTAATTCTACTTTCACCAACAAATTCTTTTGCAAATCCCAAATAAATGAGTTCAATCGTTAAAGTTCGAATAAATTATTGTACACAATCCCTCTCGTTCTAACATAAAAAAATTAAAAACGTCATACAATTATCAAATTTGCCAATTTATTTATATTTTCCAAAACCAATCAATTGAATATTAATTTTTTTAGTAGAATAATCAAATTACACAGATTAAAGGAGGAGTATCATGCTTACAGAACAAGAGAAAGACATTATCAAACAAACGGTTCCTTTGCTTAAAGAGAAAGGTACTGAAATTACATCAATCTTTTATCCAAAAATGTTTAAAGCTCACCCTGAACTTTTAAACATGTTTAATCAAACAAACCAAAAAAGAGGCATGCAATCTTCAGCACTAGCACAAGCTGTGATGGCCGCAGCTGTTAACATAGACAACTTAAGTGTTATTAAACCAGTCATTATGCCAGTTGCATATAAACACTGCGCGTTACAAGTTTACGCTGAACATTATCCAATCGTGGGGGAAAATTTATTAAAAGCAATTCAAGATGTTACTGGATTAGAAGAAAATGATCCTGTCATTCAAGCTTGGGCAAAAGCATACGGTGTTATAGCAGATGTGTTTATCCAAATTGAAAAAGACATTTATGATCAGATGATGTGGATTGGTTTCAAACCGTTCAAAATCACTAACATTAAGCAAGAATCTGCAGACATTAAATCATTTACTGTTGAAACTGATGCATATGACTTTAGTAAATTTACACCAGGCCAATACATCACAGTTGATGTTTCTAGTGACAAACTTCCATATAGAGCTAAACGTCACTATTCTATCGTATCAGGTGATAAAAACCATTTAACTTTTGGCGTTAAACGTGATGTCACAACAGAACATGAAGGCGAAGTTTCTACAATTTTACATGACGAAATTAAAGAAGGCGATATGATTAATTTAGCTGCACCAGTAGGTGGATTCGTATTAGAAAATACGACTGTACCACAACTATTCTTAGGATCTGGTATTGGTGTAACACCTTTAGTTGCAATGTTTGAAGCTGCTAGTGCGAAAGGTATAGATACACAGATGGTTCAAGTTGCTGAAAATGAAGAACACTTACCATTTAAAGACAACTTCGACAGTATCGCGCGTCATCATGGCAATGCTAACGTATATACACATTTAAAAGATGAACAAGGCTATATTGGTGCTGAAGAATTAAAAGTATTTTTAGAGAATAAACCTGAAATTTATATCTGTGGTGGTACAAAATTCTTACAATCTATGATTGAAGCACTTAAGTCTTTAAATTACGATATGAATCGCGTCCATTATGAAACATTTATTCCAAGATTAAGTGTTGCAGTCTAATTAAGGAAAGAGGTTTAGTGTCGATATGAAACTTAACCAACGATACATTAAAGTATTTGCATTATATTTCACAAGCATTATTACTGCAAATATCATCGTTAAAAACAACAATTTAATTAAAACATTGGTGCAAACAATTACTGGCTATACTGTCTTCGCCATTGGTTTAAAGTATTTAACTAAACGTAAAAATAAATAACACGTATGTAAAACGAGGTCTGGACAAAAGCGTTTAGGATTTGAGCAGAACCGAACGATGAGCAAAATTGTTTTCGAAATTTTGTCGAATCGTGAGAGTTTCTGCCGAAAATCCTGCTTTTGGGACGCCGTTAATCGGTTTCCCAGAGCACAAAAACTCTATGCGTCAACCTCGTTTTTAATTTTAAGGCATTTTTAGGATGAAGGAATGCGCATTGAATTTCACAAAAA
Source organism: Staphylococcus roterodami (assembly GCA_022493055.1). Classification (NCBI taxonomy): domain Bacteria; kingdom Bacillati; phylum Bacillota; class Bacilli; order Caryophanales; family Staphylococcaceae; genus Staphylococcus; species Staphylococcus roterodami. The sequence continues at coordinate 230,827 of CP092781.1, read as the reverse complement.
AGGAGTTTACAAAATGACCATAGATATCGCCCGAATTTACGATCACAAAGAACAGACTGATGCCATTCGTGTATTAGTTGATAGAGTATGGCCTAGAGGTATGTCGAAAAGTACTGCGAATATTGATTATTGGTTAAAAGACGTCGCCCCTTCTACTGAGTTGAGAAAATGGTTCCATCATGACCCAAGACTTTTTGGTGCTTTTAAAGAAAAGTATAAAAAAGAGTTGCGTGATAATGATGCTCAAAATGCTGCTTTCAAAGAATTAAAAGGTCTTGTTGAAAAACATAATCATATTCTATTGTTATATGCCGCCAAAGATATTGAACATAACCAAGCTGTTATACTTCAGCAGTTACTCAATACTTAAGCATATGTGTATGGCATAAATCACTATACATGCCGTTAACTTCATTTCTAATATTCGATTTTTTTAAAATATAATTACTAAGGTTAATAGTATTTTTAAAATTACTAAACTTAAGCAATATTTTACTTTATACAAACAAAGTTCTAAAATAATGTTTGCTGGGTTTAAATTAGTAATTAGAAAGAGAGTGTTATGAAATGAAGTTTAAAAGTCTTGCGACAATTATCGCAGCAGCAACTTTAGTATTATCAGGATGTGGTTCAACACATTCATCTGGCAAAGGTTTAAATATCTCGTTACCTTTAAAAACGAAGTCCATTGCGCCTTATGAAACAGATGTACCTGTTAAAATTGGTGCTGCAGAGTCCTTATTCAAAACAAATGATCAAGGTAAAATCGAAAAAGTATTAGTAAAATCATATCATCAACCAAATGATACGACATTAGATTTAGAGTTAAAAGACAATATAAAATTTCAAAATGGACAAAAACTAACTGCTGAAAAAGTAAAATCAAGTCTGGAAAATAGCATGAAGAAAAGTGATTTAGTTATATTTTCATTACCTATATCATCTATTACTGCTAAAGGTCAAAAACTAACGATTAAAACGAAATCAGCTTATCCTGAACTTGTATCAGAATTAGCGAATCCATTTATGGCGATTTATGACACGGATGCAAAATCAGATGTGAATCAAACACCTGTTGGTACAGGACCATATGAAATAAAAGATTATAAACAATCACAAAAAATATCTTTAGCAAAATTTAAAGACTATTGGCAAGGTAAACCTAAATTAGATCATATTACTGTAACGTATCAAGAAGATGGTAATAATCGTGTCAGAAATTTAGAATCTAAAAAAGCCGATTTAATTACCGATGTACCTGTTAATAAAGTAGAAGATATTACGAGCGACAAGCATTTGAAAGTATCGAAAAAGTCTGGTTTTAGAACTTCTTTACTTATGTATAATCATACAAATAAAAAAATGACTAAGCCCGTTCGCGAAGCACTAGACAATATCATTGATAGACAAGGTATTGCAGACCATATTTATCAAGGTTATGCAAAACCTGCAACAAGTCCATTTAATGATAAAATACCTTACATTAAAGAGCCTAAATTGACCAAGCAAAATATTGATAAAGCTAAGGATTTATTAGCCAAAGAAGGTTATACGAAAAATCATCCATTAAAAATTAAATTAATCACTTATGATGGTCGTCCAGAATTATCTAAAATTGCACAAGTACTACAATCAGATGCTAAAAAGGCGAACATTGATATCGATATTAAAAGTGTCGATGACATTGAAGGTTATTTAAAAGACCGTACTGCATGGGATGCAACGATGTATAGTTTTGGGACAATCCCTCGCGGTGATACAGGTTATTACTTTAATCAAGCATATAAAAAAGATGGTGCCATTAATAAAGGAAACTATGATAATAGTAAAGTTGATGATTTAATTGATCAGTTGAATCATACCGTTAATGTTGATGAACGTCACAATATTTCTAATGACATTATCAAATTATCTAGCCAAGATGTGCCAAATAGTTACATCGCCTATAATGATCAAATTGTCGCTGCAAATTCTAACGTTAAAAATTATAAAGTTACTCCTGAAGGCATATATTTAATAGATTATCAAACAACGATTGAACGATAGACATCCTATACGACTCGCCTAAACCTTAAAAAGCCACACCATAGTCATTCGTAATGATTGTGATGTGGTTTACTTTATTTTTGTGATTGTATTACTTTTTTGTTTTAATACTTCAATAAAATTGAATATTACATACTTCCATGAAACATGTTCATTTTACATAAAATTAATTGTCACTAATTGTTTAACGTGAAACACTTTTTGAAAACCAATGTTCCATTTCTTTATCAAGATATTAATTTCCTGACCAACCCCATTTAGTTTGCGCCTCTCCTCTTTAAATTGATTATTAATCTTTTACTTTCACATTAACTATTTAATAATCTGTTCATTATAAAAAATAGCTAGTTTCGCTATAACACAAAACCAGCCATTTCTCATAAATAATATTATTTCAATCTCATAGGAAGTCCTATAAATATTGACCATAAAATGATTTCATTTTTTCAACCGCTTCTGTTACAAATGGTTCTTTGTCATACATATCGAAATGATTCGCACCTTCTACAATGTGGATATCTTTCGGTTCTAGTGCACGTTCATATGCATTTTCACTTTGCCATAATGTACCAGCTTCACTACCAGCGATAAACAACACAGGTTGTGTCAATAATTTATCTACTAAATCAAATGCAGTAAATTCAATGATACGATCGAAACTAATAAATGGAAATTGATTAATTGAGCGTTCATGTTGTGCTCTTGGCGTACGATAATATTCCCACCCATCTTTTGTTTCTTGATCCATATCTTCAGTAGGTTCTTCTGGAACGAAACCTACTAGCTTTTGTGGCGCACCATTTGCTTCTGCTTTTCTTTGTTCTGCAACTTGTTCTAATAAAGGATTAATGTCTTTTTCATCTTGATTACCCGTCCAACCTTTACGGAAGTTTTGACCGATGTCAGCAGCACTAATGCCTACTACAGCTTTAATACGTTTTTCAGTTTGCGCTGCTTTAATTGTATAGCCACCACCTGCACAAATACCAAGCGCACCAATACGACTATCATCAATAAAATCAAGTGAATTAAAGTAATCCACAGCAGCTCTTACATCTTCTACACGTGATGATGGATTTTCTAAATTATGTGGTTGTCCTTCACTTTCACCTTGATAACTTGCATCATAAGCCATCGTGACATAACCTAAAGTTGCTAGTCGTTCTGCATATAAACCAACTGTTTGTTCTTTCACGCCTCCTGCTGGATGATTAACGACAATAGCAGGATATTGATTATTTTCATCAAAATTTTCTGGGAAATACATATTAGCTACTACATTTAAGTTATTACTTTTAAAATTTACTTTTTCCATGTCAAAAACTCCTTATAACCAGTGTGGCTTATCGCCATCTGTATTTGGTTTATTTACGCCTAAACTTTCGTTAACGTGGATTGAAGGATTCTCAATGATTTCTAATCCTAATGCAGCAACACTTTTACGCGAAACTTCTGTGCCTTTAAAATCTTCGCCTTTAATTGTTGTTTCATATTCAATCTCATCGTTATTCGTCAACCATGCGGGACGTAATACTGTATAGTCTAAGCTTGATCCTTCAATAATTTCTGCTGCTTTCTTATATGGTGGAAGATATGGCCCAATATTCTCATTATTCCATTTGCCAAATGCGCCAGGCACCTCATCATATATACCTAATGCAGTTACAAAAATAAGTCGTTGCACATTTTTATTTTCCATTGCTGATACAATTGCATAAGCTTGTTCATCTATATTACCGGCTAAACTAGCGAATACAACATCAATTTGATCCAATGCATTTTCCAAGGCAGCTTCATCTGTTGCGTCTGCTTCAATTAGTGTTACGCGTTTTCCATCTTCTATATTCATCAATTTCGCTTTATTTCTTAAGTAAAGTGTTAAATGATGTTCTGTTTTATCTAATAATAAGTCAATTAACTCTTGAGAAATTTGACCACTTGCACCTATGATTAAAATATTTTTCTTTTCCAACTAACATCACCTCTTTTTATTACTCACTTGTGTTTTAAATAACAAGTGTTACACTAATATATACCTTCACCGATCATTTTTAAACTTAAAAGGTAGTGAAAAAAGACTTATTGCACAGGTACTTAATTTTCGAGCAATATTTAGGAGCTATATCATGGATAAACGTATTAAAAAAACACAACGGACATTGAAACAAACAATGATTACGTTGTTAAAAGAGCAACACATCGAAGACATCACAGTGACAGATATATGTGATAAATCTGAAATCGTTAGACGAACCTTTTACGCACATTTCAATGATAAATATGATTTAGTTGAACATATTATGAGCGATTATATTTCAGATTTTGTAGAGATATGTCATTTCAAGGAGCAAATAAATTTTAAACTTGGTAATATTAAGTGGTTTGAATATTTATATAACAATAAAGACATTTTCAGTGTTTTATTCAAAAGTTCAATTTCAGCACTATTCAGTAAAAAACTAGAGACTGTTATTTACAAACAACTTGAAAATAAAATTTCTGAAAGCGTCATTAATGAAGGTATAAGTAAATCAACATTATTATGTTTTTTAACTTCGGCTATACTAGGTGTTATGGTGAATTTTGCATTAAACGGTGATTCAGATTATCAAAATAAAGCTGATGAAACCTTATTACTATTAAAACCTTATTTGAAGGATGACATACTCAACTCGTAAGTATCATGCTTATAATTATGATGACATATAAATCTATATCATTTAATTTTACACTTCGTATTAAAATTTTTACGACGTACGAAAAAAGCTTATGTCGCTAAAACACATAGCAACATAAGCTTTAATTTTTACTCTTCTACTTTATTCTGTTGTTCTTTGAATTCTTTTTGTAGTGTATTAACTTGTTTCAACCCTGCACCCATTAAAATGAATACGAGTATCCATACGACTAAGATTAAAATGAATATTTTTAAAGTATCACTGCCAAGAATCGTTAATGATGTATCCCAAATGCCATGTAACCCAACAGCTGATAAAAAGAATATTAAAAATCGTTTATCTAAAATATCTTTAAACTCGAAACCATGTTGCTCTTTAGCAATAACAATAGCTGCTCCGACTATGGCTGACCACACTAAATGACCACCAATTGCAGTCCATGCACGTGTGAAGACAATATCCAATAACGGTACATTTTCACCTAGAGCAAAATTTAAAATATAACCTGCCGATTCAAAAACTGCAAACCCGGCACCTATGGAAGCACCGATTAATAAACCATTCAAAATTTTATTCGTTTTCAATTTATTGACAAAATAAACAATAATAAGTGCTTTACCTGTTTCTTCAACCAATCCAACTAAAAATGCATCGAAAAATGTTAACGAACCAAATCTTTCAAATTGATCACTGAACACGACAAATCTATATAACACCATTGTACTTAATAATGAAAATACGCCACCAATAAAGAACATGATGATGACTTCAAAAATGCTTATATTTTTAAATGCATTTGATTCATAGAAGAAGAATAAACCCGATAATGGTACTGTTAATGCACCAATAAAAATTAAACCAGGAATCGCATTTGTATTATTGAAAAATGCAGCCATGACCCATAATGCAATAAATGTCACTGTAAAGGCAACAAACACACGTGAAAAGAGCCAAGGTTTACCCCACTCTTCTGAAATATCACAAATAGCCGGCGTTGTTTTTACCGTTCCCGCGATAAATATTTCATCTGCTTCATTTTTAGTATGTGGCTTAAAAACTTCTGAAAACATATCTTTCAAATTAAGGTTTAAACTTTCATCATTACCTGCCAGTCTACCAATAGATTTCGTCGCATTATCAAACAAACTCCTTGCTTCGTGCTTTAAATCTGCATTCTGAGCTGTCTCATATGCTTTATCATCCATTTGTTTTTCTATAGATTTATTGTTATGTATATCCGCTGTCTGCTTAGTTTGTACACTTTGATGAACAGCTTTTTGTTTTGTTGTTGATGTCCCTTCTTCCTTTGTCATATCTTGATCTAAAATCGATTGCTCTTGTGTTGTTGTTTCTTTTTCTGTGTCTCTTCGATGATTAAGACCTTCCATAGACTTACCTACTCTCATTTTCATAATAAAACTATTTTAATTGAATATTGATGGATTTTCCATTATTTAATATAAATATTTTGTGCAATTGAACACATTCAAATTCGACATTTGTTAAATAAAAATTCATCCTAGTCATTACGCTTTTACTATAAAATCTAATATTTTGAAGATAGTTACTCTATTTTGTTCTGGTACCTTAAAGGATAAAATGTCATCCGCCGACTGTTGCAAAACAGAATTAGCAATATACTCATGATCATTTATAACAATTTCCCTAACATCATCTGGACCAGGTTCAAAATGAAACTGTAATCCAATTACATTATTTCCAATGATAAATCCTTGGTTTCTAATGTGATTCCCAGAAAATAGTAATGTCGCTTGTTCCGGTACCTGAAACATATCCTCATGCCAATGCAGCGCCATTAATTGACTTGGTATGTCGGAAATAATGTCAGACTCTAAATACACGTCGTCCCATCCCACTTCTTTTACGGGTGATTTCAAAACTTCATTTCCTAATGCTTTAGAAATTTGTTGTGCTCCAAAACAGGCACCATATATCGGTTTGTGCTTAGCCATCAATTCCAATATTAATTGCCTCTCATTTTTAATCCAAGGTATATTATCATCAGGACTCATTGGTCCTCCAAGAATGACTAACATATCTGTTTCATCGGCACGGGGCAACACACCTTTATAACAATATGGATGATAAATATAAACAGTATGACCTCTCTCTTTAGCCCACTCCCTAATATATCCTAAGCCTTCGTTCGGTGTATGTTGTAAAACATTTATTCTCATTACATCTTCGACTTCTTTACATACAAACCCATTCTTATAGTTACATTATACACCATAGAAACTTAATGATTCTTTTGATGCCATTTACTCCAATTGCTTATTTTATTTTGCACACACATTTTAAAATTAAATCAAATCAACTTTTTATGTTCCGAACAATATTTTCATTTAAACATTTTAATAACATTCAATCGATTCCAAACCCTTGATTTTACAATCATTACGCACTCTATAATTATGTCTATAATGTGACTGTTATCAGAATAAAAAGATATTTATAATTGCATTTAAACTTCTTTATGTTATATTTCTTGTAAGGGTTTACACAAAGTGTAAAAACGCTATATTTCCAGATGTGATGGAGGTGAATTTCTTGAAGCAAATCACATGGCACGATTTACAACATATCATTAAAGACGGTGATGTGATTGGTTTATCGGCTCTAGCTGTTGCCAATTTACCTGCCGAAGTTCTACGTGCTGTGTTAGCGCAACACGACAAATACCAGACGCCTAATGATTTAACCTTTATTTTAGCGAATGATATCCATAGTTTGGGCGTTGCACCCGATCTAGATGACTTTATTGAACGTGGCATGATTAAGCGTGTCATTATGAGTATTTTAACTGCTTCGTCAAAAACAGCACAAGCTATGAAAAACAATGACATTGAAGCATACTTCTTACCACAAGGTGTCATTGCTACTCATTATCGTCAAAGTAACCATCTTTTACCTGGTGTGCTTACAAAAATTGGTTTAAATACTGCTGTTGATCCCAGATATGGAGGAGGCAAAGTAAACGCGTATACTACAGAAGACTTAGTTTCTATAGTCAACATACGCGATGAAACATATTTGCATTACACATTCCCTAGCGTTGATGTGGCATTGCTGAGAGGAACCTATGCAGATAAGCAAGGTAATATATATTTAACACAAGAAGCATACTTGAGCGAATGTTATCATGTTGCTTTAAATACTAAGGCCAATCATGGCACCGTTATCGTACAAGTTAAAGCTATAGTTGATGACTATCAACTAAAACCAAATGATGTTATTATTCCTGGAAGTATTGTTGATTATGTATATGTTACCCAAGATGATCACAATCATCGTCAAGTAATTCAAAGTCATTATTTACCTGCATTGTCAGGTCAAGAACGTATTGATTGTATACCTGAACAACCGTTGCCATTTAATAATCGCAAACTTATTCTTAGACGTGCCGCTCAATTTTTAACATACGGCGATACGATTAGTATTGGCTATGGTATTAACAATGAGCTTTCAAATTTGCTTTATGAAGAACGTGTCGCACATGACGTACAACCAATTCTAGATGTCGGCATTTTTGGTGGATTTGTAGGAAGCCGTGAACGTTTTGGTATGAACTATAACGCAGATGTACGTATGCGTCATGATCAAGCTTGGGATTTTATCTATAACAATGGTGTATCTGTTGCTTATCTTAGCTTTGCAGAAGTAGATCAATATGGCAATGTCAATGTGTCCTACTTTAATGACCGATTAAATGGTTGTGGTGGTTTTATAGACATTACGCAATCTGTTAACAAAATTATTTTTTCAGGAACGTTCGTCGCAGGGAGCACAATATCATGTTATGAACATAAATTAGATATTGAAAACGAAGGTCATACTAAAAAATTTGTATCCGAAGTAAGCCATATAGACTTTAATGCACAGTACTCGCGGTCACTTAATCAAGAAGTATACTTTGTTACTGACCGTGCCGTATTCGAGCTAGTGGATAAAGGTTTAAAGCTAATTGAAATCGCACCAGGCCTTGATTTGCAAAAAGATATATTAAATCAAATGGCATTTGAACCATTGATTGCTGACAATTTAAAAATGATTGATAGTAGCATTTATCAAAAAAAGTGGGGACAACTTAGACAATCAATTCATAAAGTATGAAAGTGAAGCTAAAGGGGGTATACTAATGAATTTCGATTGGATTAAAACGCGTTCAGATTTCGATGATGACAAACCTGCTGTCATTGATCACGCAAAACAGACCTCTTGGACATACCAACAACTTAACGCCCGCGCTGATAATATGGCGCATTATTTAACTTCTCAAGGTGTTAAGAAAGGTGATGTCATAGGTGTTTTTGCTCCAAATGATATTGCAATATTAGATTTACTATTTTCTTGTTTTAAAACAGGTGCTGTATTTTTACCCATGAATTGGAGACTCAGTCCTAAAGAGATAGCAGCTATTGTGGAAGATGCACAACTAAAGCTTCTCTTTTATGCAGAAAAACACCTAAGTTCTTTAACAAACATTGATCAAAAGCTATTACACATGGATATCGATTCGCGTCAATATGATGAAATTGTAGATCCAAATCATCATCAACCTTTTCAAGCAACACCGGTCGAACCACAAGATCTTGCAGCGTTAATTTATACAAGTGGTACTACTGGATCACCTAAAGGCGTAATGTTCTCGTATGAATCATTTGTTCATAATGGTGCAAACTTAGAACTGACATATAAGTTTAATTCAAATTATATTACGATTGTATCTACACCTATGTTCCATGTTTTAGGATTTAATGATACAGTGTTGCCCGTTTTGATGTCAGGTGGCACATTGATTCTACAACGTTATTTTAATGGAGAAGAATTGAACGACATGATTGCACAGTACAAGCCTACTTTTATTATCATGATTCCAACGATGTATTATAGTACGCTACGAGCCTGTAATTTTAATCCTGATAATTTTAAAGCAATGGATTACATTATTCAAGGTGGTTCACAGCCATTACCAAGTATTCAAGCAGCATTTAAACAATATGGTATTAATATTATCAATGGTTATGGATTAACTGAAGCACCTCTAGTACTCGTTAATACACCGGAAAATTCGAAACGCAAACCGATGAGTATTGGTAAAGCAGTCATGTTTGTTGATGCACGAATTCTTGATGAAAATGGTCAAGAAGTCCCTACTGGCGACATCGGCGAGCTTGCTATTAAAGCGAAAAATGTAACACCTGGATATTGGAACAAACCTGAAGAAACTGCCAAATCGTTTCATGGTCGTTATTTATTAACAGGCGATCTAGCAAAAATGGATGAAGATGGCGATATTTTCATCATTGATCGTAAAAAAGAACTTATCATTACAGGTGGCGAAAATGTCTTACCATCTGAAGTTGAAAATGCTTTAGCTGAGCATCCACTAATTGATCGGTGTGTTGTCGTAGGCTATGATCATCCAAAATATGGTGAGTCAATAGCAGCAGCCATCATACTTCGCGAAGATGATCCTAACTATGCTGAAAAGTTAGATCAACATATGCGTAATCGTTTGGCTGGCTACAAAGTACCAAGAATGTATGTACCTGTGACACATATGCCGTTAAATAGTACACAAAAACCAGACAAACTTGCGATTCGACAAATGATGAATGACAAAGTATCAGAAACATTAAAGTAAAAAATTTTACGCTGTTTTGTAAGCGTTTACAAATATCTTCATTAAGGTTTGTATGTATGTGATTTCCATAAATATTCATATTATTTTTAGGAGGAATTTATATGACATTTGAAAAAGAAAAAGTCTTAAAATCATTATTCCCTGAAGATGTGCTTAGTATTGCTAAAGGTTTAACAGACGGTGAAGTTGAATTTTTACAACAAGTTGACAATTTACTTGAAAGTAAATATCGACCAGATATCAATCAACATTGGATAGACGCCACAGTACCTGAAGATTATTTTAAAGATTTAGGAGAATTAAATTACTTTAATAACCCATTACTTTATAAAGATAGACCAAATGCCAAAATGCCGAGTCAACTATTTCAATTTTTCATGTCTTATCTACTCGCTCGTTTTGACATTTCACTCGCAACCCTACTCGGTGTTCACCAAGGTTTGGGGCATAACACTTTCTTTTTCGGGGGTAGCAAAGAACAAATCGCGAAATATGTACCAAAATTACAGTCTCATGAATTGCGTACATGCTTTGCATTAACAGAACCTGAGCATGGCTCTGACGTTGCAGGAGGCTTAGAAACAGTCGCAGAACGTCAAGGTGACACTTGGGTTATTAATGGCGAAAAGAAATGGATTGGTGGTGCACATGTTTCTGACGTAATCCCTGTATTCGCTGTAAATAAGGAGACAGGCAAACCACATTGCTTTGTTGTCAGACCAGAGCAAGATGGTGTGGATATTGAAGTCATTGATAACAAAATTGCCCTTCGTATCGTACCTAACGCACTAATTAAATTAACTAATGTCAAAGTAGATGAAGCAGATCGCTTACAAAACATAACAAGCTTTAAAGACATTGCTAAAATCCTTTATTCAACACGAGCAGGTGTCGCATATATGGCTACGGGTGGTATGGCTGGTGCACTACGTGCCACATTAGATTATGTCACTGAGCGTAAGCAATTCGGCAAACCAATTAGTAAATATCAGTTAATACAAGAAAAGCTAGCAATGATGCAAGGTAATTTAGCTCAAGCAATGGCAACATGTGCTCAATTAGCTAACATGCAAGCACATGGTGAATATGATGAAGTTGCAACTTCTACAGCTAAAATGATGAATGCATTACGTTTACGCGAGACGGTAGCAATGGGACGAGGCATTACAGGTGGCAACGGTATTCTTGCCGATGATTATGATATTGCACGTTTCTTCTCCGATGCAGAAGCAATTTACACATACGAAGGTACTCATGAAATTAATGCATTAGTAATTGGACGTGCCTTAACTGGTGATTCTGCATTTGTTTAAGCTAATAAGGATTTTGCAAAATATTAGCGTATCACATAACTAGACAATTATTTTTAATATGATGCTTTCCTTAAATCAGAGGTTAAGATAGCTGACAAAGATACTTTTAATTCATTTTATGAAATAGTAAAACTGGCTCGAAATGCTTAGAAGTTATCTTATCCTCAACTAAATTGGAGGTATAACTATGACAATTAATAAAGTAACAGTTCTTGGTGCAGGTACGATGGGTGCACAACTTGCAGCACTTTTTGTAAATGCAGGTCTAAAAGTAAAATTATTAGATATTGTAGTCGACGAAAATAATCCAAATCTTATTGCAAAAAAATCGTATGATAAAATCGTAGACAAAAAACGACCACTTCTATTTGACTTAAATTTAGCAAGTAATTTAACATATGGTAATTTTAACGATGACTTAGCTAATGATGATGCTGACTTATATATCGAAGCAGTTAAAGAAGACATTGAAATCAAACATGCGGTATGGCAACAAGTCGCTCATCATGCTAAAGAAGATGCTTTATTTGCTACTAATACATCAGGCATACCAATTACAGCAATTGCAAAAGCATTTAACAACACGGATCAAGAACGATTCTTTGGACTACATTTCTTTAACCCACCACGCATTATGAAATTAGTAGAGCTAATACCTACATCATATACGAAACACTCTATCGTATCAGAGGTAAAATCTTTTGCGCAAAATGTATTAGGCAAAGGTGTCATCGTTGTTAATGATGTACCAGGATTTGTTGCAAATAGAGTCGGTACACAAACGATGAATGATATTATGTATCGCGCAGAAGAGCAAAATTTAAACATTATAGATGTGGATGCTTTAACTGGTCAAGCTATTGGTCGTCCTAAAACTGGCACATATGCCCTATCTGACCTAGTCGGATTAGATATTGCAGTATCTGTAATTAAAGGTATGCAACAAGTCCCTGAGGAAGCACCCTACTTCCACGATGTTAAAGTTGTAAATACATTGTTTGACAATGGTGCACTAGGTCGTAAAACGAAGCAAGGATTTTATAAAAAAGATAAAGATACTAAAGGACGTCTTGTTTACGATAAAGAAAAGCAAGATTATGTTCCTGTATCACATCCACAATCACCTATTTTAAATGAATTTAATAAAGATTTAGCGCATAACCTTGATGTCATTTTTAATGCACAAGATGAAGCAGGACAATTTTTATGGGAGACCTTACGTAATAACTTCTATTATTCTGCCATCAATGTACCTAAAGCTACCGATGACTTCCGTGACATTGACCGCGCACTTGTTTGGGGATTTAACTGGAAGCTTGGACCTTTCCAATTATGGGATGCGATGGGATTTGAACGTGTTAAATCGCGCATGGAAGATGAACTTGGCGACTTACCACAATGGATTAATGAATTAGACGGTAGCTTTTATAAACAGAATGAAACGATTGAATATGCAACACCTGTATCTCACTTTGTAAAAGATGAACTTTGGGATAAAGGTGATGCTAAACTTTCTGTAACTCACGACGATCAACTTTTACTAAAATTACAGAGTAAAAATAATGTCATTACCGATGAATTTAATGATGCTTTAGTTGAGGCGATTGATTTGCTGGAAAACAAACATTATACGAGTATGGTTATTTATGCTGATGGTAATAATTTCAGCGTAGGTGCTAACCTCTTCTTAATGAAAAAGGCGCATGAAGAAGGTCTTGTGGATGATGTCGTTGCACAATCAATTGATAAATTACATTATAGCTTTAATCGTTTGAAGTATAGCTTAAAGCCAATCGTCACAGCTGTACAAGGTCGTGCCCTAGGTGGTGGATGTGAGCTTGTACTTTACTCGCCTATCGTTGTAGCAGCAAGTGAAACGTATATTGGCCTTGTTGAAGCGGGCGTTGGTTTATTACCAAGTGGTGGTGGACTTGCAGAAATGGCAGATCGCATTTTACACACATCACATAAATTTGATGATAAACAAGCTTCAATGACTAAAGTACTGACAAACATCGCATTTGCAAAAGTATCTACTAATGCATTTGAGGCTCGCCGTTATGGCTATTTACGTGATACAGATACGATTATTTTCAACACAGCACAACGTGTCGAAGTTGCACTTAAACGCGCGAAATATGAGGCAGAAACAAACTATATACCTAAACCAAAATACAAATATATCGGTTTAGGAGAAAATTACAAAGTATTAATTGAAGGACAATTAGACGCGCAAAGACTAGGTCATTTTATTAGTAATTACGATTATCATATTGCCTTAGAAATTGCATATGTTTTATCTGGTGGCGAACTACTTCGTAACACATATATTAATCAACGCTATATCCAAAAATTAGAGAAAATCAGTTTTATTGAGTTACTAAAATCTAAAAAAACATACGACAGAATTAAGCATATGTTAGAAACTGGTAAGCCATTACGTAATTAAAGAACATTTATTAAGAGAGGATGATAAGCATGCAAGAAGCATATATTGTAGCTTATGGACGTTCAGCTACTGCAAAGGCAAAACAAGGGTCATTATTTTATGAAAGACCAGATGATGTTGCTGCTAAAGTATTACAAGGTGTGTTACGTCGTGTTGGTGGAAAGTTTAATAATAATATGGTTGAAGATGTCATTGTAGGTACTGCTTTCCCTGAAGGGTTACAAGGACAAAACATTGCAAGAACGATTGCATTACGTACAGGCTTATCGCACTTTATTCCTGGACAAACTATAAACCGTTACTGTTCATCTGGGCTACAAACTATAGCAACTGCAGCCAATCAAATTATGGCTGGCCAAGGAGATATACTCGTGGCAGGTGGCGTAGAATTAATGAGTGCTGTCCCTATGGGTGGAAACGAACCTACCAACAATCCAATATTACAATTTGAAAACGTGGGTGCGTCATATCCAATGGGACTAACAGCAGAAAACGTAGCGTCACAATATGGCGTATCTAGAGAAGAACAAGATACCTATGCTGTTCAAAGTCATCAACGCGCATATGAAGCACAACGTGCAGGTCGCTTTGAAGATGAAATCATTCCAATAAGTGTTGAATACGTTGAATACACTGAAGACGGAGTCGACTTTAAAGAAGGTATATTTGAACAAGATGAGTTAATTCGCCCTGACACAACGAAAGAGGCATTAGCTAAATTGCCGACAGTGTTTAAGGCTGACGGCACAGTTACTGCAGGTACATCTGCCCCACTATCTGATGGTGCAGCATTTGTCGTCTTAATGTCAGGAGACAAAGTAAAAGAACTAGGTGTGAAACCCATCGCTCGATTCGTTGGTTTCAAAGCTGTCGGTGTGGATCCAAAAATTATGGGTATTGGTCCTGCATATGCGATTCCTGAAGTGTTATCACTCAGCAATTTAACAATCGAAGACATCGACTTAGTAGAACTAAATGAGGCATTTGCTTCTCAAACAATCGCTTCTATGAATGCGGTAGGTCTAGATTCATCACGTACTAATGTAAATGGTGGTGCTATTGCTTTAGGTCAC
The DNA here is from genome assembly GCA_022493055.1 of Staphylococcus roterodami. Classification (NCBI taxonomy): domain Bacteria; kingdom Bacillati; phylum Bacillota; class Bacilli; order Caryophanales; family Staphylococcaceae; genus Staphylococcus; species Staphylococcus roterodami. The sequence goes on along the minus strand of CP092781.1, from coordinate 215,600 downwards.
CCATTAGGTGCAACCGGTGCTATATTAACCTCACGTTTACTTTCTGAAATGAGTAGACGTCCCGATAGTCGCTACGGCATGGTGACAATGTGTATTGGCGTCGGTATGGGCGCAGCTGCAATATTTGAGTATATTCATTAGATTGTTTGATTATGGATGAAGGTGGAATCGGATTAATGTTATCACTGTGCGAAATTTGGTAACTAAATAAATTGGAGATTCAATTGTATAGTTCGGCATATCGTTAGATTGGGAAAATTGAATTTTGGAAATTATATTAAGGTCCCTTCAAATTATTAGTGAATGTATAGAGCGTTTATCTAGGAACGTATAGAGTTACTTAAAGCCATATGCCGTTTAATTATTGATGTGATTGTTACAGATTGAGGACCTTTAATCTGATAATATTTACTTGAGTTACGCTTCAACTGAAATATTTTATTTTTGAAAATAAAGAAAACCACCCACATTATTGTGTTATCGAAATGTACTTAAATGTTGAATGTTCAATTCAATATTTATCGTTCACTTTCGATACGACTTGCAAAAGCATATGTTGCTTATACAATCGTCGTATTTCACAATGATGTGTGTGGTTTATTTAATAGGGTTTATGAAGTGTTAGGTCATGTTCATTTTGCGACTAAAATGATGAATAATAAAAAGATATGATTTTGTCTGTGTGATGTATTAACCTGGTGGGGAAACCATTCAATACATGATTGCTTAGTTTTAAGATACATATCGTTTTCTGTTAATAATATTGCTTAATGTTGATGAAGGATAAAGTTACAAATTTATTTTGTTACTCTAGGTCCATAAGTTGCAGTACCATCTGCATGTGTTGTTACGTTATATGCGTTGGTTTTGCTTGGTTTGTTTTGTGTCGGGCGTGCTCCATATGACACTGTGCCATTTGCATGTGCCGTTACGTTGTATGCGTTTGTCTCTGCTGGTTTCTTAGTTGTTGGACGTGCTCCATATGACACTTGGCCGTCTGCATGCGTTGTTACGTTGTATGCGTTTGTCTCTGCTGGTTTCTTAGTTGTTGGGCGTGCGCCGTACGACACTTGGCCGTTTGCATGTGTTGTTACGTTGTATGCATTTGTCTCTGCCGGTTTCTTAGTTGTTGGGCGCGCTCCGTATGTTACTTGACCATTCGCATGCGTTGTTACGTTATATGCGTTTGTCTCTGCCGGTTTGTTAAATCTAGGTCTTGCTTCATATCCAAATGTTCCATCATTATATTCACGGATACCAGTGCCAGCATCTCTATATTTAACATACTTAGGTGTTTTGTTAAATTGTGGTCTTGCTGGATATTGTGTAGCTTCTGTTGATTCAGTTACTTGAGGTTTAATCTCTAGTTTAGTTGAGTCTCCTTGGATACCTTTCAACGTTGATTCAGTACCTTGTGTTTTTATTTCAAGTTTAGATGAGTTGCCTTCAATACCTTTTAAAGTTGATTCAACAGGGTTTGTTACTTTAGATTCACCTGTAATTGTAGGTAAAGTAACAGACGGTTGTGTATAATTATCACTTAAAGAAGAAGAACTTTGCTCCATTGTTGGATATTCTGGTCCTTTTACTATTTCACCTTGTAACGTTTTATTTTCCATAGTTAGATAGTCTGGACCTTTTACAGTTTCGCCAGTAATTGTTCCTCCTGGAATCTTAACAAGAGGTTGTGCAACTGGTAATGTTGCTTCCTCAGTTTTATCAACTGTAGTTTTAACTTCTTGTTGGTTATCAACTTTAGGCGATTGAGAATCTTCAACTTTTTTCTCTTCTTTTGCTACTGGCGATTTTGTTTCAGTTTCACCATAACTTTTGACAGTTTTAGTTTTCCAAGATTCGTCTGCTTTTTCAACCGCTTCTCTTGTTTCTTTAACTAAAGCATCAAAATTTGTCTTGTTTTCTGGCTTATTTCTATAATTATGCTTATCCCAATCAAATTTCGTTATAGTTTTTGGCCTGTTTTGATTAGTCTCCATAAAGAAATCATCAATAATTGAATTTAAATCATCCATCATTTCTTTTTTAATTCGCTCGTTACTAATCTTATGTGGATTGTCTTTATCACCAAGTATTAAATCTAATTTAGCACGTAATTCTTTAGCATTTTGATCATATTTGTCATGTCCATAGTAAGATGCAAATAGTGTATCAACTTCGCACACAAGGCTATAAACATCATCTGTGGCTTTATCTTCTTCATCTTTACTATATGATTTTAGTCCTACCTTTTGTGATTGTATATTGTCCACATCTTTACGGAATTGATCTACTGCCTCTTTTAAAGAAAGCCTAATATCATTATATTCTTTCATTGTAAAATTATATAAATTATAATTATCGAAAGAAGTCATTTTTGAATTATCATTAGGTTTTTTCTCTTTAAACTTTTTATACCATTCTTTATATAAATTATACTCATCAATTTTTTTCTTTAATAAATACTGATCTTCACCCAAAATTCTTGTCATCAGTTTATCTTTAGCATTTTTATACTCTTTTTCGCCATATTGGTAGTCTTCTAATAAATCAACTGCTTCAGCAAATTGAGTTTCTAGATTTTTCACTACTCCCCAATAATAGGCATTTGAAATTGGCGAATCATTTTTGCTCTCTTCTTTCACCCTTGATTCTTTACTATAGTCTTTACCCACTATCGCATCCGCTTTGTTATCCCATGTAAATAAGCTAGATGCAACTGCTAATGCGCCTAGCGAAATTATTTGCTTTTTCATAATTTTTGTTTTCCTCCAAAATGTAATTGCCCAACCTACTTTAAAGAAACAAAATATTAAAAGACATTAACTATATATTAACTAGAATAAACGAATCATTAACTATCTTTTGGTTAAAGTTAATTAGCATTACAATATATAATAGTGTATAATCTTTTTGATTCATGTACATCAAAGGAGTAATAAAACATGACAACACACATGAAAATCAAAAATTATTTAGTAACTGGCATTAAAGCTGCACTCCTTGATACGACTGGGATAACATTAACTCGCAAGTCCGAAACAACAGCTCATACGTATCAACATCAAGCGCTTGTAGACCAATTACATACATTAATCACAAATACTGATATAAACAAATTAGCGCATCTACATTTAGATGCATATCAAAAACGAGATATTATGGCAGCACATTATATTGCTAAGTCTGCTATACGTACTAAAAATTTGGATCAAATGACTAAAGCAAAATATAGATTGGAAAATATTTATTCATCACTAACTAATAATGTTCAATCCAACAGTCTTTAACATATCATTATTAACAATGTTCCATCTACTTTCATATGAATACTTAATTCACTATGACGCATTAAAAAGACCTCTAAAAGTATCATTACGATAACTTCTAGAGGCCTTTATGCTATTCAAATAAAATTCTAATAGATCGATCGAAGTATGTTTCATGTTTTTTAGCTTCTTTTATATCATCAGCTAATGCTGGATCATCTGTAATGATACCATCAACGTTCGTTTGTAAATATTTCGTAAGATCTTCTTCTCCATTAATTGTCCATGTATACACTTCTTTATTTTCCATATGTGCCTGATTGACCAACCTTGGTGTATATGAAAAATCTTCAATAACAAAGAAGTCTAATGACGTTTCCTTAAAATGTCCAAATTGTAAAGGGATGATATAACCACACTTAATGTATGGTGCTTCTTTTTTCAATTTAGTCATTATATCGTAATCCAATGACATCACTCTATATTCATGTTCAACACCATGCTTTTTCAGAATCTCAATTACACGTTCTGTATAATCACTAGGTTCTTTACCGTGTGACTTCAATTCTACTAATAACTTTACATTTTCTTTTTTAGCCGCTTCAATAAATGCATCCAATGATACAAGTTTTGCTTCATGTCCATTTTGACGCATTTTTAATCCAACTACATCTTTAAAATTAGACTCAGAGATATTTTTATTAATACCTGTTAAACGCTTCAAATTATTATCATGACTAACTACAAATTGTTTATCTTTGGTCATCATCGTATCTAACTCAACATATTCAACTTTTGCTTTAGCCGCAGCTTTCAATGACGGAATCGAATTTTCAACACCTTTATCTTCAAAACCACGGTGCCCGATAATCGAAATGTTTTGATTAATTGAATTATTGTACAACAAATACATGTTATAACCGATAAAACAAGTCACCGCTAACAACATCGATACAATGAAAAATTTAGACTTACGTTTTGGTTTTGGGTATTTAAATTCTAATCCCGGTTGATCTAATACATTTTCTTGTTTTAAGTGAAGTACTAACACACTGATTAATGATAATTTCGTAAATAAATAATAGAAGAATAAAGCGCTTTTCAGTACAACAAATAAAATGGATGATACTAAAAACTTATCTCCTTCTTCATCTACATAAATGGCTAAAAAAGTTGCCCCGGAAATAATTAATGTTAAAATCGCACCAATGATGATTTCTAATATAACAATTTCTATTACTAATCGAAATTTATTCCGCTTCGTAATTTGCCAGCTCAATCTCATATTTTTAAATAATGATTGCCTATTTAAAATCGTCAGCGGTAAAGTGAATATTAATTTGAAGTTTAAAATGAAAACAGCAACCATAAAGGTTCCGTATATGATAATCCCCTTTGTCGTTTTCATAAGTTCTTCTGTTAAAAATTTAGGTATATAAATGTTCTTCGTCAGTACGGAACTTAAACCTAAATTGGCAATCGGTATCATTAATACTAAATATATAATAAAGAAAATAACAGGTACGCCGACTAATTTACGCACATTTACAAAAGCATTTTGAAAAATCGATTTGAACGTAATAATTTGTCGATCAAAGCCCGCATAAACCATATAAACTAATAATGAAAATTCGACATAAATCAGAAAGGCAACACTTAATATGAAGATAATAAGAAGTATCACACTGGCAGGATGACTTATGATTTCCGTCCAATTATTAATCGTAAGTTGGCTTTGCCCAGCTACTTTTAACATCATATTAAATAGTAAAATTAAGTATGTACTACTAATAAAAATCATGATTAACTGCAATAGTAAGGCGTTAATACTAAAGCGCCCTTTATTTTGATACAGTAATTTAAATACTGTCCATATATCTTTACTAATTCTCTTCATAATCACGCTCCGCATTGCTTTAATATTAAGTTTCATCTTAATATTTTTCATTACTCAGGGTCAATAAAAATTTGAAAAGACTCATATTCATATGCAAATAGCAATTAATAACCAACTCAACATCACCTATATGATAATATTAAAATCCATCTTCAATGAGGCATCACATTAGTCATTAGAATAGCTACTTGCAAAGAACATCTTCATTCAACAATTGTTTGACTTGTTTCATATACATACTGCGGCTTGCTAGTACTCAATTGAAAAAGAAGCATATGCCGCTTCAATCACGAAGTTGCATATGCTTTCTTTTCGGTCTGAATTGTATTTATAATTCAACGGGAATTTTCCCTTTGAAATTAACATAACGGTAGGCTGCTTTAACAGCTTCATCATCGGGCGCTTCTACATCTTCTAATTCATATGCAATACCCAATGTCTTCCACTTATGAACACCTAACTGATGATATGGTAGAATTTCAAACTTTTCGACGTTATCTAGAGAATTAATAAATTCACCTAGTTTAATTAAATCTTCTTTATCATCAGAATACCCCGGCACAAGGACATGACGAATCCACACAGGTTGTTTCATATCTGACAGTTTGCGCGCGAAGTTAAGGATGTGTGTATTAGGCTTTCCTGTCAATTTGATATGTTTTTCATTATCGATATGTTTAATATCTAACAATATTAAGTCTGTATGTCTTTGCAATTCTTCAAAATGCCTTTGAAACGCTTTAGTATCATTGGCACAACCAGCTGACGTATCTAAGCAAGTGTGCACACCATTTTCTTGTAACTCTGCAAACAGTTTTTCTAAGAATGGCATTTGTAATAATGGTTCGCCACCACTCACTGTTACACCACCACCTGATGTATCAAAGTATGGTTTGTATGGTAAAATTTCATTCACCATTTCATCAACTGTAACTTCTCTTGATGGCTCATTGATTTTCCAAGTATCTGGATTGTGACAATACAAGCATCGAAGTAAGCATCCTTGTGTAAATAATATATATCTTAATCCCGGACCGTCGACAGTACCCAAACTTTCGACAGAATGTAAGTGTCCCTTTAGCATAGTGCTCCCACCTTAAATTTTGTTACATACTTTCATGGAATGTACGAGAAATTACATCTAATTGTTGCTCACGTGTTAATTTAATGAAGTTAACAGCGTATCCAGATACACGGATTGTTAATTGTGGATATTCTTCTGGATGTTCCATTGCATCTATTAATGTTTCACGGTTAAATACGTTAATATTTAAGTGGTGACCACATTGCATTGCATAACCATCTAACATACTAGTTAAGTTACGGTTTTGATCTTCTGGTTCTTTACCTAATGATTTCGGTACGATACTGAATGTGTTTGAGATACCATCTTTACAGCAGTCGTAAGGAATCTTCGCAACAGAACTTAATGAAGATAAAGCACCTTTTTGGTCACGACCATGCATTGGGTTTGCACCTGGTGCGAATGGTTCGCCAGCTTTACGTCCATCTGGTGTATTACCAGTTTTCTTACCGTATACAACGTTTGAAGTAATTGTTAATACACTCATTGTATGTTCTGAATCACGATATGTTTTATGGCTACGTAATTTAGTCATGAAGCGTTCTACTAAATCAATTGCGATATCATCTACACGGTTATCATTGTTACCATATTTAGGGAAATCGCCTTCAATTTCAAAGTCTACTACAAGACCTTCTTCGTTACGAATTGGTTTAACTTGTGCATATTTAATTGCAGATAATGAGTCAGCCACTACTGATAAACCAGCGATACCTGTAGCCATTGTACGTACAATTTCTGTATCATGTAACGCCATTTCAATACGTTCATAGCTATATTTATCATGCATGTAGTGAATGACATTTAATGAGTTAATGTAAACACCTGCAAGCCAATCCATCATTTGATCGAATTTCTTGAATACTTCGTCATATTCTAATACTTCGCTGTTAATACCTTCGAAGTTAGGACCTACTTGCGCGCCAGATTTTTCGTCTTTACCACCATTGATAGCATAAAGTAATGTTTTAGCTAAGTTCGCACGTGCACCGAAGAATTGCATTTGTTTACCAATTGTCATCGCTGATACACAACATGCGATACCATAGTCATCACCATAGCTTTCACGCATAATGTCATCATTTTCATATTGGATAGAACTTGTTTTAATACTCATTTTTGCACAGTATGTTTTGAAGTTATCAGGTAAACGCACTGACCATAATACTGTTAAGTTTGGCTCTGGTGCTGGGCCTAAGTTATCTAATGAATGTAAGAAACGGAATGAGTTTTTCGTAACAAGTGGACGTCCGTCGATACCAACACCACCGATAGATTCAGTTACCCAAGTTGGGTCTCCAGAGAATAATTCATTGTAATCAGGTGTACGAGCAAATTTAACAATACGTAATTTCATGATGAAGTGGTCAATAATTTCTTGAACTTCGCTTTCAGTAATTACACCTGCTTTAAGGTCACGTTCAGCATAGATATCTAAGAATGTTGATGTACGACCTAAACTCATTGCTGCACCGTTTTGTTCTTTAATTGCAGCAAGGTATGCTAAGTATAACCATTGAACTGCTTCTTTAAAGTTTTCAGCTGGACGGCTTAAATCGAAGCCATATTTTTGTCCAAGTTCTTTTAATTCTTTTAATGCACGATATTGTTCTGATAATTCTTCACGTAAACGAATCACATCTTCTGACATTTCTGTAGACATCGTGTTGAAGTCATGCATTTTTTCTTCCATTAAGAAATCTACACCGTATAATGCAACACGACGATAGTCACCGATAATACGTCCACGTCCGTATGCGTCAGGTAAACCAGTGATTACACCTGCTTTACGACAGTTCAACATTTCTCTTGAGTATGCATCGAATACACCTTGGTTATGAGTTTTACGATAGTCTGTAAAGATTTTTTCAGTTTCTTCGTCTAATTCGTAACCGTAAGCTTCACAAGCTGCTTTCGCCATACGAATACCACCAAATGGTTGCATTGAACGTTTGAATGGTTTTTCAGTTTGCACACCTACAATTGTTTCTAAATCTTTGTCTAAATAACCAGCATCATGAGATGTGATTGTTGAAGCTACTTTTGTATCCATATCCCACATGCCGCCACGTTCACGTTCTTCTTTCGATAACTGCATTACTTGTTCCCAAAGTTTAGAAGTTGCTTCTGTTGGACCTTCTAAAAATGAATCATTGCCTTCATAAAGTGTGTAGTTTAATTGAATAAACTCTCTAACATCTACATGTCTGTTCCATTTTCCACCTTTAAATCCTTGCCAAGCTGTTGCATGATTTTTATTTGTTTCTAACATACTAAACGCCTCCATTTGTATAATGTTGTGAATTTGAAATGCTATGTTAACGTTTTCATAAACATTGTAGCATGATTGTTGTGATTTTTTTCACATAAATTATGTACAAATTTCATCAAATGTATGTCAAAACATAGAAACTGTACTATTTTGTGTAACAGTATCATGCTATTTCCATTCTGTTACACAACAGTTATAATGTTCACGATTTTCATTGATTTAAAAGTTTATATCAGTGCATATTTTTGTTGTTAAAAAATGATTGTCAAAGAGCGTTAAATCAATACTTAGAAAGATTTAATTTTACATATGAATAGACAAAATTAAATACCTTTTTCTACTTAAAAACTTCACTCCAAACCATTAAATATCTCGTTATTTTTTATATAACAGCTACAAATAAAATATAACAGTTTAGTTTTACAGCCTCGGCAAGTCATCTTGACAAACTAAAATCATCTGCTATTCACAATATTTGAAACGACTTAACAAGTCATATTTAAAACTTTTCTACATATTTAACATTACTTATGCATCATTTATTGCTAAAATTATTGTATTAAAATATACATAGAATTGATGGGATATCATGAAATTAAAAACTTATACCTTACTATTATTTCTCATTTTTTTAGCAGCATGTTCAAATACACATCATTCAGAAACAGAAAAGAACGTATTAACCGTATACTCCCCGTATCCAGCAAATTTAATTCGTCCGATTTTAAATGATTTTGAAAAACGAGAACACGTCAAAATAGAAATTAAACGAGGATCTACACAAGTATTGCTTTCGAATTTACATAAGGAGAAACTTTCTGAACGTGGTGATGTCTTTATGGGTGGCGTATTATCAGAAACGATTGATCATCCAGAGGATTTTGTACCCTATCAAGATCGTTCTGTCACACAACAACTAGATGATTATCAATCAAACAATAAATATGTAACCAGTTTTCTTTTAATGCCTACAGTAATTGTGGTGAATAAAGACTTACAAGGTGATATTGCCATTCGAGGTTATAAAGATTTGTTGCAACCTGTGCTTAAAGGACGTATCGCATATTCTAATCCAAACACAACAACCACAGGTTACCAACATATGCGTGCTATTTATAGTATAAATCATCAAGTGAGTGATGTTCATCAGTTTCAAAATCACGCAATGCAACTTTCACAAACTTCTAAAGTTATTGAAGATGTATCGAAAGGTAAATACTATGCAGGACTTAGCTATGAGCAGGATGCACGCACATGGAAAAACAAAGGCTATCCTATATCTATCATTTATCCAACAGAAGGTACGATGTTAAATGTTGACGGTATTGCATTAGTTAAAAATGCACATCCTCACCCTAAACGTAAGAAGTTAGTGCAATATTTAACAAGTCGGTCTGTACAACAACGTTTAGTCGCTGAGTTTGATGCTAAATCAATTCGAAAAGATGTCACTGAACAAAATGACCAATCTATTGCCAGTCTGAAGAATATACCTTTAATACCGAAGTCTAAATTACCGAACATTCCGCATCATAAGTTTTTGGAGATGATTCAATGACAGCATATAAACCATATAGACACCAATTAAGAAGATCGTTATTTGCGTCAACCATTTTCCCAGTATTTTTAGTAATTATTATTGGATTGATAAGCTTCTACGCAATATATATTTGGATTGAACATCGAACAATTCATCAACATACTGATGAAAGCCAAGCAGAATTACAACGTACCGAGAAGCATATACGGACATTCATTAAACAAAACCATCAATCATTTAATGATCTTGATTTAACAAATAATCATGATGTTACTGTTACAAAACGTGAATTATTAAAATTAATACATGAACAACCTGCTACACTTTATTATGAATTATCTGGACCGAAGCAATTTATAACTAACAATTATGAACATCTAAATACAAAACAAATGTATTTATTTTCAGAAAACCAACTTAAGTTCAAAAATGCTACATATACGCTCAAGCTGTATATGGCCAATACGCCACGATTAAGTGAAATTAAAAAAGACAGCCGTCAATTTGCACTTATTGTTGATCAATATGACAACATTCTATATGCCAATGATGATCGTTTTACTATTGGTGAAAAATACAAACCAGCACAATTCGGCTTTATGAATGAGTCAGTAAACCTAAACAACGCAGATCATCGTCTCATTATTTACAAAGATATACATGAAACGATTGAAGATGGTATTACATTATTGATTGTCATGATTATCGTTCTGTTTTTACTTGTCATTTTTGGATTTGTTAGCGCAGATAATATGGCTAAACGACAAACGAAAGATATCGAAACTATTATTCAAAAGATTTACTATGCTAAAAATCGACATCTAGGTGCTTATACACCATTAAATAATAATAGCGAACTAGAAGAAATAAATAATTATATCTATGATTTATTTGAATCAAATGAACAATTGATTCACTCGATTGAACATACTGAACGTCGATTAAGGGATATACAATTAAAAGAGATTGAACGTCAATTTCAACCTCATTTTTTATTCAACACGATGCAAACAATACAATATTTAATCACATTGTCACCTAAACTAGCACAAACTGTCGTACAACAATTATCGCAAATGTTGCGTTATTCACTACGTACAAACTCACATACTGTCAAGTTAGACGAAGAATTACAATATATTGAACAGTATGTCGCGATACAAAATATTCGTTTCGATGACATGATAAAACTTCATATTGAAAGTTCCGAAAATGCACGACACCAAACTATTGGGAAAATGATGATTCAACCTCTCGTGGAAAATGCTATTAAACATGGCAGAGATACAGAAACATTAATTATCAAAATTAGACTATCATTAAGACCTCATGCTTTGCATATTTTAGTTTGCGATAATGGTATCGGTATGTCAGATTCCCAATTAAAACATGTGCGTCAATCACTAAATGATGATGTATTTGATACTGAACATCTAGGTTTAAATCATTTACATAATAAGGCGATGATTCAATACGGCTCAATTGCTCGCCTTCATATTTTTTCAAAACCAAATCAAGGCACATTAATTTGTTATAAAATACCAATTTCAAGGGGGAATGTAGATGTTTAAAGTTGTGATTTGTGATGATGAACGTATTATACGAGAAGGTTTAAAACAAATGATTCCTTGGGGAGAATATCATTTTAACACGATATATACTGCTAAAGATGGCGTTGAAGCTCTGTCACTCATTCGTCAACATCAACCTGCTTTAGTTATCACTGATATTCGTATGCCTCGAAAAAATGGCGTCGATTTACTCAATGATATTGGACATTTAAATTGCAATGTTATCATATTATCCAGTTATGATGATTTCGAATATATGAAAGCTGGCATTCAACACCATGTTCTAGATTATTTATTAAAGCCCGTAGATCACGCTCAATTAGAAGGTATTTTAAAGCGACTTGTTCGAATGTTATTAGAGCAACAGTCACATTACGGACGTAGCTTAGCTCCTTGCCACGACGCTTTCCAGCCATTATTAAAAGTGGAATATGATGATTATTATGTTAATCAGATAATCGATCAAATTAAGCAATCTTATCAAACGAAAGTATCTGTGTCAGATTTAATTCAACATATTGAAGTTAGTGAATCATATGCAATGCGCACATTTAAAGACCACGTTGGCATTACAATTGTCGATTATTTAAATCGCTATCGTATTTTACAATCTCTACAACTCCTTGATCGTCATTATAAGCATTATGAAATTGCAGATAAAGTTGGCTTTTCAGAATATAAAATGTTCAGCTATCATTTTAAAAAATATTTACAAATGTCGCCGAGTGATTATAGTAAACAAACAAAATAGCATCACTAATAATTATCTATACAACAAATACTCCCTACTATATCGACACCGCTATATGTCTATATTGTAGGGAGTAAATTCATTGAGTCACCCTAAGTCGGGCAAATAAGGATACTTCATAACAGGGAATTATAATCTGCCCCGAGACATAGAGATGATATATTTGCAAGGGTAGAAGCAGTATCTTTCATCTCTTCACGCACATGCCTTCGGGGCAGGTATTGCCAAAATGAAAGTAATTAATTGACAAACCTCTGAATTATTTATATTAAATTTTTAAACTTCTAATTTTCTTTTCTTCATAATATGCAACGACACCTAACAAAATCATGCCTAGGAATAACGCTACATAGAAGACGATAAACACATCTGTCCAACCACTTAGTGTATAGCCAAAAACATTCAAACCATTACGTGTTGGATCTGCAATAGCAGCTAATCCAACTTTAGCCATTGAGTCACCGAATAAATAAGCGAATGAACCTGTCATACCGTTAGCCACACTAATGGCATTTTTAGGAACAAAACCAGTTAATGATACACCGATTAATAGTTGTGGGCCGAATATTAAAGCACCTAATGCAAACAATGAAATATTTACCATTGTTACACTTGTCGCATTTGTATAGAACAATACAACGAATGTAATCATGAACATACATCCAATAGCTACAATTGCGCGTCGTCCTTTTAACAAGTCTGATACATAACCCCATAATAAACTTGCAACTAATGCACCAATTTCAAAGTAGAAAATTGTGTTAACTGCATCACCTTTATTAAAGTGTAAATGCTCTGACACATATAATGGCGCCCAGTTATCAATACCGATACGCACGATATATACAAATACGTTCGAGATACATAGAATCCATATAACCGGATTTCCCAGGATATATTTTTTAAAGATTTCCCATTTCGTCATACCTTGAGAATCAATATTTTCCTTATCAACCGGCTCTTCCCAAATTTCTTCAGCACGATTCCAACCTAATTCTTCTGGATCGTCTTTTCCGATAAATAACGTTGCGATACCAATAAGTAATGCGATTACTGAAGGGAAAATGAACATACCTATAACATTACCATGGAAGAATACATTAGCCCCCCAAAGTGCGACACCACCTGCAATGGCACCACCAATATTATGAGATGTATTCCAGAACCCTAAATAACGACCACGTTTCGTTCGAGGTGCCCATCGTGAAATTGTTGAATAACTTGCAGGTCCACCAACCGATTGAAATACTCCGTTAAGTCCCCAAAGAACAATTAATAATCCCATTACAGAACCAAAGTAACTTAATACGAATCCCATAATTAAAACTGTAATAGCAGATAAAATAAGTAAGAAAGAAATAATACGTTTTGTGTTACGTCCATCGACAAAATAACCAAGCAACGTTTTCCCTAAACCGTACGTGATACTAAATGCTAATCCGATATAACCAAGTTCCAATGTAGATAATCCGATTTCTTCTTTTAAAAATGGTTGTGCCGCTTTAAAGTTGTTTCGAATTAAGTACATAGCCATATACACAAAGAACACAACGAAGAAAGCTTGCATAAAGTTTCTAAGCCATAATTTACGTTGTACTGATAATGGAATGCCTTTGTTTGGAACCTTATGGATATCAAAAAAGTTCATCTCTGTCACCTCTATCAATTTCGTTAAGCCAAATATAGCACGATGTTGTAAGCGCTTAATATCCTTAAAATTATTAAATTATCCCAAAAACTGAACATAAACTAGTATTGAAGGACATATTTATGTACTAAAATTAATAAATAGTTAATAGTATTTGACAGGCTTTATCTATAAAATACTTTATGTTGTCAAAATCAACGCTTATACATATAAACATAATGACGGAGGACATCATGATTTTATCTATATTACTGATCTTTTTCTGTATCCGATTAATCAGCTTAAAGATTTCAATTAATCATTCAAAACAATTAAAAGCAGATGGTGCTGTTGAATACGGCGTTAAAAATTCAAAGCTATTAGCTATTACACACGTATTAATTTATGTTTGTGCAGGTATAGAAGTTCTTATTAATAAAGATACTTTTAGCTTAGCAAATGGCATCGGATTAGTTATTTTAATCTTTGCTTACATCATGTTATTTATGGTAATTAAAACACTTGGCAGTATCTGGACGTTAAAATTATTCATTTTACCAAATCACCCTATTATTAAATCAGGATTATACAAAATTACGAAGCACCCAAATTATTTCTTAAACATAATCCCAGAATTAATCGGTGTATTATTATTAACACACGCAACATACACTACAATCTTATTAGTTCCATATGCATATTTCTTATATGTTCGAATTAAACAAGAAGAGAAATTAATGAATTTATAAAAAACAAAGCCTGTCATCACGTTAATCAAAATAGATATACATCTTTAAAGCATATTCTGATACATCCAGAAATCTTTAAAACATATTATATCTACAACGAACGTGACAACAGGCTTTTTACTATTAAAACCAACGCTTGTTATTATACTTATACACTCAATCTGATTGACATATTTAAATGGATAGCGAGATGTATTCTTTATTGTTATCATCGACTACAATTGACGATTGTCATAATTTTAATAGGATAGTAGCACATCAATTTTAACACCTACATCAGTCTAACTTCAGACAACCCTCACACTTACCAAACTTTTGGATTATGCCCACCACATGTCAGCTGGTTTATCGTAAATATTAACAGTCTTCAATGTTTGACATGCTTTTTGGAAACCTTCTTCTACTGACATAATCGGATCTTCATGTTCAATACTTAATACATAGTCGTAACCATTAATAATAAGTTGACTAATGATATCTGCCCAAATATACGGACTGTGTCCATAACCAACTGTACGGAATGTCCATGCTCTTGTTGCAACATTACCATATGGTTGCATATCAGTTAATCCATACATGTTTACATTTTCTTGATTAATGTACGTATCTTTTGCATGGAAGTGATGTATTGCATTTGCTTGGCCTAAAATTCGGATTGCGGCAACTGGATCAATTCCTTGCCACCATAAATGACTTGGATCTAAATTAGCACCAATATATTCGTTCGTAGCTTCACGTAATTTCAACATTGTGTATGGTGTATGCACTAAAAATCCTGCATGTAACTCTATTGCAATTTTAACATCTTGTTCTTTTGCAAATTCAGCTAAATCTTTCCAATATGGTATCAACTTTTCATTCCACTGATAATCATATATTTCAGAGTATGCTGTTGGCCAAGGTGTCACAGGCCAGTTTGGTTTTTTAGCTGTATCATCTGAACCAGCAATTCCAGAGAACGTATTAACAACAGGTACATCTAAAAGATTTGCTAAACGAATTGTTTTACGTAAAGTTTCATCCGCTTCTTTTGCTTCTTCAGGGTCTGGCGAAATTGGATTGTTATGACAACTGAAGCCACTTATTTGCAATCCTCTGTCTGTAATTGACTTCATAAATACTTGTCTCTTGTCTTCGTTTTCTAATAATTCATCTAGCTTACAGAATTTATCTCCTGGATTACCACCTGTTCCAACTTCAATCATATCTAATCCAGATTCTGCAACATAATCCAACATTTCCTCAAAGTTTTTATCGTAAAATAATACTGAAAATACACCTATTTTCATTGAAAAGCACTCCTTCATTTATATATTGAGAATTTTTTATCATTTATATCAATCATTAAAGTTGTATGCTCTTATCATCTAAATCACTACGATAAATCGCTTCTATAAGGGCATTTACATTGCGTGCTTCTTCCGGTTTCACCACAATCTCTTCTATCCCTAAACACGCATTAACAAAGTTTCGAGCCTGACTATCTCCAGCGATGTCTTCGTTATGCTCAACATCAGCACAACTTTCAACAATAGTTCCAAAACGGGGTTCATAAATTTCAAAAGGAAATAAATTAATACCGCCATTTTCACCCGATAAACTTACGTGCATCTTGTCTTCTTTAATATTTGCAGACCAAGAACATTCAAACTGCATACTAGCTCGATTGGAAAATGTCATATAACTCGTGACATGATCATCCACATCAAATGTTTCATGATCAAATGTTCCCCAATCATTAATTTGATTCGGCTGTTTGCTCAATTGATTATATGTTTTTCCTAAAACATTTTGTGGCAACATATCTTTACCTAATAACCACATGGATAAATCTAATAAATGGCATCCATAGTCGATTAAGCTACCGCCACCTTGCAATGCTTTATTTGTAAAAACACCCCATCCAGGCACTTTACGCCTACGCATCGCTTGTACACGTGCTACTAAAGGTTTACCAACCACACCTGATTCAATTGCTTTTTTAGCAGTTATAGCGACATCAGTATGTCGGTAATGATACGCAACAGTTAATAATTTTTGGTTTCTGTTAGCAGCTTCAATCATACGATCACACTCTTCTGTCGTCATTGCCATTGGTTTTTCACACATTACATGGACACCATGATTCAATGCTTCTATTGAAAGATCAGCATGGAATTTGTTAGGCGTGCATATGATAACCGCATCAACGAGTTTAAACAATTCTCTTGGCGTTTCAACTGCATGCGGAATATTAAAACGTTTGGCAACATCAATCATTTGCACGGTGTTAATATCTTGCACTGCTACTAGTGAAACTTTATCTTTTAGTTTCAGTAATGCTGGAATATGACGGTCTTGTGCAATGCCGCCAACACCTATCACACCAACGTTTAGTTTAGTCATGATGTTCCTCCTTAATAAAAGATATTAATCAAAGTAAACGGCTTTGCCTGATTTTGCAGATTGATAAATTGCTTCAAGTATTTTAGTTACTATCATTGCTTGTTCAGGTTTCACAACTGGTTCTGTATCATTCACAATTGCATTTATCCATGCTTTCGCTTCTTCTTCAGCTTCGTCCACTTCATTACCTTCATAAAAGTCGACACCTTTGTTTTCTAATTCAACATGTTTAGTATAAAGTGTCCCCATATCTTCTCCATGAATACGCAAACCGTCTTTCATATCAGCTCCCGCTTTTGTTCCGGATAACGAACATTTTGCTTCATCAACTTCCAAAGAATTAATTGCCCATGCAGATTCTAAAATAATGGTTGCACCGTTTTTCATTTTAATGAATCCAAATGCAGAATCTTCAACTGTAAATTCATCTGGATTCCATGATCCCCAAGCATTTGCAGCATCATGTTGTTTATTTAATTTATGAAATGTTGAACCCATCACTGATTCTGGTTCATAATTATTCATCATCCATAATGTTAAATCTAATGCATGCGTCCCGATGTCAATTAAAGGGCCACCACCTTGTGCTTCCTCATTTAAGAAAACGCCCCATGTTGGCACAGCACGTCGACGAATTGCATGTGCTTTTCCAAAGTAAATGTCACCTAAATCACCACGTTGCGCTGATTGATATAAAATTTGACTATCTGAACGGAAACGGTTTTGATAACCTATTGTTAACTTTTTACCTATTTCTTGAGCTGCATCTATCATTTTTTGAGCTTCTGCTGTCGTTTTAGCCATCGGTTTTTCACACATCACATGTTTACCAGCGTATAATCCCGCTACTGTAATTTCACAATGTGAATCATTCGGTGTACATACATGGATAACATCAATCTCTTTATCTTTTAACAAATCTTGATAGTCATCATAAACTTGTGCATCTTTCGTGCCATATGCTTCTGCCGCACACTCCGCTTTCGAAATATCTACATCGCAAAATGCGACCATTTCAACATCTTCAACTTTTTGCAAACTAGGCATGTGTTTGCCATTTGCAATACCACCACATCCAATAATTCCAACTTTAATCGTCATTATCGCGTCCTCCTTTAAATCATTATCATCATTTGTGGTTCTTTACCATTTCTGTCCTACTCCGATTCAAACTAACCTTTTGTTGCACCTGTCGTTAATCCTGATACTAAATAGCGTTGCAAGAACAAGAATACAATTGCTATAGGGACTGCAATCATAATGGCCCCTGCCGCAAACACTGTGAAATTGTTTGCATATTTATCGTTAATAAAGTTGAAAAGTCCGACTGCTAAAGTGAATTTTTCAGGGCTTCTCAATAAAATTTTAGGTAAGATAAAGTCCATAAATGGTCCCATAAAATTGAATAAAGCAACAACTGCTAGAATCGGTTTAGCTAATGGCAACATGATTTGTAAGAAAATACGCATATGTCCAGCCCCATCAATTTTTGCAGATTCATCAAGTTCTTTAGGGATCGTGTCAAAATAACCTTTCACTAAAAATGCATTCATCGGTATCGAACCACCAATATATACAAGCGTTAATCCAAATAATGAATCTAATAACCCGATTGTATTTAATAAAATATAGATTGCGACCATTGCCATCAATACTGGGAACATTTGTAAAATCAAAAATGTAATTAATCCATATTTGCGTCCTACAAAGCGATATCTTGAAAAGGCATATGCTGTTAACGTAACAAATATCACACTAAACAATGCATTTGCTGATGCTACAATGAGCGTATTTTTATACCAAGTTAAATATTGACTACTTTCATCAAATAATAAAAAGGCATAATTTTTAAATGTCGCATCATCCGGTATCATCTTAGCACCATATAAATTCGTACCTGGATTAAGGGAAATACCGAACGTCCACAATAATGGATACAATATGATGACAAACATCATCGCTATAAAACTATAAATTCCGATTGCTTTTATAATACGCTTCTTCTTTGCCATCTTATAAACCTCCCTCATCTTTAAAAGTACTAGTACGTCTGAATTGAATAAATGCCACAATAGCCACAATAAAACCAATAATTAATGACACAACTGCACCCATATTAAAGTTATTAAACTCAAATGTCAGATTGTATACCCAAGATATTAAGATGTCCGTACTACCCGCATTTTGACCTGAAACTGGCGGACCACCTTTATTAAATAAATAGATAAGATTGAAATTATTAAAATTGCCTGCATATTGCATAATTAACAATGGTGCAGTGGCATATATGACATGTGGGAATGTGATGTTTCTAAACTTTTGCCAGCTTGATGCACCATCCATGTCTGCTGCTTCATACCAATCAGATGAAATACTTTGTAATACACCTGTGAAAAGTGCAAAGACAAAGGGAAAACCTAGCCATACTTGGATACCAATTAAAGCAATTTTTGTCCAAAACGGATCACTTAACCACGCTGGTGCCACACCTAATAATGGTTGCAAAATGCTATTATTTATAGCACCAAATTCATCATTAAATAATGCTACAAAAATTAATATCGTTACAAATGATGGTACAGCCCAAGGTAAAATTAGCACCGTACGAATAAATTTCTTTCCTTTAACAACAGGATGATTGACAATGATTGCCAAAAATAGACCTAATGCAATTTGAAGTGTTGTTGCAACAAGTGTCCAAACTAATGTCCAAGTAATAACACTAAAAAATGTTTTGCGCCAAACACCGATTGTGAATAATGTTTTGAAATTATCTAAACCAACCCACTCTAATGTGTGCCTAGGAGGCGCATTGTATAAATTGTAGTTCGTAAATGCCACACCAAACATAAATATCAGTGGAAATACAACAACAAATATCAATAAGAATGTACCTGGTGAGATTAGTAAATATGGGAAAGTCTTATCCCAAGTTGCAACCATCAGTGCTTTCGGATTTTTTATTTCTTCATTACGATTAAACCGTTTAGCATTACGATATGCATCTAAAATGTTAATGATATATAACATTATTGCGAAAGCTACAAGCAATAAAGAAATGATACCTTGAGCTAGTAATACACGAGAATCATCTAATTTAGGTACAGTACCTAATGTGAATAATCCCCAAAAACCAATATTTAAAAAGCTATAAAATACAGAAATAAAACTGATAAAGAAGATAAAGAATATCGTGCCTTTTATAGGTCTTTTGTTATAAAACTGGCCCAATCCAGGTATGACAGATAATAATGCAGCTAATTTAGGGTTACGTTTCATCATAACTAATCTCCTTTCTCATCATTTTTTGATGGATGTAGAATCTTAATATTTTGCGTAATATCATTCGTTGCTTCATCTAAAGCTTCTTTAGGATTCTTACCATTCGAGATAAATGTACTGGCATTGCCCATCGGTTCCCAAACTTGTCTCATTTCTGGAATATTAGGCATCGGTTCAGCGTGACGCGCTTGTTTTTCAAACACTTTCAAATTCGGATTAGATGATTTCACATCCACACGACCAGTAATTTCGCTCATTTCATCTGTATACTTTTGTAATGTATCTTTACTAGTGATATACAACATTAAGTCTTTAGCCCAATACTTATGCTTACTATATTCAGATAGATACCAACCACGTACGCCAAGAAACGGCTTCATCTGTTTGCCACCATCTGTAGGCAATGTTGTCACACCAAGATCTTTACCAAATGTCTCTTGATACTCATTAATATTCCATGGTCCCGTTACAAATTGTCCTACTTTGCCTTCTTTAAAAAGACCAATCATCACATCATGAGTAGCAGCTTTTGGGAGATACCCTTTGTCATACCATTTTTGTAAACGTTCAGCATTCTTTACTACATTTTTAGAATTCAATCCTAATCGATGGATATCATATTCACTGCTATTTTTCTTGAAAATATAATCGTCATTTCCAAATAAAAATGGATAATTAAAATAGAAGTTTTTAGCATCGAATAGCATACCGTATTGTTTCTTTTTACTATTTGTTAATTTGGCAGCATTCGCTTCAACTTCTTCTAACGTTTGTGGCGCATTTTTCACTAACTTTTTATTATAGAAAAGTGCAGTTGTTTCAACGATAGCAGGTAATGCTAGTTGTTTGTTGTCATAATTCATCGCTTTAAGCGCTTGTTTATTGAAACCTTTTAACTCATCTTTTGATAATTTAATTTCCGCAGCTAAGCCTTGTAGATATGCACTTCCAGTATTATCATGTGCTAAAAAAAAGATATCTGGTCCTTTCCCAGCAGGTGCATCTAGTGAAATATTTTCTAATTGATCATTCTGACCCACATTTACAAGTTTTACTTTTATACCAGTTTTTTTAGTATACTGATTAGTAATTTTTTTATAAAAAGCCATCTGCTTGTCGCCATCCACCCACATCGTAAGTTGATTCGGCTTTTCTTTAGAATTATCTTTATTTAATGCTTTATCAATATCTTCCTTCGAACGATTAGGGCCACATCCAGTTACGATTAATAACATTGCAATAACTAACGTGATACATTTTAAAAATTTAGACATGAACATTCCCCCTTAAACAATTCGATTTCCAGTATTTTCATCAAAAAAGTGACACTTGTTCATATCAAATGCTAATGTAATCTTGTCATTCGCCATCACTTGCGTTCTTGAATCTAATTTAGAAATTAATTCCATTCCTTGGAATGTACTATGTACCATAATTTCAGAACCTAACAATTCAGATACAACTACTTCAGATACAAATTGTGTATCTGGAGAGGATTGTATAAATATCGGTTCTTCATGAATGTCTTCAGCTCTAACACCTAAAATGATTTCCTTATCTAGATAGCCAGCGTCTTTTAACTTTTCAAATTTTTTATTATGTAATTTAAAATGGTGTGTCCCAATTTTCAACCCATCCATTTCAACTGTAGCTTTCAACATATTCATCGCTGGAGAGCCGATAAATTGCGCCACAAATATGCAATTCGGCGAGTCGTATATCTCTCTTGGTGTGCCAACTTGCATAATGTCGCCATCTTTTAAAACAACAATTCGACTAGCCATTGTCAACGCTTCAGTCTGGTCATGTGTGACATAAATCGTTGTAGTATTAAGTCGCTTATGTAATTTCAAAATTTCTGTACGCATCTGTACACGTAGCTTCGCATCTAGATTTGATAATGGTTCATCCATTAAAAATACTTTCGCATCTCTTACAATAGCTCTACCTAAAGCAACACGTTGTCGTTGTCCACCTGATAACGCCTTTGGTTTACGTCCAAGATACTCAGTTAAACCTAGTATTTCTGCTGCTTCATTAACTTTTTGTTCAATCTCTTTTTTGTTAACTTTACGCAGCTTTAGTCCAAATGCCATATTTTCAAAAACAGTCATATGTGGATATAATGCATAATTTTGAAATACCATCGCAATGTCTCTGTTCTTAGGTTCAACATCATTCATGCGTTCCCCATCAATATAGAAATCCCCGGATGTGATAGACTCTAGACCCGCAATCATACGTAATGTTGTAGATTTACCGCATCCTGATGGTCCGACAAATACAATAAATTCTTTGTCAGTAATATGTAAATTGAAGTCTTTCACTACAGTGTTGTTATTGTCATACGTCTTTTTAATATGCTCTAACTTTAGTTCTGCCATGTTATGCCTCCCATACTTTGTTTAAACTTTTATTGTGTAATACATTTCGTGAAAACGTTTGCACAAATACTTACATAAATCATATAGTCAGTCATTATTAATGTCAATCATAAATTGTAAACGTTTACATTACTTTCAGAATTATACTTTTACACAAAAAATAGTTATCGTGCACAACTATTTTCTGTATGCCAATTATGATGTTCTATGTGTTTTTGTGTGATACTGTTAGCAAACATCCTTCGCATTTTAACTAGCAAACAAATCAAACAAGTATGACTTGGCATTTCGATTTTCAGTCAAAAAAATAGCAACCATTATATAAGTAGTATCCTACCCACATAATGATTGCTTAAATTTTAGACTGCCGGCATACTTCCAAACTATAAATCATATAGACTACGTTCCCCATCAGGTAACTTATCTATAAATGGTTGTGGATCTTCTGCATAGGCATTACCTACGCCACCCTTCATTCTTTGAAAATGTAAATGTGCGCCTGTCGTTTGTTTACCTGTATTACCAGAATACGCAATAATATCCCCAACTTTAACACGATCACCTACTTTGACGTTATATTTGTCTAAGTGTAAGTACCATTGGTGATACTCTCCATTATCTTCAGCAATCTGTAATACCTTACCGCCTAATTCATTATTAAAAATTCGTGTTACTTTGCCATTCGTTGGCGCTTTAATTGGAGTACCTTTTGGCAATGCAAAATCTATACCATAATGTTTACCTTCAAATGGAGAATGATTATATTTCCCAAAAGTTTCAGTAACCCGACTCCCTTTAAAAAAGTCTTCCCATTTTGAGTGTCCTTGTCCTTTATTATCTTGCGTTAATTTATTAGTATATTGGTTAAACCATTTTTGAATGTCATCTATATAAAAAACAGCTAATAATAAGGGTAGAAAAAGTAGTATTGTTGCCAAAATACGTTTAGGTCGTCTTGTCATCGTGGCATCCATCCTTTATATGTTTAGGATATTTAGTATATATTCTAAATCTGTTATTTCATAATTAATTGCACTCATACTTTGGTACTACTACCTTAAGTGTATAGTTATCATGGAGCTTATCAGTTGTAATTAAATTTTATATCTAGTATATTAATTATACTCAATTAAAATAGAAATAGAGGAGAATTTTTATATGGCGAAAGTATTGTATATTACAGCACATCCCTTTAATGAATTAGTATCAAATTCTATGGCGGCTGGTAAAGCATTTATAGAGACTTACCAACAACAACATCCTGACGATGAAGTGAAACATATTGATTTATTTGAAACTTATATTCCAGCCATCGACAAAGATGTATTAACTGGTTGGGGAAAAATTAACAATGGCGAGACATTAACAGATGATGAACAAATGAAAGTTTCTAGATTGAGTGACATTTTAGAAGAATTTCTAAGCGCTGATAAATATGTATTTGTGACACCTATGTGGAACCTTTCTTTCCCTCCTGTAGTCAAAACATATATTGATGCTATTTCAATTGCAGGTAAAACTTTTAAATACTCTGCGGAAGGACCACAAGGTTTACTAACTGACAAAAAAGTATTACACATTCAATCTCGTGGCGGCTATTATACAGAGGGCCCTGCTGCTGATTTTGAAATGGGTGATCGTTATTTAAGAACAATTATGACATTCTTAGGTGTACCATCATATGAAACAATCATTATCGAAGGCCACAATGCCGAACCTCATAAGACTGAAGAAATTAAAGCAACAAGTATTAATAATGCTGAAAAATTAGCAACTACATTTTAAATTTTTAATTACACTGTGTGACTCCTCAACGTCATACAGTTTTTTATTGTATGCATTTTCCACTTTTTATAAATACCTATTATTTTTATAAATTTAAAATTTGATATTCACTTTAATACTGATGTAAATATTTTTAAAATATATTATTATAGTGTTAATTAAGTATTTTAAGAAAAGGTGTGAATGTATGAAAGCGTATAAAATTTTCTGGTTAAACTTAGCAGCAATTATTATTATTTCAATTTTAGTCAGTGGCGGTATGTTTTTGGCAATGAAGTGGGAACAAATTCATTTGAAAGATGGTCTTAAAAAAGTACTAAGTACATATCCTATTAAAAACTTAGAAACGCTTTATGAAATTGATGGTCACGATAACCCCCATTACGAAAATAATGATCAAGACACATGGTATATAGAATCCTCTTATTCAGTTGTTGGATCAGATGAGCTTTTAAAAGAAGACCGTATGTTGTTAAAAGTAGATAAGAACACACATAAAATAACTGGTGAATATGACACAACTACAAACGATAGAAAAAATGCTACTGACTCGACATACAAAAGTTATCCAGTAAAAGTAGTTAATAATAAAATCGTTTTCACAAAAGACGTAAAAGATCCCGCGCTGAAACAAAAAATCGAAAACAATCAATTTTTGATTCAAAGTGGCGATTTACCAAGTATTTTAAACAGTAATGATTTGAAAATCACACATGATCCTACTACTGATTATTATAATTTATCTGGTAAGTTGTCGAACGATAATCCAAACGTTAAACAATTAAAACGTAGATATAATATTCCTAAAAACGCATCAACAAAGGTGGAATTAAAGGGAATGAGTGATTTAAAAGGTAATAAACATCAAGATCAGAAACTTTATTTTTATTTTTCAAGTCCTGGAAAAGACCAAATTATATACCAAGAAAGCCTTACTTATAATAAAATAAGTGAACATTAATATTTATGATGTAATTATAGAAATAACCAAATCATTGATTATCGTTTAACATACTAAAATCACACATTATAAAAACGCCTCACGTCATTCATTTAATTGTACCTAATCACATCTAGTTAGATTTCAGACTAACTATTGAGGTGTACATAAAAAACGAATTTGTGGGGCGTTTTATATTTTACAAAGGCGTCTAGCGTTTCTTATAACAACTTCAACATTACTACACTCAAGCGTCACTCTAAAATTTGAAACCGCATCCTTTAGTTCAACAAAAATCAAAATCCACTTCAAACTTCATATCAAACACACAAATGCATACTATAGATACTATCTCGATCGTATCTATAGTATGCATTTGTGTTTCGTTTTACTGAATGATACGTTTCATCATTTAAGTATAAACTGTCATCCTTTAAGGTAACTTGACAACCTTTCTTCCGTGCCAACCAGGCAATATCTATATAATTTTCTCCGTCGATATCATAACTTCTCAAATCTTCAATATGTGCACTAACTCCAGGGAAAATGATTCTTATAACACTTTCCTCAATCCAACATTTGTTATGCATCCATCGTACTTGTTCTGCTAATAATGGTAACTGCACATCATTGAAATATACACGATGGGTGTCATTATCGTATATTTCGCGACTAGGTAATGGTTGTTTTCTAATTGATAATACATCGCCACCTATCACTGTGCCTTCCCTCGTATCATCAGCACCTCCCGAAGCTTCACGTGTATTCAGATTAACCTGTAACCCATGTACGTCTCCAATATAGGCATCTGGTTTATGTTCCATCGCATGTCCCCGTGCGATTAATGCTAATATTGTAGACTGTGAAAATTGAGGCTCCCATTCGATACGATTAGGATGGCTACTATAAATTCTAGGTTCATCAATAGCTTCCTGAATATTCATATCGAACACTAATACATTGATTAAAGTTTGTGCCACGCTAGCAATAATACTTATGGCACCAGGTGCTCCTACCGTTAATATCGGTTCCCCATGATGTGTCACAATCGTTGGAGCCATATTACTTAGAGGTCGTTTATATGGTGCAATTTCGTTAATACCACCATCTACTACATCAAAGCCATCCATTGTCGTATTCAATAATACACCGTAACCTGGAATCGTGATACCTGAACCATAAATCATACCGATTGATGTTGTGAATGAAGCGATATTTCCTTCTTTATCAATCACACAAAAATGTGTTGTTTCGGTATGATTTTCATCAACATCTGTATGACTTATGCAATCAGAAATATTCCCATGTGCTATATCGATATTTGCTTTTTCACTATCAATGAGCTTACTACGTAAATTTAAATAGTCGTCATCAATTAATGACTCTACAGGTACATCATGAAAATTATCATCTGCCAAATACTGTGCACGATCACTATATGCTATATGCATAGCTTGTATCAAATGGTGCAAATAATCAACAGATCTTGGACCCATCGAATGTAAGTCTACATGTTCTAATAACTTCAATATTTGAATTACTGTGATACCGCCAGAACTAGATGGTCCCATTGAATGAATATCATAGTCTTTATATGTTGCACTAATCGGTGCTTTAATCTGAATGTCATAATTTACTAAGTCTTCTAAAGTAATTGTGCCACCATATTTTTTGACAACGTTTACTAACTTTTCCGCGATGTCACCTTTATAAAATGCATTAAATCCTTGCTCTTTTAATATTTGAAGTGTCTTACCTATTTCGGGTTGTACAATCCAATCATTTTCACGCCAATATTGATTTTCATTCGTAAAGACTTTCGCCGTTTCATGATACTTTGTCAGCCTTGCGTGTTGCTGGCGTGAATATTTTTCAGTAGCCCAATTGGCAGAATGGCCATCCACAGCTAACTCAATTGCAGGATTGATTAATTCTTCTAATGACAACTTAGCATAATGCTTATGAATATAATCAAATAGTTTTGGAATTGCCGGTACTGCCACAGTTTTACCGTGTGTAGTCATATCAAAAAATGATTTATACTCGCCTGAATCATTTAAATAAAATTGTTTATCTACATGTGCGGGCGCTGTCTCACGCGCATCAAATGCAGTTATACTGCCTGTACTTTGCTCATAATATAACAAGTACCCGCCACCACCTAAACCTGATGCAAATGGTTCTACAACATTCAGTGCAAGTTGAATCGCAATGACTGCATCCATGGCATTGCCGCCTTTATCTAATACATCCTTACCAATTTTAGCCGCAAGAGGATGAGACACGGAAATTAACCCTTCTTTAGATGTTGTTTTCTGTTTATTATTTAAGTTAATGACCATATTTTATCCTCCTACTTTCTTTAAATCATTAAAATATTATTGATTAATGGCTTTCTCAACTTTTTCTAGATCTTGACGTTGCACATTACCAGTATCGACAAGCGGTGTAATTGGTGATGCAATTTTAAATTTATCGCCACGATAAAACTTAATAAATTGATCCTGATCTATCGCATTCACAACTGCTTGTCTCAAGTTTGGATGTGTCTTAAATATACCTTTTTTAATATTTAGCATTAAAAAGACTGACTTACGTCCATTTTTACGTATAATGCTTAAATTTTTATCTGACTTAATTAAATCAAAATGTTTTTGATTCACATCTGCCAACATATCAATTGAATGGTTTCTAAGTTCTGACAATGCATTATTAGGATCACCATTAAATTTCAATGTGATGTTTTTAATTTTTGCTGGACTATAGCTACCTTGTTCTGTTTCGTTGAATCCAGGGTTACGTTGAAACTCTGCTTGGTAAGTATTTTTCTGTGTCAAAATGTATGCACCACTTGCATACAGCGCATTTTTCCCATCTGAAGTAGCAGGAAGAGTACTGCTATCACCATAGCCCTTTGGATATTGACGATTTACTTCAGTAACAAATTTTTTAGATAAAATACCAGCCGAAGAATGTGTTAAATAATTCACTTCTCGAGGCATCGATTGATCGGTTGTAATTTTAACAATTTGATAAATACCATCTTTGTTATTTACTTTTTGACCATCTGTTGTTAATGATTTGACGTTATATGCTTTAATCAGCTTGTCATAGATTGATTTATCATCTTTATCTTTCTCTTTACGCAACTGATCAATATCTGCATCAGTTAATACCTTGATATCATTAATATGCTTATGCATATTGTACGTATTATTGTTAGGCACAGACTTTTTATCACGTGCCCTATCTAAAGAAAATTTAACATCTTCAGCCGACACACGTTCACCTGTATTACGTGCTTCGCCATTAACCACTTTCGCAAAATAATCATCATCTCTAAGTAAAAAATAAAATGCTTTATTATCTTTATTCACAGCGTAATCACGACTCAATGAACCTTTCGTTGTTAAGTGGTCATTTTCATCTAAAAGCAATAACCTTGTATACATATTCATATTAATTGAATATACCGATGGCGCAATCGAACGTATTGGGTCCAATGTTGGAATTTCACCGTCTTGTTGCGTCATGACAAGTGGACGTGTATCTCGTTCTTTACTATTGTTATAGTCAAATTGTTGCCATATTAATGCACGTGAATTTGGTAATCCAACACTATTTTTATCCAACACTTTATTGTCATATACTAAATTCTTTTTGGATCCATATAATGGTGCCATATATCCTTTATCAAAGACAACTTCATCTTCAATTTGTTTATATGTTGATTTTACATCTACTTCATTTTGAGTAGAAGCTTTATTTAACAACTGGTCCACATGCTTATCTTTTAATAAACTATTTGAT
Source organism: Staphylococcus roterodami (assembly GCA_022493055.1). NCBI lineage: Bacteria > Bacillati > Bacillota > Bacilli > Caryophanales > Staphylococcaceae > Staphylococcus > Staphylococcus roterodami. Next base: position 186,260 of record CP092781.1, on the reverse strand, counting down.
CCTGTAGAACTAAACAATGCTGTCATAGCATAGTTAGGATCTCCAAACACTGTCATCCAGTCATCGATTTGAATATCATAATTACCAGCTTGACGTTGCGTGCGATAACTACCATAATCTGGTTGAATATTCATCTTGACGTTAAATCCTGCATTTTCCAACTGATCTTTAACAATATTCATTTCATTCTCATAACTTGCTTGTCCTAGGAAATGTATCGTCGGTCGCTCACCTTTTACCTCAACTTTCGATGACTTCTGAGCTACTTCTGATTTTGTAGGGACACCACAACCACTTAATACCAACGCTAACACTATAATTGCGATACTAATGATTCTTTTCACATCTATCCCTACCTTTTTAATGAATTCTTGGATCTAGTGCATCTCGCACTGCATCACCTATAAAATTGAATGCTAAAACGACAAACATAATACAAATACCTGGTACAATCGCCAGATTACTATGTGTTTCTAAATAGTTACTACCGGTACGTAAAATGTTCCCCCATTCCGCTACGTCAGGCGCAACGCCAAGTCCTAAGAAACTTAAACTACTTGTTGTTAATACAACTACACCTATATTTAATGAAAAGCGTACAATCATTGGCGCAATCGCATTCGGTAAAATATACCGCCATATGATGTTCCAAGTATTTTCTCCTGTAATACGTGCTGCATCTACATATTCCATACGCTTAATCTCTAAGACACTCGCACGCATCGTCCGTGCAAACGATGGTATATTACCAATGCTTAAAGCAATAATTAAATTTGGAATACTTGCACCAAACGATGCGATAATTGCCACCGCTAAGAGTAATGAAGGAATTGCAAACACGATATCTAAAATACGCATCACTAAATTATCAATATGGTTGAAGTATCCGGCTAATGTGCCTAGTAACACACCAAAAATAACTGCAATTATCACAGAAACAATTGATATTGAAAATGTTAGCTTCGTACCTACTACTACGCGTGTAAATAAATCTCTACCAAAGTCATCAGTACCAAATGGGTATTCTAGACTTGGTGCATGTAACAGTGCATTGAACTGATTTTTAGTAGCCAACGTCGTATCAAATGTAAATTGTGACACGATTGATAATGTCAGCATGTAGACTAAAATCAGTAATCCGATAATAGCTATACGATGTTTAGTAATTTTTCGTATAAATGCTTCCCAACCGTTATAACTATGTATTTGCGATGTACGTTGATAACGTCTAACACTTACAAACATTAATAAAGTGAATACATTCCCTGTTAAAGTCATCAACATTAACAACACTTCAATGAAACGACGCCATACAACTCGACTTTTCCAATTTGATTCAGTTAATACAATAATAATTAATGCAATAGTTAATATAATCAACAATGTTTCAGCAATATAAAATGTATCAGCTACATAGCCCTTAAAAATGTTTAAAGCACTTGTTATTATGACTAAAATATATGTTGCTATGGCGTAACTTGCGAATAATTTTAAGGAAGCTATCTTTGAATTAAGTTGTGCCATATGCCTCACTTCCTTTCGTTGATTTCACTACGTAATTTTGGATCAATAAGTGTATAAAAAACATCAATGATTAAATTTGATAATGAAATAACAATTGATATATATACAACTCCACCCATGACTGCTGGGATATCAGGTATAAGTTGTTTTTGAACAATATAACGACCGATACCATTAATGTTAAATACTTGTTCTGTAACAGCAGAGCCACCAAGTAACTCTGCTACTAATAGACCGACTAGCGTCACAATTGGAACAATCGCATTTTTTAAAATATGCTTAATCACAACTTGTGTTGTTGATAGTCCTTTTGCATAAGCGGTTAATACATAATCACTGCGCATAACTTCAAGAACCGAAGACCTTGTCATACGTGTAATCGAAGCAGCAATGCTTGTTCCAATGACGAGCACAGGCAAAATCAGTGATATAGGATGTTCTGGCATATAAGATGGTGGCAAAATATCTAATTTCAATGAGAAGGCTAAAATAAATAATAGTCCTTGCCAGAAACTTGGAATTGATAGCCCAATTAATGCAATTGTCATCAATGTGATATCAAGCCAACTATTTCTCTTCATCGCACTTATAATCCCCACCGGTATCGCAATAAATAATGCCACAATTAACGCTAATACTGTGATAAGAATAGTAATTGGGATTCTCTCGCCAACTGCTTTCGTCACAACTTCATTCCCTTTGTATGTTGTGCCTAAATCAAATGTAAAGACGCCTTTAATGGTATCCCACAATTGAATAAAATAAGGTTCATTAAGGTGATGCAATACATTAAATTGATGTATTTGTGCTTTTGTAGCATTTTGTCCCAATATGCTATATGCCGCATCAAGTGGTGAAAAATATAAAATTGTAAAGACACTAATGATTACACCAATAATAACAATTACAGCCATAATGACGCGTTCGAAAATATACTTAACTAATGGCTGTAAATAAAATGTCAGCACAATAAACATTGGTAAAGCCAATATTACTTTGATAATGATGAACTTATGAAATAATATCTTTTCAAAGTATGCTGAAAAATGTGCTTGCTCAATGTTCTGAGTATTCGTATTAGAACTTTGTCCCTTAATTATTTTGATTGCTTCTCTATGTATTTGTGTGGATGACTTTTTCTGAGACAAATATTTATATTTTTGTTGTAACGCCTGTTCGATTTCTGAAATTTCAGAATTGTTAGCGTAAAAATTTTTTCTCTTAGTTGAAAAAGCAAAACCAATCACCGCATATAAAAATATCGGCAAGCTTAATACCGAAATAATAACCCTATAAAATGCCTTATGATACAACGACTTAAATGACTCTGAATAAGTAATTATGATAATCACTCCTTGTAAAATAATCTTGAGTAGATTACTATGATATACAAAAGTATAGAATAAATTTACACATTTGTGAATAGGGAGGCACAACATCATGTCAAATTTATTAGAAGTTAATAATCTAAATGTACAGTTCAATTATGATGAAACAACGGTTCAAGCTGTACAAAATGTCACTTTTGAATTACGTAAAAAACATATTTTAGGTATAGTCGGTGAGTCTGGTTCAGGTAAAAGTATTACTGCAAAGTCGATTTTAGGACTATTACCAGATTATCCAAACCATACTTTAACTGGAGAAATTATTTTTAATGGGCAGTCTTTAACTGATTTAACTTCGTCATCATTACGACAAATTCGAGGAAAAGATATTTCGATGATTTTTCAAGATCCGCTATCTTCTTTAAATCCTAGATTAACAATTGGCAACCAAATTACAGAAGTACTATTTCAACATAAACGCATATCAAAGTCAGAAGCAAAGTCAATGGCCATTGATATTTTAGATAAGGTTGGAATTAAAGATGCAACACGACAATTTGACGCTTATCCACACGAATTTTCTGGTGGAATGCGTCAACGTGTGATGATTGCAATTGCCTTAATTTTAAAACCACAAATTTTAATTGCAGATGAACCAACAACAGCATTAGATGCAAGCACACAAAATCAATTACTTCAGTTGATGAAATCACTTTATGAGTATACTGAAACATCTATTATTTTTATCACACACGATTTAGGTGCTGTGTATCAATTTTGCGATGATGTGATTGTAATGAAAGATGGAAGTGTCGTTGAAAGTGGTACAGTTGAATGTATTTTCAAATCGCCACAACATACATATACCAAACGATTAATTAATGCGATTCCTGATATTCATCAAACACGACCACCAAGACAAATAAGTAATGATCTTTTATTGAAATTTGATCACGTTAGTGTAGATTATACATCGCCAAATGGTAGTTTATTCCGTGCAGTTAGAGATATAAACTTAGCTATTAGAAAAGGTGAAACATTAGGTATTGTAGGAGAGTCTGGTTCAGGAAAATCCACTTTAGCTAAGACGGTCGTCGGTCTAAAGGAAGTGTCAGAAGGCTTTATTTGGTATAATGATGTGCCATTAAGTTTATTTAAAGGCGATGAATTGAAACCTTTACGCCAAGAAATACAAATGATTTTCCAAGATCCATTCGCTTCAATTAATCCTAGATTCAAAGTGATTGATGTGATTAAGCGACCACTTATCATTCATGGTAAAACTAAAAACGACGATGAAGCCATTAATAAAGTAGTCTCTTTGTTAGAAAAAGTTGGCCTGGATCAAAGTTTCTTATATCGTTATCCACATGAGTTATCTGGTGGACAACGCCAACGTGTAAGTATTGCGAGAGCACTTGCAGTTGAACCAAAAGTAATTGTTTGCGACGAGGCAGTGTCAGCTTTAGACGTTTCAATCCAAAAAGATATTATCGATTTATTAAAACAATTACAATTAGACTTTGGTATTACATACTTATTCATCACACATGATATGGGTGTCATCAATGAAATATGTGATCGAGTTGCGGTTATGAAAAATGGCGAAATCGTTGAACTTAATAACACAGAAAATATTATCAAACATCCACAATCAGATTATGCAAAACAACTTATTTCAGCAGTTCCTGTAATTGCTAAATAAAAGTTATGAGTGGTTCGCTTAAGTGACTTTGCAGTTTGGCATACATTGCGTAACTTCCTATGAGTGAGCTGATTTTGTCATTCTTTATTGTGCTTTTTAAGGCTTGGGCACCATATCAAGTTTTAGGCGCTTTGCCATGATTTAAGGTCACACCCATACTTTAGATATTTTGATACCATAAATAATCCCCCTACACTATATAGCGCGGGGGGATATTTGTAATTTGTTAGAATATTCAGATTTTAACTTATATCATCTTAATTTAGTCAATGTGTATTTAACATCACTTACTCTTTTACATTCATAATCAACACATTCAAATAAATTTTGATTAAAAAACACAAAGTTAAAAGTACCATCTTGCAGTATACTCTCGTACATTATCCCATCATATTTAAGACTTCGAATATAATCAGCTAAATATTGAAATGGTAAATAATCTATTCCTTGTTCATCGCTTGGGTTTGTAATTCCTTCATGAATCTTTTTTAATGTTTGGTGATTTACAAAATACTTTCTAAAACCATCATCACCAGCTTTGATTGCATTACTAGTTAAATTAGTTAAATTCGCTATTTTCAGCTTCTCTTTTGTAATGTTTTTTTGTAACTTAATCTTACTTATATAAACAATATCATTATGCTTAGGCTTAACTTCTTCTATACTGACCTGTTCTTTTGTACTAACGTATAACACGCTTATCCATTTAGAATTCAATCTTCCTGCCGTTGCTAGTTCCTTTGGTGGTGCCATTAATTCACTTTTCTCTGTAATGAAATTAACTACCCTAGATCTATATAATGGTTCAAATCTTTCTCTAAATTCCTCAATACTATAGTAATTAGTAGTGATATCGAGAAAGAACGCTAAATTCTCTAAATTGATCATATTATTATGAAATCTATTTTTATATTTCAAGCTCTCACAAAATCCATCCCAATCATTATTTGCTACAATTAGATTTTCATTTGTATATTTTTTATCGTTTATGATTTTAGCACCTACTAAGCCTTCCAACACCCGTCTATCTATATTTTCATCATCTTTAAAAAGTTCATTTAAAATACAACTTATTTGCGCTTCCTCAATATTATTAAATATACTCCAATCATCTTTTAATGCTGTTTCAATTTTTTTACCTTCTTTTTGGCTAAAAGTATCTGGTAAATTTATACTAATATCATATAATTCTAACGCTGGTCTTAAATAATCTCTAATCTGCTCTAATTTATCTATGTCTCGAGTCGTATCAAATATTTTAACACCAAGATGATCGTTATCAATATCACAATTGTCAAATTTGCTATTATCATTTACAATGATTTCTACGATTTCAGTATTATTAAAACATTTTTCACATATTTTCATTTTAAGACTCCAAGTATCTATTCATAATTTCTAGATGATGCATGATTGATAACCTTTTAATTAAGCCTAGGCCTGGATACTTATTATTTTTATTTAGTTCTTCAAATTGTCCGATCGCATAAGATCTATTTTTATTATCTAAGTTTTTAGACCAAGTTACTAATTTATCTACAGCCTCAAAAAACTTTTTAGCTGGATTTAATCTATCGTTATTAGAATCAGAGACAAAATGTTTAACTCTTAACTCATTAGCCTCATCAAAATAGACGATATGTATCGCAATAGCTAATGGTGAAAAGCCACCGTCTATATATTCTCCACCTATAACAGAATAGTCTGAAAATGCCTTGTATCCATCTTCTTCATAATAAAGGTGATCATCACTATAAAACTCGTCATCATTATCCAAATAATCAATATTTCGACTCAGTTTATTAAAAGGGTCCGTAATGAGCCCTTTGTTTCGAATATTACGTAATTTACGTTTAATGTGTCTATCATCTGGTACAAAAACCATTTCAAGTTCATTTTTATCTTCAAACATTTCCCAGTCATCTACACTCTTTAAAATAGCTAAACTACTATTTGAAAATTGTTGCTTCAACTTTTCATTACCTTCATCAGAGGGACCTAAATAAGCTTTTTGAATAATACTTTTGTTTTCTATTATTATTTCGCTTAAGTCTTCAACAGTTTCGTTACTAATCTCTTCTTCAGTTAACTTCGAATTTACTACTAAATTTATACGAAATTCTTTTTCACCACAATATTTCAAAATATTTTTAAACGTGGTTGTATACTTAATCGGTTCAATTATCGGTTGAATACAATTACCAATCAAACCTTTCTCTAACAATTCTTTAATTGCAAATAGTTCATTTTGTTTCCCACGTAAATAAGGATAATACATATTAATCCTCCTTAAGAAAATGATATAGTTTATTTTTATCTTTCTTTGTCATTTTTGCGAAATATAACAAGAACTTAATTTCAGCCGGCGCTGCTAAAAATGCATCTTTGTATTCTTTCATGTTGTCTCTTTTTTTCAACTCAGATATCATATCGTTATGCAATTCCGTCATTGGTATTTCTTTAAATACGTCATATAACACATCATACTCTGTGAAATCGTTATAACTTGGCATATCCATGTGATTCTGCGCAATAACTCTTTTTCTTTCTTCTTTTCGTAAAAAGTTATACATCGCTTTTGAGTTTAAGAGGCTATTGTTTTCTTTTGGTTTTTGAACTTCACTCAGTGTATTTCTAGATGTTAATACTAAAATTCCGACTGTTGTATCTTTGTATCTAGCCATAACTTTATTCAAGTGTTTGTCATTTGTTATGACTACTACATAATTAAATACTTCATAATAATCATTAATTTGATTATCCAATCTATCCAACTTATCTAATTCTGTTTTAATCTCATAGACAACGCCTTTACCGTTTAACAATATAAAATCAGCAATACTTTTTCCTATAGGCATTTCAGAAAGTGCAGTAGTTGTATTAACAGAATGTCGTCCTAAAAGAAGTTTATTAAGGATTGTGTTTTTGTAAAAATATTCGTTACGATAAGACTTTTTAAGATAGTTGTATAAAGACTTCATTTTCTGTATTACATTGATATTTTTAGGCCCTTGTATATAAAAATCATATGCCTCATCAACAACATCACTTTTGTTTTTGATTGCAATTTGATGTAATATCTTTTGACTAAAAACACGATTAATCATATTTCTATTATCCATAACTACGCACCTCCTTCAACATACATTTAATACTTATCCTGTTAATATTATAAACTATTTTAAATTCATATAGACATTATTTCTATACTCTTACGGCTATAATTTTTTGTAAAGAAGTGATATTACTAATCGCACCATAACCAACAAAAGATAATAATAATCCCCCCGCCACTTTATAAAGTACGGGGGGATATTTCCAATTATTAAACATCGTATTTTTCAGTTGTTTCTGCAACAAAAGATTCAATGGCTTTTCTTGCTTTGCGTTTTTCTTTCAATGGCAACTGACCAATAATTTTTTTAAGTTGATGAGGGTTCACGACTCCACTATATTGAAAATCATTAGTAATTGTTTTTAGAGCTTGTTCATTGATAGATTTCTCTCCTGCAAAGCCTTTGAATTCCGCTTCTTTTTTAATACTTTCGAAATTAACATATGCTGCATCAATATCGTCATCCTTATTTAAAGAAGGTACAACATTGTCGATAAATTCTTTAATTAAATCACGCTTCAATCGTAAAGTCGGATCATCTGCATGGTCTAAAATACGTCTAATTTGTTCTCTATTGCGTCGTTGTTCTGCTTTATCTTCTAAATCAATTTGCCTCAATATATTCATAATGTAATTCACATTAATCGTATCGTTACGCATCATTTCTATTTCGAAATCAATATCATTTAATATGGATACTTTATCTTTCTCAGCCGTCGCTCTTTTCACTTGATCATACACAGCGAGATATTTACTTTTATAATCTTCGTTTTCTTGTTCATCCATACCAATTTCATCAACTGTAAACTCAAACTCATCAAATGCTTTTAAACGTAATAAAATTTTAGCTAATAAACGATAAGCTTCTACAAAGCGTTTTAATTCTTCTTCATCTTGAATATCATCAACCATGTGTGGTGTCGGCACAATCAATTTAAGCTCATGATATGCCTCCATAAATTCTTTTTTATACTCTTCATAACTACGCATTAAAATCGTATCGGCATCATTTGTTTGTGAAAATACTCTCAATGCATCGTCCGTCTCTTTTTTCAAGTCACGATAGTTTACAATTTTACCGAACGGCTTTGATTCTTTTTCAACCCTATTTGTACGTGAATATGCTTGAATTAAGTCATGATACATTAAATTCCTATCAACATATAAAGTGTTCAGTACTTTACTATCAAATCCAGTTAAGAACATATTAACAACGATTAAGATATCAATTTTACTATCTTTAACGCCTTTTTTAACGTTTTTTGAAATATGATTAAAATATTCATTATGAGTGTCTGTTGAAAAATTCGTCTCAAACTTTTTATTATAATCGCTAATCATTTTCTCTAATTTTTCACGTGAATGATATGGTACTTCACCATCACGATCATCTTCATTAGGTTTAAACGTAAATATACCAGCTACCGTTAGTGGTCGTTCTAATTTTTTATTAAGTCGCTTAAAAGTCTCATAATATTTAATAAGTGCGTGAATACTTTGTACTGTAAATATACTTGAATATTGGCGATTACGTGTGTATTTATCATGATTATCAATGATATGTCGCGCTACTAATTCCACACGTTTATCAGCTAACCATACCTCTTCTGTATTTATTGCTTCCACCATGCTGTTGTCTTCTGCTTTTAAAGCTTTATTTTTAAAAGTATTAATATAGTCCACCGAGAAACCAAGTACATTACCATCATGTATGGCATCTCTAATTAAATACGTATGCAAACATCTACCAAAAATATCTGCAGTCGTACGGCCATCTTGACTACTATTTTCTGGGAAACGTGGTGTACCAGTGAATCCAAAATATTGGGCATTTTTGAAATGTTGTTTAACTAAACGATGCATGTCACCAAATTGACTGCGATGACATTCATCAATAATGAATACTACTTTATTTGTCTTATACTGCTCTAATAAATGGGCATTGCCTTGAATTGCTTTTGCCATTTTTTGAATTGTCGTAACAATAAGCGGTAAACTTTTATCATTTAATTGACGTACGAGCTGCGAAGTATTAAAGGTCTTATCGACAGCGCCCTTTGCAAACTTATTAAATTCTTCTTCTGTTTGACTATCTAAGTCTTTACGGTCAACCAAGAAAATAACTTTCTTAATACTTTCTTGTTGCGACAAAATCTGACTCGCTTTAAATGATGTCAACGTCTTACCGCTTCCTGTAGTATGCCAGATATATCCATTATTGCCTGTTTCAGTTGCTTGTTGTACCAGTGCTTCAGCTGCATACACTTGGTATGGACGCATTGCCATTAGAATTCTATCTGTTTCATTAATAATCATATAGCGTGAAATCATCTTGGCTAATTGACAAGGTCTCATAAATGTCTCAGTAAAAGATTGTAATATATTTATACGCTTATTTTGTTTATCACTCCAATAAAACATATGACTTTTTAATAATTCACTGTCATTATTGGAAAAATATCTTGTCTCAACACCATTACTAATAACAAACATTTGTATATAGCGGAATAGACCTGTGTAATTTTGTTTACGGTATCGTTTTACTTGATTAAAAGCTTCGTTAATATCAATGCCACGACGTTTCAATTCTACTTGAACAAGGGGTAATCCATTGATTAAAATGGTAACATCATAACGTGCTTTATACGCATCTTCAACTGCTATTTGATTTGTTACTTGAAACTTATTTTTACACCAACTTTTAGTATCTAAAAATGACAAATAAACCTCAGACTCGTCATCACGTCGAAGTGGTAATTTGTCACGTAAAATACGTGCACTCTCGAAAATACTTTTCCCATCAATCATCGTTAAAAGACGTTGAAATTCTTTATCGGTTAGTGGTTTTCCATCTAATTTATCCACATGGCGTTCATTTAAAATGGCTCTGAAATTATCAAGCAATTGCTCATCATTACGAATCGTTACCCTTTCATAGCCTAGTTGTTCAAGTTGATTCATCATTTCATTTTCTAATGCATATTCACTTTGATGTGCCATCCATATCCCCTTCCGTACACTTTCTATTGTTCTAAATATATCATAAATATTAATGAAAAATGTTTATTTTTTATCTTTAAACGTAAATATATTCTATTTTTATTGACCTTTAATTTAATGCTTATATTTTATATAAGGTGTATACTAATATTTGAAAGCACTACATCAAGTAATTTCTCACTACTTCGACTATAAAGTAATGGAGGTTGGCATGTGTGGTCTTATTTATCTATGAAATCATTTTATTTTTAATCATCACTCTTAGTTATTATTTAACTTTAAGTCATTTTATGTCAGTAACTATTGGTAACTTCACTTCAATATTTGGTATGTTCGCTGCCATTCTATTTATGTACTATTACCTACTCTATAAAAGCCCAGAATACAAACAACGTAAACGATTTAAACGTATCGTTCATATTACAAATTGGATTATGATTATCTTAATAATCTTTATATTAGTTCACTTAGCCTTAAAATTATTCTTGAATTTTTAATCATGAAAAAGCAAAGCTCCCTATAAGTATTTCACTTTTTTAAGTGCCTACTTTATAAGGAGCATTTTATATGAGATTTACTTTAATTTATTCGGATATGTCTTCTAAATCGTGATTTGATATCGACACAACAAATTTCCAACAAAGACTCATGCTACATATTAAAATAGTTTCTATCAAAAAATGTTCGTAAAGTAATTTATCTACGCTGCGTTATCCAATACAATGAAACGCCGACATCCCTCGATTACTTAATGTTTAAAATCAATCGTCGCAAGATGTTTTCTATAATTATCAAGTGCCATTTTTGATTGAGTAATACAATCAAGTATCGCATGATAATTTAAAGCTACGAAGCGATAGTACAATATATCTACTGTAAATAACTGTGCAAATAAAGATGTCGTAGCTGCCATACGCATTTCATTTTCATCAGTTCTGCCATAGATTAATGCATAATCTGCAATTTGTGCCACTGGATTATTAGCTGTACTAGATATAGTTATGATGGGAATACTGTAATGTGTGGCAACTTGTGCTATAGACTGCAATTCGCTATGACTACCTTGGTTCGTGACAAAAATCATGCAATCTCTTTTATCATGTGTCGCAAACGTTGACACAAGTAAATGTGTTTCATGTAATAACCTCACGTTTAACCCTATACGAGATAACTTTTGAAAAAGATCGCCGATTGTTAAACTGGATGCACCAAAACCGAACAAAAATATTGTTCTCGCATTTTTTAGTACATCACATATAGCATCAATTTGTGCATCCATTATATTTGTAGCTACAAATCTCATTGTATTTGTCGTTCTTGCAATCATTTTATTTTTTAAAGTTTCTACAGATTCATTTTCAATCAATTCCAAATGCGGATTCGTCGCAATATCTTCAGGTAAATATCTAGATATCGCAATCTTTAACTCTTGAAAACCTTGATGTGTCATCTTCCGACTAAATCGCACGATAGATGCTGTACTTACTTTTGCAACATCTGCCAAATCGTTTACTGTCATATCAATGATTTTATGTGGATTCTTTAAAATGTAATTAGCGATTTTCTTTTCTGTCTTTGTAAAATCACCCAATTGTTTGTCAATCCTATACAAAATATTTGTCATCATTAATCACCCAACAAATCTGTCTGTCGCATTGCCTTTGTCGTTCCAAATAAATAAGTACAAACGAATCCACCTGCATACGCAGAAAGTAGTCCTGCAATATACCCTAAATACATATTATCTGAAATTAATGGCAATAATGACACACCACTTGGTCCAATTGCTTTTGCACCGATATGTCCAATGCCACCAATCACTGCGCCGCCTATGCCACCACCTATACAAGCAGTCAAGAAAGGTCGTCCTAATGGTAATGTCACACCGTAAATCAACGGTTCTCCAATACCTAGGAAACCAACTGGCAATGCACCTTTCAGTGTATTGCGTAACGTCGTATTGCGTTTACATCTTACCCAAAGTGCCAAAGCTGCACCTACTTGTCCAGCTCCAGCCATTGCCGCAATTGGTAATAAGTAAGTAGCACCTGATTGATTTATCATTTCTATATGAATTGGCGTAAAAATATGGTGAAGTCCTAGCATAACTAACGGTAGGAAGCTAGCACCGATTATAAAGCCACTAAATACACCACCAATGTTAATAATACCGTTAACAACTGAAACCAAACTGTCTGAAACAAATCCTGCTAATGGCATAAAGATAAAGATAGTTAATAGTCCTACTATCAATAATGCAATTGTCGGTGTAACGATAATATCAATAGCATTTGGTACAATTTTATGTAGTCTTTTTTCAACAATACTTAAAATCCAAACTGCAAAAATAACGCCAATAATTCCACCCTGTCCAAGTTGTAATGGTTCCCCAGTAAAAACATTCATTAAAATATTTTTACCAGCTATACCAGTTAATAAAGTTGTACCACCAATGACACCGCCCAATCCTGGTGTCGCACCGAATTCTTTAGCAGCATTAATGCCAGTAAAAATAGCTAAATAAGCTAACATACCATCTTTAATTACATTAAAAACGGTAATCAATTGCGTAATCCATGCACCTGAAATATACCCAGCGACCATTAAATTGCTAAGTACAGCAGCAATTCCACCGATTAATCCTGCTCCAATAAATGCTGGAATCAATGGTATAAATATATTGGCAATTGATTTTAATACTTTATTCAACTTACCATTTTTTTGTTTCGCTTTGTGTGCGTCTTTATTCGCTTTCGCTTTGTCTGCCGCATATGATTTATAGTCCATTTTTTGTGAATCTTTGTGATGATGTGGTATTTGATCTCCTAGTTTTACACCACTCAATTCCGCCATATGGTTAGCCACTTTATTTACTGTACCAGGACCAACTACAACTTGAATACGTTCATCATGTATAACTCCCATGACACCATCAATTTGTTTTAGTCCCTGTTCGTCTACTTTATTTTCATCTAATACTTTAATACGAACACGCGTCATACAATTCATAACGCTATCTATATTATCCATGCCACCTACTGCAGCGATAATTCGTTCTGCAAGCTGTTGCTCTTTGGTCATTTAAATCCCTCCTAAGGTTGTTTATCTCTGATTGCTCGTTTAACAATATTGTCATTGTTTAATAACCGTCTTGTTGCCTCTTCCTTAGAAATGCCACACATACCCATGACTGTCGCAACTTTTACATCATGCTCAGACACTTGATATAAACGCATTGCTTCATCGTATGTGATAGCACATATATCTTGAATAATACGCACTGAACGGTCGATAAGTTTTTGGTTTGTTGCTTTCACATCAATCATGAGGTTATCGTATACTTTCCCGACACCCACCATGGTAATTGTTGAAATCATATTTAAAATTAATTTTTGTGCTGTGCCAGACTTTAATCGTGTAGATCCAGTTAATACTTCAGGACCAACTTTTACTTCTACAGGATATTTAGCAATTCCACTTATAATTGCATGTTCATTACATGAAATTGAAACAGTTGTCGCACCGATTGTGTTCGCAAATGTTAAACCCCCAATAACATATGGTGTTTTGCCACTCGCAGCAATACCAATTACGACATCTTTTTCCGTTAAATTTATCTTTTCTAAATCATTTTCTGCAAGTTTTTTATGATCTTCTGCACCTTCTACTGCCATCGTCATCGCGCGCTGACCACCTGCAATGATACCTATAATTTCATGAGGTTCTGTATTAAATGTTGGCACACATTCTGCCGCATCTAAGACTCCCAATCGTCCGCTTGTTCCTGCACCGATATAAATTAAGCGCCCACCTTTTTTATACTGTGATATTGTTTTATTCACGACTTCTGTAAGTTGTGGAATCACTCGCTTGACCGCTAACGGTACTTGTTGATCCTCTTCATTCATCGTAATTAGTGCCTCTTCCACAGTCATTTCATCGAGATGCATCGTCGCTTCATTGCGTGCTTCGGTCGTACTATTTTCCATTACTTTTGACACTCCCTAATTTTTGAAAATTAAATGTATCATTTGGTGCGATACAATTTAACAACGGTAAGTCTTCTTTGATAATTTGTGCAACAACGTTAACATTGTCATGCGCGCTAAGAGGATGTCTCACAATTTGGAGTTCACCTTGATAGCGCCCATTTTTCAGATTATCCACGGTCACTGAACCAATCTGTCGTTGTATCGTATGATGTGGTTGAATAGTTTGCGCACATATTTCTCTCGATATTTCTGATCGAATAACTTTTTCGGGGTTATCAGAACGAACTTTATGTTGCAAGTCAAAAAGAAATGCTACTTGTTCATCGAAATCTTCATTAATAGTTAATGAAAAATGTCGACGATTACAAAATTCTATAAGTTGTACTGCTAGCCTCTTTTCAATCTTTGGATCTCCAACTAACACATCGGTTATACCAATTTCTTGTAAAATATTAGTTGCAACAACTGGATGGTCATGCCGTGTTAATTCAACCGTTGGCAAACCTTTATGCAAAGGTCCTCTTAAATCTGTACCTGCTATGAAGCCATATATTTGTGCCTTTTTATTAAATTGATAAATATATTCATTTTTCTTTTTAACCCAATCAGCAGATAATCCCGTATCTGGTCTCGGATAATAGTTATGACAAAATGAAAGTAATGTAAAATCATTCAAATGTTGATGTAAGCTTGTTAACAATTCCCGGGAAATAATACTTGCATTCAAACAGCACTTAAAACCTTGTGCCATAATCGCTTCGATTGTCTCAATAGATGTACTATGATCGATACGAATCATAAACTGCGCATCATATTGTCGAAGATGTGCATAAAAAGATGGTGTTAAAATAGATGGATTAGCATCTATGAGGTAAGTCACTTGTTCATGTTGTAATAAGTTGAGTAGTTGTGTGAAATAATGATATTTTGTCTCGTCATCTTCTTCTGGTATTTGTACTGATGTAAAAATCGTTTGATAACCTAAACTAATCATATGTTTGATATACGTTTCGTCTAAAGGTTGTCCTAAATACACTGAAAAGCCTGTCAAAATAGCCCTCCTTATTGTTATAAATATTAGGAAAATATAGTAGAGTTGTGTAATCGCTTACATTTTACTATAAGAGAAACCACATTACAATATTAATAAGCTCAAGTACATTCATTGTAATAATGTTACAAATTTCTGTCACAACTTCTTCTTCTTAATCTCATTCCATAACTATCCATTCAATTCTTTAAAATCATTGATATTGCCGTATTTACCATTCACTTTTGTGCACTTTATTCTTGAATATCTTATATTAACTTTTCATATTAATCTTAAAATAATTTAGCTATTTGAAATTGAATTTAATAATTGTATTGAAAACGCATACTTTACCGTGCTAAAATAGGAGACGCAAACTAATAAGATTCAATAAGATGTGATGGTAAGCTCAACAAAATAAGCTTAGTCAATTGCTTCTTTTACATTAATTACATACACCAACGTGTTACTAAGTAAGATTAGGCATGAGTTAAATTAAGCTGTGATGGTTACCAACACAGTCTATTTACTCGTGTCTTTTTTATTGAATCTTAAATATTACATACAACTTTGGAGGTTGGACAAGTGAGAAAGAAACTTTTCGGTCAATTGCAACGTATCGGTAAAGCGCTAATGTTACCTGTTGCGATTTTACCAGCAGCCGGTCTGTTATTAGCTATCGGTACAGCTATGCAAGGTGAATCATTACAACACTACTTGCCTTTTATACAAAATGGTGGCGTACAAACTGTCGCTAAATTAATGACAGGTGCTGGTGGTATCATTTTTGATAACTTGCCTATGATTTTCGCATTAGGTGTCGCAATCGGATTAGCTGGCGGTGATGGCGTAGCAGCTATCGCAGCATTCGTCGGTTACATTATCATGAACAAAACAATGGGTGACTTTTTACAAGTAACACCTAAAAACGTTGGTGATCCAGCGAGTGGTTACGCTAGCATTTTAGGTATCCCAACATTACAAACAGGTGTGTTCGGCGGTATTATTATCGGGGCCCTGGCAGCTTGGTGTTATAACAAGTTCTATAACATTAATTTACCATCTTATTTAGGTTTCTTCGCTGGTAAGCGTTTCGTACCTATTATGATGGCTACAACATCATTTATATTAGCATTCCCAATGGCATTAATTTGGCCAACGATTCAATCAGGCTTAAATGCATTCAGTACAGGATTATTAGATTCAAATACTGGTGTTGCAGTATTCTTATTTGGTTTTATTAAACGTTTATTAATTCCATTTGGTCTGCACCATATTTTCCACGCACCTTTCTGGTTCGAGTTTGGTTCATGGAAAAATGCAGCTGGTGAAATTATTCACGGTGACCAACGTATCTTTATCGAACAAATTCGTGAAGGTGCACATTTAACAGCTGGTAAATTCATGCAAGGTGAATTCCCTGTTATGATGTTCGGTTTACCTGCAGCAGCTTTAGCAATTTATCACACAGCTAAACCTGAAAATAAAAAAGTAGTAGCTGGTTTAATGGGTTCTGCTGCTTTAACATCATTCTTAACTGGTATTACAGAACCTTTAGAATTCTCATTCTTATTCGTAGCACCGTTATTATTCTTTATTCATGCAGTACTTGATGGTTTATCATTCTTAACATTGTACTTATTGGATGTTCACCTAGGTTATACATTCTCAGGTGGTTTCATCGATTACTTCTTACTCGGCGTGCTACCTAATAAGACACAATGGTGGTTAGTCATTCCTGTAGGTCTTGTATACGCAGTCATTTACTACTTCGTATTCCGATTCCTAATTGTAAAATTAAAATACAAAACACCAGGTCGTGAAGATAAACAATCGCAAGCGACAACAGCTTCAGCAACTGAACTTCCATATGCAGTATTAGAAGCTATGGGTGGAAAAGCAAACATTAAACATTTAGACGCTTGTATCACACGCTTACGTGTTGAAGTCAACGATAAATCTAAAGTTGATGTTCCTGGCTTGAAAGATTTGGGTGCTTCTGGTGTATTAGAAGTCGGTAATAACATGCAAGCAATTTTTGGTCCTAAATCTGACCAAATTAAGCACGAAATGCAACAAATTATGAATGGCCAAGTGGTAGAAAATCCAACTACTATGGAAGACGACAAAGATGAAACAGTTGTTGTTGCAGAAGATAAATCTGCAACAAGCGAGTTAAGTCATATCGTTCACGCACCATTAACTGGTGAAGTGACACCATTATCAGAAGTTCCTGATCAAGTGTTCAGTGAAAAAATGATGGGTGATGGTATCGCTATTAAACCTTCACAAGGTGAGGTTCGTGCACCATTCAATGGTAAAGTACAAATGATTTTCCCAACAAAACATGCAATCGGTCTTGTATCTGATAGTGGATTAGAGTTATTAATTCATATTGGTTTAGATACTGTTAAATTAAATGGCGAAGGATTTACATTACATGTTGAAGAAGGTCAAGAAGTTAAGCAGGGCGATTTATTAATCAGCTTTGATTTAGACTATATTCGCAATAATGCGAAGAGCGACATTACACCAATAATTGTTACTCAAGGCAACATTACAAATCTTGATTTCAAACAAGACGAACATGGCAACATTTCATTTGGAGATCAATTATTTGAAGCTAAATAATTAATATACCGACAGGAGCGTATACCTTTTTATGGATACGCTCCTATTTATTTTCATTTTAAGAACTTTAATTTTTGACGCCATTTCATCTAATACATTCAGACCTCCATACTTTCTTTTAGTATCCTTTCTTTGCATTGTTCAATATAAATTCCTAAAAGAATATTAATTGCTCGCTATTGTTAGCGTTTTCACAATAAAGTCAACTTCCTTGACCTTATGATGCATTCAAGGCTATCATTTTAAGTGTAAATATAAAGAAAAGGTGGTTTTTTTATGAAACAACGCATTGGAGCTTACTTAATTGACGCTATTCATCGAGCAGGCGTCGATAAAATTTTTGGTGTTCCTGGTGATTTTAATCTCGCTTTTCTAGACGATATTATCAGCAATCCCAATGTAGATTGGGTTGGAAATACAAACGAATTAAATGCAAGTTACGCAGCGGACGGTTATGCCCGTCTTAATGGACTCGCTGCTTTAGTAACTACATTTGGTGTTGGTGAACTTAGCGCCGTCAACGGTATCGCAGGTTCTTATGCCGAGCGTATACCTGTCATTGCTATTACTGGTGCACCAACTCGTGCTGTAGAACAAGCTGGCAAATATGTACATCATTCACTTGGTGAAGGAACATTTGATGACTATCGTAAAATGTTTGCTCATATTACTGTTGCTCAAGGTTACATTACACCTGAAAATGCAACAACTGAAATACCACGATTGATTAGTACTGCTATCGCCGAAAGACGTCCAGTTCATTTACATTTACCAATCGATGTTGCAATCTCTGAAATTGAAATACCTACATCATTCGAAGTGACACCAGCACAACACACTGATGCATCAACATATATCGAGTTGTTAACTTCTAAATTGCAGCAGGCGAAGCAACCTATCATCATTACCGGACATGAAATTAACAGTTTTCATCTACATCAAGAATTAGAAGATTTTGTAAATCAAACACATATACCTGTAGCACAACTTTCACTTGGAAAAGGTGCTTTTAATGAAGAAAATCCTTACTATATGGGGATTTACGATGGGAAAATTGCCGAAGATAAAATTCGAGATTATGTAGACAATAGCGATTTAATTTTAAATATTGGCGCAAAATTAACAGATTCTGCAACAGCTGGATTTTCATACCAATTTAATATCGATGATGTCGTTAAGTTAAATCATCACAATATCAAAATTGATGATGTTACAAATGATACCGTATCTCTACCATCATTGTTAAAACAGTTATCCAATATTTCATATACAAACAGTGCATCGTTCCCTGTATATCAACGTCCAACATCAGCAGACTATCCTGTTGGCACAGAACCATTAACACAACAAACTTATTTTAAAATGATGCAAAATTTCTTAAAACCTAATGATGTCATTATTGCTGATCAAGGCACTTCATTCTTTGGGGCTTACGATTTAGCTTTATACAAAAATAATACCTTTATCGGTCAACCGTTATGGGGTTCTATCGGCTATACATTACCAGCAACTTTAGGTTCTCAATTAGCAGATACAAATCGTCGTAACTTACTATTAATTGGTGATGGTTCTTTACAATTAACTGTTCAAGCCATTTCGACTATGATTAGACAACATATTAAACCGGTACTATTCGTGATTAATAATGATGGCTATACGGTTGAACGACTTATTCATGGAATGTATGAACCTTATAACGATATTCATATGTGGGATTATAAGGCCCTACCTGCTGTATTTGGAGGTAAAAATGTAGCTGTTCATGATGTTGAATCAGCAAAAGACTTACAAGATACATTTAATGCAATTAATGACAATCCCGATGTCATGCATTTTGTAGAAGTTAAAATGTCTGTCGAAGATGCACCAAAGAAACTGATCGATATTGCTAAAGCATTTTCACAACAAAATAAATAATGTCACTCATTTTTGGGTATAAGTATATCTATAGTTACAAATACTTAAATACACAAAAGGACTTTGATATAAAATGATTGATTTCAACAAAACTGCATTAGTATTAATTGACTTGCAACAAGGCATTCTTAAAATGGACTATGCGCCCTATACTGCTGAAAATGTAGTTCAAAATGCTAATAAATTAATAGAATTATTCCGAAAAAATAATGGCTTTATCGCATTTGTCCGCGTTAAACTTTACGATGGTAAAGATGCATTGAAACCAAATTCGATGATATCATTACCACCTAAAGAAGGCGATGACTACAGCAAATTTCATCACTTGTTGGACAAAAGAGATGGCGATTTTGTTATAGACAAGCGACAATTCAGTGCATTTGTAGGGACAGATTTAGACTTACAGTTAAGACGCCGAGGCATTGATACTATTGTTCTTGGTGGTGTCGCAACACATGTCGGTGTAGATACGACAGCAAGAGATGCCTATCAATTAAACTATAATCAGTTCTTTGTAACAGATATGATGAGCGCACAAAACGAAACGCTTCATCAATTCCCTATCGAAAATATATTCCCATTAATGGGACAAACGATAACTATAAACGAACTACTGAACACATTAAAATAAGCGTATATTTCCCCCTTCACTTTCAATGATAATGAAGGGGGTTTTTATTTTATACGATACACATCACACATTATTAAACGTCGGGTTGTCTAACCTTCAGAATGTAAATGCACTCTATTTTAGTTAAATTATCTTCTTCACATCACTTTTATTACTTCGGGAACTGCAATTATTCCGGAATTTTCAAAAAATTTAGTATTTATTGCAAAATTATGTATCATTTTGTGTTTAGTTTTTGATATTATCTTAATTAAGTAGATTTTTATAAGTTCTATAAAGGAGAACAAATACATATATGAAAAAGAAACTAACATTTAAAGAAAACATGTTTATAGGTTCTATGTTATTCGGTTTATTCTTTGGTGCTGGTAATCTTATATTCCCGATTCACTTGGGACAAGCTGCTGGTTCTAACGTTTTTATCGCTAACTTAGGATTCTTAATTACAGCAATCGGATTACCATTTTTAGGTATCATTGCCATTGGTATTTCAAAGACAGCTGGTTTATTTGAAATTGCATCGCGTGTTAATAAAACATACGCTTACATTTTCACGATTGCATTATATCTAGTAATTGGCCCATTTTTTGCCCTACCTAGATTAGCTACAACATCGTTTGAAATAGCATTCTCGCCATTTTTATCACCAAAGCAGATTACTTTATATTTATTTATTTTTAGCTTTATCTTCTTTGTGATTGCATGGTTTTTTGCAAGAAAACCTTCACGAATTTTAGAATATATCGGTAAATTTTTAAACCCTGTATTCCTAGTATTATTAGCAATCATTTTATTATTCGCCTTTATCCATCCATTAGGTGGCATTTCAGATGCACCTATTAGTAACCAATATCAATCTAACGCTTTATTTAATGGCTTTTTAGATGGATACAACACATTAGATGCATTAGCATCGTTAGCATTTGGTATTATTATTGTTGCTACGATTAAAAAGTTAGGCATCGAAAACCCAACCGATATCGCTAAAGAAACGATAAAATCTGGTACTATAAGTATCGTTATGATGGGTATCATTTATACTCTATTAGCAATTATGGGTACATTAAGCATCGGTCACTTTAAACTAAGTGAAAATGGTGGTATCGCATTAGCACAAATTACACAATACTACTTAGGTAACTACGGTATTGTCTTATTGTCTCTAATCGTTATGGTCGCGTGCTTAAAAACAGCCATCGGTTTGATTACGGCATTTTCAGAAACATTTGAGCATTTATTCCCGAAACTGAATTATTTAGCGATTGCGACAGTTGTAAGCTTTATTTCATTCTTGTTTGCAAACGTTGGATTAACTAAAATTATTATGTACTCAGTTCCTGTATTAATGTTCTTATATCCATTGGCAATTGCTTTGATCATATTAACTTTATTTAGTAGTAAGTTCCACCATTCAAAGATTGTTTATCAATGGACGATTCTCTTTACAGCAATCGCTGCATTACTTGATGGATTGAAAGCTAGCCCAGAATTCATTTCAAGCACTTCATTTGCTCAAGCTTTGATTAACTTCGGACAAAAATATTTGCCATTATCAGATATCGGCATGGGCTGGGTTGTTCTTAGTTTAATTGGATTCATTATCGGCTTCATTATTTATAAAATTAGACATCGTAATTTACCGCAAACATAATATAATGCCACAAGCATACTTGAACATGTGCTTGTGGCGTTTTTCATTCTTCCTTGTATATAAAATGTTGCTACACTTTATCCTTGCTTCATTCTCCACAACTATTATTTAAAATTCGTTTTGTGCTACTGAAAATACACCTTCTAAAGTTAGTTTATATAAAAGTTCAGCCATATATATCGGACTATAATTCATATCGTCATCTAACCAAGTACAAATAACACCAATATGCGCAGACGTTATATAATTGAACAAATAATCTTGTGGAAATTTACTATCTGCATCACTATTTACATTCACGAGTGTATGAAACAACGGCAAATAAATTTCCTTTTGTACTACTGACTCTAATTTCGGTCTGAATTGTGATAGGCCTCTATCACTTAACATCACACTGAAAAACTCGTAATTCATATAGATGTATTCAAATAACCGTGTAAATGCATTTTTAATATCTGATTCATTCTTCAATCCAGATTCTATCAAATGGCTATCTTTTACATAATCGATCAAATCTTCTATAACATTCGTAATGATTCTATTGAAAAAATCTTGCTTGTTTCGATAATGAAGGTAAAATGTTGCTCGTGTCAGATCTGCTGAATCTGTAATATTTTGTACAGATATTTTATTAATATCTTTTTCATTGAGCAGTTTTACTATCGCATTAATTAAATATTGATTTGTCCGTTTTACCCGTGGGTCGATTTTCTTATTTGTCATTTTCAGAACCTCTATCTATCATTTTCTACTTTATTTACATATTTAATCGATTTGTATTTTAGTGTACAAATTAATATATTTTGTGAATTGCAATTAATTGTGTTAAGCGTACAATGAATTATATACAAGTTGTCTATAAATAGTCAATTTGTTCATTTTAAAGCTTTAGGAGGCTTGTATTATGGCAAATAAAACTGGTTATATCGACATTCATCATCACATCATTCCTGAATTTTACTTAAACGCATTGAAAGAAGCCGGCATTAACAAAGCCGGCGGTCTAAAAATTAATAATTGGCAACCTGAACAAAGTATCAAAATGATGGATAGATTAGGTATTGATGTAGGGATTACTTCCATTTCTGATCCAGCTTTAGAACCACTTGAACTAAATAAAAGAAAAGCAATTGCAAGAGAAATCAATTTACTTCAAGCACAAATGATCAAAGATTACCCAGATCGTTTCGGCGCCTTTGCATCATTACCACTACCTGATGTTGAAAGTGCAATTGAGGAAGTTAAATATGCTTTAGATGATTTAAAATTAGATGGTGTAGGTTTATTATCTAACTACAACGAAGCATTTTTAGGAGATCCACAATTTGAACAACTAATGAAAGTACTTGATGAAAGAGCAGCAGTCGTGTTTATACATCCAAGCACGCCACCTGATTATGTGCCTAGGCCAAAATATATGCCTGTGGATTTCATGGCTGAATTTACTTTTAATACAACACGTGCCGCAGCAAATTTAGTATTAAGTGGTACGATGGATCGCTATCCAAATATTAAATTTATTTTGGCGCACGCAGGCGGAACTTTGCCATATTTAACTTGGAGAATTAATGAATGCTATAAAATAATTAAACAAATTGCAGATGAAAATCAATTTGTTGTTCTAGCAAAAGAGCCCGAAGATTATATCAGCGATTTCTATTATGACACTGCTTTATCTACACAAGCTGCCACTTTTAGAGCATTAGAAGAAACAACACCAGCAGATCATATTTTATTCGGTAGCGATGCACACTATGCACCTGAACAAATTGATCAATCAATGATTAATACAATCGAACAACAATTAGATTTAAATACTGATACGATTGAAAATATTAAATATCACAATGCCCTTAAATTATTCCCAAGATTCCAAAAATAGTTTAAGTCTAACTATGTTACTGCTCATATAAATATAAGTACAGTGCTGTTGATACTACTCATTCATCTAGCACTGTACTTTTTTATGCAACAATTTCATAAACCAATTCGATTATTACTATCATTCATCACCTTTATCGCACCACAAATCTTGCAAATCGCTACCTAGATTGCATTTAAATATTTTCCAGAACCACAAAATTAAAGAGCACTACCTCTACCTATTTTAAAATTACCGTAATATTATGCATATATTATTAAATTTACATTTGACACTTATATTGAACAACTGTAATATATTAATATTAATTTTTTAAAATGTATAAATATAAAGGAGGGGGAGACCCATGAATTCTATCATTGAATTAACTGATCAATATAGCTCTAATAATTATGCACCACTTAAACTTGTTATTACTAAAGGAAAAGGCGCTAAAGTTTGGGATACAAATGGTCAACAATATATAGATTGTATCTCTGGATTTTCAGTGGCAAACCAAGGACATTGTCATCCACAAATTGTTAAAGCTATGACTGAACAGGCTTCAAAGTTGTCTATTATTTCACGCGTTCTTTATAGTGACAATCTCGGTAAATGGGAAGAAAAAATTTGTAATCTTGCTAAGAAAGACAAAGTACTCCCCCTTAATTCTGGTACAGAAGCTGTAGAAGCAGCTATTAAAATCGCTAGAAAATGGGGTTCTGATGTTAAAAAAATTCCTGACGGTCAAGTTGAAATCATTGCTATGAACAATAATTTTCATGGTCGTACATTGGGGTCATTATCGCTATCCAACCATGACTCATACAAAGTAGGATTTCACCCCCTACTTCAAGGTACGACTACAGTAGATTTTGGAAACATTGAACAATTAGAACAAACCATCACATCGAATACTGCTGCAATTATTTTAGAGCCCATTCAAGGTGAAGGTGGCGTTAATATTCCACCTAAAGGTTATATTCAAGCTGTACGACAATTATGTGACAAACATCAAATATTACTGATTGCAGATGAGATACAAGTTGGTCTTGGTAGAACTGGCAAATGGTTTGCTATGGAATGGGAGCAAGTCATACCAGATATTTATATTTTAGGAAAAGCTCTTGGTGGTGGACTATACCCTGTATCTGCTGTACTCGCAAATAATGATGTTATGCGTGTATTAACACCTGGGACACATGGTTCGACGTTCGGTGGAAATCCATTGGCAATTGCAGTATCAACAGCTGCACTTGATGTACTTAAAAATGAAGCCCTGATTGAACGCTCAGAACGCTTAGGATCGTTATTATTAACCCAACTTCAGCAACTTGATAACCCAAATATTAAAGAAATTAGAGGTCGTGGTTTATTTATAGGTATCAAACTTAACACAGATGCTGCACCATTTGTTCAGCAACTAATAAATCGTGGTATCTTATGCAAGGAAACGCATCGTACTATCATTCGCTTATCACCACCACTAGTAATAAGCGAAGAAGAAATTAATGACATCATTTCAGTTTTTCAAGATGTTTTTAAAATTTAAAAATAAGCATATTCATATATGATTTAGGAGGGATTCATGATGATTAAAGTAGGTATTGTTGGCGGCAGCGGTTATGGAGCAATTGAATTAATTCGATTATTGCAGACACACCCCCAAGTAAATATTGCACATATCTATTCACATTCAAAAGTAGACGAACCGTTGAAATTAACGTTTCCACATTTACAACATATCATTCAACATTTCGAAGCACTTACAGTTGAAAACAATGATTGTGATGTGATTTTCTTTGCTACACCCGCACCTGTGAGTAAAACATGCATCCCTCCTTTAGTCGAAAAAGGTATTCATGTTATCGATTTATCCGGTGCGTTTAGAATTAAAAATCGTGAAGTATATGAAACATATTACAAAGAATCAGCTGCATCTCAAGATGACTTAGATCATGCTATCTATAGTATTTCAGAATGGCAATCATTTGATAACAATGGTACAAAACTGATTTCTAATCCAGGTTGCTTCCCTACAGCAACCTTACTAGCATTACATCCGCTGATTAGTGAAAAAATTATAGATTTGTCATCTATCATTATCGATGCTAAAACTGGCGTATCAGGTGCTGGTCGTTCATTATCTCAACGTGTTCATTTTTCAGAAATGAATGAAAATCTAAGCGCTTATGCAATCGGTAACCATAAGCACAAACCAGAAATCGAACAATATTTATCGACAGTAGCTGGTCAAGATGTCTCAGTTATATTCACACCGCATCTTGTACCTATGACACGTGGTATTCTATCAACAATTTATGTCAAATTAACCTCTAAATATACGACTGAATCATTACATAAATTAATGACTTCTTATTATGCTAATCAACCATTTGTCAGAATTAGAGATATCGGTAGTTTCCCAACAACTAAAGAGGTACTCGGTAGTAATTACTGTGATATCGGTATTTACGTAGACGAATCGACACAAACAGCAATATTAATATCAGTGATTGATAACCTTGTTAAAGGGGCAAGTGGACAGGCTATTCAAAACTTAAATCAATTGTATGGTCTTGATATCACTACTGGTCTAAGACAATCACCAGTTTATCCATAAGGGGTGTTACGATGAAACAACAAGAAACGACATTACAAGAACATAATTTTTCAATAATCAAGCATGGGGATATCAGTACACCTAGAGGATTCACTGCTGGCGGTATGCATATTGGTTTACGTGCTAATAAAAAAGATTTCGGTTGGATTTATTCCACCTCATTAGCTAGTGCAGCTGCGGTTTATACTTTAAATCAATTCAAAGCTGCGCCACTCGTTATTACCGAAGCAACACTTGAGAAGTCCAAAGGTAAATTACAAGCCCTTGTTGTTAACTCAGCTAACGCAAATTCTTGTACAGGTAAGCAAGGTATAGATGATGCAAGACAAACACAAAAATGGACTGCACAGCAACTTCACATACCGTCTGAGTATGTTGCTGTTGCTTCAACGGGTGTTATTGGCGAATATTTACCTATGGATAAAATTAAGTATGGGACAGAACATATTAAAGATACCGACTATGCTAAGTCTGAAGCTTTTAATGAGGCTATTTTAACTACGGATACATGTACAAAGCATATCGCTGTGTCACTTAAAATTGATAATCAAACAATTACGATTGGTGGAACCGCTAAAGGTTCTGGCATGATTCATCCAAACATGGCTACCATGCTCGCATTTATTACAACAGATGCCACGATTGAAACAGATACACTACACCAATTATTAAAATCTACGACAGATCATACATTTAATATGATTACAGTAGATGGTGATACTAGTACAAATGATATGGTGTTAGTCATGGCAAATCACCAAGTTAAACATCAAACGTTAAATTCTAATCATCCACAATGGCAAACTTTTGTTGATGCATTCCACTTTGTTTGCACATTTTTAGCTAAAGCTATTGCCAGAGATGGCGAAGGCGCAACAAAGTTAATCACAGTGAATGTTTCAGGCGCAAAATCTATATCAGAAGCTAGAAGAATTGGTAAAACAATCGTAAGCTCAAGCCTTGTCAAATCAGCTATTTTTGGTGAAGATGCTAATTTTGGACGAATCATTACAGCTATCGGTTATAGCAGATGTAAGATTGAACCAAATCAAACTTATGTTCAACTTAACCATATTCCTGTAGTTGATAAAGGTATGGCTGTATTATTTGATGAACAAGCTATGTCAAATACATTAACTAAAGAAAATATCATCATAGATGTCCAGCTCGGTTTAGGTGATGCATCAGCCACGGCTTACGGATGTGACTTATCCTATGATTATGTACGCATCAATGCGTCATATCGTACGTAAGGTGGTGAAATCATATGATGAACTTTATTGTCATTAAAATTGGTGGCAGTACGCTTAGTGACATGCATCCATCAATTATTAACAATATTAAGCATTTAAAATCGCAAAACATTCACCCAATTATCGTGCATGGTGGTGGTCCATTTATTAATGAAGCATTATCAAGTCATAATATTGAACCGCATTTTATTGATGGTTTAAGAGTAACCGATAAATTAACAATGGATATTACAAAGCGAACTTTAATTGCAGAAGTTAACACCGCATTAGTTGCAACATTTAACCAACACGGTTGTCCAGCAATTGGTTTAAATGGTCTCGACGCACAATTATTTGAGATTAAACCATATAACCAACAATATGGATATGTAGGTATTCCTACTACCTTAAATAAAGAAACCTTAAATTACTTAAGTGCTCAATATGTCCCTATCATTAACTCAATTGGCTATAGCTATCATAACAATGCTTTTTATAACATCAATGCAGATACACTTGCCTATTTCATCGCGTCATCATTAGAAGTGCCGATTTATGTCCTCAGTAATATTGCAGGCGTAATTATTCAAGATTCTGTACTATCAAAATTGCCAATTAGTAATATTAAGCAGTATATTCATTGTGGTGATATATACGGTGGCATGATTCCCAAAGTACTTGATGCTAAAAATGCTATTGAAAATGGATGTCCTAAAGTTATAATTGCATCTGGTAGAAAACCAAATATTATTGAAAAAATTTATCATGACAACTTTGTTGGTACAACGATATGTTAAATTTTCATCTTCAATCACTTAATCGATGTCATATTTTTCATTGATTAAGTGATTTTCTTTTTGGACAATATATCAATAACATTAGAGGTCTACATCATTGATTTCTATAAGCACGACTATGTTTATAATGCTTCTTTTAAAAATTAAATTCACTACCCTATTTGTCATTTTCTAAATAGTTGATAGAAATATTTTAAATTTTAAAAAACTTTTTATTGTGAGTTTTTTCACATAGTACTATAATGAAAATAGATAAAAAGAGAGGGGTCCTTAAGTTGACGAAACGACAAATTGGCTTGTTTATTTATGCCGGAATTATTGGTGGTTTGTTATCTGGAATTGTTAAGTTAGGCTGGGAGGTCATGTTTCCACCTCGTACACCAGAACGAAATGCAACGAATCCACCTCAAGAGTTATTGCAACAATTAGGATTTAGCAGCGACTTTACTCATCAAACATATACATTTTCAAATATGGAGTTACCTTGGGTGAGCTTTATTGTTCATTTTAGTTTTTCTATCGTTATAGCGATTATTTATTGTATTTTAGTTAAAAGATATGCTTACTTAGCAATGGGACAAGGTGCTGTCTTTGGTATTGCAATATGGATTCTTTTCCATATCATCATTATGCCAATTATGCATACTGTACCAGCTCCATGGGATCAACCATTCCAAGAACATGCTTCTGAATTATTTGGTCATGTTGTGTGGATGATGACCATTGAACTAGTACGACAACATTTTGTCTATCGCTATAAATTGGATTAGTATGTAAATAATAAGATGTTGGAACATAAATCCCTAAAAAACAGCAGTAAGATAGTTTCTAATTGAAAATTATCTTACTGCTGTTCTCTATTAATACACTAGTTCGTATTCAATGACTTCGCTATGCCTGTTTCATCTTTAATTCGATAGTTTTATTATTAATTTTTCAAGATATACCTAAAAACGTCTAACAGCAATTCATTTAGCGTAATAAGCTTCAATCTTATTACTAAGAGCTACTGCTAGACGTGCTTTTAACTACTCAACAATTGAAAAATAGATAATTTTTTATAACCCCAAGGCGCTTGTCCGATAAAGCATACTTGTACCATAAAACGATCAAACATAAATTGCTTAAATTTCACTTCACGCGCTTGATAAAAGTGTGACTGGGTCATATCATAAACATCCAATCCTTTGATTAATCCTTCGCCAATTAACTTAGTGAAACTTTCTTTTTGCGTCCAAATTTGGTAAAAATCATTTAAACTACATATTTGGTGTGCTTCATTTGTAGAAAAACACGTTACTAATGTACGCCAATCTAAGCGATCTGAAATTTTTTCGATATCAATTCCAACCGGTTGTGTATCTACGACGCACACAATATAAGGATAACTATACGACAAGCTCACATGAATAGATGGACCATCGCTATGATGTTGAACGATCTCTGCCTTCCCTCTTGAAGAAATGTGATAATGCCATTCATGCGGTAACAAACCTGTATCATGTTGAATTCCGTATTGCAGTAAAATATCTCCCAATCTGTGCATGAGTTTATCTTGATTGTATCTATAGTTGACTGTTCGCGGTTTTTTATATGACCAACGACTTTGTGATATTAATTCTTCAATACTTTTCAAGTTACTCTGTAATTGCATTACAAATACTGTCATAACTTTCCCTACTTACTTATTGAATATTGTTTGGATATATTGTGCCCAATGACAAAGCCAATCGCTAGTCATTGTTGGCCACTGTTCACCGATGTCTTTCATTATGCTTAACGTCTTTTCTGCATCAATCGTCGCAAGTTGTTGTCCAATATCAACACTTGTTAGGCCGATTGTTTCGTACATTTGATGTTTGTGTAACATTTGCTCAAAATGCCTGTCACTGACGATATTTATCTCTTTGCACTTAACATTTTCTAGCAGAGATTTCATCGTCATTTTATGTGGTGATAAAACATGATAAATAATCAGTGACATGTTTAATTTTGCTAATGCAACAATTTGCCTTGCCGTCGTATCCACAAATGATAAATCAACAGGTGTTTCAGCTAAACCGTCACTTAAACAATCTAGTTGTAACAGGTCATTCATTACAATCGAAAAACGATTTGTTTTTATATTTCTCATGTTCCATCGTCCCTTATAAGGACTTGTCAAATTACCAACACGTATAATTCGTCCATCGAGACCATCTTTTACAGCTTCTAATACTTTTATCTCACTGTAAAATTTACTTCGTGTATAAGGCGATGTCAGTAATTGTCCTTTGTAAACATCCGCTTCTGAAAACGTTATTTCTTCAGTAGCCACATCAAAATAAGTTCCCACACTTATCGTTGATATATAAATTAACTTCGCTTGATGTTGACGTGCCATATGGATGACGTCAATAGTACCTTGAACATTAACTTTTTCAAATTCTGTATCATCACCAAAGTGATTCGTACGGGCGCCTGCATGAATAATGGTATCTATTGTTTCCGTCAATGATACCTCGTTCATATGTTCAAGGTCACCTACAATAACCTCTATATTAGATAACATTTTTTCAACTGTTTCTTCTGAAAAATAATAGTTCAAATTCGTCAGCAATTTATCCCGTGCATCATCATTATCATCCGCACGTATAAAACAATAAATACGATTATTATATCCTTGAAGCGCTTCAATTAAGTATGCACCTAAAAATCCTGTAGCACCTGTCAACAGCACATTTCCAAGTGTACCTCGCTCCATACTATGCTCAAAAACACCCATACAATAATGAGATTCAACCATTTGTTGTAATTCCGAATAATCTTTTGGCAACGTTACTTCCACTTGTTGACATTGATGCATATATTTAACGATACGTTTTACCGTTTTATACTGATACAAAGTTTGCATTGATAAATGACGTCCTAATGCTTTCAAACGAGAAACAACGAGCATGGCTTCCAATGAATTTCCACCTAGTTCAAAAAAGTCATCATCTACACCAATATGATTCTGCTTTAACACTGTTTCAAAAACATTTATAAATGTTTGTTCAGTTTCATTAGCAGCTTCACTATCCGTCTTGCCATTTTGTTGTAAAATTGATGGTTCTGGCAATTGTGACTTATCTACTTTATCATTCGCTGTTAAAGGCATATGATTAATATGAGTGACAGTTTTTGGAACCATATACTTAGGTAAATGTTCCAATAAATGATGCTTCACATCTTGCTCAATATTTGGTTGGCCCACATAATATGCATTTAATATATCATGTGTATCAAAGTGCTTTACTGTTACAACACAATCAGATACACCATGAATAGCAAGCATCGTATTTTCAATTTCATCTAATTCAATACGATAGCCATTCACTTTCACTTGTTTATCTATTCTTCCTAAAAATTCAATCTGTCCGTCTGGTGTATATCTTGCTAAATCACCACTATGATAAAGTTTTCCTTTACCAAATGGATTATCTTGCCATTTATCAGCAGTTAACTCTGGGCGATTAATATACCCTAGCGCCAAACTATCTCCTGCGACACACAATTCACCAGGCATACCAACACCACATAATAATCCATCTGACATGATATAAACTTGAATATTTGATAATGGTTTACCAATTGGAATGGTTTCAGGAACTTTATCAGCACATTGATGTGACCAATACGATGTAATGACTGTTGATTCCGATGGTCCATATGCATTGTAATAAGTGCTACAATGATGCTCAATATAGTTCACAAATGATGGCGTACTCGTTGCACCACCAGTAATTAATTTTTCAATATAAAAGTCACCCATCATACTGCACATTTGCAAAGGAATCGATGCAACCGTAATGTGATGTTTAGTAATAAGTTGCTGTAATTGTTCTGGATCAACACGTTGTGCTTTATTAGATATTACAAGTGTGTGACCATTTAGCAGACAACAGTATATTTCCATAACTGATGCATCAAAAATTATATTTGCATGCTGCAGGAATACTTCTGCATCTTGTAATTGCAATTCGTGTGACCATGCATATACTAAATTCAATAAATTACGTTGACTTACAGCAACACCTTTAGGAACACCCGTCGTTCCAGATGTATAGATTACGTACATCTCGTTATCCAACATCATTTCGCCACAACTATGGTTATCTGTCACTTTACAATCTTGAACGTCAGGCGCTTCTTCACCTTGATTATCTCGAATTCCCTCAGAATTATGACTATATTGATTATCTCGCACTTCGTCGGATGTACGACCATATTGATTGGTCCCTTTTAAACGGTCTTGGTTGTCGTCTCCTTCAGTACATATTTCATAATCTTGATCACAACTCACTCTATCACTATAATCATTTTCACTCGGTTGATGTTGACATTTAACATTTTCTAAATCAATGACAGGTAATGTCGTATTAATATCCACACCATAAGTCATGACTGCTACAATTTGAGCATCCTCTAAAATTGTTTCACGCCGCTTTTTCGGACAATCAGTATCAATCGGTACATATGACGCACCCACCTTCACGGCTGCTAGCATGGCTGCAATCATTTCAAAGCTTCGTTCAGCTAACAATGCTATGCGTTGCCCTCGAACAATACCTTTTGAAGTGAGTATTCGTGCAATTTTATTAACATAATGCTGCAAAGTTTCATATGACATCGTCAAATCATTCATTACTAATGCCGTATGACTGCTACGTCGTGCTTCAACTTCATCAAAATATTCTATTATAGATTTATTTCCTGGGACATCAAGTGTTCTATTGTTAACATGCTTATTAACCCAATCCAATAAATCTGCGTTATCATTCGGTATATCTTTAATTTGTAATGGATCATTATGCGCTAAAATATATTCAATCATAGCGATAAATTGTTGGCCCATATACTGTATCGTTTGCGAACGATATAAATCGCTGTTGTACTCAATATTGATAGTATAATTATCACAATCTTCTTCAATAATAAAGGCTAAATCGAATTTTGATGTCACTGATTTCGGTGGTATATGTGTTAACTTACTATGCCCAAAATGTGAGTGATTCGTTTCATTATTTTGTAAAACTAACATCACATCAAATAATGGATTTCGAGAAGCATCATGTGCTTGATCTAAATCTGCAACAAGACAGTCAAATGGATATTCTTGATGTTCATACGTTACTAAACTAAGCACTTTAATTTCTTGTAAAAACTGTGCCCACATTTTCTCTTTCACTGGTTGTCCTCGATACACTAAAGTATTAGCAAACATGCCTAACATACCCTCTGTATCACTATGCATACGTGCACTCATGACACTACCTACTGTAATGTCCTCTTTTCGTGCATATTTACCTAACAGTACCATTACTACACTCATAAAGAACATAAAATCAGTAACTTGATACTCCTCTACATATTGTTGCAACTGATATCTTGTAGTATTACTCAATGAAAATGATCTCATCGCACCATTTGTTGTTTTAACATTAGGTCTTACATAATCAGTAAGCATATTCAAAATAGGCACACCATCTTCAAATTGCGCTATCCAATATTGTCTATGTCGCTCCATATCACGTCGAGCCATCCATTCACTATAGTCTTTATACTGTAATTTAAGTGGGGACAACTTTTTATTTTGGTAAAGCGCATTAAGATCATTTACTAGCTGAATATTACTCATACCATCATTGATAATGTGATGTGTATCAATAAATAAATATGAATGCAACGGACTTCGAATATATCTAATTCGAATTTGACTTGGCTTTTCTAAATTAAAAGGTTCTATATACTGACGCATGATTTGTTGTTCATCTGTAAAATGAGTATTAACCTCTTCAAAGTCAACTTCAACATCTTTTTCAATACGCTGTCTAACTTCATCATCTACAACTATATATTTCGTCCGTAAAATCTCATGTCGTGCTATTAGTTGATGTATTGCATGTCGTAATTGTGCCACATTAAGATCCGATGACAAACGCCATAAAAACGGTACGTTATACACAGTATCTTTTTGATTTGCTTGCCATAATAAATACATGCGTTGTTGCGTAGAACTCAAGACGTAGTCCTCTTTATTCACCGCTATAGGAATCGATTCATATCTTTGTTCATGAATTGTCGAAATAGCTTGTGCTAATTCAAATACAGTTGGTGTTTGTAACAAATCACTAATTTTCAACCGTTTACCAGTATATTCCTCTATACGATTTACTACTAATGTTGCTTTTAGTGAATGTCCACCTAATTCAAAAAAGTTATCATGTATTCCGACTTGTTGCACATTTAAAATATCTTCGAAAATTTGGCACATCATATGTTCCATATCAGTACTAGGAGGTACATAAGTACCCATATCAACGACGTCCACCTTAGGTAAAGATTTTTTATCTATCTTTCCATTAATCGTAATTGGAATTTGTTCAATACGCAGGAAATTAACAGGTATCATATATTCTGGCAACGTTCTACGTAATTGTGCCTTAATCTTATTATTAGACAATACATGCATGCCCTCATAATAGGCCACAATATAGTCTTCTTGGTCATGTGTTTGAACAATAACCGCCGCTTTATTTATACCTTGTATATGCTCAAGTGCACGTTCTATTTCAGATAACTCAATTCTAAATCCACGAATCTTAACTTGCTTATCCATTCGATATAAATAATCGATATTCCCATCTGGTAATAAACGTACAATGTCACCACTTTTATACATCAATTGATGATTTTTGGCATTCATGATAAATTTATCTGCGGTCATTTCCGGCTGATTTAAATAGCCTGTTGCTAAACCAAGACCTCCTATACATAGCTCTCCAGGAACACCTACTCCACAACATCGATGACCTTGCATAACGTAGACATGCGTACCGATAATAGGTTTACCAATTGGAATACGTCTTGGAACTTCACTCGGTATAGCATAAGTTGTCGTAAATGTCGTATTTTCTGTAGGACCATACCCATTAATAATTTGAGGATGTTTCAATCTTTGATTTAACAAGTTTACCCACTTAGCATTTAAAACTTCACCACCGATTAATAAGTAACTCAACGGTTCCAATATTTCGATACGTTCACTAGCAATTTAGTTATATAACGAAGAAGTTAACCACATTGTATTAACATCATTTTCTTTAATCAGCCGTCCCAATGCCATTGGATTCAACAATTGCTCTTTAGTAGTTACGATGATAGTACCGCCATTTAACAATGCACCATATATTTCAAAGGTTGCAGCATCAAAAGCAATCGTACCTGACAGTAGCACCGTCGTTGCTTCATTTAATGGTACATAATGATTTCTATGAACTAAGCGAACAATCCCACGATGCGGAATCAATGTCCCCTTAGGCTTACCTGTTGTGCCGGAAGTATAAATGACATAAGCATGATTCTCATTCGTATTACATCTCGGAAGATTATCAGCATATTGCCAATTGACCTGTTCTAATTCTATGTGAGCAATATTTTGTTTACTATTTTTATATGATACTTGATATGTTATAACAACTTTTGGCATTGCATCATTTAAAATATATGATTGGCGTTCATCTGGATAATCAGAATCTATGGGCACATATGCACCACCCGCTTTTAAAACTCCTAACATTGCGACAATCATTTCAATGCTCCGATTAGCAATGATAGCAATTCTATCATTAGGTTTAACATTATAATGCAACCTTAAGCGCCTAGCTAAATCATTGGCACGTGCATTTAAAGTTTGATAAGTCATTGCTTTCCCTTCAAATTTAACAGCAATATGATTCGGTGTTGCTTCAACTTGACGTTCAAACAAATCAACAACTGTGTGCTTATTGTCTATAGCTGATATGTTTAAATTGATTGAATCATATATTTTCATATCATTCTCAGTCATCAAATTGAGTTCACCAATTGTCATTTTCTTATTTCTGCTTATTTGAACATAAATATTTTTCATTAAGTTACTTAGCGTTTCTATTGATAACAAATCATACGCCTCACTGTTATAAATAATTTTATAACCATACTCATTGGGGAAAATTTCAATATCAGCTAAACTTGTATGTGTGTCGTGTAATTGATGAATATCCATAACGACATCATTACAATACGTCACTGTTTGATGGTAACAGTGAAAAATAGTTTCTAACGAAAGTGATGTCTTTGCGGATTGTAATGTGTTGGCATTTTTAAAAACAATATTACCAAATTCAGATACAACATGATGACATGTTTCTTGATTATCAATTTTTAAAGTTAAGGGTACTACACTACCATGTAACGTTAATAAATCTTCGCTACTAGGAAACCTCGGAGGTATGTGCATACCTAAAGTCACATCATGTTGCTGACTTATAATATGATTGGCTAAATATACACTCACAGCCAATGATTTAATGTCGACTGATGACATATCATCAATCAAATATTGTTTATACATTGGTTGCTCATAGGTGAACTTGATTGGAAAATAACTCTCTTTATATACTTCACTATTATTCTCTAGCCGAAAACAGTCTGATTGTATATGAGATTCATCTTGATTGTGTGTGCACTTATCTTTTTGCTCATCACTTAAATGTGATTTATGTTTCGTATAGTTTAAAGAATTGATATCACGATATGCATTACTCATTTCACTCAGAAACATATCAAGATGACTATCATCAAAGATTGTCACATGAAAATCTAATAATATAAAAGTTGCATCAGTAAACTGAAACAATTTAAATTTAAATAACGGCATGCCATTATAATGGAATCTATTTAATTTTTGCTTAAAATAAGAGTCTAAATCATAATTTGTAGAAGAAAATGGAACTTGTTGTATTTCAATAAAAGGTAAAAATTCATGAAGCGTCATTGTATAGTCATTATTGACATTAGCATTAATACATTGTCTTAAAGATGGATGTTGTTGCACAACTTTCGATAGTGCATGCATCATTTGCTGAGTATCAACATTTGTAGCAAGTTTAACCCAATACGTATTACGGTGTGTCGTTGATTCTGTATGATTGCTGTATATTCTAAAATATTCTTGTTGAAATTTCATGTTACCCATAATCATATAAAGTCCTTCTTTCATATCATAATACCCAATCTATACTGAAATTGAATGATGATATGTTAATGAATGGTAGTACTACTTATCTCGTTAAATGATGATTATTACAGAACATCATTTGTGATATCAGGTCAGTAGCGATATATCTCTACCCTTAAAATACATCGCCCGTATCAATCACCGAACATTTTAAATGTAAATTACATACATTACGATAAGTAATACTTTATTTTTACTCAATAACTATCATTTATTAATATCATTCATTATCTTCAGTACTGTTGTTACAAAATATCCATGAAGCAAGTTTATATTAAACAAACAACTCGCATAAAACAATTGTTATCGCTAAATTTTAACAAATTCTTAATAAATTTATCTCCATTTTAATCACGACCTAATTAATAGGTTTTCAATATAAACAAATGTATAAAATAAATATTTAAGTAAATTCAATCTGTATTCGATTGTTTTTGTCCCCCGGATATACCAGCAACGAGCATGATAGCACCAATTGTTAACACTATAAACATATACAGTCCCATTTGTAATGATGTTAAGAAAGCACCCAACACAATCCCTAACCTAGCTAGTGTTTCTGATATATGAATACCTAATGCATTAACAGCACTATAAGTCCCCCTTTTAGCTTTAGGAATAATTTTAAAACGTTGTTCTGAAACTATAGGTGAATAAATAATTTCACCTACAGTTGCGACTATCATAAAGACTAGTAATAAGCCAAACTGATTAAGATAAGTTAGACCACTATAGCCGACAATATAAATCAATAAACCTGTTATTAAAGCTATTTTAAAATCTATTTTCAATACAACTTTCGAGATAAAATACGTGAGTAAAATGACGCCGACCGTATTAATCATTAGCAAGATTGCTAACATCTTAGCACCAGTAATTTCATATGAACCTATGCTTATTGTTTCAAACTGATCCTTTAGTCTAATAGCAATGTATGAAGAAATTGAAAATTCACCCATCATGATGATACTGAATCCCGAAATCAATAACATGTAATTACGGTCTTTTAAAACTAATTTATAACTACGAAATATTTTCATAATTTGTAAGTTTTGATAACTACTTACATGTCTGTAGTCATCACTTCGCCTTACTTGCTCTCGGTCTTGAGGTAACCAAATATATAAAATAATCAGTACAATTAAAAATATACAAGCCGCTATTAAAAAAAGTAGTAACATGTTATAGCCATACATCAAACCGCCTAACAATGCCCCAATAGCTACCGATAAGTTCGTAATCCAGTAGCTAAGCTTATAAATATAATGTTCCACGTCTTCGGTAATTGCATCCATAATTAATGTGTCCATAACTGGAAATTGTAATCCCCAAACAATTGTAAATATGGCATATGCAACGCAAAAGCCAATGATTTGCCACAACTGATGAGATCCAAACATGCCCATTAACACAAGCATAATAACCATCGTCGCCTGATAAATAAGTACTAGCAACTTTTTCGGAAATATCTCAATAAGATAACCAGATATAATGGACAATGGAAATTTTAGAACTACTAAACCAACAAGGTATATGCCAACAATTGATTGACTTAACATGTCTGTTAAATACAATGCTATAAACGGTATGAATGCCGTCGTAATAATCAGCTGTAAAAAATTACTAATCAATCGTACTTTCAAAGTCATACTTAAGCGTTTCATTGAAAACTACACTCCAATCCCCATCTATATACACATTAACATTTATATGAAATCTATTATTCAATCATACGTTGAAGCAAAGAATTTTTTAATTATGGCAAATTTATTTAATAAATAAATGCATCGACTTTAAAAAATTCTTGCATATAGCTCCTCAAAAATTTAGTGCTATATGATTATATATTATTCTAAATGAGTGAAATTTATCAATATTTGCGTAAGTGAACACATATGTGCGTAAATGTTAAATCATTGTCCTAACATAGCCGTGACTATACTTAGATGTAATCATAAAAAAACTACTGCCATCTTTATAACAGCAGTAGTACTTATATAATTCATTTATATAAAATTGAAAGCGTTAATCACTAGCCCAGCATCCTTATTCTATTTAGCTGTATAACTTTTACTAGCAATACGACCACTTGCAACAATAATATCTTTATCTTGGAAAGGTTCATGATTGAAGAAACGATCTAAAATATCTTTAACTCCATCTTCAATACGTTTTTGTGCTTCTAAAGTCATACCTGAATAGTGAACTGTCATAGCATTTCTAGGCATTGTTCTCCATGGATGATCAGCAGGTGCAGGTTGTGGATACCAAACATCACCAGCATATCCTTGTAAATGCTCAGATGCTAACGCTTCAACTAAAGCATCACGATTTACAATTTTACCACGTGCAGTATTCACTAAATAACTGTGTTTTTTCATACGACTTAAAACATCTTTATCAAATAAGTTATCAGTTTCTGGTGTTAATGGTGCATGAATTGTAATCGCATCACTTGTTGAAACAAGTTCATCAAAGCTTACAAATTTAGACAGTTTATGGTCTTGTTGATTGATTGGATCATAGTGTTGTAATGTCACATTAAATGGTGCTAATCTTTCAGCAACAAGTTGTCCAATTCGTCCAAATCCAAAAATACCAATTGTTTTGTGTTGTAATTCATGCGCATGATTACCTACTTGAGACAAGTTCCATTCACCCTCTACTGATTGACGATGACCTTCTTCATAGTTTCTAAGAAGTATTAATAAATCCATAACCGCATGTTCTGCCACACTAACTGTATTACTTCCTGTAACTTCAACGACACCAATGTTGTGTTCACTTGCTGCCGCTAAATCTACATGGTCAGATCCTACACCTGCTGTAATTGCTAATTTCAAGTTCGGTGCTTTTTCAATACGTTCACGAGTCATATATGCAGGATAAAATGGTGCACTAATAATCACATCCATATCTGGTAAATGTTTATCTAAGTCTTCACCATTATCTGCTAATATAATGAACTCATGTCCTCTTTCCTCTAAAAATGATTTTAATCCTAATGCTTTTTTAGTATTAAGTAATTGATTGTCTTGACCTTCTACTGCTTCTGGAAATAACGCTACGATTTTCATATCCATCTCTCCTAAATGATAAATTTTGACTTCCTTAAAGTACGTGTTGCATGTTGCTTGTTTTAAAAATGCGACAAAAAAACGGCACCGTTTGACATTCCACCCCCTTGAATTGTTGTTAAATTCAAAGCGAAGTTAGCAAACAGCACCGCGTACCTTACACCAGCAACACTTATTCTATTGACTTATCGAAAACAAATATCGAAATGACTTCATCATCATTCAAATCAATATCTGTAAATAATTTTACAAATTTAGCGCCTACAAGACTTTCCATCTCATTAACATCTATTTCTTTATACATCTGTTTAATCTTCTCTGTGCGTGTATAATGTAGCATCGATTCATTGCGTTTGTCGTTTAAGTAAAAACTTTCAACTTTACTCAAGACACCTGTCATATGCGCAATCGCCCAATTATCTTTAAACGACACTCGAATACTATTGGGTCCTTTACCCACGTATTCTTTACGATAAGATCTCACTAGATTCGAGAATTGTTGTTCTTTAGTCTGCGTATCTATTGTATTCACCTTCTTTAAAATAAGAAGTTCATTAATTGTTCACATTTTCATTATACACCTTATTAACACTTTTTCAATGATAACGATTATTATTATTACGAAATGTATATTTTTTAAGTTAAAAGGATATATCAAATTAACGGAAAATGTTTATAAACTAAGATTTATATTATTTTAAAAAATGTTTCAACAAACGCAGCTAAACAACAAATCAGCTTATCACACTTACCCCTTCAATGATTCTTCAAGTTTACCTAAATGTCTTAATGTCGGCGTTAATGCAGCAAAGAAAAAGCCTTCTTTTAATTTACGTACTTGTGGGGAATACAGCGTATATGCTCTTGAGCCACCATTAACAACAGAAGCTTGGTTTACATCCAACAATAAATAACCAATGTCCTTCTTCAATGATATTAGTTCACTTAAATGGTCATCTAAATTGCCATCTTCTAATAATGCATAAAATGCCTCTCTAAGTTGATGATAACGCTTTTTAAAATCTTCAACATCGTATTCTAAATATTGATTGATACCATTTTGCGCATTAGAAAATGCATCGATTAAATCTAATGAACTCTTGATTGATCCTAATCCTATTGGAATTTGGTATGCAATAAATTGTGGTCGAATAGTTGCAGCAAACTGTTTTGCATCATGCGTTATAATCTGAGATTGTGGTACCACCACTTGATTTAGCGTAATTTGATATGTAGCTGAACCATTGACTCCTAAAAAGTTTGTTTTCTCTACGAGTGTGATACCTTCTTGATTTGCTCGTAATATAAACATGACAAATTCATCTGATGATTGATGCTTCGAAATCGCACCAAAGTAATGATCTTCTTGGATATTACTAACAGCCGGCATACGTCCACTAACAACTAGTTGCCCATCGACATATGAATGCTCTAAGTTTAATTTTTCTAAATCATTAAAGGATTTCATTGGATTAGACAACCCGGTAGCACCTAACACTTCTCCAGATAACAATTGTACTTGTAAGTCTTTATTTAAATGTGGCTGTGGCGCATTTTGTAAATAAGTAGAAAAGGCCAACTGGCACCATAAGCAAAAGCCTGTTGTCAAACAAGACTGCGATACCGCTTCGATTACTTCAGCATTTTTTCTAAGTGATGCTTCACTAAAATATCCATCTATAAATAATTTTTGAATAAACGCCTTCGGATAATATGTGCCAGCATCAATTTCTTCTAAATATGGATTCAACTGTTCTTTGATTAATGTTTCTAAAGTCATCATTATCTCTCCTTATTCTCCAAATCTTTTCAGTATAAATTGCTCAATATAACTAATTAAACGGTCTATTATAAAGCCAAATAGACCTATAAAGAAGATTGCTGCTAATACATCTTCTAAATTCAACATATTTCGTGCATCTACAATTAAAAATCCTAGACCTGATTGCGCTCCTATCATTTCACCAGAAACTAAAAATATCCAACTTGTTCCAACGGCCATATGTATACCAGCCATAATCTGTTTGAATGCCCCAGGAAATAAAATGTTCCGGTATAGCGACCACCCAGTTAAATTTAAATTAGTAGCTATTTTCAAATATTGAGGCTCAATATCTCTTATACCTTTAATTGTGTTAAAAACAATTGGGAAAAAGGCTGCTATAAAAATAATTGCTATCGCTGGTAAACTTCCAATGCCAAACCATAGGACAACAAATGGCGCCCATGCTATCGGTGATATTGTTCTAATCAAATGAAATAGTGGTTCTACTGCATTGTAAAACCAGTGATTTCTTCCAAGTAGAAACCCTACTGGAATAGCAACGATTAGTGCGACAACAAAGCCTGCAACAAATCGCCATAAACTAATAACCAAATGTTGAAAAATCTCTCCAGTAACAATGAATGTCCAAATACTTTTTCCTACAAGCGCTGGACCAGGGAGCAATACTGGTTGGTAGTGTCCTATGATAATAACTAGTTCCCATATGCCTAAGAAAATAATAAATGTGATAATTGGTAGTAATATTTTATTTATTGTGAGACGTGTCATGAACGTGATGCCTCCTTATACAGTGATGGTTCAACAAAGTCATCATATGAAGGTGGGTTAAATAATTGATGCTGTCTTACCAATTTCGAAATTTCTTGATAGCCTGATGGTTTAATAGTTAAGTCACCATATGATGTCCACTCGGCTGATTGTGTTAAAACGTCACGGCTTTGTTTAAAATGATGTGTCATGACATCAACACTTTGCTTTTTATCGTTCATTTTAAATCCAGATTTTTTATAATCATCTATAAATGCTTGTGCAACATTTCTGTGTTGCTGTAGAAGTTCACCTCTAAGCACTAGTACACAACAATATGCATCCGGAATAATATCATCACCATGTTTTAAAGTTTTACCTTTTCCTAACTTTTCACCGAGAGCACCAAACGGTTCAGCTACAGCGTATCCAGTAATTCGATGTTCACTTAGAGCTGCTGGCATTTCTGCTGGTGACATTTCATGATAGCTAAAATGACCAGATTGAATCTTTAATTGCTTTCGTAATTCTTCTAGTAAAAGATAATGCGTTGAATAGCGGTGAGGTATGCCAAAATGATAGTCATCATTATTATTAAATTCACTCAAATGCATACCTTTTTGTCCCATAATGACATTACCTTCATGATGGCCTAATGCCACAGCTTTTATATTTGATCCCTTTTGTTTTGACTTCATAGCAAG
Organism: Staphylococcus roterodami; assembly: GCA_022493055.1. Lineage (NCBI taxonomy): Bacteria > Bacillati > Bacillota > Bacilli > Caryophanales > Staphylococcaceae > Staphylococcus > Staphylococcus roterodami. The sequence continues at coordinate 141,827 of CP092781.1, read as the reverse complement.
TTCTATTAAAGTCGAAGCACCATCTATACGACCACTATTTAATGCATCCATTAAATCTGGCCAATTATTAAATTTTACTAATTCAAGTTTGTATTTAGGATGGCTCGATTGCGATAGTAATTTTTTAGTCATCATCAAATTCGCTGAATGTGTAATCGGCAAATATCCTATTTTAATTACTTGCTGATTTTGCGACTTTTTAGACGACTCTTTAGACGTCCTTTGCCAGTCACAGCCTGAAAGTATAAGGAATCCAATGATAACGATTGTGATAATTTTTTTCATCGTTTTTCACTCCTTATAAATAGTATTCAGGTTCAACTTGGTGATGATTCAAGGCAAATGTTTCCATAATATCATGCCGAATTTTAAGCAAATGACTATCATTACGATTACGGGGATGTGATGTTGTCATTTCATATTGAGAAATAATATGACAGCCTTCCCCTAATAAAACAATTCGATCAGAAAGATAAATTGCTTCATCAATATCGTGGGTTACAAGAATGATAGTGGCTTTTGTTTGATGTTTTAATTGCACTAGCTGATCCTGCAATTTATATCGTGTAAATGCATCTAATGCGCCTAATGGCTCATCCATTAATATGACGTTAGGCTGATGTACATGAGCACGACACAGTGCTACGCGTTGTTTCATACCACCAGATAATTGCTCCGGAAAATGCTTACCTTTTCCATCTAAATCAACTAATTTAAGTTGTTCATTGATATCTGTATCAGTGATTTTTTTATGTAAACCCATCCTAATATTGTCATTAATCGTCTTCCAAGGTAGCAAATTATGATGTTGGAATAACATCAAACAATCTGGCGATGGGTGTCGCTTTACTTGATCATTAATCACGACTTGTCCTGACGATGGTTGAATAAATCCACCAATAATATTAAGTAAGGTAGACTTACCACAACCACTTTTTCCTATAAATGAGATTATTTCCCCTTTGCTAATATCTAAATTAAAGTTATGTATGACTTGATGTGTACCGAAATGATGTTGTAATTGCTGTATTTTAATCATGACAATCCCCCTTATAATTCCTACTATTTTAATAAGAATTAAGTGTATATCTAAAGGGCTATGCTTAACACAGCCCTTATATCGTAAATTGTTATAACTAAAGATGATTATTGATATCGTGTTCGTTACTTCTTATTCCTTACCACTTTTATAAATTATCTTTAGAAAAATAGCAGTCCTATACTAGATTAGAAAAAATATTTACTTCAATACCTCTATAAACAAATGTTGTATTCCGTTAATGATACCTATCATTGAAACAACTCACGTTCATCGGTACTAAATACTCAAATTTGATGACAAACATCAACTTGTAGTCTTATTAAAGTTTTTCGATGCCATCGATTGGTGTATCTACTGCTTTACGCGCACGACGCACCGCTTCTTCATCAGGTGCATTATATAAACAAATACATTTAGACATATCTTCACATACATATGTACGTTTAAATTCTACTTCTGGTACTTCTTCATAATGAACAGAATTTTTCTTTTTACGCGCTAAATATTGATCCATAGTAATGCCATCAGGAATATTCCAAGTTACAAGGTAATCGACATGTGCATCTCCATTTTTAACTTCGTCTAAATCCTTTCCAACTAAACGTACTTCTTTCACTAATTGAATACTGATACCTACGTCTGTTAAAAATTGTTTAGCTTCTGATTCATCATTTGCTTCTACAATAAAATATCCATGAGTTAAATTTTCAGTAGCTTGTACTTCAATTAAAGTTGGTATTGCTTTCGTAGATAACGATGCTGCCTTTGCTTCCAGTTCTTCTTTCGATGATGCAAAATCATGATGATTGGCTTCCAGTAAAAATAATGTCATTAATAAGACCTCCTATAACAATGGTTGAAAAAATATTACTATAATTCATATCAGATTACAAGGATATTAAACTATTTTTTTAAATATTTAGATAAAATTTCAAGAAACATAATTTCAAAGAGTATAAAAATAATGTTAGGGTATAACTAAATAAACATATATATAGGGGGCTATCATTATGGATAAAGAATCTGTCGTAGCAAGTTTAGCAAGAAATAGAAAGATTGCTGTGGAAACAATGGCCGGTCAACGATACATCATAGAACGTATTTTACATACAGATGACGAAAAACATATTCATATTCTGAAACCTAAAGACGTCATTTTAGAAGTGGATGACATTAAAGAGATTGATGAAAATGATTTAGGTGACGCAACATAAACAAACCATGCGCTGTGCTAAAATTATTCTGGCACAGCGCATGTTGTTTAATTATTTTAATTTATCAAAGTATGGTTCATCTAATGGGTTTAGTTGTAAGTTTTCAATTTGCAATGTTGAATGTGCAATGCCATATTTTTCTTCAAGCAGCGTTGAAACTTGATCAATAGCTTGATAATCATCAACATCATAATTTCTATCTAACACAACATGAGCGCTTAATGAGTAATGTTCTGTGGTAATACTCCACAAATGAAACTCGTGTACATCTAAAATACCATCGATACTAATTATATCTTCAATGATTTCATCAGTATTTAAATGTTTAGGTACACTTTCCATTAGAATTAGCCAAGCATTGCGCGTAATTTTATAACCACCACGCAAAATTATGATTGAAATCACAATACTAATGATTGGGTCAATGATGCGCCAACCAGTAAAATGAATCAATACTACCGCTAAGATGACACCAATAGAGTTTAACAAGTCTCCCATAAAATGCCATAGTGCACTTTGAATATTAATATTGTCTTCTTGTTTTAAAGACCTTACTAAAATTATAGTCAAAATAACATTAACCAGCAGACCAATACTAGCTATGATAAACATAATGCCACTTTCGATTTGTTGTGGATAAATAATGCGCACAATCGCCTCATATAAAATCCAAATTGATATTACAATCAATGCTAAACCATTTAAAAATGCTGCTAATATCTCAAATCTCAAAAATCCAAATGTATAGCGTGCGGTCGGTTTCTTACTTGCAAAATAAATTGCTAGCATCGATAAACCTAGCGCTAATACATCACTTAACATATGAAATGAATCAGAAAGTAATGCCAATGAATTTGACACTAATCCTCCAACAAATTCAATCACTGTAAATAACAATGTAATAATCAGTGATGCCCATAATGTCCTTTTAGAACTTTGTTGAATTTTTTGATGATCAACATGATGGAAATATTTGTATCTGTTTAATGCAATTTTCTCCCTTTTATTCATCTAATTTTCCCCTCCTAAATAAAGCACCATATTCAATAAAATTAATTTCGAAAGTAAATATTTATAGTTTTATAAAAATAATAGCATTCTCGTGAATAAACACGTTTTATAAAATAACTATTTTATGACATGATAGTTCATTTATATTTACCCTTTATAACGTGATGTAATATTACTTTCACAAAATCTTTTACCACTTAACGTCTCGTTCCTTTATCCCTATCATATAGAATATATATGAAACTGCCGAGAGTATTAAGCTATTTACACAAAAATGACAAAAACTATAACCCCTTTTCAATCAAATAAACGTAATGCAAAAAATAATACAATTAAAAACAGCAGTAAGATGATTTGTAATTAAAAACATCCTACTGCTGTTATTTTTGTCATTATATACTAACATCATTACACGTATTCCCATGTATTACGTCATTCTAATTAAAATCTTAATCGCCTCGGTAAGTATTAAGACCTACCGCTAGACTGACCTAAGAACACGTTTCAAAAACTATATTTACTCTAGTACAAACCTTTTAAAGCGTTACTTGTATCAATATAAATATTTTTAACTTGTTGATAATTGCTTAACGCACCTTTATATGTTTCTCGACCAATACCTGATTTTTTATAACCACCAAATGGTGCGCCTTCTGGTACTTGGTTATAAGTGTTAATCCAAATACGTCCTGTACGTACGGCCTTCGCAATATTTAATGCACGTGTAATATTTTGAGAGAATACACCACCAGCCAAACCATACTCTGAGTCATTAGCGATTTCTATTGCCTCTTGATCATCTTTTACTTTAATGACTGTTAACACTGGTCCAAATATCTCTTCTTGAGCTAACTTGTGATGGTTATCTGGCACAGCAATTAACGTTGGTTCAAAGAAGAAACCTTTATCTAATCCATTTTCTGTTAGACGATGACCTCCTGCTAATATTTGTGCATCTGATTCTTTTGCTACATCAATATATGATTGAATTTTATCTAATTGATCCTTACCAGTTTGACTACCCATTTGTGTAGATTCATCTTGTGGATCACCGACTTTAATATTCGAAAATGCCTCTTGTAAACGTGGCACCAATTGATCATAAATTTTTTCATGAACTAATAATCGAGAGCCTGCACTACATACTTCACCTTGGTTGAATAAAATACCTAATTGAATACCTTCAACTGCTAAGTCTAAATTAGCATCATCTAAAATAATGTTGGCACTCTTACCTCCAAGTTCTAATGTAGCAGGAACCAAATGTTTCGCTGCAGCTTCTGCAACTTGATATCCCACATCAGTTGAACCAGTAAATGATAATTTATCCACACCTTCATGATTAAATATCGCATTACCTGACTCTGATCCTTTACCAGTTAGTATATTAACAACACCTTTTGGTAATACTTCTTGGAAGATTTTTGCAACTTCCAATAAACTTAATGGTGTCGAAGATGAAGGTTGTATCACAATCGTATTACCTGCAGCAATAGCAGGTGCAATCTTCCATGCAGCTAATAACATTGGGAAGTTCCAAGCAACAACTGCACCTACAACTCCAATTGGTTCATGTCTTACGATACTCATTGTGTCTTTATCGATATCATTCACTGTACCTTCTTCTGTTTCAATAACACTTGCGAAATAATGAAAATGTCTTGCCGCAAGTGGAATATCAATTGCTGTTGTCTCACGAATCGGTTTACCATTATTTAATGTTTCAATCATTGCAATTTTATCTTTTTGCGCCATTAATTTATCACCAATGTCACGTAACATGTGCGCTCGTTCTGTTTTTGATGTCAATGACCATGATTCAAATGCCTCTTGTGCTACTTTGACTGCAGCATCAACATCTTTATCTTTTGCTCTCGTAATATGTGATAGAGTTTCTCCAGTTGCTGGATTAGTCACTTCGATTGTTTCGTCACTGCTACCTTTAACAAATTCCCCATTGATAAATAAACCATAATTCTCTGCTATGTAATCTCGAACGTTTACTGCCATATTATCTCTCCTTTGTTTATAGGCTATAAAATAAATCATTCAGCATCATATATAATAATGATTTTAAACGATATGATTCACATTATATAGTAAGCGTTTACATTTTATAAAATAATCAGCTCACGGATACTTCAACTTTTAAAAACTTCGTCTTATTTAACCACAAAAACTGATTATATTATCGAAAATATATTGCACTTTTCAAAAATAAAACTCATAATATAACTATACTACTTAAGAAAGATTCTCATTATTCAACTGAATTGTTATGAAAGTCGCACTTAAAATGCATGAATAAGATAAAAACAATCCAAGATTTCGATTTACTTACGCATTGCGCTTGTCATACATATTACATCTAGCATGATTTATATTGATATAACGATATAACATGCGCATTAGTATTAGAATGGAGTTTTTACAATGCGACTTATATTAATCGTCATTGGCCTAATATTTACTGCACTTGGTATTGCTGGTGCTGTTTTACCATTATTGCCAACGACACCTTTCTTACTCGTAGCAGTTTTTTGTTTTGCACGAAGTTCGGATCGTTTTTACAATTGGCTTATTAACCAAAAAATTTATAAAGAATATGTTGAAAACTTTTACTTACACCGCGGTTATACGTTACCGCAGAAAATAAAAATTTTAATTAGCTTATACATTGTGATTGGTTTTTCAATTTATATGGTGGATGTTTTGGCAGTACGCATAGGACTAATCATTATGGTTGTCATTCAAACAGTCGTTCTGTTCACATTTGTAAAAACATTACCACAATCAAATAATAAAATAGAGGAGTGATTATCTATGTTTATGGCAGAAAATAGATTACAGTTAGAAAAAGGTAGTGCAGAAGAAACGATTGCACGCTTTTACAATAGACAAGGTATCGAAACAATTGAAGGATTCCAACAAATGTTTGTCACTAAAACATTAAATACTGAAGACACGGATGAAGTTAAAATCTTGACTATTTGGGAATCTGAAGAGAGTTTTAACAATTGGTTAAATTCAGATGTGTTTAAAGAGGCTCATAAAAATGTGCGTTTAAAAAGTGATCATGATGCAGAAAAAAGCCCAATTTTATCAAATAAAGTTTTCACTTATGATATCGGGTATCACTATCAAAAATAAGCATATAAAAATCCCCTAGTCATGTACATCAGCTTCATGATTAGGGGATATTTTAATTATTTATTTTTTAATGGTATGAATTCATCAGGCTTGTCCGAACGTAACCCAAAATAATATTCGATAGCTTCACAAATACGTCGTGATGCTTGCCCATCACCATATGGATTGTTCGCTTGGCTCATACGTCGATATGCTTCATCATCTTCTATGAGTTGCTTCACATTTCGAACAATATTGTCATAATCAGTACCAATTACTTTTGACGTCCCCGCTTTAACACCTTCCGGACGCTCAGTGTGATTCCTTAGCACTAACACAGGCTTTCCAAACGTCGGAGCTTCTTCTTGAATACCACCCGAATCTGTTAACACGAGATATGATTGGTTTGTAAAATTATGGAACTCAATCGCATCTAACGGTTCAATCAATTCAATACGATTTCTATTTGACAAATATTGCTCAGCAATTGCTCTAACCTTTGGATTTCGATGCATTGGATAAATAAAGACCACATCTTCATATTCATCTGCCAAATCTCTCACTGCTTTAAAAATGCGATGCATCGGTTCTCCAATATTTTCACGACGATGGGCTGTTAATAAAATAACTTTCTTACCCTTATGTTTATTAATAATTTTCGAAACGAAATCATCACGTACTGTTGTTGACAATGCGTCAATAACTGTATTTCCAGTAATAAAGATACTGTTTTTATCTTTATTTTCAAAAAGTAAATTTTCAGCAGCAATCACCGTTGGCGCAAAATTCAATTCTGCAATATTGCTTACCATGACACGATTTAATTCTTCAGGAAACGGTGAATATTTCTGATGTGTGCGTAGTCCCGCTTCAACATGTCCAACAGGAATTTGATGGTAAAATGCCGCCAAACTACCTACAAATGTCGTAGTTGTATCACCATGAACTAAAACCATATCTGGCTTTTCTACGTTAATGATATCGTCGAGCTTAGCGAGCGTATTCGCAGTAAGACTCGCTAATGTCTGTTGGTCTTTCATAATGTTTAAATCATGATCAGCTTGAATATCAAATATATTTAGTACGCTATCTAACATATCTCGGTGTTGTGCTGTAATCACAATATTCGCTTCAAGTTGCGCATTATGATCAATTTCTTTTACTAAAGGTGCCATTTTAATTGCTTCGGGTCGAGTTCCGAAAATAACCATAATTTTCTTCATATTATTATCCTCTCTGAGATTCAAACACGTGGCAACTGATCGCTTTTAATGATTCGAGCCTTTATTTTATAAAATGTGTTTGTCCATAAAATCAAATATATTTCCATAATTATAATATGATACATCTTTAAATGAAGATTTTACAACATCCTTAGTATCAAAAATCACTTTATGTTTCATTCCTTTAAAATCATTATCTGTTAAATGTTTAAATTCTGAATGATCACTTAAAATTAGTACTAACGATGCATCTGAAACAGCACGTGCCATTTCATGTTCAACGAAATCTAATTCAACATGTGGATCATAAGCACTTACTTCGATATCGCTCTCTTGCAATAGCAATTGATAAATATCAAATGCTGGTGATTCTCTAATATCATCTACATCACCTTTATATGTTAAACCAAAGACTGCAACTTTATTACCGTTAAGTACTTTAAGCATTTCTTTCGCTTTATCAACAACATAGGCCGGCATTGAATTATTAATTTCACGCCCAGTTTGGATGAGCGTTGCATTTTCAGGGTCTTTAGCAATTATAAAGTAAGGATCTACTGCCAAACAATGACCACCTACACCTGGACCAGGTTGATGGATATTAACACGTGGATGTTTATTAGCCATTTCAATAACATCCAACACATTAATATTTAAGTTATTACATATTTTAGTTAACTCATTCGCTAAAGCTATATTGACATCTCGGTATGTGTTTTCCATTAGCTTACTCATTTCAGCAGTACGTGCATCTGTTTCAATCATTTCTCCCTGAACGAATGTGCGATAGACACGTTTACCCGCTTCAATACAAGCTTTAGTCACACCACCAATAATACGGTTATTATGAACCAATTCTTCTAAAATTTTTCCTGGCAATACACGTTCTGGACAATGGACTAAATAAATATCCTCACCTATTATGAATCCTAAATTTTCAATAACTGGTTTTACAAAATCATCCATTGTTTTTGGGGCAATTGTCGATTCAACAATAATAGTATTTCCTTTTTCTAAAAATGGTAAAATACTGTCGAGTGCAGCCATTACAAGTGAAATATCACATGATTTGTATTGATCATTATTGTTCGGTGTCGGTACCGCAATGATAAATACATCAGATGCTTCAGGTGTTGTGGATACTTTTAATTTACCTGATGCAAGTACATCTTCATAAACTTCTTGCAACCCTGGTTCTTCAATACTAATTTGACCGCTTTGTAACTTATCAATCGTTTGCTGATTTATATCAACACCAAGCACATCGACGCCATGCTTTGCAAACATAATTGATGTTGGTAAACCGATATAACCTAAGCCAACTACTGCTAATTTCATACTATAACCTCCAAATAAAAACTATTTGTATGTTTATTCCATTTAATAGATGACTTATGCCTTATCTTTGGTTGTCGTTTCATCCATGATGTCCGCAATAACAAGTGACATTTTTCCAGGGATAATTTCTAATGCATTATTGTTTTCATATAACGTGTTACTGTAGGTTAAATTGCCAAATAATTTTCTAAAGATCGACAACTTATTAAAATACTTATTTAGCATTGAAGGCATGTGGATCAATACTGTTTTACGATGTGATTGGCGACGTATTTCATGCATTACCGCTGATGTATCAAAATAAAAACTGTCTTGCGGGTGATATACTCCGGTCACTTCTAGTGATATTAATTGATCAATAAACGCTGTCAGGTGTTTAATATATAAAGCACTACGCTGATTTTTAATATTAGGAATGATTGGTAATAATTGCGATAACCTCATTAAGCGTTGGAAATTTCCTGGGCAATGTGGACCATAAATCATTGGTGGTCTCACAATTGCAACGTTAAATGTATCACTCACCATCTCTTGCAATGTTTGTTCAGCAAACATTTTGGAAATACCGTAATTCGTCGTTGGTCTTATAGGTGTTTGTGTGCCGATTTCATCTATTTTCCCAACATTACCATCTTTACCATAGACAGCCATCGTACTCATAAAAATAAATTGCTTGATGCCTTCATCTTTTGCCTTTTGTGCTAATTGTTTCGTAAGCAACATATTCACTTGCATATAATCTGATAGTCGCGCTTTTGGTGTATTATTGTGAACTAAAGCTGCTGTATGAACTAAAACATCATAATCTTTGAACGATGTCGACTTCCATAATTGATTCCTAACATTAATTTGATCCACTCGATGTCCTTGTTCAATAAGCTTATTTTTCAGTGCATTTCCAATGTAGCCATGCATACCTGTAATTAAAATATTTTTTCTCATTAGTGATGCACACCTTCTGAAGTAATAATATTCTTAACCGTTTTATAAATGATATACATATCAAGCATCATGGATTGATGTGTTAAATAATAACGATCATAGGCTACTTTTTGATCATCAGTAATATCATCTCTTCCCATCACTTGAGCTAAGCCGGTCACACCTGGTCTTATCGTATGCACATTCGCTTTTGTACGCTTTTCTATTAACTCGTATTGGTTATAAAGTGCTGGTCTCGGACCTACAATCGACATTTCACCCTTTAAAACATTCAATAATTGAGGTAATTCATCTATAGATGTCTTACGAATGACTTTACCTGTTTTTGTAATATATGAAGTAGAATCCATTAAATCTGTTGCAACGTTTGGCGTGTCTATTTTCATAGATCTGAACTTATAAATATTAAAAAGTTTATTATTAACAGTCGGTCTTTTTTGTTTGAAAATGGCTGGTCCCGGTGATTCAATTTTTATCAGTAATGCTATAACTAAAAGAATCGGACTTAATACTACTAAACCGTAAATTGAACTTACTACATCGAATAATCGCTTCATAATTATCTCCTCACTTCAACAGATTGTAATACTTCATTGTATTGATTTCTCTTGTATATTTATCTTTAAACAGTTGATGTGCGCGCTCACCCATCTCGTGCAATGATTGACTAGAGTGGGTGTTGATGAAGTTATAAATGGCATGTGCATCGCCATTATCAATTTGGATACCCGCATCATATTGTTCAACATGTTGAACAATATCAGATTGCTTATCCATGATGAGTACCAACGGCTTCTTAGCTGCAAGGTAGCCATAATTTTTACTCGGCACTCCTAACCCGACACCTTCTTTAATCAGCGATGCAATACATACATCCGCAATTTTTAATACGTCAGCATAGTCTGTACCTGTTAAAAATTCAAACATTTTAACATTTTCAATACGATGGTCTTCTATTGCCGTTTTGACATCTACAAATTTCTTACCATGACCACAAAGTATTGTTAATGTTTTCGTTTGTTCCTTATTTAATTTTAAAAACGAAATCAGCGTCTCCATATCCTGTAACTGCCCCATATTTCCGCTATACAATAAAATCTTGTCATATTGTTCGCGATAAGCTTTAAATGTGTCATTATAGATACGATTGTTTTGTAACTGACGCATGTCATACCAGTTAGGAATCACATGAATATTGTCAGGATTTTTAGAAATTTGATGATTTACTAAGTAGTTTTTCATTTCCGTACCAAGTACAATGACATTTTCAGCATTCTTGTAGACATGTCTATTAATGTATCGCATCAGTTTATCAATCATGCTACCGGGACGTGTAGCTCCTGTCTTAATAGCATTGTCAGGTGCAATATCATACACTACAAATGAATATTTCTTCTTAAATACTCTATGCAAAACATCTGGTATTAATGGCAAAATGGGTGGATTAGAGTAAACAAGAATATGGTCGTACTTCAACATTTTTGGCATATTAAGCGCAAACTTTAAAAATAAACTAAAGAAATTAATTATTCTACCAACCTTGCTTTTATTATTAAGTCTCGAATATTTGAGACGTCGAATATGAATATCATGATACGTTTCCGTCTTAGAAACTCTGCTGTTTTGACTATATTCATAGGGCCAACCACATAAGACATCGACATTGATACCTTGAGCAGTTAAATCCTCAGCCAGTTGCGTTGGTAACGTCGCAGAAGACACATACTCCGGATAAAAATACTGGCATAGTATTAAAATATTTTTTTTGCTCATCTAATCGTCCTTTTCAGTAGTCATTTTAGATTTCAACTTAAATATCTTTGAAACTTTTGTTTTTAGCGAAATAAAACAGTGCTATAAAAAATATGGCGTATGATATTACTAGCACAATTGTATTAATAGAAACGAAGTTTAAAAATGTTAGGCTAAATATTTTTGAAATGATAAATGTTATAGTTGTTCCTACTAAAAATAATGCTTGTAAAATAAGTTCTAACTGTTGTTTTTGTAATACAATCACAGAAAGCGACACTGTTGAAACAATGAGTCTTACTACAAATAGTGGAATAACAATTTTAATAACTATGATTGCATCAACCCAACTATGTCCTAACAGTATGTTTACTAGTGCTTCACTGAATAAATAAAGTGGTACATAAAGTATGATTGAAACAATAATTAGTACTGAACTAAATTTAAGTAACAAATTCCTAAAGTTACCATGTTCAATATAATAGTCATTGGCCTGTTGCATAAATATTTTTGATAAACCTAAAGAAATAATTGTCACTGGTATGCCTAGTACTCTTATGGCCATACCATAAATACCTACTTCAGTATTCGTATACAAAATACCAATAAAGAACACAACAACCGAGAAAGACAAACTATTTAATAATATTGATGGTGTTGAATAAACTAACTGATTCTTATTTTCTATAAATATCGCTTTTGCCTCTTCTTTATCTTTTACAATATTAAAATGTTTTTTAAAGGTTCTATATCCGAGTGTTAGGCCTGCAATATAAGACAATGAAAATCCAACGATTAAACCTAGACTTCCAAATGCTAAAAAACCAAATATGATTTGCAGTAATGACATTGATGCAGCTCTAAAAACATTAATCAAACTTAATACTTTATATTTCCGTTCCTTATTTAAATAATTCGTAAATATATTTGTCAAACTTACCAAAAACAACATGATAATAATAAAAATAAAATCTAATATAAAGTTTGGAAACAATAATGCACTAACAATAAATACTGGAATAAGTATTAATATAATGACTAATGATATTAAAAAGCTAATCTGAGAAAGTATATTTGCAATACGATCATTTTTAGCATTTACGATTAATAAATCATATCTTGCATTAATAATAGGTATTAGAATCATTGCGATATTAGAGAAAATCGTAAACTCTCCAAATTCAGCCGGCGAATATAACCTTGTAATAATTGGAGTGGTAACGATTAGTATGATTTGCGCAATACCACTACTTAAAATCATTAAAAATGAATCACCAATAAATTTATTTATTTTCATAATTAGCCTCAGATTTTCTTAATGATTTTTGCTGGATTTCCGGCTATAACAACATTGCCTTCAGGAAAGCTTTTTGTAACAACTGATCCAGCACCTACTATAGTATGATTCCCTAACTCAACGCCTGGTAATATGACTGAATTCATACCGATCCAGCTATAATTGCCTATTGTGACATCTTTTCCTGGAACGTGCGACTTTAAATTTTTAATGTCATGATTTGCTGTAATAATACCTACATTAGGTGCTATGTAGACACCTCTTCCAATAAAAATTACTGCTGAGAAATTATTAAAATACGTACCTGGTGATTGGAATATATGAATATCATTTTTATCAAAAACAATATTATTTGGATTATGCATTCTAACAGTTATGTCAGCTGGAAATGGTATACGCGTATTAATACCTAACAATTTAAACGGAACTGCCTTCCACGCCCATAACCATCCAGCTACTTTATTTTCAAAATAGTATCCAGTTAAATATTCTTTTTTATAAAACAGCAATAGCGGTGTATTCATTAATCTAAACAGTTTGGTTTTCATAAATGTTTTGATTATCATTTTATCCCTACTTTTTGAGTAAATTTTTTAATAATAATGCCTGGGACAATAGCTAAACAATATACGACTAAAATCATAGAAATTAATGTAATTAGTGGTGTCGGATGACTAAAAACATTTGTTATTAGTCGCATATAAATATATGTACCAATAAATATCACTTCTAATGATTTACTTTTACGAATAATATATTCGGCTAAAAATGCAAAGAAAATATTTGCTACCAAATTCAAATAGAAGAATAATGGTCCAAAGTATATAATGCCGTATCCTGCACTAGATATAAGATGACCGGTCAATTGCTTACTACCATATATCAACTGATTAAAAAGTTGGCTCGTAATTAAATGTTGTTTATCAACAAAAAAGTTAATACCAAAAATCGCTCTCGTATTATCGAATAAATATTGTTTAAATGAACCGTTATAATAATTCAAATAATCTATAGAAGCCGCAATGTTACTTGGTCCATAAAAATATGATTGTAACGTATCAACGATTCTCAGGTTACCTACACTTGTGCTCTTAAGTGCTTCGCTATACGATGTATAATTAAACACATATAATTCTTTATATAATGTCATTAATGCTAATACAAAGATACCTACTGAAATAATGACAATATTGATGCGTCTTTTATGTTTAAAAAACAACAATGAAACAACTGTTAAAACAGCAATCATTGTATAAAGTTGATAACTTCTTCTCTCACCAACAATTAAACTAATATTAATAACTCCAATAATTAGCGGTAATATAACATAATAAATTTTAGGATTGTCTTTGTATTTTTTATATGATGCATACGCAATAACTAAGAATAGAAGCGCTAAAGCCAGTTGAAATAACATAACAAAAAGGACATTTAAACTACTTGTTGTCTCCGTTCCTCTACCCATTGCATCTGTTTTAATAATTAAAAATGATATATTTTGTCTTACTCCTGGAGAAGCTAAAAATATTCCAAAAATAACTATACTAAATAGAATGTAATAAACTGGCGATCCAGACAGCTTAAAACTATTGCGTGTCACTACCTTTTGTTTAAATAGCCTTGTCCTTGATAAAATCAAAATGAATAATGAACCAATGATAAACTCCACACACATGTATAAAACTGCATCATTAAAATATGATTGTCCTAATGGCAAATTATCTATAATTGAATCATTGAATAAGGCAATCATTGCTGGTATGATGACTAATCTTAGAAGACCCAAAACATCATATACAATTTTTGAGAACTTGAAATTAGCATTTTTAGAGAAACTTAAAAGGAGTTTTCCTACTCCATAACATATAGGTGCTAGAAATAATAATGGTTTGTCTCCAAATATAAGACATGGAAATATTAAAATAGCAATGATATATGATGTGACATTGTAGAATTTATTCATTGAATATCCTACCTATTTCCTTATAAAACTTTTTATTATTTTCTATTACATTATTTCTATAAGTTTCTCTTTTATTTTCAATGTCATTTACATCCAAATTGTTATACCAATTCATCAATACATCACCTATACCTTTTAAATTTCCTGGACTAACACTAAATCCCAATCCAAATTTATTCGCTTCCGTAGCAGTGAATGTACCCTCAGTTGTAATAATAGGTTTATTTAAAAACAAAGCATAGTACATTCTTATTGATAAAGCTGTATCTAAGGCAATATTTTGATTACCAAATAAATTATTCAAAATGTCAATTTTATTTAAGAATTTAGGTGTATCTTTCAAATCAAAACCACCTGAAAAGGTAACGTTATTAATATGATTTTTTTGAGCAAATGCTTCTAAATGTTTCGATCCCGTTCCAAAATATTGCAAATGGAACCTTGGATCATTAGCAAGTTCTTTCATCAATTTTTGATTTATTTCATTAAATCTAACATTTCCTATAAACCCTATATTAATAGGAAGTATTGATTTATAACTTTTATTTACATAACTTTCTTCTATAATCCTCAAGTTATAACTATAGATAATTCTATACTTATCAGATTTCGGTAAAAAAGATAGAAAACCCTCTGAAGATAACGTCGTTAGTCTACTGGCATTAACAATTTTTTTCATTCTATGCTTAATAAGTTTATTTCTTTCATAAAAGTAATCTCTTATATTTAATATAAATTTGTTTTTATAGTTCTTTTTTAAAAACCCTTTAAACAAATGTCCCGTATAACTTCCCCAAACAATAATAAAATCATAATTATTTTGTTTCAGAATTTGTTTTGCATAGGGCTTAAATTGATAATACGTTCTAGCTTTTTTAAAAAATGACCAATTGTCTTTAATATTTACTTTGTATTTATAGTAATTATTAATGCCTTGGATATGTTCGTTGATATCATATTTGTCAGTATATATAATGTCCACGTCATTTCTGTCCAAATCAATATGGTTTAAGTAATGCGATAACAATGACATGTGCTTAATATTTGTAGCGCCAAGAATCGCTATCTTCATCATCATTTCCTCCAAGTATTTCGATTAATAATGTCCTTGTAGCTTTGAATGATTTTGACTACTTTTGTTGAAACATTCGTGTCTTTGTAATCTATTGCATCAATCATCGGTTCATTATTATTTTGCATCTCTCTTGCTAGTTCAACAGATTGAATAAGGTTGTTATAGGTAATACCACCAACAATTACTGTACCTTTATCTAATACTTCTGGTCTTTCTGTTGAAGTACGGATGAGAACACCTGGAAACTTCAATATTGAAGACTCCTCTGATAAGGTACCACTATCTGATAACACAACGAATGCATCTTTTTGTAATGCGTTATAATCAAAGAATCCAAATGGTTTTAACTGCCTAACTAATGGATCAAATTCAAATTGGCTGTCTTCAATTTTTTTCCAGCTTCTCGGATGTGTCGAATATATAACTGGTAACTGATATTTTTTAGCAATATCATTAATCGCATTCATTAATGAATTAAAATTGTCTTCATTATCAATATTTTCTTCTCTATGTGCTGATACTAAAATATATTGTTGTGGTTCTAAGCCAAGCTCATTTAACACATCACTTTGGTTGATTTTATCTTGATGTGCTTCAATCACTTCCGTCATCGGTGAACCCGTAACAAATATATTCGCTTTATTGAATCCCTCATCTAATAAATAGCGCCTGCTATGCTCCGTGTATGGTAAATTGACATCACTGACATGATCAACGATTTTACGATTAATTTCTTCCGGCACATTTTGATCAAAACATCTGTTACCCGCTTCCATATGAAATACAGGTATTTTCAAACGTTTAGCAGATACTGCCGCTAAACAACTATTTGTATCACCAAGTATTAAAAGTGCATCTGGTTGTTCACGTAATAACACGTCATATGACTTCGCAATAATATTCCCCATCGTTTCTCCAAGGTTACTACCAACTGCCTCTAAATAATGGTCCGGCTGTCTTAATTCCAAATCATCAAAGAAAATTTGATTTAACGTATAATCATAGTTTTGTCCTGTGTGCACTAATATTTGATTAAAATATTTATCACATGCTTTTATCGTCGCTGATAAGCGAATAATTTCAGGTCTCGTGCCAACTATGGTCATTAACTTTAACTTTTCCATGTACTATACCTCCAAGAAATACGTGTCTGGTTGAGTTGGGTCAAACATCTCATTCACCCACATAATAGTTACCATATCTGTATCACCTAAATTTTCAATATTATGCGTGTATCCTACAGGTATATCTACAACTTCTAGTTTGTCTCCAGATACATAATATTCAATAACTTCATCTTCATTAACGTGTCTGAAACGAATCACACCTCTACCTGATACAACTAAAAATTTTTCATTTTTAGTATGATGCCAATGATTACCTTTCACGATTCCAGGTTTTGATATATTTACAGAAACTTGACCGCGATCCGGTGTTTTTATAAATTCTGTAAATGAACCTCTGTCATCTGCATTCATAACAAGTGGATAACTAAAATCCGTTGTCGGCAAATAACTTAAATACGTACTATATAAATCTTTTTCAAACAAACTATCTAATTTAGGCAATGTACGATCAACGCGTGACTGTTTAAATTTATATAATAGATCTACAATTTCGCCCAACGTCACTTTAAAAACATTCGGAACTATAGGCACACCATTTTCAATCGTTGGTTCCCCATCAATTGCACGTTTAATTTCAGCAACAATATCATCCACATAATTTAGCGTCAGTTCAACATTCCGATTATTGACTTGTATTTCTTCGTCTCGTGCTATTTTGTAGCAAAAAGTTGCAATAACTGAGTTATAATTTGGCTTACACCACTTACCAAAAAGATTTGGCCATCGATAAATGTAAACTTTATTACCATACTCCTCAGCATATTGACTTAATAGCTGCTCCCCTTGCAACTTACTTTCTCCATAAGGATTATCTTGCGTTGCTTGTATTGATGACGATAACAATATCGTTGGCTTTTTTGTATTTCTCGTTAATATTTCAAGTACATGATCTAAGTAACTTACATTTCCTAAACTGAATTCTTTATCATGTTCAGGTCTATTAACGCCCGCTAAATGAACAACAAAATCTGCTTTTAATAAAGCCTTCTCCAAATCCACTTCATCTGTTTGTCGATGTATTTCATAAATGTGATGATCTGTCGTTGATGCTAAATCTGCTTTTAAATTTTTCCCTACAAAGCCATTTGCGCCTGTAATTACAATGTTCAACATCAATCTCTCCTATCTCATTGAATCTTTATAATTATTCAATTCATTTCTAACATATTCTAGCGTTAGTAGTTTTTCTTTTATTTCCTCCACCGTTAAAATATGTGTGTTATCGGAGTTATATTCATAAGCTTTAGTAATCTTTTCGTTACCCGTTTCAACGTAATTACTATAGTTTAAATCTCTGGAGTCTGCCGGCACTCTAAAATAATCACCCATGTCTTCACAATGCGCGTACTCTTCTCGTGTCAATAATGTTTCTGCCTTCTTTTCTCCATGACGAGTACCAATAATCTCAATATCATTATCCGCGTCAAACAATTCTAATAAGGCTGTTGCAAGGTCACCTACAGTGGAACTAGGTGCCTTCTGAACCATAATATCGCCTGTCTCTGCATGTTTAAATGCATGAACAACGAGCTCTACTGCGTCCTCTAAACTCATTAAGAAACGAGTCATTTCTGGATCAGTAATCGTCAAAGGTTCCCCTGCCTTAATTTTGTCTATAAATAATGGAATTACGGATCCTCTTGAAGCCATCACGTTGCCATACCTCGTGCCACAAATTAGCGTTTGTTCACTTCGTACATTTCGCGATTTTGCCACGAACACTTTTTCCATCATCGCTTTTGAGATACCCATCGCATTAATTGGATATGCCGCTTTATCAGTAGATAAACAAATAACTTTTTTAACATTATGATGAATAGCACTTTGTAATACATTTTCAGTACCAATAATGTTGGTTTTTACCGCTTCAACTGGGAAAAATTCACACGATGGTACTTGCTTTAACGCGGCTGCATGGAATACGTAATCAACATCACGCATAGCTGTATCTACACTATGACTATCACGCACATCTCCAATGTAAAACTTCAATTTAGAATTGTTATATTTCTTTCGAATATCATCCTGTTTTTTCTCATCACGCGAGAAAATTCTAATTTCTTTGATGTTAGATTCTAAAAAGCGTTTCATAACAGCATTACCGAATGATCCTGTGCCACCAGTTATTAATAAAATTTTGTCATCAAACATCATTATTCCCCTTTTTGCCATTGGCATAGTTAATAATTTTTTCTTTACTAAAATCATTTACAATATCTTGAATAATCGCTTCAACTTGATTACTTGTCATATGTTTTACTTTGCCGCGATAAATTTTTTCATATACTTGTTCAGGGTGTACTTCATCTTTGTTCATTAACTCTTCAAACATTTTTTCGCCAGGTCTAATACCTGTATATGTGATACGAATATCTTCTTTTTTGCCACTTAGCTTAATTAAGTTGCGGGCTAAATCTACAATTTTGACTGGTTCTCCCATGTCTAACACAAATACCTCTCCACCCTCTGCAAGTGCACCTGCTTGTAAAACTAATCTAGAAGCTTCGGGTATCGTCATAAAATATCTTGTCATCTCAGGATGCGTTACTGTAACTGGGCCACCCGCTTCAATTTGACTTTTAAAAAGCGGAATCACAGATCCTCTCGAACCAAGTACATTACCGAATCTTACTGCAACAAAATCTGTTCGATGCGTTTCATCGTTTAAGCTTTGAATAATCATTTCTGCAATACGCTTTGAAGCCCCCATAACATTAGGCGGGTTAACTGCTTTGTCGGTGGAAATCATCACGAATTTCTTTACTCCTGCATGTTTCGCTGCTTCTGCAGTATTTTTTGTCCCTAAAATATTATTACGAACTGCTTCTTCAGGATTATATTCCATTAACGGTACATGTTTATGTGCAGCTGCGTGATAAACTGCATACGGTTTATATTGATCCATGACTTCAAACAGACGAGCTCTATTCTGAACGTCTGCAATAACAGGCACAATATCAAAGTGTTTTCCAAATCGATTACGTAATTCTCTATTAATTAAATAAATACTGTTTTCACCATGCCCAAGCAAAATAATTCGTTCTGGATAAAAATTACATACTTGCCTGCATATTTCAGATCCAATAGAACCACCTGCACCAGTCACTAGAATGGTTTTATTCGTTAATTCTTTTGATATCATATCCATATCTAATTCAACTGGGTCTCTACCTAACAAATCTTCTACTTCAACTTTTTTTAATTGATTTACTTCTAATTCTCCAGACATGACGTCTTCAATGTTAGGCATTTTCAACAACTCAACACCGTCTAAATGACAAATATTGTTAATCTCTTTCAAACGCGCTTGCTCAATTGTTGGAATGGCGATAATTATTTTTTTAATCTTATATTTCCTCACCAATTCTGGTATATCTGCTATCTTCCCTTGAACTTTAACGCCTTCTGTAATGGTGATATTACGTTTATGTTCATCATCATCAACTGCTAATACTGGTTCAAGTTTCATCTCATCACTTTTCAACATTTGTCTAATCAGCATTGATCCTGCTTGACCTGCACCAACAACTAGAGTAGGTTTTTTATTAAATGATTTACCTCCAAGATATTTTCGGTAAATTCGCCAAAAGAGGCGCGAACCACCTATTAAAATCAAGTGCATCATCCAAGTAATTAAATACAGCCTAAAAAAAGGTCTGTTGCCTGTTACAATTGTCACGACAATCATAGTTATAACGATAGATGTCGTAACAGCTTTAACAATTAAAATTAATTCACTCACACTGGCATATTCCCATGCCCGATGGTACATATTAAAAATAAATGCTGAAATATGATGTGATATGAATAGTGAAACAGCTGCCAATATTAGTAATTTGACAGAGTATGTTTTGAAATACGGTTCTAAAATGTAGTAACTCACAAACACTGAAACTGTCACTATCAGCGAATCGATTAATGCTAATATTAAAAGCCGCAATTTCACAGATAAATGTGCCATAAAACCCCTCATTTGCTGTTTATAACCCAAACCATCTTTTCTGTTTATAATCTTGTTGTGGCATTCGTTTAGGAATTTTTTTATTATTAACAACTAACTTCGCATTACTGATAAATCCGTTCATATCATCATGATATTGCCGTAATTTTTTATCTTTAAATAAATCATTCATTAAGAATGGTCTTATTTCTGTGTTATGCGCATCTGATCCTATGAAATGGGTCAGATTATTTTCAATCATTTGTATTGCCAATTTTCTAATTTTTTTACCTGAAATCCCCATAAGAGATGATGTTGTAATTTGGCTTAATGCACCTTTATTAATTAGATCGTAAAGAATATCAAGGTCTTGAGTGATTGCCTTATTACGCTCTGGGTGTGCAATGATAGGTATAAATCCTTTACTTTGTAACTCGAAAAATAATTGATCAGTATAATGTGGAACTTCATTTGATGGGAATTCTATAAGTAAATAGCGTGAATCATTAATACCAGTAATATTTTTATGATCAATGTCTTTAAGGATTTGATCAGTAATTCTTATTTCCTGACCATAATAAAACTTTAGGTTTAGTTTTTGAACTTCAGCTAAGTTTTGAATATGGTTTAAACATGATTTCACTTTTTCTATTGGAGTATTATATCGTGGGTGTAAGTGATGTGGTGTTACGATTATTTCTGTAATACCTTGAGTTGTTGCTTGCTTTAAAAGCTCTAGCATGTCAGCTCCATTTTTAGGTCCGTCATCGATGTCAGGCAATATATGATTATGAATATCAATCATATTTATTCATCTCCATAATAGTGATAATAACTAGAAGATTTATCTACCTTGGTCTTGTTTAAAATGACACCTAAAATGTTACTGCCTGCCTTTTCCATGAGTGCTTTTGCTTTTTTAACTTCATTTTTATCATTTTTTTCACTATCAATAACTAACAAGCTATCTTTAATGGCACGTGCATATAGTTGTGCATCAGTTACAGTATTAACTGGTGGTGTATCAACGATAATAATGTCATAACGTTCATTTAAAAGATCAACTAATTCTTTAAACCTTTCAGAAGCTATTAGTTCTGATGGATTAGGAGGTACGGGACCAGCTGTTAACAAATCTAAATTGTCAATTTCTGTCGATGTAATTGCTTCTGACATTGAAGTTCTACCAATAATTAAACTTGATAATCCATTATTATTTTGTTCATTAAAAATATAGTTTTGAGTTGGCTTACGCATATCACCATCGATAACTAATGTTTTATAATCTGCTTGTGCATACGTAATCGCTACATTTGATACTACTGTACTTTTACCTGCACCTGGTTTTTCAGAAGTAACCAACAAGCGCTTTACTTCACCATTTGCTTTTGAAAACATGATGTTTGAACGTATACCACGAAACTTTTCACTAATTGTAGATTTCGGTTTTTCATACACAAACAGTGTAGTTGTCGTATTTTCCTTTTTTGACATAAGTAGCAACCATCCTTAATTAAATTTTTGAATTGAACCTAATACAGGTAATCCCAATTCTTTCTCTGCGTCTTTCTCATCCTTAATTCGTTTGTCGAAAATAACTTTGAAGAATACATATATCAATGCGATAACTAATCCTAAGAAGAAGGCACCAATTAGATTCATAATAGTTTTTGGCGCAACTTTCACTGCAGTACCATTCGCTTTAGATAAAATTGATACGTTATCTACACTCATAATCTTTGGAATTTGTTTACTTGTTACTTTAGCGAAACTATTCGCAATTTTTTCAGAATCCTGTTTATTACCACTTTTAACTTGGATGTTAATAATTTGTGTATTTTCTTGGTTAGTAATGGTTAACATATTCGATAATTTAGAAGGTGAGTATTTATGATTTAAGTCTTTCGACACCTCATCTAAAATTCTAGGACTTTTAACAATTTCTTTATACGTATTTACAAGCTGAATATTACTTTGTACTTCTTGTGCCATAAACTGAGGATTGTCACCTTTAGTTTGATTCACTAAAATTTGTGTATTAGCTTGATATTTAGGTGATAAGACAAAAAACGTAACAATCGCGCTAATAATTAAAAATAATAGTGGTAAGATAATTAATATCTTTAAATTTTTCTGTAGTACTTCTTTAATTTTTGTTAATTCTAATGCACTATCCATTATTTACCTCCCTTAAAAATTTTCATTAAACTTGGTATTGTATATATATTATTGACATATTACAATGCATTTAAACAATTAATTATTGTTATTCCTCATTATTCTTCCTTATAAATTTATATTTAATTAAAAATAATTATACTCTAAAAGTGTAATACTTTGTGAAAATAATCCCAATCTTAAGAAAATCTTTATCTAAATTTTTTAACTTTTTATGATTATTTTGACAAATATTTTGATGATAAAAAATAAAAAGCCGATAACCTATTATGATTACCGACTTATAATTTCGTTTGATATATGATTAAACTTTTAATTTCAGAGGTGTATGCTCTATCATTCTTGGAACAATCTTGAAAAACTATTCTTCATAATCATAAGCTGTTTGAATGATACCTTTAATCTCACTAATGAGCGCCTCTTTAGGGTTTGCAGTTGTACATTGATCTTCAAATGCGAGCTCTGCCATTCTATCAATAGTGTTATTTAATTTTTCTTCAGAAACACCTTGTGCTTTCAAGTTCATTTCAATGCCAACCGATTTCCCTAATTCATAAACAGCTTTGGCCAAAGATTCTACAAGCGCTTCTGTCGTATTTCCTTTTAATCCTAAGAATTTCGCGATATCTGCATAATCTGTGTCTGCTCTAAAGAATTCATATTTAGGGAATAACGCATGTTTTTGTGGATCTTTAGCATTATAACGAATAATATGTGGAAGCAATATCGCATTTGTTCTACCATGTGGAATACCATATTCCCCACCAACTTTATGTGCAATTGAGTGTGCGATACCTAAGAATGCATTAGCAAATGCCATTCCCGCTAATGTTGACGCATTATGCATTTTCTCTCTTGAAACTTTATCACCTTGTTCAACAGATGATTTTAAATATTCGAACGTTAGCTTAATCGCTTGTAAACTCAATCCTCTAGTATAATCCGATGCCATAACTGACACATATGACTCCATCGCATGTGTTAAAACATCCATACCAGTATCTGCTGTGACGCTTTTCGGAACACTCATAACAAACTGAGGATCAATAATTGCTACATCAGGTGTTAATGCAAAATCTGCCAATGGATATTTTACATTCGTTTCACTATCAGTAATAACAGCAAATGGTGTCACTTCAGAACCTGTACCCGAAGTCGTTGGTATACAAATAAATGTTGCATTTTCAGGCATGCCAATTTTATAAGTACGTTTACCTATGTCTAAGAACTTTTGCTTTGCACCAAAGAATGATGTTTCTGGGTGCTCAAAGAACATCCACATTGCTTTGGCAGCATCCATTGCAGAACCACCACCAAGTGCAATAATTGTATCTGGTTGGTAATCTACCATCATTTCTAATCCTTTATAGACAGTATTCGTTGATGGGTTTGGTTCAACATCACGAAATACTTTAATTTGCGGTTGTTCAGATCGTTGATTCAATACTTTTTCAACAGTTTTCGCATATCCCAATTCGACCATACCAGGATCGCAAACAATCATAACTTTTTTAATATTTTCCATCGCTGTAAGGCTCATAATTGCATTTTCTTCAAAATAAATTTGAGAAGGGACCTTGAATATTTGTGTATTATTACGACGTTTAGCAATCGTTTTAATATTTAATAAATCTGTTGCACTTACATTGTGTGAAATAGAGTTTCTACCGTGAGAACCACAACCTAATGTTAATGATGGAATCAATTCATTATACATATCTCCAATACCTCCAACTGCTGATGGTGTATTTACAAGTACACGACACGCTTTCATTCTAAGTCCGAAGTCTTTTTGTAACGTTTCATCTTCTGTATGGATAACAGCTGTATGTCCTAATCCTCCAAAGTGCAATGTGTCTTCACAAATTTGAAATGCTTGTTTAGTTGATTGAGCTTTTACTATGGCTAATACTGGGGATAATTTTTCACGAGATAATGGATAGTCTGCACCTACACCATTAATTTCAGCTATGATAAGTTTTGTATTTTCGGGGACAGTAATACCAGCTAGTTCAGCAATTTCGACTGCAGATTTACCTACAATATCTGGCTTAATACCTGTTTTATCTTCATTCATAATTGCATTTTCTAAACGTTGTAATTCGTCTTTTTTAGCAAAGTACGCTTGATGGGCCTTGAATTCATTTGTAACGTCTTTATAAATCTCTTTATCAATCACTACAACTTGTTCAGAAGCACAAATCATACCATTATCAAACGTTTTTGAACCAATAATATCGTTTACTGCACGTTTGATGTGTGCTGTTTTTTCAATATAAGAAGGTACGTTACCTGGTCCTACACCTAATGCTGGTTTTCCAGTTGAATATGCAGATTTAACCATGCCGGAGCCACCTGTTGCTAACACTAACGCAATTCCTTTGTGATTCATTAATTGTTTTGTCGCTTCGATAGAGGGCACATCAATCCATTGAATGATATCATTCGGCGCACCTGCTTTGATTGCAGCCTCTAACATAACTTCAGCAGCACGTTTTGATGATTCTTGCGCGCTTGGATGGAATGCAAAAATAATCGGATTACCTGTTTTGATTGCAATCATCGCTTTAAAAATTGTTGTAGACGTAGGATTCGTTGTAGGTGTTACACCACAAATGACACCAATTGGCTCCGCTACATATGTCAGTCCTTTTTCTTTATCTTCACCAATAATTCCTACTGTTTTATTATCTTTAATTGAATTCCAAATATATTCAGAAGCATATAGATTTTTAATTGCTTTATCTTCGTATATACCTCTTCCAGTTTCTTCATGTGCTAATTTTGCTAGTACCATATGTTGATCAACAGCTGCTAAGCTCATTTGATGAACAATATGATCAATTTCTTCTTGTGACTTTTTAGATAATGCTTCTAATGCTTTTTTCCCTTTGTCAGCTAGAGCATCAATCATAATTGCCACTTCTTGTTCTTTCGATCCACGATTTTCTTTTTCAGGTATAGTTAACATATACAACCACTCCTTTATACTTTGTGAATTATTTCACAAACATTATAGTACATGTCTCTCAGGATATAAAGAAAATTCTATACAAAAAAGTTTAATTTCGAATATTATTTGAACAAATAACAAATTTTAAAATAAATGTTTTCTTGTAATCATTGTTATTTCAATGTTTTTAGAATGATTTTGAAAACATAATTTTTCTAATGACATAATTTATTCATAATTATATATTTAATTCTGAATATTCATTAATAGCCTAAAAAGCTTGTTATATCGCGTAAAACACAACATTTACAAGACTTTATAGATACCTATCAACAGTCGTTACACATAAAAAACCTTGAACTGAAATGATGATCTTTTCAGCTCGAGGTTTAAATATTGGTGCCTTATTTATATAGATTCGTTATATTATATTCTCTATTTTCATTAACATAATCCTTAAAGAGTTTTAAATTAATACCTGCTAGATGATTCAAAAATACTTCATCAACTTTTAAATAATTCAATAATTTTTGTGGTGTCAGTATATTTCTATCAAAATACAACTTTAATAAACTATTCATTTTGACAGGACGTGACATTTCAATCACGTCGTCTAAAGGCTCTTTACTTTTATAGCCTTTTTTATTTAATGATGCCCAATTTTAAAATCTTTTTTAACAGAATCAAAATCAAGATTTTTCTTAAAGTGTATTGCCATTTATTAGTGATTTATTTAAAGAAAAAACTCACCCGATTAAAACCAAGTAAGTTTTCACAATTCGTCACTTTTCAACTTTAAAATCAACAACTTGTGGCATGTGCATCAAATTGTTATTTGATAAAAAATCAATAAGTAGTTGTGCGCCTTCAACTTGAATATCTTTCACAACTGGTGCGTCGCTATACATATCATACTGACCACCGCCAACAGCACGATAATTATTCACACAAATTGTATATGTCTTATTTAAATCAACTGGATGACCTTGAATCTTCATGTCACTCACACGTTCTCCTTTCGGTCTTCCAACATGAATGGTATAACTTACGCCACCATATATATCATAATTAAAGTGTTGTGGTTTAGGTTCAAGGAAGTCTGCGCTCACACTTACTTCATCATCTTGCACGTCAAAATATTCAGCCGATCGTTCAATGGCTTCTTTAAGTTTGGCACCACTAACAGCTAAAACTTTAAATGTATTTGGAAATGGATAATTGTTAATAACATCTCGAATCGTCACGACTTGCTTGAAACCACTAGCAGAATCAAACAAAGCTGTACAGGCAACATCGGCACCACTTTTTTCTAACAAAGCGTAATTCATAAAATTAGTAAATGGATGCGGTGCTACACGTGCCTTAAATGCATAATCAATCGTCATATCATGTGGCAATGTTGCAATTTCATAATCTAACCAGTCCTCTAACTGATTTCTTAGATGTTGGTCATCTTCTTCAATAACAAATGTCGAATCGTCTTCAATAGTTAGTAATTCACATGATTCAACGGATACATTTTCATATTCATCAGTACTTAAGACAACTTTCCCTACAGTCGTTCCTCTCGTACCAGGTTGAACCACAGCCGTTTGCTGAAACATTTCAGCAATTTGTCGATGTTGATGACCTGTAATAAAGATATCAATGTCTTGTGAAAATGCTTCTAACATGGCATAGCCTTCATTTTCACCAGTAAGCATTTCAGTCGGATTACCACTCTCTAAATCTTTTTCAAAGCCACCATGATAACAAACAACAACAATATCAGCACGTCGCTTCATTTCGGGTAAATGTTGTTGAAGTGTTTCAAAAGCACTATGAAATGCAAGTGACTGAATATGCTCTGGTTGTTCCCAATGCGGGATAAATTGTGTCGTCAATCCTATTACACCAACTGTTTGATTGCCCGCTTGAAAATAGTGCACGCCTTTATCCGTTAATGTATTATCATTTTCATAAATATTAGCGCACAAAACTGGATGATTTAGCCTACGTATAGTGTCTTTTAAGTATGGCAATCCATAATTAAACTCATGATTCCCAAGCGTACCAAAATCAAATGCCATTCTATTATAAAAATCAACTAAAGGCTGACTACTACCGCAACGTGCAATTAAGTAATTGCAAAATGGTGACCCTTGCAAGAAATCACCATTATCTATTTTAAAACTCTGGTCATACTGCCTTCTGTCTTGTTCAATAACATGATTCGCCAATAACAATCCCATAGGCTTGTATTGATTTCTACTCGTAAAATCTGTTGGAAAAATATAACCATGCACGTCACTCACGACATAAAATGCTATGTTTGACATCTTCAACCACTCCTTAAATCACAAACATCTTTTCTTATTGCTATTATATATTTATTTGAAGTCTGTTGTAATCAAGGTTTTATCTCCAAGTTTCAGACGAATTTTCGAACCGTCAGTACTCTCGAGTACTTTTGCATTAATTTTAATTGTAGCATTTCCGTTTTCGTCAGCTTTAACTGTTGGCAACGTACTGTATCCTGGAGGACTGAATGCATCATTGCCATTTGAAAATTGTCCAATTTGTTGTCCACCTTCTTTGTAAATACCTACTCTAAGATTCTCAAGTGTTTGGTTCGCTTCAAATCCTTTTAAATGAATCGTTATTTCAAATGACTCATTTACAGATACATCCTGTGGAATATCAAATGATACTTTCCCATTCTGATTTGTCTTAGTATTATCATCTGGTGTATTTGGCTGAGGATCTGCGCCTTTTTCACTGCCATAACTACCTGCTTTAAAGGTTGTTGGATCATACCATTTATAACCACTTGGCGGTTGTGCCCACGGTTCTTTTTCAGGCTCTGTAGAATTTTCTGGCTTTTCAAAATCAAGTAACTTAGTCTTAGCATCTAATGTTACACCACTCGCCTTAAGTGATTTCCCATCATTATCTTTAGACATCCAAGTTGTTATATTATTTAATAATTTGCTATTGTCTTGCTCTTTAAATCCATCATATGTTTTCTTCTTTTCTCCAGTATCTTCTCTTAAATATTTAGGTGAGCTATCTTCTACTAATGATGAATCCCCGATGAAAGCTGCTTTACCTTTACCTACTTTTGATATTGCAACATATGCCCCTTCTTCCTTACCTCCGCCGTTATAAATACCTTGATCTACAGCATGTGACCATTTACTTTTAGCTGGCAGTTTTTCTGGTGTATACACAATACCTTTAGCTTTTTCAGGATTAGTGATGGCTAATGTGGAACCTGCATGCATGGATACTGATTTAACACCTTCAGTAATACCAAAACTTTCTTTTGAAGTAACTATATTACTCGTATTTAAATCACCAAGCGCATTGTAACGAAAACGTACACCAAAGTTAGTAGATAGCCAATCTGAACTTTTCACACCTTTCATTGCTGTAGAACTTTTTTCCTCTGCACTCATACCTTTCGACATATCCTCATAAGCACCGCGTCTATAACCATTCATTGCTTCAGATGAATCAATACGATTTAAATTTCGATCTGCATTATAGTGATCTGAAATAAAGACAACATTACCACCCTGTTTAACATAATTGACGATTGCAGCCTGTTCTGACTCTTTGAAAGGAATGTTAGCCTCAGGAATGACAAATATTTTAGAGTTTTTCAAACTTGCTTCTGTTATGTTCGAATGACCATCTATCGCTTTAACATCATAACCTTGCTTTTGCATCGAATCTGCATAATCTGAAAATGCACCATCACTAACCCAATCTGCTGCACCTGCCGTTTGACCATGCGAACGATCAAACAATACCGTTTGTTGTTTTGTAGATTGCGATGCATGCGTTATAGCTAAAGATTGTGGTAAAGCACTTAATGATACCGTTGCAACAATTGCAGAGACAGTTAATGACTTATATATTTTTTTCATTTTATGAGGCTCCTTTTAATTTGTATTTGCTCTTGAATTATAGGATAAATATAAGTTGAAAACAGGCAAATTAACTAAAAATTTACAAAATATTATCACACTCTTAAAGAAAGTTATTAAAATTCATTTTTATAAAATACTTTTTTACATTTAAATGTGATACGCTATAAGTGTAATTTTAATGCATACATATTACACGATTAAGAATGTGAAGGGGACAGTTATCAAAATGAAAAATTTTAAGTATTTATTTGTGTTAATGTTAGCAGTCATTGTTTTTGCAGCAGCATGTGGGAATTCAAGTTCTTTGGATAATCAAAAGAGCAGTAGTAATGGTTCAGACTCTAAATCAGGAGGATACAAACCTAAAGAATTAACAGTTCAATTTGTACCTTCTCAAAATGCTGGAACTTTAGAGGCTAAAGCAAAGCCATTAGAAAAGTTGTTATCTAAAGAGTTAGGCATTCCAGTTAAAGTTTCTGTATCTACAAACTACAATACAATAGTAGAAGCTATGAAATCTAAAAAAGTCGATGTTGGATTCTTACCACCAACAGCATACACATTGGCACATGATCAAAAAGCCGCAGATTTATTGCTACAAGCACAACGTTTTGGTGTGAAAGAAGATGGTTCAGCAAGTAAAGAACTTGTAGATAGTTACAAATCTGAAATCCTTGTAAAAAAAGACTCAAAAATTAAAAGTTTGAAAGACTTAAAAGGTAAGAAAATTGCATTACAAGATGTTACTTCAACTGCTGGGTATACATTCCCACTAGCAATGTTGAAAAATGA
Source organism: Staphylococcus roterodami (assembly GCA_022493055.1). Taxonomy (NCBI): domain Bacteria; kingdom Bacillati; phylum Bacillota; class Bacilli; order Caryophanales; family Staphylococcaceae; genus Staphylococcus; species Staphylococcus roterodami. The sequence continues at coordinate 110,937 of CP092781.1, read as the reverse complement.
AGCAGGTATTAATGCAACAAAAGACATGAAAATTGTAAACGTCAAAGGTCATGACCAGGCAGTAATTTCATTATTAAATGGAGATGTAGATGCTGCAGCTGTATTTAACGATGCACGTAATACAGTGAAAAAAGACCAACCAAATGTATTTAAAGACACAAGAATTTTAAAATTAACACAAGCTATTCCGAATGACACAATTTCTGTAAGACCTGATATGGATAAAGACTTCCAAGAAAAATTGAAAAAAGCTTTTATAGATATTGCTAAATCAAAAGAAGGTCACAAAATTATTAGCGAAGTGTATTCACACGAAGGATACACTGAAACGAAAGATTCGAATTTCGACATTGTTAGAGAGTATGAAAAATTAGTGAAAGATATGAAATAATCACAATTTCAAAATACAACGAAGATCGAATATAAAATTTAAAAGCTTTCGTTCAATAGCTATATTCTAGATTGATATTGAAAAGCTAGGCGCTAAACTGGAGAAGATATTTAAAAGTTATAGTTGTACATTTGAAACGATTTGTACACTAGAACCGATGTCTATCATGTTTCAGTTTACCTTGGCTTTTCTTTATTAAAGAAAGGTGTCAAACATGAGTCAAATCGAATTTAAAAACGTCAGTAAAGTCTACCCTAACGGTCATGTTGGTTTGAATAATATTAATTTAAATATTGAAAAAGGCGAATTCACAGTTATTGTTGGTTTATCTGGTGCTGGGAAATCTACATTATTAAGATCTGTGAATCGTTTGCATGATATTACATCTGGAGAAATTTTCATAAAAGGTAAATCTATTACAAAAGCACATGGTAAAGAGTTATTAGCTATGCGTCGTAATATTGGTATGATTTTCCAACATTTTAATTTAGTTAAACGATCAAGCGTACTTCGAAATGTGTTAAGTGGACGTGTAGGTTATCATCCTACATGGAAAATGGTATTAGGTTTATTTCCTAAGGAAGACAAAATTAAAGCGATGGATGCATTAGAACGCGTTAACATTTTAGATAAATATAATCAACGTTCTGATGAGTTATCAGGTGGCCAGCAACAACGTATTTCAATCGCACGTGCACTTTGTCAGGAATCAGAAATTATTCTTGCCGATGAACCGGTTGCTTCTTTAGATCCATTGACAACGAAACAAGTAATGGACGATTTAAGAAAAATTAATCAAGAATTAGGAATAACAATATTAATCAATTTACATTTTGTAGATTTAGCGAAAGAATATGGCACACGTATTATCGGTTTACGTGATGGTGAAGTTGTCTTTGATGGCCCTGCTTCTGAAGCAACAGATGATGTCTTCAGTGATATTTATGGGCGCTCGATTAAAGAAGATGAAAAGTTAGGAGTGAATTAACATGACCATAGAAACATCATCAAAGTATGACTCACTTTTAAAAACGAAAGTATCGTTAAAAACGAGCTTTACCTTCATGTTAATCATCGCATTCATCATTTGGAGTTTTATTTATACTGGCTTTAACTTTGGAGATTTAATGATAGGTATCCCTCAAATTGGTGATTTATTTAAGCAAATGATTCCGCCTGATTTCGAATACTTACAACAAATCACAACCCCAATGTTAGATACAATTAGAATGGCTATCGTAAGTACCGTATTAGGCAGTATTGTTTCGATACCTATTGCACTATTATGTGCCAGTAATATCGTTCATCAAAAGTGGATTTCAATACCATCTCGTTTTATTTTAAATATTGTTCGTACTATACCTGATTTGCTATTAGCAGCAATTTTTGTAGCCGTATTTGGTATCGGCCAAATTCCAGGTATATTAGCTTTATTTATTTTGACAATCTGCATTATTGGAAAGTTATTATATGAATCTCTGGAAACGATAGATCCAGGACCTATGGAAGCAATGACAGCTGTTGGCGCCAATAAAGTAAAATGGATCGTTTTCGGCGTTGTGCCACAAGCCATATCGTCATTTATGTCATATGTATTATATGCATTTGAAGTAAATATACGTGCTTCTGCCGTACTAGGGTTAGTTGGCGCTGGCGGTATCGGATTGTTTTATGATCAAACACTTGGTTTATTCCAATATCCAAAAACAGCAACGATTATTTTATTTACTTTAGTTATCGTCGTCGTCATTGATTACATAAGTACGAAAGTGAGGGCACATCTCGCATGACACAGGAAATAGCAAAATATAACGTTCACACAAAAGCACACAAGCGAAAATTGATTAAAAGATGGCTTATAGCAATTGTCGTCTTCGCTATTATCATCTGGGCTTTTGCAGGTGTACCAAATTTAGAACTTAAAAGTAAATCATTAGAAATTTTAAAATCTATATTCAGCGGATTATTCCATCCTGATATCAGTTATATTTATATACCAGATGGCGAAGACTTATTACGTGGTTTACTTGAAACCTTTGCGATAGCCGTTGTAGGAACATTTATCGCCGCAATTATCTGTATACCATTAGCATTTCTAGGTGCAAATAATATGGTAAAGTTACGTCCAGTTTCAGGTATTAGCAAATTTATTTTAAGTGTTATACGTGTCTTCCCCGAAATTGTCATGGCACTAATATTTATAAAAGCTGTTGGTCCAGGTTCATTTTCAGGTGTGTTAGCTTTAGGTATCCATTCAGTAGGTATGCTTGGTAAACTTTTAGCTGAAGATATAGAGGGGTTAGATTTCAGTGCGGTAGAATCATTAAAGGCTAGTGGTGCGAATAAGATTAAAACACTCGTATTCGCAGTTATACCACAAATTATGCCTGCCTTCCTATCACTTATTCTTTATCGCTTTGAACTTAACTTACGTTCAGCTTCTATATTGGGGTTAATTGGTGCTGGTGGCATAGGAACACCACTCATATTTGCCATTCAAACGCGTTCTTGGGATCGTGTAGGTATTATATTAATTGGTTTAGTACTAATGGTCGCAATTGTCGATTTAATTTCCGGTTCAATACGAAAACGTATTGTTTAACCTTTTATAATTTAAGCGGTTAGGCAGTCTTACTTACCAATAAAAAATATAAACAGCAGTGAAGAAAACTATTGTTTTAGTTGCCTTCACTGCTGTTTTAATTATCTCTAAATTGATTCTATTTTAATTCTTTTAAATAGCTTTTACCGAACTCTGGTAATGTTACATTGAAATTATCTGCTATTGTTGCGCCAATAGAACTAAATGTAGTGTCACTTTCTAGTGCATGACCACCTTTAAATTTCGGACTATACATAATTACTGGAATATATTCTCTTGTATGGTCCGTACCTGGTGCTGTCGGGTCATTACCGTGGTCTGCCGTAATAATTACTAAGTCGTCCTCTTGTAAGTTGCTAAACAGTTCTGGCAAGCGATCATCGAAATCTTTAATTGCTTGTGCATAACCAGGTTTATCACGACGATGACCATATAATGCATCGAAGTCTACTAAGTTTAAGAAACTAATACCTGTGAAATCTTTTTTAACAATTTTCATCAATTGGTCCATACCATCCATATTGCTCTTCGTACGAACCGCTTCTGTTACACCTTCACCATCATAAATGTCATTAATTTTACCAATGGCAATGACATCATAACCACCATCTTTTAAATGATCTAAAACAGTTTTACCAAATGGTTTTAATGCATAGTCATGTCTATTTGATGTACGTGTAAAGTTTCCTGGTTCACCAACATATGGACGCGCGATAATACGGCCAATTAAATATTTAGGATCTTTTGTCAATTCACGAACCTTTTCACAAATGTCATATAACTCTTCTAATGGGATAATATCTTCATGTGCAGCAATTTGTAATACTGGATCTGCACTTGTGTAGACAATTAAGTCACCTGTTTTCATTTGGTGCTCGCCCCACTCATCGATAATTTGTGTACCTGATGCTGGTTTATTTGCAACAACTTTGCGACCAGTCATTTCTTCAATTTGTTGAATTAATTCTTCAGGAAAACCATTAGGATATACTTTAAATGGTTGCATAATATTTAATCCCATAATTTCCCAATGTCCAGTCATAGTATCTTTACCCACTGAAGCTTCGCTTAATTTTGTATAGTAAGCTTCTGGGTGCTCAACAGATTTTACTACCGGTAATTCATCAATGTTCCCTAGACCTAATTTCTCAAGATTTGGTAAAGTTTGTTCGAAGCCTTCTAAAGTATGTCTTAAAGTATGTGAACCTTCATCTTTAAAATCAGCTGCGTCTGGCGCTTCACCAATTCCTACTGAATCCATTACGATTAAATGCACACGATTAAATGGTCTTGTCATAACTATCACTCCCGAAATTTATATATATTAGTAATCTGAATCTGCTTCTAAGCCTTGCATAATTTGAACGCCAGCGCTCGCACCAATACGTGTTGCACCTGCTTCAACCATTTTATTGAAATCTTCTAAATTGCGTACGCCACCTGACGCTTTTACTTCTACATCCGCACCTACTGTGTCTTTCATTAATTTAACGTCTTCAGCTGTCGCACCACCGCCTGCAAAACCTGTTGATGTTTTAACGAAGTCCGCACCAGCTGCTTTGGTTAACTCACTCGCTTTCACAATCTCATCACGGTTCAATAATACCGTCTCAATAATTACTTTCACTGTGTGACCTTTTGCCGCTTTAACTACCGCTTCAATGTCTTGTTGTACATCATCATATCGCTCATCTTTTAATGCGCCAATATTGATGACCATATCAATTTCATCTGCACCATTTTGAATCGCATCTTCTGTTTCAAATGCTTTCGTTGCAGTTGTCGATGCCCCCAATGGGAAGCCAATTACCGTACAAACTAATACGTCTGAATCAGCTAGACGTTCTGCTGCATATTTAACATGCGTTGGATTCACACATACAGATTTGAAATTGTATGCTTTCGCTTCATCGATAATTTTATCGATTTGCGCACGTGTTGACTCAGGCTTCAATAAAGTGTGATCTATATATTTCTCAAATTTCATACTTACTACTCCTCGTGTTATATAATCTCTCAATTTAATTTTACTATAAATACGAATATATCTCGCGAATTTATATCTATTTATTTTTCAGATTGTGTCCAACGGTTTAAGATAACAAATAAAACTAATCCGACAATACTCATTAAGCCCAAGATAATTAAAATGATACCGAAATGTGAACTTAATGCATCATTACCTGGGAAATTTAACGCTTTAAAATCAATTAAAGCTGCTGCAATTGCAATACCTACTGATACCGCCACATTTATAATTAAATTGTAAAAACCAATCGCCACACCTGTCATATTAAGCTCAATTGTTTTAATAGCCTCATTTAGTAATGGTGCATACATTAAAGCAAAGCTACCTGCAAAGAATATCATAGAAATAACGAAGATTGAAATGTGATTACCTACTGCAAATGCAGGTAAAATCAAACTTAAAGCAATTAAAATAATTGCTGTAATAATCGCTTGTTTTGAATTAAGGTATTCACCAATTTTACCACTTAGCGCACCAACAACCACTGCTACAATATAACCCGGTACTAATAATAGTGATGTTGTATCTAGTTGAAGATGATAAATTTGTTCCATGATAAATGGGAATGTAAATATATATCCCAGTTGAATTGCATACATCACAAACACAATAAATAAAAATGAGGCATAACGTTTATTTTGGAAAAATGATTTGTTCACTAATGGGCGTTTAGCATTTTTAATATATAGTGCAAAAACGAGAATCGCAATTAAGGCGCCAATCATGTATAACCAATTAAAGTTCGTAATAAACAGCATAACTGTTGTAGCAATAGTTGCCACTAGAATTAAGCCAACAAAATCTAAATGAGCTTTATTCGTATTATTCTCTTTTGGTAATAATTTAAATAAAAATGGCAATGTAAACACAACGATTAATGCAATTAAAAACATATTTGTCCAGTGTAAATACGTAGAAATAAATCCACCTGATAATGTTCCGATAACTAATGACAAGGAATAACTACTCGTACTTAAGCCAAGGTAAGTCTTCTGATCCTCTTTAGAAAGATATTTCGCCACATATATTACATATAATGTCTCCGCAGCTGCTAAACCTGCTGTTTGTATAATACGTCCAACTAAAAGTAGTGGGAATTGATGTTGGAAAATATAACCAATTATTGAACCAATAATGATTAAAATCACACCGTAAATAAATAATGTACGTATACTAATCGCATCTGATAAAGAGGCGTATACTACAGCGCCTATACCAATAACTAATCCAGCTAATGTCGCTTGCCAACTTACTGTTGTTACAGAAATATTTAAGTCATCAGCAATGGCTACAGAAATCAATTTGAATGAGTTGTCTATAACCAAACTGAATACAAATAAGAATAATAATATAGGTACTGCTTTCTTTATTTTAGAATATTCAACATTCATAATTATCTATACCAATGACAGTGCAATTTCAATCATATCAGTGAATGCACGTTCCCTTTCTTCAGGTGTTGTTGATGTAGCATGAATTAAATGGTCACTCACTGTAAACACACCTAATGCTTCGACGCCAGCATAAATCGCATTCATATATAATGCAGCTGATTCCATTTCTACACCTAAAATACCCATACGCATCCAGCGCTCACTTGCAGTTGTATCCGCATTATAGAAAATATCGCTTGATAACACATTTCCTACATGATGACGCACACCTTTGTCACGTGCTTTTTCAACTGCTTTTTCTAATAAATGATAAGAAGCAATCGGTGCAAAATGTCCCGGCAACTGATATTGTTGCACGTAATTTGAGTCAGTAGAAGCACCTTGCGCAATAATTACATCGTATAAATCAATATTTTCTTGCATAGCACCACAAGAACCAACACGTATTAATTTTTTACAACCAAATGTATGAATTAACTCATAAGAGTATATTCCAATGGATGGCATTCCCATTCCAGAACCCATAACAGAAACTTTTTTACCTTTATATGTTCCAGTATAACCAAACATATTTCTCACGGTATTGAACTGTTCCACATTGTCCAAATATGTTTCTGCAATGAATTTTGCTCGTAACGGGTCTCCTGGCAATAGAACCGTTTCTGCAATTTCGACGTCATTCATCGGTTTAATGTGTGGTGTTGATTTCATAAAATATTCCTCCCAATACTTGTATAGTAATTTGTCTATTTGTCTAACCATGTATATAATAATATTTTTTAAAAGCGCTTTCAAGCATTACATTTTGACAATATTTAGAACATTTTACAGCAATACCTACTAGCACTATACAAATTCAATTTTTAAGTGTGCTCACTGTTTAATTTTTATTATTTTGCCAATTTCAGTAAAAATTATTGTATGATGAGAGTGATAAAGTAACTTTATGGAGGTTGGCTACGTGACGCAAACACAACCAAAATTTTTAACGATTTATAATACGTTATATAAAGAAATTCAAATTGGAAAGTATCCTAGTGGCCATGCACTGCCTACTGAAAAGGAACTATGTGCACGTTTTGAAGTAAGTCGGATGACATTGCGCCAAGCAATTAAATTGCTAGCTGAAGACGGTATTGTAGAAAGTACTAGAGGGAAAGGACACTTCGTCATACCACAAACGAATGCCCAACACGCGTCGAGCATGGATCAATTCAAACATCCACTTGATCAAATATTATTAGCAAAAGTATCTATGTCATCAATTAATTATCGTGTTGATTTAGAAAGTGAATATACAAATCATTTATTTGCAAATCACCCTTCAGCAGTCATTGCTATGGAGCGTTACTATCAAAAGAAGGATAATCATTCCAAGAAAGCTGATGCATTTTGCTTTACCTTTATACCACTCAACGTAATCGATACATTTAAAGTAAATACTCAAAATGAAGAAGATATGAAAACATTTGTTGAGCAAACAATATACAATAATGCCTATCAATCTGATTTGAAAATGTCTATTACCAAAGCACCACACTTTAAAAACCAAAGTCACGTATTTGATGGAGATATGCATTGTTGGCTTATTATTGAAACACTATATGCTCAAACGCCATATCCGATTGTGATTAATAAATGGTACATCCCACAAGATATTTCTGAATTAACGCTAACACGAATCAGGCAATCAGATTATTAAATATTTTAGACTAAAAAGAAATCATGTGATAACTGCTATGCTATTGCTTTATTGACAATAACAATTCAGATAATCACATGATTTTTTATACTTTGTTATGCTCTAATGTTATTTGTTTGCTGAGCGACGTCTAAATGTTAAGAATAAACCAGACACTAAAAGTAGTGCAGCAACACTCAAAGTAACTATACTTGTCGTTACACTTTCACCTGCCGCTGGTAATACTTTCTTATCATTTTGTTTCATTTGATGATGTGATGACTGCATATTAGCTTGTTGTTGCATATGTCCTTGTTGGTTTGACATGTGCTGTTGCCCCGTTTGCTTTTGATTCATCATTGATTGTTGATTCATATGTCCTGTTTTATTTTGAACCATTTCACTCCCGCCATGATTAACGCCATTTGCATCTACATTTGTTTGATAAAAATTACCATTTTTCGTTACAGGTAAAGCATGACCATTCATATCTCTAACAGCATGTGGTTTAAAAACACCTAAATTTGTTGTAATTGTTACATTGTATTTATCTGCAATGTTTTGAGTGGCATCAAACAATTTCATATTATAGTCTTGCATGTTACTACTTGCACTCAATTTAGGTACTGCTTTCTCTAATTCAGCATATTGTGCTTGCGTCATTCCTTGTGGGATAACGCCGCCATATGGGCGATCTTTTTGAGTAGCTTGATTTTGTTGATTTGTAACATTTGAAACTGTACTAGCGGCATGTGCTTCTTGATAAGGTACGCTTGTTAATAATAAAGTACTTGTTGCAATGATAGATCCTACAGTTGCTAATTTTTTCATTTTTTCTTACCCCTTATATTACAATTTGATTACAAATACATTATCATATGATTACAAAAGAAAAGCAACTATTTTTTTGAATCATTACATTTTTTTATAAAAAATTCACTTTAAATTCACAAAAACTACTTATAACATCAATTTATGTATTATTAATATGTTGCCCTATTAATAATATTGTTTAGTAAAAGTGGGCTGTTTTTCAATTAAACATCAATGATTAGCATCTGTTGTGAATAATAAAAAAGATGGAACACCTTAAAGATGCTCCACCTTCGTTCAATAATTATATTTATTATTTTGCTGCTTGGTATAATTCATCAACTTTTTTCCAGTTAACGATATTCCAAAATGCAGACATATAGTCTGGACGTTTATTTTGATATTTTAAATAGTAGGCATGTTCCCAAACATCAAATAGTAAAATAGGTGTTTTGCCTTCTGTAAGTGGATTGTCTTGATTTGGTGTAGTCACGATTTCTAATTTTCCATCGTTCACTACTAACCATGTCCAACCTGATCCAAATAATGTTGTTGCCTTATTTGCAAATTCATTTTTAAATTCATCTAAAGTGCCCCACTGCGCTTTGATGTCATCGATTACCCCACCTTTTTCTTCAGAATTAGGTGAAAGTATTTCCCAGAATAATGAATGGTTGAAATGACCACCGCCATTATTACGGACTGACATCCTCATCGCTTCCGGTACTTTGTCTAAGTTAGCAATCATATCAGCTAATGATTGATGCTCTAGGTCTGTTCCTTCCACTGTTGCGTTTAATTTTGTTACATAAGTATTGTGATGTTTATCGTGATGAAACTCCATTGTTCTTTGATCTATATATGGTTCCAATGCATCATATGCATATGGTAAATTTGGTAATTTAAATGCCATAAGTATATTCCTCCTTTTATGAATATACTTTTATAATAATTAATTCTGGGTGTGTTTTGCAATAATTATTATTTATTTGTTATATCCAATTATATAAAATTTAAATATTCGAAATTGCTATAATATTTCATCTTAAATATAAAAGGGCATTTAGCAGCTTTTGTAACTTCTCCAATTCACAATACGAAAAAGTAAATACTATTTTTCAATAAAAATTACGCTTCGACTCATTCCTTATCAATAGAACTGCTAGCCTGGATGTATACAATATCAAATAGTCTTATGTCTTAAATGTTTCAGTAATTGCCATAAGTAATGATTTTTCATAGCCATCATTAATAAAATATACACCACGATACCTATCACAATTAATAATATTGTTGCATAAATAGTTGGCGATAAGTACTGATTGATTATCCCAAGTACGATAAACATAATGACTGCTGCGATGGTACATTGAAACGCACTTAACACATTTAACTTTACGTTGATTTGAGTGATATCAATAAAACGCCAAATGAGTAAAATAAATTCTGTAATTAAACGTGCAATTGCAGCCCCATAAATACCAAATAAATATATTAGAATCAAACATAATAATATATTTATGGCTGCACCAATGGTAATGGATGCATTATATAATCGTATTTTATTCACTATCAATAAATATTGCCTACTAATTAACATATTTAAGGGAATGATTAATACGAGTATCGCCAAAATGGTCATTAATGGCACAGTTGATGCGAAAGCGTCTCCAAAAAACCATAAATAAAATGATGGCATGATTGCAATCAAACCAAAGACCATAGGAATTGTTAACATCAATTGGATATTCATATTATCTGCTAAAGTTTTAGTCAAACTATGTGACGGATGTGTCGACATTTTCGTAATTCTCGGAATCATCACAAGGTCGAATGTGTTAATCATAATGATTGCGACCGTTAAAATATTAAATGCGTTAGAAAAGATACCTACTTGTTGGTACGTACCTAATATTCCTAGCACAACACACGAAATACTTGTATATAAATTGAGCTGTCCATTCGGTAGCAAATATGCTAATGATGAACGAAATATTTGCCAAACTTGTCTCCAATTAATCGAAACAAATATGATATATCGTTTCAAGTAGATAAATAACGGTATTTGGTTTAACACTGTGACGATAGCAATAGTAAATACATACAATGATAAATCCGATTGGTCTTTAACAAAAATAACGACAACACCTAACACAATTCCAGAAGCAACAATATTACTTAAACTAGGGATTTTAAATTTTTCAGTTCCTGCATAAAACCATGAAATATCAAGTGCGGCACCTATAATATAAATCCCTTGTAGTAGAAAAATTATGTAGTAATCATCTATCAATAAAGTAATGGTTGCAATGTAAATGAACAATACAGTCACTGACAAGAGTAATTTACTAATAAATATGTCCCAAAATTGCTGAGATAACTGCTGTTTGTTATCCACAGATTGCGCGATAATTCTATTAAAATATAACTGTATTCCAACACTTGCAATCATTAAAAAGTATTGCACGATATTGAAAGAGAATGATGCTATACCTACTCCAGTAGGTCCAAATGCACGTGAAATAATTGGAATAGTAATCAATGGTGTTAGTGTTCTAATTAGTTGATAGAGTCCCTGATAAATAATATTTTCTTTTAGTGAATCACTCTTCATTACGATCCCTTTCCATTTTTTCATATTGAACAATAAAGACGATAATTCCTAAAATAAAAGCTACATATCTCGAATTATTAAACGATACAGTTAAGAAGTAAATCAGCATAGTCAACATTACAACAATTGCTGTTACATTTTTACCAGAAATGTTAAATCTAAATAATTCAAATAGTAAGTACAGTAAATAAATGATAAATAAAGCTCCGAATAAAATGCCCCATTCAGCAAAAATTTGTAAATAAGTATTATGTGCAACAAGCAATATACCATTAATTTGTGATCCAATATGTACATAATCAACTAAGCCTACACCGAACCCTAAAGTGTATTTGATTACTGAAATGGCATTGATCCATACAACACTTCGTTCAGACCCGCTATCATTTAATGATGCAAATCCTTCTTCAAAAATAGAAGCCATTCGATCTAATGACGGCAACGCATCAAGATCACTCAATTGGAATAAATAATAGTTAATGTTATAAAATGTGAAACAAAGTAATATCAGCATAATAACCAACATACTAATAACACTTACTGCATTCCTGCTAAATAACTTTTTAATAAAGAAATAAATCGCAAGAACGATTAAAATAATAAATGCTGTCTTAGAACCAGTAGTTGTTAAAGACCAAAGTAAAATGGCACACGCTATAAACTTAAATATGTAATTATGAATATACTTGTATGCGAGCACTAATGTAATAATTTGTGTCATCGCAAAATAGTTAGGATCATTCATTAACCCTTTCGAGCGAATATCATCAAAATAAAGTAATTTCATGAGTATTGGCGACTTATTCAAACCGGCAATTATGCAAAACAACCCGATTGTGACACTACTAATAATATAAGATGTAACGATTATTTTTTTACTGTTACCTAATTTAAAAATAATCATACCTAAATAGAAGTAAATGACTACAAAGGCATATTTAACTGTAGAAGCTAGTACTTCTTTAACCGTAATAAAAATCAAATCATCAAAAAATAGTAAAATTAGCGTCATTATCATACGATATGTATACAAAATAATGAAAAACGGTAAAAAATGATTTGCTTTTAATAAATGGTTAGCGAAAAAAAGTAAATAAACTAATATGAGTAATGTAATAAAGTCAGCTATAGATACATTCACACCAGCAATAACTGAAGATTGCTGAATGAATATCGATAAACCGATAAGTAACAATGTGAGATATTTACTATTGTGTTGATTTTCCATTATAAATCTCTTCCACTTCTTTAATCATTTTCGCCTCAGTAAAACATTCTAAATAACGTTTTCTCGATTGGTTACTTAATGTGCCATAATCACCATCTGTTAAATATTTCGCTAATGATTTAGCAATCGTCTCTGGTTGATTATTTTTGACACATATGCCATTATTCGTTACTAATTCAGTAATACCGCCCACACGACTCGCAATAACTGGTAACCCTGTAGCCATAGCCTCAATAATGCTAATTGGCAATCCTTCGTGCTTGCTTATTAAAATAAACGTGTCATATTGTGATAATAAGTTGCTCGCGTTAATGACATTTCCTAAAAATGTGACATCATTATCTAAACCAGCTTGCGACACTTGCTGCTTACAATCATTTAATGTCGGTCCATCTCCTATAAATGTGAAATGTGCATGTTTTCTGTATTTTGATTTCAAAATCGCTATGGCTGCAATTAAATTCTGTTGTAACTTTGGATAAGCAAACCGTGCAATCATGACAAATTGATGCTGTGAGGGCTGCTCACCTTGAATAATATTTGGATTTGTTAGATTTCCAACTACTCTGTCTACCTCTATTAATATATCTTGATTATGATTTTTGAATGTCTGCTTTACAACTGGAACGTCGGCAATGCCATTATGTATTGTAGTTAATTTCAAACGATTAAATCGATATTTCACAGCTAATTTTTCATCAAATTTTGAAACGCAAATAATGCAATCTGTAATACGTGATATTAATCTTTCAATCATCAAATATATTATTTTTTTAACTAGTTTAACGCCTTCTGTAAATGCCCAACCATGTGCTGTAAATATTACGCGTGCACCTGTTGACTTTGACATAAGATTTGCAATACGACCTACTGTGCCAGCTTTTGAAGAATGTAAATGAATGACATCCGGTTGAATCTTCGAGAATAGTTGTGTTAATGCTTTAATCGCTAATATGTCTTGCCTAATATCAATAGGACCGACTAAATGTTCAACAACAATCACCTTTACTCTTGTATCTAGCTGTTCAATCATTGGTCCACGGTCGCCTACAATGACATAAACATCATGATGTAAGCAAAAATGATTAGCAAGTTGTATGAGGTGTGTTTGTGCACCACCATTATCTGCTTTAGTTATACAATATATAATTTTCAACTGTTACAAACCCCTTTAACACTGTACTTTCATTTTCTTAACAATGATATCGCTACTAATGGTTTACCATCATATAAAATGTCACTCATAGCAGTATCGTATTCTTAATTTTATTAATGAGTCTCAAGGGTTTACTTTATTTATCATGACTACTGATTACAATTTTGAAAATGAATTATGAATTCAATTTTTCTATGAAAATTAAGACTACCTTGAGCCCTCCCCTGTTATAACAACCATAATTGTCCTAACTGATATGTACAATTCCATCATCATGCTACATTTATGTATATATTTCATGTCATATTTTAGTTTTTCTTCTGGCGTTAGGTCATATCCACCTTGAATTTGTGCAAGTCCTGTTAACCCTGGTGTAACAAGACATCTTTGCTCAAACCCTCTAACTTCTGAACTAAATAATTCTACAAATTCTGGACGTTCTGGGCGAGGGCCTATAAAACTCATTTCGCCTTTAACCACATTGATTAATTGCGGTAATTCATCAATTCGTGTTTTACGAATGAACTTGCCTACATTTGTTATACGATCATCATCTTTATCAGCCCACTGTGCACCATTTTTCTCTGCATTTTTGCACATTGATCGTAATTTATAAATTTTTATTAATTTACCCATTTTCCCAACTCGTACCTGACTATAAATAGGATTTCCAGGAGAGTCTATAACAATCGCGACTGCAAAAATAACCATAATTGGAAATGTTAAACATAATAAAATAATACTTAATACTAAATCGATTGTACGTTTGATTGGGAAATATGCTTTATGTACTTCTTCAAGTGCATCTAACTTTCTTTGATAATCATATTCTTTATTAATATGTACATCTTCATTAACACCTTTATGACATTTCCACTTCTTTTTTCTTAACTTCTTCAATATTATCTACCTCAAAATTAAAGTAATCCTTTAAACCAGTTTCTACTGTGTATTTAGGAACAAACCCTAATGCTTTTAAATTAGTAATATCTGCATAAGAATGCTTAATATCTCCTTTTCTTGCTTCTTTAAAATCATGCTCGATAGATTTACCATATAATTCACCAATAATGCGATATACTTCTAATAAATTTGTGAATGTCCCTGTGCCAATATTGTATCCACGTCCGATTGCATCTTTATGCTCCATAATTAAACGTACTGATTGAACAACATCATATACATATACAAAATCTCTTGTTTGTAAGCCATCCCCAAAGAACGTAAAAGGTTTATCATACTCAAATGAATCGAACATTTTTGAAATCACACCTGAATATTGAGATTTAGGATCTTGTCTGGGTCCAAATACATTAAAAAATTTAACAACTGATGTTGGAATGTTATATAGTGAACAATAATTCAATGTTGTTCGCTCTCCATAATATTTATCAATTGCATAAGGCGACAACGGTAAAATTAATGATTGATCACTCTTAGGTAAATCAGGTAAATCACCATAAACAGCCGCTGATGATGCAAAGATAAAGCGTTTAATATTACGATTATATGTTTTAATGGTTTCTAATAATCTTAATGTTGCAACGACATTAATTTCTTGAGATAAAATAGGCTTTTCAACAGACTCAGCAACACTTACTAAAGCTGCTAAATGAATCACATATTCAAATTGATATGTTTTCATGATTTGCTTTACTGCATTATAATCACGAATATCAAGTTCAAAGACATGATCTTCGGCCAAGTTTTTTATATTTTCTCGTTTGCCCGTTCTATAATTATCTAGAACATAAACATCATAGTCTTGTTGTAAAAAATCTACTAAATGAGAACCTATAAAACCAGCCCCACCAGTTATTAAAACTCTTTCCACATCTTCCACCTCTTTTATACATTAAAAATATATCACAAAAACATAAAGTATTGTAAGCTTTTTATCACTATTTTTTATTTATAAAAATATAATGAGATATTTTTGTGAATTTTTATTCGTATAGATTAGATAGCTGTGTCTTACTCATTATTATGCGAGTGATGATTTTGTTTAAGAATACATATGATGCGTTGATTTTATTGATAATAATGCTCCAAGTCTTTAAAAGCATATTAGTCCATCCAATATAATTCATTCTACTTGCACCAAAAAATCCTTACTGCCAAGTTTTAAACTTAACAATAAGGATTGATTTATCTTTAGTGAATCATTATTAACGGAATCTCATACCGCCATCAACAATAATTGTTTGACCAGTAATATAATCAGAATCTTTTCCTGCTAAAAAGCTGACTACATTTGATACATCTTCAGGCTGAGAAACTCTTCCTAAAGCAATTTGACTAGTAAATTGTTCCCAGCCCCATTCTTCAGGTTTACCTGCTTCTTCAGCAGTAGCCACCGCAATACTTTCCATCATTGGTGTTTGTACAATACCTGGTGCGAAAGCATTTACAGTAATACCTTCAGAAGCTAAATCTTGTGCGGCTACTTGAGTTAAACCACGTACTGCAAATTTTGTACTACAGTATAATGATAAACCAGGATTTCCTTCTACACCTGCTTGAGATGTTGCATTGATAATTTTACCGCCGTGATTAAATTTTTTAAATTGTTCATGTGCTGCTTGAATACCCCATAACACACCTGCAACGTTAACACCGTAAACTGTTTTAAATTGTTCTTCAGTAATGGTATCAATCGGTGTTGTTGGTCCAAGACCAGCGTTGTTAACCATGACATGGAAATCACCAAATTGTGCTGCAGTTTGTCTTACCGCATTAAAGACATCATCACGATTCGATACATCTGCTTTGATAGCAATAGCTTTTGAACCATCACTTGATAATTTAAGTGCCGCTTCTTTTGCGCCTTCCTCATTGAAATCAACAACTGCTACTTTAAAACCATCTTCCACTAAACGTTCAGCGATTTTAAAACCAATCCCTTGTGCTCCGCCAGTTACTAATGCTACTTTGTTATTTGTCATAAAAATCACTCCTCAAATTACTTTCTCTTTAATTACATTTTACTCCTCTTAATTTAATTAGTACAATAATGACACCCTTTTTAACGAAATATTCAAACTTTTAAGAAAAAATTAAACGCACTACCTATAATGACTGGCAATGCGCTTAAAAATTTTTTTTAAATAATCTTTTGTTCAAAGAATTAATTTCTTGAGAAAGACACTATCGTAATGTCGTTAATCTTTTTTAGATGAATGATTTTTTGGCTCAATTGGAGGTTCTGTATCATCACTATCACTTTTAGATTCTACACCAGCTGTGTGTGCTTCTTGTTTTGAGCCTTCATTATTTTTAGTCGCGACATTTTTAAACTCTGGATGTTCACTCATGTCTTTACTTTCCAATTCAGTTCTGGTGTCCTCTGTATGTTGTGCTTGATTTGAATCAGTGTTAATCTTTGTCAATATTTCATTAGCATCAAGGTGAATATCGATTGTTTTGTTATCAATTATTTTTTTATTTTCATCTGTATGTGCTGATTTGATTAAGCCATTACCATGTTTTGTTGAAGAAGATTTGTATATAAGTTTATAACGTATTGCTTGTTCGGAAGTTCCTTTGCGACTTTGAACAACAACAGTATCTTTAGCAGCTGACGATTCTTTCCTAACAAAAAGTAAAATAGCTGCAATAAACCAAAGTATTGCAGATACAAAGTTGTATATTAATAAAGCGATAATAGCATATACAACTAATATGATACCTTTTATAATTCTTCCTTTAGATAAGTCAAATGCCAATACGATAATAGGTATGACTGAAAATATAATTAAGCATGTGGCAAATATCATAAATGAATTTGGTGTTGCTAATAAATCTTCAATATCATTACCTTTTAACAAATATAAAAATCCAAAAAATGATCCAAAAAATAATGCAAATATATATATAAATAAAGATATAACAGCTACATATGCTATTTGAATGATTACGCCCATCCATATTAATATTATTTCTGTACTTTTCCCCATGACTACTCCCCATTTATTTAAAATTTATACTTCGCAGTAAGCATTCGTTTTACTTTTTAGTGGTGTTATCTGTGGATTCAATTCGATTCTCTGTACTCTCAATATCACCATTTTTATTTTCACCTTCGTCTGTCGATTCATCTTTTGAATATTCAGTCCAAATAAGAAAAACACCACCAATTAGCCATAAAATTGACGAAAGGTAATTATGTAAACACAGTGCAATAATTGCATAAACAATGAAAAGTGTACCTCCAATTCCCGAGTAACTTTCCATATAAACCGCAGTAAAAATGGTTGGTAAAACAGTGAAAAGCGTCAATATTAATCCTAATAAAAAAATTGCTTCGTAATCAAATCCTCCAGCAATAACGATAGATATCATCCTGACAAAGACAACACTAAAATATATTTGAGCTACGATGCCTATCCAAATTGCTATTCTTCCTATAATTGAGCTCATACTCATTCCCCATTTATTTAGAATTTATACTTCGCCTTAAATATTCACTTTATTCTTTAGTGGTTTTATCTATAGATTCAAGTTGATTCTCTGTACTTTCAATATCAACATTTTTATTTTCATCTTCGTCTGTCGATTCACCTTTTGAATATTTAGTCCAAATAAGAAAAATGCCGCTAGCTATCCATAACATTGACGAAAGGTAATTATGTAAACAAAATGCAACAATCGCATAAACAATAAAAAGCGCACCTTTTACTTCCATTTTATTCTCTAAATTAATGGCTGTTAGGACGAGTGGTAAACTTATGATAGCAATTATTACTAATGCTATTGAAATAGCTATTTCAGGGCTGGGTACTTCACCATATATATAAAAGATAAAGGCTGCCACGCTAACAATATAGACGTTATAACATATTTGAACTACGATGCCTATCCAAATGGCGATTTTTCCTATAATTAAATTCATGTTCATGATTACTCCCCATTTATTTAAAATTTATACTTTATATTAATATACCTTATTTTATTTAATTTTTATATGCAAAATGCAAAAATGGAGAACTTCCATATTTATAAAATACTAAAAGTTCTCCACACTATATTGTTATATTATATTTTCGCTATCAATTCTCTAAACCTTCTAATTTCCTAAAATTACAGTAAAACTATTGTTCAACAAGGTATACTTTTTCAGTATAGCACCTCATGCTAGCAAACTTATCTGCTAAAAACTGCTTCCAATTTCGCAACTGTTCAACGTCATCATCTTGTTTAAGTAATGACAGTGGTACTTGAAGATTAAGGCAACGTCCTGAAATATTAAAGCGTGTCACACCTGCTGGCACAGTTTCCCCTTTATGAACAACCGCTTCAATTTCTTTATAACTTAATGGTTGATACTTCATGAGTACATCTTGCTGAGTAAGGCAAGGATATGTACCTTGCGCAATTCTTTCTACAGAACAACATCCACTATAACTAGCAACAACCTTTTCCCATACATGAAAATGTGCTTCACCTAAATCTTTTGTATACAAATATTGTTCTGTGTCACCATGACACATCGTAATAAATGGTGCTTCTTGTCTTGTCTCAGTAGTCCAAGGTAAACGATGTTCTTGTTGTAAATTTTTCCACCATACTCCAAATGGTACTTTATGTTGCCAAGTACTAATTGAGTATTGCGTCTCATGAATTTCTTGAACGGGTATCATCTTGCACCCTAATTCTTTCAAACTCGTATATCGATGGACACCATCAATAACCATATATCGACCATGTTGCATAGGTGTCACTAAAATCGGATGACGTATGAAATCATCTGCCTGAATACTACTTTTTGTTTTTTCCAATCTTAAAGGTTCGAATGTTTCGTGAAGATCAATTTTATCTACTGCTACCAATTTTAAATTCTCATGAATATGATTCAATAGTTATTCATCCTCCTTTGTTTGCGTTAAATAAATAAATTCAGGATGTGGGTGGCTTAAGAAATCATGATGTGAGATAGACCATCCGTATGCACCAGCATATTTGAAAACAATTACGTCACCTGTACTCATTGAATCTATCTTTACACCTCTAGCAAAGACATCTTTCGGTGTACATAATTGACCGACTAACGTTATATCTTGTTGTGAAATTGAATTTTTTTCAAATGAATATGGATTATCCTTACAACGATAAATGTCAAAAGGATGATTATGCTGCCAAGATACCGGTAGTCTAAACTGTTGCGTACCACCTCTCAAAATTGCATACCATGCACCATGTACTTTCTTAATATCTAGAACTTCTGTCACATAGTAACCAATATGCGCCACAATAAAGCGCCCACATTCAAAGTTCAATGTCACATCTTCCATTTCTTGCTCAACGATCAGTGTTTTAAAACGTTCTACAAAATTATTCCACTCAAATTGGCTAGTTAAGTCCGCATAATTGACACCTATACCGCCACCTAAGTTAACATGCTTAAGAGAAAATTGATGCTTTTTAGACCATGCTTTAGCTTTTTCAAAATAAAGTTTCATTACATCAACATGTAAATTTGCATCTAAATTGTTAGAAATTGAATGAAAATGAAAGCCATCAAGATGTATATTTGGCATTGCTAGCGCAGCTTCAATAACATCATCAACTTCGTCTTCAGAAATACCGAATTGTGTTGGGCGTCCTGCCATATGCAACGTTGCATTAGGAAATGGTCCTGCTAAATTAACACGCAATAATATATGTTGTGTTTTCTGTTCTTCTTCTAAAATTGCATTTAAGCGTTGTAATTCATATAAACTCTCAACATGAATTCGTTGTATACCTTCGCTTACTGCATATCTTAGTTCCTCGTCTGTCTTACCAGGGCCACCAAAGATAATATGTTTGGCTGGTTTATATGCAAGTCCTTTAGATATTTCACCTTGAGATGCAACTTCAAATCCTTCAACATATTGACTTATTGTATCTAGAATTGTTCGTTCACTATTTGCTTTCATTGCATAATACATATGACAATTACTCGGCAATGATGATGTAATGTATTTTAAATGTTGCGCTAATCCGACTAAGTCATAAATATAATGACAAACTGGATGACGTTGTGCTTTTAATTGTTCGATAACTGGTTGAACCACATGCATTAATCTTTAACCCCTTCCTGCTTAGACGTCGCTAAAGTTGCTGAAAAATGACGATAAATTTTTCCTCGATCATCACCTAAGATAAACGTTTGTACACCTTGTTTATGCCATTTTGCAATATCTTCATCTTCACGCGGTAACGCACAAAAGTGTTTGCCATTTGCCTTTGCAACTTCAAATATATGTTGAACGTGTGACATTACCTTTTCATCTCTGGTTTTCCATGGCATACCAAGTGACTGAGATAAATCTGCAGCACCTTCAACTATCATGTCTAAACCTTCAACTTGTGCTATATCTTCAATGGCCATAACCCCTTCAACATCTTCTATCATAGCAATCACCATGATATGTTCATTAGCCATTTCCATAGTATCAAGTAATGGTATGCGTCCAAATCTAGCCATACGTCCACCATTCAAACTTCTCAAACCTTGCGGGTAATAACGACTTAGCTTAACGATATGTTCAACTGTCTCACGATCTTTCACATGTGGCACGATAATACCTCTTGCACCCATATCTAACACTTTAATGATATCCCTATCTATAACTGCAGTGACACGAACAATTGGAATAATATGTGCTGCTTCAGCTGCACGAATTAAATGCGCCAATGTCTCATCATTAATCGCTACGTGCTCTGTATCAATCACAACAAAATCATAACCACTTGCAGCAATAATTTCTATCATCAGTGGATCTGGTATGGAATTAAAAATGCCATAAACTGAATCACCATTGTTCAATCTATTTTTCAGGGATAGTTGTTGCATTAACACTACCTCCTATACCTAATGGATTAGTAACATGATGAATTCGCAACTCCGAGTCATTTAACAAACGACGTGTCGTTAACTTTTCAACTTGAATTGTAGGTTCAAACAAATCGAAATGTTGATAGTTATTCAATTCTGGAAATGCTTCTTGATAAGATACAATAACGTCTTTAACCCATTGCCACTGAACTTGTTCATCGATACCATATTGCTTTTCAATAAATAAGATGATTTCAGCAATATTGATGAAGAAAAATGCATCGTGTAAAAAGTCTCGTACCAATCGTTCATCATCTGTTTCAATAAATGAATTACTATTAACTTTTTTATGTGCTTCTGGCATTGGCTTTAACTTCAAATGTGAAGCAATTTCACTCAAATGTTCACGTTTAAATCGGACACCATCATGAAAATCTTTTAAAGCAATTCGCGTAGGCCAGCCATTTTCGTGAATGAGCATCATATTTTGTGCATGCGATTCAAAAGCAATGCCATGATAATACAGCATGTGAATCATTGGACGAACCGCAACAGATAAAAATTGCTTCATCCATGCTTCGACACCATAAGATTCTATCCACTTTTCAATGAATGGCACACCATCTTTGTCACTCGCATAAAGTGCATTAAACGGTATCGCTTCCTCTTCACCATTCAACATATGATATATATTTTCACGCCATATCACACCTAGCGCACCATAGATTTCAGTTTGCTTATAAGATGTAAGTTGTGTGTTTAAATAAGACTGTCCTAAGACTTCCCCTAAGAAAACCGTCTTTAATTCATCACTTAGATACGTATCTTTTTGCTGAATATGCTTTAACCAATCCGTAATTTGGGCAGCATTTTCAATTGTGTGAGGTGCCAATACTCGTTTCGTAGATGTATTCGTTATACTGATTGGTACTTTAAGATAATATTTCGATATATCTGACGGTGACATAGTTCGAACCGATTGTTGAGGATGATATACTTCATCACTTTCACCTAACCATAACACCGTTCCATTGAGCCATTCCTCTGCCAATTCAACTTGTATTACATGTTCAAATTGCCATGGATGAACAGGAATCAACTCGACATCCTCTATATCTTTGCCAGATTCCTCAATGTTTTCTATAAAACGTTGGTAAGTTACATCACCAAGTTGTTGTCGTAATAAATCATTTACCACAACATTACGCGATATCGTTGACTCCACTTTATCTTTTTCAATAGCTAACCATTGCAATTTAATTTCTGGTACAAAATCAGGTCCATAATTCAAATTATCACTCAGCGTAAATCCTAAGCGTGATTTGTAACTTGGGTGATATCGATGACCTTCCATCGCATAAGATTCGAAATCATTAAATGTTGTAGGTTTCGCTGGTGGATGTTCTTCGCGAAACTGCAAACTTTGCGTATCTTTCAATTCTGTTTGTAATAACTCAATGATAAATTGTTCTAACTTTTCATCATCTTTAGGAAATGTAAACAAAGCTTCTCTTAGTAATTGCGCGTAATCTGTCGTCTCAGTAATATCATTTCCTACAATACGTGTAACTGATGATGTTAGACATACTCGATCAAAACTATGTGCTTTTTTAGCAGTAAAATGATATTCAGAATCTTTTCCTTCTATTGTAAAATGACGCACACCATCTCGATATGCTTCCTTATATACAACGATATTTTCATAAATAAGTGATGATACAAGTTGGTACATGACTCTAGTTTTAACACGCTCAAGAATTGCGCTATTAATTGCATTATTCACAATACGATACCTCCTTGTTATGACAAATTGGATTTGGTATATGTGTATAAATTGGGTTTCCACCACAATCATTCAATTTACTCATTAAGTTTGCTTTAGCAGCAATCGTCGGTGATTGACATAAATCTTCAACACATTCAACAAACACTGCATTATCAACATATTTTTCCTTCCAATCTATAAGACGGCGCGCTACCAATTGCCACAATTCATCTTCATTCTGTGTTGCCTTACCAATTGTAGATACTAAATGCCCTAAATGATTTACTACAACGTAATATTTAAGTCGATGCCACGCTTCGTCATGTGCATATACAACAGGACTTGATATAGATACTACATTAGGGATAAGTTGTTTTTCCGTAGCAATTGTAGCTGAAAGACAAATCCCTTCTAAATCTCTGACATAGCACACTTCAGGAATACCGTCTTTTAATTCAATCAATGTATTTTGTACATGTGCTTCCAGACTAATTCCTGTGTCACTAAATAAAGTTAATATCGGCAATAACGTGCGATCTAAATAAGATTCGAGCCATGCTTCCGATGTTAAACCACTTTCCTCAATAACATGTGATAACTTAGACGTCGGTGCATCAGGCATTGTTTCAAATAATGATGCCAACACATGAATGTCTTTTTCTGAATGATAATTTGGAATACCTTCACGGACAATCATTGCACTATTCGTTAATAAATCCATTTCAGGTTCAACTGATTGTCCTAGTGGATTAGGTAATAGTGCACGGTATCCTTCTTCAAACATTAATTTAAAATGAGGTGTTTCTACATCATCTTTAATCGTTGCAATAACTTGAGCTGCATCAATTGTACGTTCAATCTGCTCAAGATCATTTGTACGTATAAAGTTAGTAATTTTAACGTGTATCGGTAATTTCAAATAAATGTTTAATGTCCTTGAAAATACCGTTCTTACAGAAGATGTTGGATATACAATGTCACCTGAAACACCTAAATCTTTAATTAAGCCTTGTTCACTATATTGAATAAAATGAGGATGTTGTCGCAACACACCAATTTGATAAGGATGTATCGGTAATAAAATAAAGTCTTTGGGTAACTCTGACATATCGATACCAGCTAATTGGTGTAATACTGTCGAAACCTGATTTTCCATATTTTCAACATAACGCGACAAAATGATATCTTGATGTACAGCTAAATAATGCAATTGAAATGAAGTATGACATTCCGGTGCGTATCGCTCTAAATCATCTTCTGAAAATCCACTTGCGCTCTTTGGCGTCGGATGAAACGGATGACCTAAATACAAAGATTGTTCGGAGACGATATAGCGATCCTCTGTATAGTCTGTCTTACTACTTTGCAAATAACGTGCTGTTCGATGAATACTATTATCTACATCTGACATAATTTGTGCCATATGTTGCTGTACAGCTGTTTGATTATCAGCACTTTGCGCCATATGTTGCAAAATACGTGCAATCGCTTCTTTATATGTTGCTAATTTCTTACTTTTGCCATCAAGAAGCCATACCTCTGCGCCATACATATGATGTCCCATAGCAGACCAATAACGAAATGTACCAGTTAATGTTTCAACTTCTGATAATTGAATAGACCATTGATTATCTTGAGCTGGAGCTTGATATAAGTTACTCTCTCTAAAATACTCATTTAAAATGCGCTCGATAGCCGCATACGCTGCATATTGTATTAATTCTTTATTTTGCACTTTTTTGTTTCAACTCCCATAATTTCATTAATGTGTGATCGTTGATTTGATTAGTGATGTTTGAACAAATTAAAAACAAGCTACTTACAGCAAATACAACGCCCATAACGATAAACGTAGTTGCCGGTGAAGTATAACTTGTAATGGCAGCACCACTAAGACTACCAATAATTTGACCAATGACTAACATACTATTTGTCGTTCCTACAAATGTGCCTTTTAGTTGTTGGTGACATGCATTTACGACGACAAACATAACACTTTGAATAAGTGCACTATATGTCAATCCTTGTAGTATTCTTGCGGCCATTAAAAATTCTACATTCGTCGCTAAACCTTGTAATATAGCACTACAGCCACACGCTACCGTTGCAAAAATATATACTGATTTAACGTAGGATTTATCATTAAAGCGCCCCCATAAAGGCGCACTTAATATCGAAGCTGTCCAAAATGCAGATTGTAGAAAACCAATGACACTACGATCGTCTAATGTTGTGTGGTTGACTGATGATGCTAACGGTGATAGCGCAGTTAACATACCGTACATAGCAAAATTTGCTAAAACACCAACTATAATAAATCGACACGTTTGTTGAGTGCATAACAGATATTGAAATGAACGACGAATACCTTTATTAATATTAGGTATTTGTGATTTCGGTACATGCGCTGTTTCAATTAATCTCCATGCACCAAAAATACAAACAACAAAAGTAATAACAGCAATACTCATTAGTAGTGCGCCAAACCCTAATATCGAAGCCGTAATGCCACCAATTAATGGTCCAACTAGTGAGCCAGCACTCACTGAACTTTGCAGCTTTCCTAATACTTTTCCACGATCTTCTACTGGTGCTTCTGCACTTGCAAAAGCACTTGATGCGTCAACTACGCCACCAAATAATCCTTGTAGTAGTCTCACAAGTACAAATTGTAACGGTGTCGAACATAATGCCATTAAAAACAAACATATTGCTAAACCAAGTAGCGCTCGCAATACCATCCATTTCCGGCTGATTTTATCGCCTAGCTTTCCCCAAATCGGTGAAGCTATCATCGTCGTAACAGCGGGAGCAGCAATGGCAATGCCACTCCACAACTGTATTTCGACGACTGAAAGGTTTTGTAACGATGCCATATAAATAGGTAATAATGGCACGAGTACTGTAAGACCTGCAATCGCGATAAACTGACTGAGCCATAAAATGCGAAAATTATTGCGCCAGATAGACTGTTCAATCATATGTCACCATTGGATTTGGTACAGTAGTTAAACCGGAAGGCATACTACCTCCACCGCTATCTCGTTGATAAAGCAATGGCAATAATATTTGCTTAAACGGCCATGTTTGTTTATCAAATAAAATATGTCTTACCGCTAACTGATCAGCTGTAACCCAGGAAATAGTTGCAACTTCAATTTTTAAAATTTGTTTTAACAATGACATAAGTTCATGCTCACTCACATCAAATAAATCTTGCATCGTATCAATAATGGCATATAGATTTACCGATACCGCTAACGTTTGGAAATAAGCAAAGAATGTTTCTAAGTCTTCATTTATCAAAGTATTAGGTGTATCTTCTCTTACAACATATTGCGGCAATGAAAGCTGATGTGATATCAGCCATGGTTTATAAATTCTGACTGTATCATGATCACGTAATACGCATTTTTGTACTCGCCCATTTTCAAATGACAATAAGATGTTTTGACCATGTAACTCTGGTAATGCACCATATTGCATAAATGATAAAGTCACTTTTAAAAAGATCTGTGCGATATCTTCAAACAATGTCATGATGTCATTTTTAGAAAGATCATCTTTTCCACAAATCATTTGATATAAGGTACGGTCATTTGCTGCAAGTGCAGCCATTGATACAAGTTGTTGCGTATCATTGTTAGCTAATGATTCCGGATATTTTCTTAGCTGGACAGTTAAATGTCCTAATTGGTCTTTGAAAATATCATTATCTTCACCCATATACGACCACCAAGCTGTCTCATCACAAACTGTCACATATTTAGCTAGTACTTCATCCTTATTAATAAGTTGACGTAATAATCGTTCTGCTTGTTCTCCATTTTTCATATAACGCGTAGGCGTTAACCTTAATGCACCTAATGACTGCATCGCAAATGGTACTTTGACATGATTATAAGGAGATGCAACGTCAATTAATGAACGCATACTTGAAGATGAAAGATAATCACCGAATTTTAGTGGCAACAAGATAACCAATTTCTCAGCAATCTCTTTCACAAAGATGTTCGGCAGAATGTGCTGATACTGCCAAGGATGCACTGGGAATAGCACATAGTCATCTATCGATAAACCTTGATGATTCAACATGTCTCTCGCTCGGTCTTTTATAGGAGCGGTCAAACGCTCTAACTCATCATAATCAGCTTCATCACCGTGAATCGTATGTGTCTTTTTAACAGCTGCAACCATTAAAGGAAATGATTGATTTAATTCAGCTTGATAAACTTGATAGTCTGCTTCTGATAAGCCTCTTTTTTCTTTAGCTAGTGGATGAAATGGACGATCTTTTAAACTTGCAAATTGCTCTGACATGACAAAAGGATGCGTTGCCAAGTCTAATTCCGATAATTGTTTAGCAAGTTGGGTTGTCGCAGTATTTAGTCCCTCTTCAACGCGAGCAACTTCCCACTCTCCACTTAAATCCCGATTCATATCAACAATCATTCGCCAAAATTCTGGCGCTGTTAACAGTTTGCTAGATGTCCTACCATCTATCGTGATAAGTTTTGAACTTTCATAGCGAAACATATTTAACGCACTAAAATATACAGGTATTTTGACTTGTTGATCCCCATTTTTATAAATTAATATCGTTTGTCCATGTTCCTTAGTTATCTCACTATTTGAAACAATTCCCGCGATATCTTCAAATAAAAGTGCATCAATTAAATCTCTTAATATTATCGTTTGTGCTGTATTCACTGCTTTATGAGTATGCAATATTTAGACACCTCGCATTCTTAATATAGGCTTAGTGTTGTACCAATATTTTGTTGCTGTGCTTGCTGATAAATAAAATAAGCACTTGCAATATCTTCAATGGCCATGCCCATTGGATTAAGTAATATGATTTCATCATCATTTTCACGACCAGGAATTTCACCAGTAACAAGCTGTCCAAGTTCAGCATGTAGTGCTTCTTTGCTAAATTTCCCTTCTAATACAAGTTGATTAATTGTTTTCTTTTCACGATTACATTGTGACCAGTCATCTACAACGACTTTATCAGCTTTAATAAATACTTCTTTATGTACATCCATAATAGAAATATTGCTAACAAATGCACCTTTTTGTAACCAATCGTATTCAATATATGGTTGATCTGTAACAGTACATGTAATGACTACTTCACCATTTGACACAGCTTCTTTAGCTGTTTCAGCTGCAATAAATTTAATTTCTGGGCGCTGTTGTTGCCATCTATCAACAAAGCGTACACATGCTTCAGGAAATTGATCATATACAAAGACGCGTTCAATATGATCAAATTGTTCTAACATACTTTGTAATTGCTTGTCTCCGATTAATCCACAACCAATAATTGTTAAATCTTTAAACCCATTTTTAGCTAAATGTTTGGCTGCAATCACCGAAACTGCTGCTGTACGCATACTACTAATTAAACTAGCTTCCATAACTGCAATTGGATAATTTGTTTCTGGATCATTTAAAATAATGACACCACTAGCACGTTCCATATTACGTTTTGATGGATTGTCGTGTTTACTACCAATCCACTTAATACCTGAAATCGCGTAATCGCCACCGATATGACTTGGCATAGCAATGATTCTATCTGCTATATGTCCATTTTCAGGATCTTGTCTTAAATATGGTTTAAGCGGTTGTACAAAGTCATTATGTGCATGCGCAGTTAATGCTTCTGTTAACGCGTCCACATAAACTTGTGAATGATTACCTCCTGCTTGTTCAATATCTGATCTATTTAAATACAACATCTCTTTATTCATTCTGATTTAACTCCTTGTCTTGACTTTATTTTTTCTAACCATGTATCTGAGTACACTAAATCTAAATAACGATCTCCTCGGTCTGGTAAAATCGTTACAATTGTTGCACCTTCGTCTATCTTTGTTATTAACTGCTCTATTGCTGCAATAATTGAACCTGTTGAACCACCTGCAAAAATACCTTCATAAGCAATTAATTTGCGGCAGCCTAGTGCAGATTGATAATCATCTACATGAATGACTTGATTAATCTCTGATCTATTCAAAATTTCTGGTACGCGACTTGCACCAATACCAGGTAACTCTCGGTTAATAGGTTTGTCACCAAAAATGACTGACCCTTTAGCATCCACGGCAACAATCTGTGCGTTTGGATGTACTTCTTTAATTTTTCTACTCATACCCATAATGCTACCTGTCGTACTTACTGGTGCGACAAAATAGTCTATAGGCTGTTTAATTGTTTCTACTATTTCAGTTCCAGCACCATGATAATGGGCTTGCCAATTTAACTCATTTGCATATTGATTAATCCAATATGAATCTTTAATAGAAGTTAATAGTTCTTGAACCTTAGCAATACGAGTCATTAAATAACCCCCATGCTCATCAGGTTCTTCAACCATTTCTACATTGGCGCCGTAACTTTTAATAATTTTCAAATTTGTTGGCGATATTTTAGGATCAACAACACAAGTGAGCTTTAATCCTTTAATTTTAGCTATCATCGCCAAGGCAATACCTAAATTTCCAGAGGTACTTTCAATTAAATGCGTATTCTCAGTTATAAGACCAGATTCAATACCATGTTCAATAATGTACTTGGCTGGTCGATCTTTCATACTGCCTCCTGGATTCATATACTCTAACTTTGCAAACACTTGGTGCTTTGGAAATAGTTGATGAAGTTGAACCATGGGTGTCTGCCCTACAGAATCTAATAATGAATCGTGACATGCTTGACTTCGTTCAATCAAAAGCGCTTCCTCCTCAAATTTAAAATTCTATAATATTGTGTGTTACCTAATTGATAATGATTCTCACTATCAAGTAACTAGGATTATATTTTTTATGCATTTATATGTCAAATAATTATAAGTTGCATGTAAATCATAAATATTTTATTGACTTAAGAAATAATTTAATTCATACTTGTTTGTGATAATGATTCTCATTGTCATACATCACGAAGGAGGCTAATTAATCAATGAATAAAGTAATTAAAATGCTTGTTGTTACACTTGCTTTCCTACTTGTTTTAGCAGGATGTAGTGGGAATTCAAATAAGCAATCAGATAGCAAAGACAAGGAAACGACTTCTATCAAACATGCAATGGGGACAACTGAAATTAAAGGGAAACCAAAACGTGTTGTCACATTATATCAAGGTGCCACTGATGTTGCTGTATCTTTAGGTGTTAAACCTGTAGGTGCTGTAGAATCATGGACACAAAAACCGAAATTTGATTACATAAAAAATGATTTAAAAGATACTAAAATTGTAGGTCAAGAACCTGCACCAAACTTAGAAGAAATTTCTAAATTAAAACCTGATTTAATTGTCGCGTCAAAAGTTAGAAACGAAAAAGTTTACGATCAATTATCTAAAATTGCACCAACTGTTTCTACTGACACAGTATTCAAGTTTAAAGATACGACAAAATTAATGGGGAAAGCTTTAGGGAAAGAAAAAGAAGCTGATGATTTACTGAAAAAGTATGATGATAAAGTAGCTGCATTCCAAAAAGATGCAAAAGCGAAATATAAAGATGCATGGCCATTGAAAGCATCAGTTGTTAACTTCCGTGCTGACCATACAAGAATCTATGCTGGTGGATACGCAGGAGAAATTCTAAACGATTTAGGATTTAAACGTAATAAAGATTTACAAAAACAAGTTGATAATGGTAAAGATATTATTCAATTAACATCTAAAGAAAGTATTCCATTAATGAACGCTGATCATATTTTTGTTGTAAAATCTGATCCAAACGCAAAAGATGCTGCATTAGTTAAAAAGACTGAAAGCGAATGGACTTCAAGTAAAGAATGGAAAAATCTAGATGCTGTTAAAAACAACCAAGTATCTGATGATTTAGATGAAATTACTTGGAACTTAGCTGGTGGATATAAATCATCATTAAAACTGATTGACGATTTATACGAAAAGTTAAATATTGAAAAACAATCAAAATAATTAAGGAGTTTTACGATGCTACTTAAACCGAAATATCAAATCGTTATTGCTGGTTTATGTCTTGCAATAGTAGCTATCTTAAGTTTAATGATTGGGAATACGCTTGTGTCACCTATTACGGTGATACAGGCGTTATTCAACTTTGATAGTGAAAGCGATTTACATAATGTTGTCACTGGTGCACGTGCATCGAGAACCATCATCGCCTTATTGACAGGTGCTGCACTTGCTGTGTCAGGTTTGTTGATGCAAGCACTCACACGAAATTCAATAGCATCTCCAGGTCTTTTTGGGGTCAATGCAGGTGCTGTATTTTTTGTCATTTTTAGTATTACATTTATTCAAATTCAGTCATTTAAAATGATTGTAGTTATTGCATTTTTAGGTGCCATTGTTGTTACTGTATTAGTCGTCGCACTTGGTATGTTTAGACAAACACTATTCTCACCTCATCGTGTCATCTTAGCGGGTGCAGCGATTGCAATGCTATTTACAGCCTTTACTCAAGGCATACTCATTATGAATGAAACTGACTTGCAAGGACTCCTATTCTGGCTAAGCGGCTCTGTTTCATTGCGTAATATATGGGATATACCATGGATTATCCCACTTGTGTTAATACTTATTTTAATCGCGTTTAGTATAGCTTCACATATTAATATATTGATGACCAGTGATGATATTGCAACGGGGCTTGGGCAAAATATTAAATTAATAAAATGGATTATTATTTTGCTCATTAGTATGCTAGCTGGAATTTCAGTTGCCGTTGCTGGATCAATTGTTTTCGTTGGACTCATTGTTCCAAATATTAGCAAACGTTTATTACCACCAAATTATAAATATCTGATTCCATTTACGGCACTAGCTGGTGCTATTCTAATGATCATATCAGATATGATTGCACGCGTGATTATTAAGCCATTAGAGTTACCTATTGGCGTTGTTACGGCTGTAATTGGCGCTATTGTCTTAATTTATATAATGAAGAAAGGACGTCAACGCTTATGACAGAAAAGATTAATAAAAAAGACTCCTATAACCTCATCTTCGCGTTAATCTTTTTAACCCTCGTATCTGTGGTAAGTATGATGGTCGGTTCTAGTTTTATACCATTTCAACGCGTATTGATGTACTTTTTAAATCCTAATGAAAGCATTGATCAATTCACTTTAGAGGTATTACGTTTGCCTCGTATTACACTTGCAATTTTAGCTGGAGCTGCATTAGGGATGAGTGGTTTAATGTTACAAAATGTATTAAAAAACCCTATTGCCTCGCCAGATATTATCGGCATCACAGGTGGCGCTAGCTTAAGTGCTGTTGTATTCATTGCATTTTTCAGTCATTTGTCGATACATCTACTGCCACTTTTCGCAGTGTTAGGTGGCGCATTAGCAATGGTAATACTATTAATATTTCAAACGAAAGGTCAAATTCGACCGACGACTTTAATTATCATTGGTATTTCAATGCAAACGCTGTTCATTGCACTTGTCCAAGGCTTACTCATTACAACAAAGCAATTATCTGCAGCTAAAGCATATACATGGCTAGTTGGTAGTCTTTATGGTGCAACGTTTAAAGATACTTTTATTTTGGGCATTGTTATTATAGCTATTGTTCCATTGCTATTTCTTGTCATTCCTAAAATGAAAATATCTATACTTGATGATCCTGTAGCAATTGGCTTAGGTTTAAATGTGCAACGCATGAAACTTATCCAATTAATTACCTCTACGATACTTGTATCTATCGCAATAAGTTTAGTAGGTAATATTGGTTTTGTAGGTTTAATTTCCCCTCACATTGCCAAAACAATCGTTAGAGGAAGTTACGCTAAAAAGTTACTCATGTCAGCAATGATTGGTGCTATTTCAATCGTTATTGCCGACTTAATTGGACGCACCTTATTTTTACCTAAAGAAGTGCCAGCTGGTATATTTATCGCTGCATTCGGTGCACCATTCTTCATTTACTTATTATTGACTGTAAAAAAATTATAAAGTTATCTATTAAAATAAAATGACCTCACAACATTGTTAGCTTATAAAAGTTGACATATAGTTGCGAGGTTTTTTCTTTACACGTGCCTGTATTGATTGTTAACAAGTGTCGACTTCTTTTATTGCATATTAATCCACTTTATACAATTAACACTGGCTCATATTCTATAATAGAGGACAATATTCTTCTATTTTTCAAATATCGATAGCTATTTCTTATTTAAATATAGTGTTTGATAATGTCATTTATTCAAAAACACAAATTTTAATAAAAATATCATATTATTTTTAATTGTAAATTATGGATTATTTTTCTTATTATATTGTGTTATATTAAAATAAAGTGCATATACAAGGAGAAAAACAATGAAATATAATAAACAAGACAAAATTAGAGATTTTATAATCATTGAAGCATACATGTTTCGTTTTAAGAAAAAGGTAAAGCCTGAAGTCGATATGACTATAAAAGAATTTATATTACTGACTTATTTATTTCATCAACAAGAAAAGACACTACCATTTAAAAAAATCGTCTCAGATTTATGTTATAAACAATCCGATTTAGTCCAGCATATAAAGGTTCTAGTGAAGCATTCATATGTTAGCAAAATTCGAAGTAAAATAGATGAGCGTAATACTTATATTTCTATATCAGAAGAGCAACGAGAAAAAATTGCAGAACGCGTATCATTATTTGATCAAATCATCAAAAAATTTAATCACGCGGATCAAAGTGAATCACAAATCATACCAAAAGATAGTAAAGATTTTCTTAATTTGATGATGTATACGATGTACTTCAAAAACATTATCAAAAAACATCTGACACTAAGTTTTGTAGAATTCACAATTCTAGCTATTATCACTTCTCAAAATAAAAACATCGTTCTTCTCAAAGATTTAATTGAGACGATTCACCACAAATACCCTCAAACTGTTAGAGCTCTCAATAATTTAAAAAAGCAAGGTTATCTAATAAAGGTACGCTCAACTGAAGATGAAAGAAAAATTTTAATTCATATGGATGACGCACAACAAGACCATGCTGAAAAATTATTGGCACAAGTAAATCAATTATTGGCTGACAAAGATCATTTACATCTTGTTTTCCAATAAAATAAGCCTCATGCAAGAGGTCGGGACAAAATCTTGCTTTTGGGACGCCGTTAATCGGTTACCCAGAGCACAAAAGCTTTATGTCTCGATCTCTTGTATTTTTATTTCACTTTATAGAGATCTTCTAAAAATCAATTGTTAGTCACAATGATGTTTATCCCTTTTTCAAATTTCAACTTAGTCCAAATTATTTCACTTACTCGAATTTGTTGTAAAAAAATATAATTAACTCTACTTTATTAAATCGCTTTCATCGTTGATTTATCGCTACATTTTATCGGTTTTTATAATTGGATTTAAAGCGAAATTGTCCAATCGAATCTTTGTATTTCTGAAAAATTATTTACACAAAATATTTATTTAATAAGTTGTAAAACTTACATTTAAATTTAATTATAAATATAGATTTTAGTATTGCAATACATAATTCGTTATATTATGATGACCTTATAAATACATACAGGGGGTATTAATTTGAAAAAGAAAAATATTTATTCAATTCGTAAACTAGGTGTAGGTATTGCATCTGTAACTTTAGGTACTTTACTTATCTCTGGTGGCGTAACACCTGCTGCAAATGCTGCGCAACACGATGAAGCTCAACAAAATGCTTTTTATCAAGTATTAAATATGCCTAACTTAAATGCTGAACAACGTAATGGTTTCATCCAAAGTCTTAAAGATGATCCTAGCCAAAGCGCTAACGTTTTAGGTGAAGCTCAAAAACTTAATGATTCACAAGCACCAAAAGCTGATGCGCAACAAAATAACTTCAACAAAGATCAACAAAGTGCTTTCTATCAAATCTTGAACATGCCTAATTTAAATGAAGAACAACGCAATGGTTTCATCCAAAGTCTTAAAGATGATCCTAGTCAAAGTAATAACCTTTTAGGCGAAGCTCAAAAACTTAACGATTCACAAGCACCAAAAGCTGACAACAAATTCAACCAAGAACAACAAAATGCTTTCTATGAAATCCTGCATTTACCAAATTTAAACGAAGAGCAACGTAATGGTTTCATCCAAAGCTTAAAAGATGACCCAAGCCAAAGTGCTAACCTATTAGCAGAAGCTAAAAAGCTAAATGATGCTCAAGCACCAAAGGTTGATAACAAATTTAACAAAGAACAACAAAATGCTTTCTATGAAATTTTACATTTACCTAACTTAACTGAAGAACAACGTAACGGCTTCATCCAAAGTCTTAAAGATGACCCTTCAGTAAGCAAAGAAATTTTAGCAGAAGCTAAAAAGTTAAACGATGCTCAAGCACCAAATGAGGAAGACAAAAACAAACCTGGTAAAGAAGACAACAACAAGCCTGGTAAAGAGGATAACAACAAACCTGGTAAAGAAGACGGCAACAAGCCTGGTAAAGAAGATGGCAACAAACCTGGTAAAGAAGACGGCAACAAACCTGGTAAAGAAGATAACAACAAACCTGGTAAAGAAGATGGTAACGGGGTACATGTCGTTAAACCTGGTGATACAGTAAATGACATTGCAAAAGCAAACGGCACTACTGCTGACAAAGTTGCTGCAGATAACAAATTAGCAGATAAAAACATGATTAAACCTGGTCAAAAACTTGTAGTTGATAAGAAGCAACAAGCAAATCATGCAGAAGCTAACAAAGCTCAAGCATTACCAGAAACTGGTGAAGAAAATCCATTTATCGGTACAACTGTATTTGGTGGATTATCATTAGCGTTAGGTGCAGCCTTATTAGCTGGACGTCGTCGTGAACTATAAAAAATAAACAACTATAGATATCATTTTATCCAAACCAATTTTAACTTATATATTCAAATCATTCTTATTTGTTCGGATGCGAACTATAATAAATGCACTGGCAACATCTTTTGTTGCTTAGTGCATTTTTTATTGACCTCATATTTCTGACAGCCATCGAAGAAACAAATCGTGAAATCTATAGACACAACAAGTGTTTCCAAATGTAAAAAATCGAACTAGTGAAATACATATAGTATCTCGTACTAGCTCGATTCTTCATTTATTATTTAAATTAAATCAAACACTACAACGTATATTTAGAATATTAACGTTAGTATAAATGTCCAAATACAGATAAAGGCTACAAATATAATACTGTATTTTAATGTCATTTTTAATAATGCAGATTCTTCACCAACTTTTTTAACAGCTGCAGTCGCAATGGCAATTGATTGTGGTGAAATAAGCTTCGCTGCTACACCACCTGCAGTGTTAGCTGCCACAAGTAATGAACCGCTTGTCGAAATTTGTTGTGCCACTGTCGCTTGAATAGGCGCAAATAAAGTATTGTTATTTACAACTGAACCAGTCATAAACACACCAATCCAGCCTAGTACTGGAGAGAATAATGGGAAAATCGCACCAGCTTTAGCAATACCTTGTCCAATTGCTACAGTCAAACCACCGTATGTCATGACTTTAGCAATAGCTAGAATAGCTGAAATTGTAAGGATCGGTAACCATAATTCTTTAATTGCTTCGACCAATAAGGCACCTGCAC
Organism: Staphylococcus roterodami; assembly: GCA_022493055.1. Classification (NCBI taxonomy): domain Bacteria; kingdom Bacillati; phylum Bacillota; class Bacilli; order Caryophanales; family Staphylococcaceae; genus Staphylococcus; species Staphylococcus roterodami. Next base: position 73,846 of record CP092781.1, on the reverse strand, counting down.
TTTTCCATTTTAACTTCGTAATTAAAATTGTAATAATCACCGTTAGTAAAATCGCTGTTCCAGTTGCCCCAATCATATCAAGACGCAACGCAATACCTTTAGGAGATAAATCACTCACAGTATTTGGAATTGGCATTTTTAATACTAAACTTTCAAGCGCACCTCCAGGTTGGAATAATTTTTTGAAGAATGGTGCACTCCATACTAATACAAAAGCAGTTAAAATGACGAATGGGCTCCATGCAAATACGATTTCTTTAGGTGTACGCTTTTGAATTTTATGTTCTGATTCTTTCAACCTGAAAATATTTTTCGGTTTAAATTTACGACAAACAAATGCTAGTACCACCATTGTTGCTAGTGATGGAATAATGTCTGCTAGTTCTGGACCATGGAATATTGTTAATAATAATTGTAATCCAGTATATGTACCACTCACTGTTAAGATGACAGGTAAAATTTCTTTAATACCTTTCATGCCATCTATAACAAATACTAAAACAAATGGAATAATAAAGTTTAAAATCGGAAGTGTTAATGCTGAATATCTCGCAACATCTAATGTTGTAACGCCTCCACTTAAGTTAAACGTATCAATAATACTAACTGGTAAACCTATCGCACCAAAGGCACCTGCCGCACCATTAGCAATTAAGCATAACATCGCAGCTTTTAATGGTTCAAAGCCAAGTTGAATCAATAACACTGCACAAATTGCAATCGGTACACCAAATCCTGCTGCACCTTCTAAAAATGCGTTGAAACAAAATCCAATTAATAATAGTTGAATACGTTGGTCTTCTGAAATACTTGCAATACTGTCTTGAATAATAGAAAATTGTCCTGTTTTAATAGAAACTTTATATAACCAAACTGCCATTAACACGATATATCCTATTGGGAAAATACCGGCAACAACGCCTTCTGTTATTGCACCTGCTGATACACGTGCTGGTAATTCGAACACAAATAAAGCCACAATTAATGTAACAACCAAAGTTGTCAATGCTGCATAAATGCCTTTCATTTTAAAAATGGTTAAGCATAATAGAAATAAAATAATAGGTACTGCTGCAACTAAGGCTGATAATCCAACATTATCGAATGGATTTACAGTAAGTAGTGTCATAATGACTCCCTCTCTTTATATAAAATATTTATCATCCAGATTAATCTACAACCTATTTCAACTTATATTTTGCGATGATCACATATTTAAAATGTAACATTCCTATATGTGACGGGCAATCGAATTTTTACAAAAAGTTCACAAAATTTACACAATATTTAACTATAATAAATAATATATCATTTTATTTATAAATACTAGATATTATTTATAATAATCTTCGAAATCCGCTTCAAAACTGCATCATGACAGTTTATATTTTTATTGAGAATCTCTCATTTTATGAATTGTAGGAAGTAAACAAAATATGACAAGCGTCAAACCAATGATAATGATAAATATCATATTAAACCATAATAAATTTAATTGATGATGGTGTTGTATTTGCCAAATTTCTAAAATCATGAAAATTGAAATATAGCTCATAATCTCCAAATTTAACGTACTTAAAAATAATTTAATCGCTCGAATTTCACGTGGTGTGTGATTATAATGTGACCATTTAGCAAATCGTTCATAGTATTTACCTGCGATGAAAAATATAAGCCATATCACTATAAATGCACTATTAATCAATAGCAACACCCATTTATCAGCAAAGTTATCAGCATCCCCTGCTAAATTATAATGAATAGGCACTTTCGTTGGTAATTTTGAATAGTTCATTACTGTATAGCACATCATAGCTAAGTAAATAAGTAGACTTAATATTGTAAAAGACCTGATTTTAGACATTCTATCGCCTCTTTCTTTACATTTTATGTATAACACTCTGCCTATTTTACCTTTTAATTACATTACCCCAAACGATTAAACAATATGTAATGATACTATAGTTGCGTTAGGAGTATCGGCTTGTTAAATGTGCATAGCTTATATTTACCTGTATAACATGCCACATAATGATCCGAGTTATTCCAAGTCCCGTACCTCAGAATCCAAAAATATTCGAGTGATAAAGTTTTAAAAATAAAAAATATAAAAATGATCTAATTTCGTCATATTTACCAATATAAATACTAATATTTGCAATTCACAAAGGGGTATAGTTTGAGTGTATTCTAATACGAAAGGACTTGGTGAATATGTATTACAGTTATGGTAACTATGAAGCATTTGCGCGCCCTAAAAAACCTGAAAATGTAGAAAACAAATCTGCTTACTTAATCGGGTCTGGGTTAGCTTCACTTGCGGCAGCTTGTTTCTTAATTAGGGATGGTCAAATGGAAGGTTCGAAGATTCATATTTTAGAAGAGTTACCTAAAGCAGGTGGTAGTCTTGACGGTGAAAATATTCCTTTAAAAGGCTATGTTGTCCGCGGTGGTCGTGAAATGGAGAACCACTTTGAGTGTTTGTGGGACTTATTCAGATCTATCCCTTCATTAGAAATCGATAACGCGTCTGTATTAGATGAGTTCTATTGGCTAAACAAAGAGGATCCTAACTATTCTCGCTGTCGAGTTATTGAAAAACAGGGTCAACGTTTAGTTACCGATGGAGACTTCACTTTGACCAAAAAAGCAATTAAAGAAATTTTAGATTTATGCTTAACGAATGAAGAAGATTTAGATGATGTCAAAATCACGGATGTATTTTCCAACGACTTCTTTAATTCAAACTTTTGGATTTACTGGAAAACAATGTTTGCATTTGAACCGTGGCATTCTGCAATGGAAATGCGTCGCTATCTAATGCGATTCGTTCATCATATTGGTGGTCTCGCAGACTTTTCAGCTTTAAAATTCACTAAATATAATCAATATGAATCTTTAGTATTACCTATGGTTGAATATTTGAAATCGCATGGGGTTCAATTTGAATACGATGTAAAAGTCGAAGATATTAAAGTAGATGTTACGACAAGTCAAAAAATTGCCCGAGAAATATTAATTCACCGACATAGCAAAGCAGAGTCAATTAAACTGACTGTAGATGATCTTGTCTTTGTGACAAACGGTAGTATTACGGAAAGCTCTACGTATGGTGATAACAATACGCCCGCGCCACCAACTAACGAATTAGGCGGTAGTTGGACGTTATGGAAAAATTTGGCGCGACAAAGTCCTGAATTTGGTAATCCTGACAAGTTTTGCCAAAATATTCCTGAAAAAAGTTGATTTGTTTCAGCAACTTCTACGACAAACAATAAAGAGATTATCGATACAATAGAAAGTATTTGTAAACGTGATCCACTTGCAGGCAAAACAGTTACAGGTGGTATTATTACAATCAATGATTCTGCATGGCAAATGAGTTTTACAATCAATCGTCAGCAACAGTTTAAAGAACAACCTGAAAATGAAATATCTACATGGATTTATGCCTTATATTCAGATGTAAGCGGCGATTATATTAAAAAGCCAATTACAGAATGTAGTGGTAATGAAATATGTCAAGAATGGCTGTATCACTTAGGTGTATCAACTGACAAAATTGAAGACTTAGCAAAACATGCATCTAATACGATTCCTGTTTATATGCCATATATCACTTCTTATTTCATGACGCGTGCTATCGGCGACAGACCTTTAGTCGTCCCTCATCAATCTCAAAATTTAGCATTTATTGGTAACTTTGCAGAAACAGAACGTGACACTGTATTTACAACAGAATATTCTGTTCGTACTGCAATGGAAGCTGTTTATCAATTGCTAAATATAGATCGTGGCATCCCAGAGGTCATCAATAGTCCATTTGATCTTCGCGTCTTAATGGATGCTGTATATGAGCTCAATGACCACCAAGATTTGCGTGAGATTACTAAAGATTCGAAAATGCAAAAACTCGCATTAGCTGGATTCCTTAAAAAGGTAAAAGGTACGTACATTGAGGCATTATTAAAAGAACACAAATTGTTATAACGAAAACCATTAATAGATTTTTATTTGGTGATTTCGAATCATGAGACTGGGACAAAATGATGTTTTTATAAAAATTATTTCGTTGTTCCACTCTCATGATTTTTTATTGCCAAAACATTGTCACATGATTTATTGCATCATTTTATAAAACAAGTGATTGCAAACCTGCCTTTTCACACTGAAAATTTACATAAATAGTGATGATATTTTACTAGCAATATACAAATAACATATATTGTTAAATAATTTTACCTAATCTTAACATTAAATTTACAATTATAAGCGATAATCGACATATAAAGCTTATTTGAGGTGAAATAATGGAAATGTCGGTTACAGAAGTCATTTTCTCCTTTTTAGGTGGTTTAGGTATTTTCCTATACGGCTTAAAAATTATGGGAGACGGGCTTCAAGCATCAGCAGGAGACAGGCTACGAGATATTTTAAACAAATTTACATCAAATCCAGTATTAGGTGTTATTGCAGGTATCGTTGTAACTATTTTAATTCAAAGTAGTTCAGGTACGACAGTTATCACAATCGGACTTGTCACAGCTGGATTTATGACTTTAAAACAGGCCATTGGCGTGATAATGGGTGCAAATATTGGTACTACGGTAACTGCATTTATTATTGGTATAGATTTAGGCGAATATGCAATGCCAATTTTAGCATTAGGTGCATTTTTAATCTTTTTCTTTAAACGCTCTAAAATCAATAACATTGGCCGTATACTATTCGGTTTCGGTTCTCTATTCTTCGGCTTAGAATTTATGGGTGATGCCGTTAAACCTTTAGCATCATTAGATGGATTTAAGCAATTAATGCTTGATATGTCATCAAATCCAATACTCGCTGTCATTGTTGGCGCAGGATTAACAGCGCTTGTTCAAAGTTCAAGTGCGACGATTGGTATTTTACAAGAATTTTATCAACAAGATTTAATTAGTTTAAATGCAGCAATTCCAGTTTTACTTGGCGATAACATCGGTACAACGATTACAGCTATTTTAGCTAGTTTAGCCGGCTCAATCGCTGCAAAACGTGCGGCGCTTGTACACGTCATCTTTAACCTAATCGGAGTAATTATCTTCACAATTTTCTTGCCAATTGTGATTCATTTAATTAGTTTGTTACAAGATGTATGGCACTTAAAACCAGCGATGACGATTGCTGTTTCACACGGTATCTTCAACGTAACGAATACTTTAATTCAATTACCATTCGTAGGCGCATTAGCTTGGATTGTTACAAAGCTTGTCCCAGGAAAAGATATTGCTGATGAGTATAAACCTCAGCACTTAAATAAAGATCTTGTTTATCACGCACCTGGTGTCGCATTACAAGAAACGCAAAAAGAATTACAAAATGTTGGTCAAATTGTCTTATCAATGTTTGAAGACATTCGCGAAATTACAAAAGACGATAAAAAATTGATCAAGAAGCTTGAACAAAAGCATCAAGCTGTTGAAACAATCAATGATAGCATTCGAAATTATTTAGTTAGAATTTCTACAAAAGCAATTACGAAGGCTGACGTTGAGCGTTTAGCAGTAATGTTTGATGTCAATCGCTCTATTTTAAAAGTAGCAGAGTTAACAGAAGAGTATGTCGCTCAATTAAAACGACAACATGATGAAGATATTCGAATTACAGTAGACGCACAACGCGGTATGGATAAATTATTCAACCATGTTGCCGAGTCATTTGATAAAGCCATCGATATGTTAGATGTTTATGACAAAACGAAAAAAGATGAAATTGTAGAACGTAGCAGAGAATCATTTAATATTGAGCATAAATTACGTAAAGGTCATATTAAACGCCTTAATCGTGGTGAATGTACAACAAAAGGTGGATTACTATATATCGATATGATCGGGGTTCTTGAACGTATCGGTTATCATTCACGAAATGTTTCTGAAGCACTTGTTGGTCTAAACGATGATGTTCCAACAGATGAAGAAATTGCAACAACTGAAATTTAATTTTTACTGTCTTATTTATATTAATATTTTTTAAAATTAGAAATTCAGATGCATGTAAAACAGGCTGGGACATAAATCCCTAAAAAACAGCAGTAAGATAATTTTCAATTAGAAAATATCTTACTGCTGTTCTATATTTATACAATACTTCGTATTGAATGGCTTCGCTATGCCCGTCTGGCACATAATTGTAAAATTCTATAAATAGAATTTTTGATGACGGGTCCCTTCCTAGGGTGCCGTCTCAGCCACCCCAACCGGCACATTGTTGTAAGCTGACTATATGTCAGCTTCTGTGTTGGGGCCCCTGTCTTCGACTGGCACTGCTCCCTCAGGAGTCTCGCCATTAATACTACGTATTAACATGTAATTTTACTTTTAAATACTTTAAAAAAATAAGACACTTTGCCCAACTTACACTACCATATAGAAACTTCTGTTAGAATTCCTCAAAATGATATTTCGTGATATGTTAATGAAATTGTTGAAACGATACCTGATAGTGAATTCGATGAATTCAGACACCATCGTGGCGCAACATCCTATCATCCAAAAATGATGTTAAAAATTATCTTATATGCATACACTCAATCTGTATTTTCTGGTCGTAGAATAGAGAAATTACTTCATGACAGTATTCGAATGATGTGGTTAGCTCAAAATCAAACACCTTCTTATAAAATTATTAATCGTTTTAGAGTAAATCCTAATACTGATGCATTAATTGAATCTTTATTTATCCAGTTTCATAGTCAATGTTTAAAGCAAAATCTTATTGATGATAATTCGATTTTTATTGAATGTCACAAGCTCTTTTATATTTAGCAAACTTTGTTATCTTAAATCCGCTATAAACACTTATATAATAAAGTTTCATTAGTGTGCGGTAAGCATGACGGACACTGTTCTCGGAGTCTGACCCCTTCACTATAATTTTTACAGTTGCGTTCACTATTTTTATTCGGTATAACGTGGATTATCTTTATTTAACAGCCAGTTTCCAACAGTTAAATAAGAAGCAAATGTACTCCATAACATATATGGAATAAGTATAATACCTGCTATTCGTTTAACTTTGAAAAATTTTACAGTCATCATAATAACGGCTGTAAGTAGGATAAAACTTTCAATTAATGCTGCAAAACGTAATTTGAATTTAAAGTATAAGATAGACCATAAATAGTTAAGGCTTAATTGGGCATAATAAATAGTTTTAACTTTTGCATTATTTGATTTACCACTTATAATTGCATAAGCAATACCAATAGTTGTATATAATATTGACCATACAATTGGGAATATATATCCTGGTGGTGACAATGGTGGCTTAGCATTGTCTTTATAATCTTTTCTTGCATTTTGGACAGCATACTTACCAATTAATCTACCACCTAATAAAGGCGTTACTACTTTAACTATCGTTTTCAATAAACGTTTAAATGTCATTATATTACTCCTTTCATATGGTTATTAATTGTCGTCTTAATATATTTTATATAACTATTAATTTAGGAATTTCTTGATTTGTAACTTTTTACTATTAGCGCTCCTAAAACAGCTCCTACTATAAGTCCTTGTTTAGTCACACTACTAAGTTTCTGATTATGTCGTTTCATATATAAATTAAACTTAAAGAGATTCATAACACTCTTATGAACTTTTGCCTGTGTATATTTATAGATCCACCACGGCAATGTTGGTTCATATTCTTGAAGTGCGATAATACATGAATCACTATTAGGTAGCCTTCTAAATTCTAATCGTGCATTGCCGCCATTATGGGCAAGTGCAAAATCGCCACCAATAATTTTATATGACACTCTGTCTTCATCAGAAGTTTGTGTATCCTTTTCTAATAAAAGTAATTCTTTCTTTAATAAAGGTAATGAAATAATAAATGCTTCCTCATCAAAATTACTGTTTACAATATTTAAAGTGATTTTATTCAAGAAATTCGCATAGATTTCTGCTAGTGCACTCATATTCATATGCTTAGGTAATACGACTCTGGAGATAGCTCTAACATCTTTGACATCAGTCTTTATAGTGCTTGTTTGTTTCTTCTTAGTTGTTGATGCCTCTTCTAGTGCCTGTTGCACACTTTCTTTATAATCCATTTGACCTATGGATATACCTTCTACTATCCTCTTTTGATCACGTGTCATATTATGAATTAAACTATCCATAAGGGGATAGACCATTTCTTTTGGAACACCTGAAATCAGTTTCACCCAAAATTTACTTAACCAAATAGGAATAATAGGTAAATTTATCATCGGTAAACGCTTATCTAATACTTCTGCGGTCTGTTTAAATAAATCTTTGTAAGTCATGTGTAGCGGACCACCGATATCTATCGCTTCATTTTCTTTAGGACTACGTGATACCACTTTATATAAACCTTGAATGACATCATCAATAGCAACAGGTAATGTCTGATTATACGCCCATTTTGGTAGTACCAATGCTGGTAGACGCTCAACTAGTGTTTTCAGTATTGGATATGAGCTACCTTTAGAACCGATAATTAAACCTGCTCTTAATGTTGTCACAGGTACACCATATGACCCTAAAATTCGTTCACATTCTAATCGACTTCTTAAGTGTGGTGATAGTTGATCATCATTTGGTATCAACCCACTCATAAATACAATATGTTTCACACCATTCTGACGGGCTGCTTTAGCAAAATTATCAGCTAATATTGCATCCATATCTTCAAAGCTTGCCTGTGTTAATTTGGCTGAGGGCATCATAGAATGGACAAGATAAATGGCGGTATCAATACCCTCCATTACATCATTTATTTCAGCTAAATCAAACAAGTCAGCCGATTTCCAAGTTACATTTCTTTCATTCTTTTTATTATCTATATTCCTTGAAATTGCAATAATATCATGATTCTCTTTTAACTTTTCCATTAAATGGCTACCAATATAACCTGAAGCCCCTGTTAATAGGATTTTTTTCATAAATATAACCTCCTATAAAAAAGATGAGCAAGCAATCTGGAGCTACACTCATCATAAATAATAGAAATCAACTTACCCATTACAATTCAATATATATGATTTTTCTTGCGTAAGTATTTGACTATCTAATAACGTATTTACCCTAAATCGAAGGGTCTATACTATAAAAACTTATAAAATTCTCAAAGCGGTTCCAATAACTGCTCTTTCATAAGTATTTAAACATAAATAAAGACTGCCCTCTTAACAACGAGCAGTCTAATTATTTTAATCATTCCCTATTAATATCTAAATATTTATTAAAACACTGGGCGTGTCATAGTTACCACAGTTACGCAACATCATTATTATTTCGCATCTTTGACACGTTTATCATCATTAGGAATCGCAAACAAGATTGCGATAAATGCAATGATACCCATTAATACGTTAACCCAAAGTGCAATCATCGCACCTGTATGAATGCTTGTAGCAGCAACTGCACCAGCATATACTGCACCACTAATTGCGACACCGAAAGCACCACCAAGTGATGAAGCCATTTTATAAATACCTGATGCAACGCCAACTTTATCTAACGGTGCATTTGAAATAGCTGTATCTGTAGAAGGTGTTGCATAAATACCTAAGCCTAGTCCGAAGCATAAATATCCTACGACACAACTGATAACATAAAATATACCTGGTAAGAATACTAATGAAATAAGTGCAATACCAATGACCACAATGAATGTACCTAATAACATTGGTCGCTTAGAACCCATTTTTTGTAATAATTTTTCACCAACACGAATCATCAGTAACACCATAATTAAATAAGTAATTGATAAGTATCCCGCTTGCAACGCTGTGTATCCTAATCCTTGTTGTACAAATGTATTCGCTACAATTAATGTACCTGCAACACCGTTTAATAAGAAGTTCGAAATCGTTGCACCTGTATATGGTTTATTTTCAAATAATTTAAAATCAATAAGCGGATTGTCTACCTTTTTCTCTACTTTTAAGAACATAAAGAAGGCCACAACAACGACTGCAATTAAACCAAAGAACCATAATGATGTATAACCAAGTGCTGCACCTTTAGTAATGACAACGTTTAAACTTAGCAACATAACTACTAGAACAATTAGCCCTGCAACATCAAATTTATGTGTATTGGTAACTTCTGATTTCGTTTCAGGCGTCCCTTTGATGAGTAACATTGAAAGTACGGCAACGATAATTGAGAAGATGAAAATCCATCTCCAACCCATAGTTGTCGCAACTGCACCACCGAAGAGTGTACAAATACCACTACCACCCCAAGAACCGATAGACCAGTAGCTTAAGGCACGCTGACGTTCAGCACCCTGATAATAAGTTTTCATAATAGCCAATGTAGAAGGCATAATACACGCTGCTGATACACCTTGTATAACACGACCTAAAATTAATAATGCCGGTAAATTCGTAATAATAATTAATGCTGAACCAATAATACTTAATAACAAACCGATATTCGTCATTTTCACGCGCCCAATTTTATCTGCTAGACCACCTGCTCCAACAACAAACATGCCTGAAAATAGTGCAGTTAGACTGACCGCAATACTAATTGTCCCCATGTCTGTACCAAAACTTTGTTGTAAATTCGGTACAACATTTACAAGTGATTGTGCAAACAACCAAAATGTAATAACACCTAATACAATACCTAAGATTAACTTGTTGCCCCCGCGATACGTTTCATTCATGTTAGTTATCTCCTTTAAGGTAATCTAAAACAACTGTCCCTACAGCTTCTGCCGAAATAAGTAATGATTTTTCTGAAATGTTAAATTTAGGATGATGATGTGGGTAAATTTCACCATTTTCCACCGCTGCACCTGTATAAATAAAGGCACTTGGACGTTCTTTAGCATAATATGCAAAGTCTTCTGATGGTGGTTGTGGTTCACACATTTCAACACCAAAATCAAGGTTTGCTTCTTTTAGCGTCTTAGCCACGTACTCAGTAAACTCTGGATCATTATATAATGCTGGATAATCATCGTTATATTCTAAGGTGCAAGTTACACCATACATATCCTCTAATCCTTTTGATAAACGTTTAATTTCTTTTTCAATTGTTGCTTTTGTAGCATCTGTTAATCCACGTACATCACCTTCAATTTCAACAACATCTTTAATGACATTGAATTGACCTTTACCGTCAAATGAACCGATTGTGACAACACCGGTTTCAAATGGACTTAGTCGTCTAGATACAACTGTTTATAACGCTGTGACAAAGTAGCTACCTGCAACAATGGCATCATTGGCCATATGTGGTGATGAACCATGGCCACCTTTACCTTGAACTTTCAATTTGAAGAATGCGCGTCCTGTTTGAACATAACCAGGTCTATAATACACATTACCTGTTTCCATCGTGCTCATGACGTGCACACCTAATACATGATCAACACCGTCTAATACACCATTCTCAATCATTGCTTTAGCACCACCTGGTGGTACTTCTTCAGCTGGTTGATGTATTACAACGACTTTTCCTGTAAAACTATCTTTCATTTCAGCAAGCGTCTCTGCTAATACAAGCATGTATGCTGTATGTGCATCGTGACCACATGCGTGCATAACACCTTTATTTTGTGATGCAAAAGATAATCCTGTATCTTCAGTAATGGGTAATGCATCAAAGTCTGCACGGATTGCTAATGTTTTACCAGGTTTCCCTGAATCAATCGTTACTTTAATTCCACGTGGTCCGACATTCGTTTCTACTTCCACATCTTTACCTTTGTAAAATTCAGCGATGTATTTCGCCGTTTCATCTTCATGAAAAGATAATTCTGGATGCTGATGTAAATAACGTCTGATCTCAATCATTTTGCCTTCTTTTGATTTTAAAGTTTCAATTAATTGTTGATTCATATCCTTCATCTCCTTAGTTACATCATAAATGATTAATCATTATTTATATTGCCAACAACAGAGATGTTAACCATTAATTTTTTGCAATTTTAACTTTGAATATAAAAAATCACAAATTCTGTATATCAAAATTTGTGATTTGTGATCATTTTATGAACTTGGGTAACGTTTTACTTCAATTAAGTGAATCCCATTCGTAATCATTTTAATGTTTAATGCCAGTATATCCGTCACATCTATATCGTACACTTCTAATTTTGGAAAACTCATTCGATTAACGTAATCTATAGAGTCCCTGTCCATACCATGAATCGTATGATGTTTGCGCCAAAGATTAAATAATGCACCATTTTCTTTATCTAAGGTAAAATGTTTAATCTTATACATACCTTGTTCCAGGGCATTTATGTTCAAATGAATCATTTCCGTCGCACGCATATTCATTTGATTGTCCAACGCTAAGTACGGATTAAAATGCTTTGCGTCATATAACAATATTTGAAAATTTGAATCAAATCCCGTGACAATACATGTATCATCAGAATATAAAATATTGCTTGTTAATTTATTAAATAACAATGCCGTGAAATAGACCGGACGTTTTCCATTATATTGATGAAATAGTTCAATAGAATTCATATAATCGCGTTCATTTCTACAATGACTAACGTGCAAATCATAATTCAACCAATATCCTATGCCTTCTACCTTTGAGCTTAACTTTAATAATTGCTCAATGATGATACCACCTCTAAAATATTCGCCGTTTGTAATAAATGTATCACCCGTCAATGTATTCCAATTGAGTAAAATAAGTGGTCGCTTTAGGTTATGGCGATGCATTAAGTCGATAAGGTAATTCGTTTTATTAATAATTATTTGACTCGCGGTTTTAAATTCATCATCATTCATTTTATTAAAATCAACAGCATCATTTGAATTGGCATCAAATACAAAATGGTCGATGTGTAGCTCAAGTCGTTTCAACAATGGTAGATGTCTTTCCGTAGCTTGATCTAAGTGAACGTACAAGCCACCATTAGGGAATAACGCTTTAAAATAATCAATCATTTCAATCAAAGAATTGTGCAATGTCGTCACATACAAGTTGAACTTCAAATCTTTTCTATGACTGACATGCAGGGCAACGTGATGGATAAAAATTTTAAATGCATCGATATAATCACGTGAGTCATACTGATTCAAATGCATTGTCAAACTAAAGTTATGATCTAATAAAAAGTCTAAACACAAATCGATATCATAAAATATATTCGAAATCTCTGCATCATACGTGAATGGCGCATTGAGCTTTTTCATGATATATGGCATCACATCATATGCTAATACTTCATTGACATGAAAATCATGATGACACGTAAGTAACTGTGATTGATACTGTGTATTGAGCAAATTCCTCAAATAGCCCACTTGAATAATATGATTAAATTGATTTAGTTGTTGATTAGTTGGTTTAAAGGCAATCTCTTTATAGTTCATCTTTTCAATATCTTCAATGAAATGATTCATTTCTTCAATGTAGTCATTTAAAAGTAATATCAATTCACGGTCGTGATAATCATGTTGTGACGATTGCTGGTTTTCAGTGACTGCTGGACGATCACCTCGATATTGTTTAGGTGTTTGATGCGTAAAGTGTTTAAATGTTCTCGCAAAGCTCGCTGCACTTGAAAAGCCATTTTGCAATGCTATATCAGTAATCGTTTCATCTGTGTATGTCAAATCGAGTTTCGCATGCTCAATTCGCGTCGTATTTAAGAAATGCTGGAATCCTACACCTAGCGATTCTGTAAACTTTTTAGACAGATGGCTCTCTGACCACCCAACATATTCGCTTAATTCCGAAAGGCTTAAGTCTTCATGAAAATGTAACTCTATATAGTCGCATACTTGATTCACTTTATCGTCATTTAAGATACTTTGGTTCGAATGATATGTACGCGGAACATAATGAATCATATGCATAAGTAATTGAATCACTAGTTGTTGCTCAGTCAATTTAGACAACTCATTATGTCGAATATGTGTTGAAACTAGTCTTGCCATTATATTTCTCAGTTGATGTATATTCTTTGTTGTGGTCGCATCTGTTAAGTGAAAATATAGACAATGCGCATCATCAAACTTGTCTGCTAAATATTTCATTTGGAATTGGATATAACATATGATGCCATCTTGTTGAAGTTGAAATCGATACAAGTCGCGGTGGTTAATAATGAAAATGTCGCCACTGTTGCATTGCGTCATATTATTTTCATCATAAATATGTGCCTCACCTTTAATAACAAAACCAATCATTAAACCATTGAGCCTTTTGAAATCTGACATACTTTCAGTTTCTACTCGAATTAAATAATCTCGTTGCATACTATCCCTCAATTCAGTAATATGAATACGTTTATTTTACATTATTTTACAGCAACATATTTGAAATTCGTGTTGAATCGTGTGGGAGGCAGAAGGTTATTTATCCTCACTCGGTTCAAGATGTAGACTATCACTAAAGTATATATTTTCTCCCTTTTTCTCCACGAAAGTAAATTCAATATCTTTATATCCAACTGATGAGCCTTTTAAATTACCTGTACCTTTCAACAATAACTTTGGTGCTTTATTCGTTGGTATATTATATCTTTTTCGTAATTGTTTTACATTATAATCATCATTAGTTAATTGATATTTAGCCGAATAACTCGGCACCTCTGGATTATATGAAATATCTCCATCTTTATAATTTTCCAAATCTTTAAAGTTTCCATATTGAACAAAAAACTTAAAATTTTCGATTTCTTTTTTTATGTTTTCCTCATTAATTTCTTTAGTAGGGATTATTTTATTGTCGATCATTTTAACGGGATATTCTTTATCTTTACTCTTAGGTCTACCATCTTCATCATGAAGTGTTTCACTCACTATATACTTCCCGGTTGTAGTTTTAGTGTTTCTATTCATATATAGAACCATACCTTTTGATTTCATACGTTTCCCTTTAGGTTGAACAACCATTTCAGAATTAATAATCCATGTGCCTTTATCATTTTTATCAAATTCGTCATCACGATAACCTTCTTTATCGTATAAATCCTCTAAATTTTTAATCGGATACATACTCAATGTCTTCTCAAAACTTTTCTTAATTTCCGCTTCTTTACCCATGCCACAACCAGCAGTGATACTAATGACTAATATCAAAAAACTAATATACAATACCAATTTGTTTAATCGTTTCATAATTTCACAATCCTATTCTTATTATTATCTTTCCTGGATTGATTTCATATTTTGATCGAGTCATGATTATTTATCCTCACTTGGTTTAAAAATTAACCCATCACTAAAGTAAATGTTTTCTTCTTTTTTCTCTACAAACGTAAATTCAATGTCTTTATATCCAACTGATGAGCCTTTTAAATTACCTGTACCTTTCAACAATAACTTTGGTGCTTTATTCGTTGGTATATTATATCTTTTTCGTAATTGTTTTACATTATAATCATCATTAGTTAATTGATATTTAGCTGAATAACTCGGCACCTCTGGATTATATGAAATGTCTCCATCTTTGTACTTCGACAAATCTTTAAAGTTTCCATATTGAACAAAGAACTTAAAGTTTTCTATTTCTTTTTTTATTTTTTCATCTTTAATTTCTTTTGTTGGAATGATTTTATTGTCGACCATTTTAACTGGATATCTTTTTTCATTGTCATGCGGTTTTCCTTCATCCTCGTCCTTAGTCACATCGACATAGTAATAACCATTTGTTGTTCTTGTATTTCTATTCATATATAGAACCATGCCTTTAGCTACCATATCTTGATTATTAGGTTGAACAACCATTTCAGAATTTACAATCCATGTTCCCTTATCTTTTTTATCAAATTGATCATCACGATAACCTTCTTTATCGTATAAATCCTCTAGGTTTTTAATCGGATACATACTCAATGTCTTTTCAAAACTTTTCTTTATTTCCGCTTCTTTACCTATACCACAACCAGCAGTAATACTGATGGCTAACATCAAAAAACTGATACCTAACACTAATTTATTTAATCGTTTCATCATCTTACAACTCTCTTCTTTTTATTTTGTTTCCTTGAATCGACTTCATACTCTTTATTAGTCACGATTATTCATCCTCACTCGGTTTAAAATGTAGGTTAGCTGTAAAGTAAGTGTTTTCTCCTTTTTTCTCTACGAAAGTAAATTCAATTTTTTTGTATCCAACTGATGAACCATCTAAATTTCCTGAACCTTTCAATAATAACTCCGGTGCTTTATTCGTTGGTATATTATATCTTTTACGTAATTGCTTTACATTATAATCATCATTGGTTAGTTGATATTTTGCTGAATAACTCGGCACCTCTGGATTATATGAAATATTTCCATCTTTATAATTTTTCAAATCTTTAAAATTGCCATACTGCGCGAAAAACTTAAAGTTTTTAATTTCTTTTTTTATTTTTTCATCTTTGATATCTTTAGTTGGAATGATTTTATTGTCAATCATTTTAACGGGATATTCTATTTGATTATCCTGAGGTCTGCCATTTTTATCCTTCTTTATCGCATTAACATAGTAAAATCCTTTTGCACTTCTTGTATTTCTATTTATCTTCAAAACCATACCTTTTATATTTAAGGCTTCTCCCTTTTTCTGATTTGCCATTTCAGAACTAATAGTCCATGTTCCTTTATCTTTTTTATCAAATTGATCATCACGATATCCTTCTTTATCGTATAAATCCTCTAGATTTTTAATCGGATACATACTTAATGTTTTTTCAAAACTTTTCTTTATTTCCGCTTCTTTCCCTGTACCACAACCAGCAACGATACTGATGATTAATATCAAAAAACTAATGTACAATACCAATTTGTTTAATCGTTTCATCATTTCACAATCCTATTTCTTTTTATTGTTTTTCCTGGATCGATTTCATAATTTGATCGAATCATGATTATTTATCCTCACTTGGATTAAAATGTAGCCCATCACTAAAGTATATATTTTCTCCCTTTTTCTCTACGAAAGTAAATTCAATATTTTTATATCCAACTGATGAGTCTTTTAAATTACCTGAACCTTTCAAAAATAACTTCGGCGCGTTATTTGTTGGTATGTCATATCTTTTACGTAATTGTTTTACATTATAATCATCATTAGTTAATTGATATTTAGCTGAATAACTCGGTACCTCTGGATTGTATGAAATATCTCCATCTTTGTACTTCGACAAATCTTTAAAGCTACCATATTGCACGAAGAACTTAAAATTTTCGATTTCTTTTTTTATGTTTTTATCTTTAATTTCTTTTGTTGGAATGATTTTATTATCGACCATTTTAACAGGATACCTTTTTTCGTTATCACGATGTATGCCTTTATCCTCTCTTTCTATAACATCAACATAGTAATAACCATTTGTTGTTCTTGAATTTCTATTCATATATAAAACCATGCCTTTTACGTTCATATCTTTTCCATTAGGTTGAATCGACATTGACGAACGAACAATCCATGTTCCCTTATCTTTTTTATCAAATTGATCATCTCGATAACCTTCTTTATCGTATAAATCCTCTAGATTTTTAATCGGATACATACTTAATGTTTTTTCAAAGCTTTTCTTAACTTCCGCTTCTTTACCTATACCGCAACCAGCAGTGATACTAATGACTAAAAACAGAAGACTAATACCAAGCACTAATTTATTTATACGTTTTATCATTTCATCACTCTCTTTTTCCGGGATCGATTTCATATTCTGATTGAGCCATGATTATACATCTCCGCTTTTTTTATAATCTAAGCTATCACTAAAGTATATATTTTTACCTTTTTTCTCTACGAAAGTAAATTCTATATTTTTATATCCAACTGATGAACCTTTTAAGTTACCTGAACCTTTCAACAATAACTTCGGCGCGTTATTTGTTGGTATGTCATATCTTTTACGTAATTGTTTTACATTATAATCATCATTAGTTAATTGATATTTAGCCGAATAACTCGGCACCTCTGGATTATATGAAATATCTCCATCTTTATAATTTTCCAGATCTTTAAAGTTTCCATATTGAACAAAAAACTTAAAGTTTTCGATTTCTTTTTTTATGTTTTCCTCATTAATTTCTTTAGTAGGGATTATTTTATTGTCGATCATTTTAACAGGGTATCTTTTTTCATTCTCCTGTGGTCTTCCGTCTTTATCATTCTTTATTGTATTTACATAATAATATCCTTTTGTTGTTTTTGTATTTCTATTTATCTTCAAAAGCATGCCATTTATTTTTAAAGCTTCCCCTTTATTTTGAGTCGCCATTTGAGAATTTATAATCCATGTACCTTTATCTTTTTTATCAAATTGATCATCACGATAACCTTCTTTATCGTATAAATCCTCTAGGTTTTTAATCGGATACATACTCAATGTCTTTTCAAAGCTTTTCTTAACTTCCGCTTCTTTACCTATACCGCAACCCCCAATAAAAATTGTTAAAAATAAGAAACTAATGCCTAACACTAATTTGTTTAATCGTTTCATCATCTTACAACTCTCTTCTTTTTAAAATGATTTACTTTTGAAAATTACATATTAATATCAATTTATAACACTTTTTCACTTTAATATTATCAAAAATTTCACAAACAATCTGTTCAATTTATAATATTGTTGAATTATTACTTATTTTCAAAATAAAAACGAGTAGTGAAAATAATTAAAATCTAACTATTTTCATACTCGTCTTAATGTCATTATTAAATCCTTATTTATTACTATCTATAATTTCACTTACGATACCATCATATCCAGGCCACGGATATCCTGCATAGTCAACAATCAGCCAACCAGTTCTAGCTTTCCCGTTTTCTTTAATCGTTTTTGCAATTTCAGGATTTATATGTGATGCATAGTTATAAGTACTATTAAATGCGCTGCCTCCAGATGCCACACTCAAGAAATTCACATATACATTGTCTTTGTTACTATCCGTTTTAGCTTTAGCCAATAAATTTTTAACAGCTTCAACTTTTTTATCATAGTAATCTTTATACTCATCTTGTACTTGTAAATTTAAGCTACCATTATTAATTTTCGTTTCAAATGTCGCGTTGTCTGCCCATTGAATGCCAGACGTGTCAGCACCATAACCACTTTTTATGTATGTACCACCCATTCTATTGAATAGGACAATTTTACCTTTTGTCTCTTTTAAAGTAGGATTCGCGTTATTTCCTGTGTAAAAAAGATTCTGATATTGTGGGTTATTATAATAATATTCTCTAAAAATTTCTTCAAATGTCTTCATAACTTTAGAGTCGCTATCGTAGTCCTTTTTCATAGACATCACAATTGTTTCATTTGGATAGGCACTCAAATAATATTTAGCATCATCGAGAAATTTTCCCAATTCATGATGCAAATAAACCATGCCGTGATGAACCGAAATTATATTATCAGCACTTGCTCTACCTCTAATATCAAAAAACCTGACTCCCGACTTCATTTGAGTAAGGTAATCTTTGTCTTGAGTCTTTGCCCAAACCGATTTTACTGGATCCTTTAAAGTGAATGAGCCACTATCATGTGAACCCGGTATATTAATCTCAGTTAAATGTTTGCTTTCATCAAGTTTACTCATCCAATTTTCCGGACTTTTACTCAACGAATCTGACGCTTGTGCTGAATGATACAAACTACTCACCACTACTAAAATGATACTTAAAAACAAAGTCTTAATACATTTTTTCATAACATCAACTTCTTTCTATATTTAATACATTAATTATACATCTTTTTAAAATAAAATTATGCTTAAAATTTTAAATA
The DNA here is from genome assembly GCA_022493055.1 of Staphylococcus roterodami. Classification (NCBI taxonomy): domain Bacteria; kingdom Bacillati; phylum Bacillota; class Bacilli; order Caryophanales; family Staphylococcaceae; genus Staphylococcus; species Staphylococcus roterodami. The sequence continues at coordinate 54,118 of CP092781.1, read as the reverse complement.
TTATTTAAATAATATTTATGCGTATGCATTATAGAAATTAATGACGTATGATTCAAAACCATATAATTTAACTTTATAGTTGTACGTAAAATTTAAGGAGCTAGCTTTATAATCGCCAGCTCCTCATCGCTATTTTTTATCTTCCATTGTGTAACATACGAGGCCAAATAGAATGCCACCTATACTCCAAACGATTAAATCACTCCTAGTATTTCCTAAGTCAGTGATACCGTATATATCAGCTACAGTGCCTGCTGTCAGCGCCAATGATGTAAATAAAATTGCTACTAAAATTGATTTTAGTTTAACGAAACCCTTACTATTTTTCTTATTTTCTTTATCTTTGCCACGCTTAACATCGTACTCTTTCAAGAAACGCAGTCCAATTATTGCTTCAATTAAAATCAAAACGATGATGATTTGAGTGGTAATTGATAGTTTAGGCTCCAAAATGTGAATGAATATGTTAGAAATTACTAACGCAAGCAAAACGAGCATTGAATATGCATATAAAATGATAAATTTTGCCCCTTTTAATTCTTTAGTTGTTCCATTCTTGTCTGTTTGAGATCCACTTATTGCATTTAATATCCAGTTGTTAAATTTCTTCATTATTCAATTTTGCTCCTTTTAAAATGTATAAATTGCTCGATAATTAAGTATCACTTGATTAGCCTATAGAAATGTTGTTATTTTCAAAATCCATTAGTAACTTCACAAATTAAAACAATGGCGATGATAATATGCTGCTTTCAGCATTTTTAAACTAGGCTTTTCCGATAATACCAAACGCCATGTCACGTATAAATGCACACTGATTGTTTATTGCTTCGTGTTCAAGGTTTGATTTAAACTCATCTAGTGAAAAATCATCATTAATGACACCATGTGCTTTCATTCTTGGTAGCATTACATCTACAAGCCATGCTAAATCATTGTCCATTGATGTTTGAATCACTACCTCTGAAAAATAATCTACAAGATGCATTCCATTCTTATTAAACAAATTATATAAATTTTGACCGATATGAATATTGCCACCTTCTTGCTTCACTGTTTCCCAAATCCATTGAATTGCTGATTGATGTAAAGATAGTACATCTGCACCAACACCTGCATTAATAGCATCACTTTCTTGAAAACATAATATACCCTCAGGTTTTAAAATTGATTTCAAAATTTGTAAACACTTTTCAGCATCTGGTAAGTACATTAATACTCTTCTACCAACAATCGCATCAAAATGCCCCATAGTTTCTGGCAATTGATATATATCAGAAGATTGATATGATACATTGTTATATTGATTGTTTTCATTTGCAATTTTAAGTAATGATTCATTCACATCAACACCGACGACTTCACCATTCGCCCCCACACGTTTTGCAATTAATTGAGTGACCTCACCAGTCGCACAACCTATATCCAGTACACGCATGCCTTCTTCAATTTGGGCTCTGTCTAATAGTTTTTCTATAAAATCATTTCTATTTTGCATGAACATAACTTCCTCTATATACTTTTTTGTATGTTATTTTACATTTCTTTCTTTAAAAATCGTCTCATAAAATGGTTTCGACTGTATTCTTTGCATGTCGCCAATTACATAAAATTCTTTCTTAGCTCTTGTCACTGCAATATCAATTCATAAAACTATTATAATAAAATTCTCTCAAGAAATGACATACTATATCTGCTACACGCAATTATATTTCAATATAGATAGCTTAGTTTTAAATTAAATCGTATAAAGATAGTAGGCGCGACACCTGCAATGTTATTTTTTCTTGTTCTTCTGTATTTTCACTGCTGTTTAGATAGATATCTAGTAGTCCGATAATACCGTTACTAATAAAATTAATATATAAGTCGTAGTCTAAGCTTTTTTCAGTAGCAACACGTGTCGGAACTTTTTTCTTAAATTCTTCTTCAATAAAATGAAGCAGCTTTTTCTTATAATTTGAAGCGTTGTTAATATTAAAAATTTTCATAAAAAATGTTCTATTATTTTCGAAAAACTCAAACCATAACTGTGTGCCTTCTTGGATACCGAGACTCTTTTTGGCTTCAGAAATTTGTTCAAGTTCTATCAATTTTTCCGATACTATTTGATCTAGTAAATCATATTTATCAATATAATGTAGATAAAATGTTTTTCTCCCAATTTGCGCAAATTCAGTAATTTCTTTAATCGAAATAGTATCAAAATCTTTTTCAAAAAGTAAGGTCATAAATGCCTTTTTAATACTTGCCCTCGTTTTAACAACACGTAAATCCCCAACATTCATAATAATACTCCTTTCTTTTAAAACCCATTTTTATAAAACTGTGTATTAAAACACATATGTGCTTCCTTGCTAATTGAATTGTACATTTAAATACTCTAGTATGGCATTATACACACAAGAGTAATAAATATCTACAACAAATGAATGACTTATATAAAAAGATGGAGGCATTTAATCTATGAAACAATCAGTTAATTTTAAAAGTAAAACAAATTTATTAGCAGCGAATTTATATACACCAGAACAATTTGATGAAAGCAAAAAATATCCAGCAATTACAGTTTGTCACCCAGGTGGCGGTGTTAAAGAACAAACTGCAGGTATGTATGCAGAGAAACTTGCGGAATTTGGCTACGTTACGGTTGTATATGATGCATCACATCAAGGTGAAAGTGAAGGCTCTCCTAGATATTTAGAAGATCCATTTGCGAGAACAGAAGACGTTAGAGCTTCAGTTGATTATCTTACAACATTAGACTTTGTGGATAATGACAGAATTGGTGCGCTTGGCGTTTGTGCAGGTGGTGGATATACAGTAAGTGCAGCAAGAACAGAACGTCGCATTAAAGCACTTGCAACTGTAAGTATGGTAGATATTGGTGCTTTATTCCGTAAAGGTCCTGGCGATGTAGTATCAATAGATGATCAACTGGCATTTATGACACAAGTTGCAGATCAACGTACAGCTGAAGCAAATGGTGCAGATTATGGCATCACTGGCTATGTTCCTGAAGAAATTGATGATTCTATGCCTGAAAATTCAACAATGGTACAAGGGCATGATTATTATTTAACTGAACGTGGTCGCCATAAAAACGCACCAAACAAACTATTATTAAGAAGTTTTTCAGAAGTATTAACATTTGCGCCATTCACATATATTGATGAATTGTTGACACAACCATTCTTAGCAATCGCAGGTACAGAAGCAGACACGATTGAATATAGCGTTGATGCTGTTGAAAAAGCAGCAGGCGACAACAATGAATTATATAAAATTGAAGGTGCATCACACGTAGATTTATATGATATTCCAGAATATGTAAATCAAGTGTTACCAAAACTTGAATCATTCTATAAAGAAACTTTATAAAAACAACATGCGGTAGTGTGCATTGAGGCGGACGATTTTGTCCGCCTTTTTTAGTGCGTAGAAATATTTTGTAGATAGAATTATTATTAGATTAGTGTTTGAAAAAGCATGTTACTAGAATGTCTGTTTTTAATTAAGATGAAGATTGTGGCGTTAATTTTTTGCTTTACAGATATGTTCGATAGGATTTCAGCTTAACTTTTATTTTCCACTCACAAATGTTTCCGCTTCTTCATTTCCAACTAAATTTGAACATCAAAAAAGAGTACTCCTGAATAAGCACTCCCTTAATTATCTTTCCGTTATATTTGTATTGTCGACGGTTTCGATTTCTTTATTTTTATTTGTAGCTTTTTTCGCAACAATTAACAACGTTGAAAGTACCGCTAAAGCTAAATAAGCATAACCGCCCGCTTGTTTCATTACAAAACTACCGTAATAGTATCTTACGCCACCTTCGTCCATATAAATTTTCGTAGTGTGAACCAAAACTAGAGATAAGCCTAGACAAATTGACAAACCAATCGTAGTGTAAGCCATGTATTTTTTAAATGTCTGTTTTTTCTTTTTTTGCTTATAAAACGGTAGAAAACATAATCCATATGGCATTAAAAAAATGATACCTGCAATACCAAAGGTAAGTATGACAAGCCAAAAAAGAAATGCTGATACTATATAATATAGATAAAATTGAGAAATACCAGCCGTAGCCAAGATTAGAAATAAAAAAGTAGTAGCGAATTTATATGTCTCACTAACTTTATTAATTTTGTTAAAAAAGTTATCAATTGCTTTATTCTTTTTTGAAATATGTACTATACCTTCTATAATTGCCCAAATAATACCACCAATAACTAACAAAGCAAAAACTGGGATTATGAGACTAATTAACATATCGTTCACCTACTCATCTATATTTTCAAACAATTATGATTGAATTGAATCATTCTAATTTTTGTAAAGTTATTTATTCAATTTATTAACTCTATCATAACAAAAATACTGTTTGTGTATAACAATAAATTGAGCTACTCAATAATTTAATAATATGAAAATGATGCTTTTCAAAATAGTTGAGTATGGCAATTTATGATGTGTTGTGCAATCAATTTTTAGCGGTTGTCGTTATGATTTAAGGTGAGTCCAGTCGCCGTTGTGGTGCTTTGTAATTGTACTATTTTATAAGATAAATAAATGTTATAGATGGCGTCATTCATAATGAACGCTATTTAAAGATTTGAAAAAAGTGTGAAACAATCGGGTCGTGCTTAGTGGCATTTAATGATTATGAGACGATTGAAGAAATGATCGAACTTCTGTAGTATCAAAGATGTAAGTTACATAGATAAACTTAACGATATCCATCCTGCTATATGGTGCACTTATCATTTACATAATGCACTCATATAGCAGATTATATATTGAATAACTCAAACTAATCTATATTTTTCACGTACTAAAATTGTGTTTTTATCTTAACTAATAACTCATGTAAAGTCTTAAACTCTTCTTCTGATAAAAAGCTCTTATATTTTTCATTGTTTTCTTTTATTTTTTTGTCAAAATCATCAATAATACTTTCTCCTAATGGCAAGACAATAATATCGTATTGTCTCGCATTTTCATGCTTTCTCGTACGTTTAATGTAATTGTGTTTTTCTAACACTTTTAGAGAGCCACCAATACTTGCTGTCGAAACGTTAAAGTAATCGGCTAAATCTTTTTGACTCACAGACTGATCTTGATGTGTATAAATATATTTAATAATGCGACCTTGTTGCGCAGATAATCCCAAATCTTGAATCGCTTCATTTGCATCAATTTTACTTTTTAAAGCAATTTCTTGAATTTCTCGTATCGTTTGAACAGCATAATTTGTCATAGTTTAAGACCCTTTCAATACGTAATTAATAATACAAACTCCCTTAGTACCTTTGCAAAAGTATTTAAGGAAGCTTGATTTAGTATAACTTAAATATGAATGTATCAACTGTAATTTTCAAGCATCACTGTTACATTACTCTTTAAAATAAAACTTCGGTAATTATTTATCTTTAAATAACAATTTGTCTAATGTTGATTTCAAAATACCTCTTGTATCTTCAGGTCTATTTTCAGAGCGCCAAGCTATTACACCATCTGGTCTAACAACTACTGCACCATCTTCGCTTATACCAAATGCATCACAAAATGTTTGCTTGCCTACATTTTCATTTGTTATTTGGAAAATATCAATCGTTGCTTCAAATTGACCAACCATTTCCTGGGCAATATCTTTCCATACTTTATCTGCTGTTAATATAATCCAATTGTCACCAACGATATCAAGTGTTGAACTTTCTTTGTTTTGATTATTAAAAGTTAAATACGGTACTCGTGTTCCAGGTTGACCTTTCCATTGATCAAGACATAAAGCGGATGGCAATGAATCGTCTGCTCCAATAATTGCATCAGAGCGATATAATTCACCAAACTCTATCGCATCATCGTCAATTACAGCAATGTCGTAATTATTTTGTGTATATGATTTGTAGTCAGGACGAGCAAACGTTTGATCATGTCGCATATTAGCCACAGGTCGACGTTCTTTATCATACGTATCTAACAAATCTGATGTTGCTTTTTTAGAAATAACTGCTGCTAGTTTCCAAGCTAAATTATATGCATCTTGGATTCCAGTATTTGCACCGAAACCTCCTCGTGTTGGTGGCAATGTATGTGCTGAGTCTCCTGCTAAAAAGATTCTACCTACTGAAAATGTTTTAGCTATTAAAGCAGCTAATTCCCAACGACCACTTGTAATAATTTCGATATCTAAATCGTTACGACCAATAGCTTTAATTATATCTTGATACATCTCTTTTTCAGTTCGCTCAATATCGTCTTTAAACATTAATACCCAACGACCGTCACCATAACTTGTTAAAAAGGCTTTTAAATCTTCTTGATCTATATCAAATTGACGTACACCTGATTCTAAATATGCATCTAATGGCGCTTTGAATAGAACACTACGCATAATTCTTAAATCCCCAACACCTTCACGCTCAATTCCTAACTTTTCACGAATTGGACTACGATTACCATCTGCTGCTACAAGATAGTCGGCTGTAATTTCGTATTCTTCATTATTTTCACGGTTTCTAACAGTTGCAGTAACACCATATTTATCTTGACTAAATGAGACTAGCTCTGTGTTCATTCTAATGTCTGAGCCAAGTTCTCTAGCACGATTCATAATGATAGGTTCTAATTTATCCTGTGCAATTGCGGCACCATTAAATGGTGAGTAACTAACTTTACTTTCATCAACATCACCAGGTGTCCATTCTGTTTCCTCAAACCATTCACCGTCTAAACTTTCAATTCTAGCTCTTCTTAATCGGAAATTAGATGGTGACTGTGGAATCAATTTTGCGATATCAATTTTATCGAATATTTCCATAGTTCTAGGAGTAAATCCCATCGCTTTAGGATGCAACGCACTACTCGGATGACGTTCAATTACAATATTTTTCACATTTTGGTTAGATAAAAATGCACTAGTAGACAAACCTACTAAACTACCACCTACTACAAGTACAGACGTATGATTATCTCTATTATTCATCTTAAAGACTCCTTTTAATTTCAATTTTAAAAGTAGTTAATTCTATAGTTAGTTACTTATCTGTTAAGTACTTTACTATTTTGGTGAATGAATGTCAAGCCTTTAAAATTTTAACTAATATGAGCTTGATTGAAGGCTTAGTGTGCGTAGTTTAATACAAAATTAAATTTTCCAATGGTATATACTCTTAAATCTGTGCTTTCGAATTATATTTTAAAAGTTAGAACTGTATAAAACAAAAAATCAAACAGTAATTATAAAAAGACATCTTTTACAAAAGATTCTAGTACTTGCTTACTGGATTCAGGATTAATTATCAATGTTGTTTCTAAATTCGGAATATCGACATCTACGTCTATTTGAAACAAACTTTTATTTTCTAATTCATCTGCAACAATAAATTCCGGCAATAACGCAATCCCACCTGAATTTTTCAAGTGTTTTTTTAATGACTCAATTCCTAGAAATTCAATCATTTGTTTTGTTGAAAAGCTATATTTATAGAGAATCTTTTCTAACTGTTCTCTGTAACTACACCCTTTTTCAGTAACAAGTAATGTATGTTTTGGAATATCGTTTAATTTGAAATTTTTCATCTCTTTGTTAGTAACAAATATTAAACGTTCTTCAGTTATAGGAATAGCAGTTAAGTTACTATTGATAATTTTTTCATCTGTGATAAGGCTAATATCCGATTTAAAATTAGCAATTTCTTCTTTAATATAGAAATTAGAATGTGCGGATTTAAACTTCAAATTTACATATGAGTGTTCAGCTAACCATTCGCTAATCTTATTATAGTAGCGATACAGATACTGACTTTCTTGCATGTTAATACTTATATTTACCGTCTTATTGTAAAGCCCTTTTATTTCTCTTTCATATTCGTTATTACTATCTAAGATCACTTTAGCGTACTTAACGTATGCTAAGCCTTCTTCAGTCAGTTCCATACCATATTTTTTTCTATAAAATAATTTAACTCCTAACTGCTTTTCTAACTTTTCAATATGTGTAGATACAGTTGACTGTGAATAGTTAAGTAATTCTGATGCTTTAGTAAGGTTCTTAGTTTCACTAGTAACTAAAAATGATTTTAAAATGTTTAAGTTCAATATATTACCTCCTTTAGGATTCACTTTTATCGAATCCTGAATTCTAAGAATTCTGATTTAATAATAATATATTAAATATTATCATAAAGGTAAATCGAAAGGAGTTATGATTATGATTACTTGCTTATTTGGAAGTAGTAGAAAAGATGGCAATTCAAATATAGCAGTAGAGAATCTATTGAAGAATTTAAATGTCAACTTTGTAAACTTATATCAAAGTAACATTGAAAAAGTTACAGATAATCGTCATAGCAAAGATTCCAGCTTTCATAATGATGATTACGAACAAATTTTAAACAAAGTTTTAGAATCAGATATTATTATTTTTTCAACACCACTCTATTGGTACTCCATGAGTGCATCTTTAAAACTTTTCATTGATAGATGGACTGAATCATTGCGAGATACGCAAATAGATAATTTCAAAGAAATCATGTCACAAAAAAAGTATTTGGTTTTAATCATAGGTGGCGATAATCCCCGCACTAAAGCACAACCTTTAATCAACCAATTCAAATTAATATTTGAGTTTATGAATATTACAAACTATAGATTTTTAATCGGTGAAGGTAATAAACCGTTCGATGTTTTAAATGACTCTCAATTTATGGAAGCACTCACAAATACAAATCTTGCATTGAAAAAAGGTGATATTTATGACTGATTTGTTGAAAATTAAAAACTTCAGATTGTTCTTTTTAGCTGAAATAATTTCAGCATTCGGAGTTGGAATTAGTACTGTTGGAGCTAATTGGTATTTAATCGACAAAACCAACGACTCCCAACTATTAGGTATTATGTTAGCTTTAAATGTATTATCTGGTTTCTTAGCTTCTCCTATTATAGGTGGACTAGCCGATAAATATAATAGACGAAACATTATTTTAATCACCTATCTTCTTCAGGTAATATTATATTTACTCATTGTCGTAGCACTCATAATTATAGGCTTTGAGACCTATTTAGTGATTGGATTTGCGATTGTTAATGGGATAGGTTGGACTACGTATATGACAACATCTAGAAGTTTAGTTAAACAGATTTTAAAACCAGATCAATATACAGATGCTAATTCTCTATTAGAGATTAGTTTGCAAACAGGTATGTTTATTGCAGGTGGATTATCAGGAGTATTATATAAAATAAATGGATTCACTCTAATTATAGCGATGACTATAATTATGTTTCTAATTAGCATTATTATGTTGTTTAGATTGCATGTAGATAAACCCACGCATTCAGAGGAAGAATCAACAAATAGTTTATTGCAAGAGTATTTATTGGGATGGAAATTTTTAAAAGACAACATGATGATATTTATTTTCGGAGTTATTTCAATCATACCAATGGTGTTTACAATGATCTTTAACATATCATTACCAGGATATGTATATAATGTTTTAAAACTTTCGTCTGTACAATTTGGTTTTTCAGATATGTTATATGGCATTGGAGGATTATGTGCAGGTTTAATTTCAGCTATTCTTTCGAAGAAAATTACAACTAGAACATTAATATTTTTGTTGTATTTTATATTAATCATAAATTCAGCATTATTTATTTGGATAAATTCAGCATTTTACTTATTCTTAGGATCACTTATACTAGGCTATTCAATTTCATCAATCAGAATATATATGAATACAGCTATAATGAACACTGTTTCAGATAAATATGTCGGTCGTTCATTTACAATTTGGACGTCAATTTCATTGTTACTGCAAAGTTTTATCTCTCCATTTTTAGGAAGATGGATTAATGAAATCAATGATAAATTCGGTTTCTATATTATACTCATTTTATCCCTATTGATATTTGTTACACTGCTGCCAGTAAACAAAACAGGCAAAATAAAATATGCACATAAAGAAGAGTGACCGTCACTCTTCTTTAACAAGCGACCATTTATCGATGGGCTTAGTTCTCTCTGCACCCACACTTCACTTTTTCAAATCATTTTTTATGGTCTTAAATAAATCAGTGAGATTTGTTGCTTCGGTAAAGTCTGGAATTAATATCATTTCTTTAGCACCTGGATATGGCGAAACTAATGTATTATCTTGCAATTTCTGCTGGGCACTTTTAGTCGCTTTAACCAATAATCTATTATCATACAAACCACCTATAACCACGCCATCGTAATAAATAATATATTCTCCCATCATCTTTCTTGTCTTAACCGCGTTTGAATTCACATAATTTAAAAATAAATCATGTACATCTTTTTCAGTAGCCATTGTAATCGCTCCTTCAGTTTTATGTTTAATCACATTCGTATTAATGAATCATTTCGAGTTGCTCTTAATTTTATCTATAATTATATGCGTAGTTAAAATCAAACCTATGGAAAAGAAAATAATAATAACAATGTTAAGAAATATAGTTATAAAATTATTGTTTGGAAGGTATGCGAATAGCAGAAACATAGGTATCGCAAAAAATAAATCCCACCAACCTAAACTTTTTAAAGAATGCTTTAAATCTTCCATAATATCACCTTTATAAATTTGTCTTTGTTATAAGATAACTAAAAAATTGCTTTACTGTAAAAGTAGCTAAAGAAAATTCTGAATCATATTCATAAGTAGTGTATCATTAATAATGAACAATTTAACGCGAAAATCGTTGATTTGTATATTGATCAACTTACCACAACATTTATTTTAGACTACTCTTAGACTTCCCTTTAAAAGGGTTGCATCTATTGAAATTCCTTTTGTATAAGTTCGTCTTTTGTGGTAATATCATCATGCATAAAAAATCGAGATACTAATTATAAAGAGGGTATAAATATATTATGAAAGAAAATTTTTGGAGTGAATTACCACGTCCATTTTTTATTTTGGCGCCAATGGAAGACGTTACAGATATCGTCTTTCGACACGTTGTAAGTGAAGCAGCTAGACCGGATGTGTTTTTCACTGAATTTACAAATACTGAAAGCTTTTGCCACCCTGAAGGCATACATAGTGTGCGCGGACGCTTAACTTTTAGTGAAGATGAACAGCCGATGGTCGCTCATATATGGGGAGATAAGCCAGAACAGTTCCGTGAAACGAGTATTCAATTAGCTAAAATGGGCTTTAAAGGCATTGACTTAAATATGGGATGTCCTGTAGCAAATGTTGCTAAAAAGGGTAAGGGTTCCGGCTTAATCTTAAGACCTGACGTCGCTGCCGAAATTATTCAAGCAACTAAAGCAGGCGGGCTTCCGGTAAGTGTTAAAACACGCCTTGGCTACTATGAAATCGATGAATGGAAAGATTGGTTGAAGCACGTGTTAGAACAAGACATTGCCAATTTATCTATTCATCTTCGTACACGTAAAGAAATGAGTAAAGTAGATGCACATTGGGAACTAATCGAAGCTATTAAAAATTTACGTGACGAAATCGCACCAAATACATTGTTAACAATTAACGGTGATATTCCCGATAGAAAAACAGGACTTGAGCTTGCAGAAAAATATGGCATCGATGGAGTCATGATCGGTAGAGGCATTTTCCATAATCCATTCGCTTTTGAAAAAGAACCACGCGAACACACAAGCAAGGAACTATTAGATCTATTGAGATTGCATTTATCATTGTTTAACAAATATGAAAAAGATGAAATACGACAATTCAAGAGTTTGCGTAGATTCTTTAAAATCTATGTGCGTGGCATAAGAGGCGCTAGCGAACTTCGCCATCAATTGATGAACACACAATCAATTGCAGAAGCAAGAGCACTACTAGATGAATTTGAAGCCCAAATGGACGAAGACATTAAAATAGAATTATAGGTGTAATAAAGGTTGAGGAGGAATTTAAGTTCCTCCTTTTTTGTTTGTGTTAAAGATTTTTTGGTATGAACTAGGGTGATTTAAAACAACGTATATTTATACGTTATAAACATTTTTTCAATACAATTTCATCTCTAATTTCAATGCCATTTTTACCAATTGCAGGAATCGACGGCTTTATTTTCCTTGCTTCTGTTACAGCATCAAAAATAACGTCTGTGATTCTATATTTATTTTTTTGATAGAAATAGAGTGCCTTAATATTTTCATTTGTAGTAATAACACTGATACTTCTTTTACTCATATCTGAGGCAATTATTTCAGCATAATCAAGTAAATGACTACCAATACCCTTGTTCTCTACAAAACTATCTAAAGAAATGATTTCAATGTACTCATCATAAACTTTATACGTTAGTAGCCCCACGATATCATTATTTTTATAGGCAACAATACATGGCAACTCAGACAAAATGTAACTACCTGTTGAGACTACCATTTTATTATCGAAATTTTTTTCACTCAACAAGATAGATAAAATATTATTACTCATTTTGTTGTAAGATTTATATTCCAAACTAAGTCACTTCTCTCTGTTAATAATCTTTCCTATGCTTATTAAACTTTTTCCATGTAGTTTAGACAACTGATGAAAAGATAAACTGACATTTTGTCTGCCCATATGGCTGTATGGTATCAACAAATGTTTCTACTTCATCCATATTTTCCAACCGAACCTTAAATACAAAACATGCCTCTCCTGATACACGATAACAAAACTCAACATTATCTTGTTTTGAAATAAATTCTTTAAAATCTTTGTATCTATTATTCTTTATAGTTAACTCAATTAATATTTCTACATCGTAACCTAATTCCTTATAATCTATGTTAATTGTATAACCTTTTATAATACCTTGATCTTCAAGTTTATTTACCCTTTCTCTTACAGCTGGAGCAGATAAGTTCACTTGTTTACTTAATTCATTAATAGTAATTCTACTATTATTTAACAAAACGTTGATTATTTTTTCATTTATTAAGTCATTCATAGAAAATCCTCTCTTTTCAAAGCATTTAATGATATAAACTTTCAAAATCTTATTTCCATACAATTTTATCATGTATATCATTAAGATAGGAGATGAGGATATGACATTATTAGAATACAGTAATATTGGAAACACACCATTTGAAAAACTATTAGGGCATAATAAAAACTTATTAAAATACTGGAATAATTTATCTGATTTTTTAAGTAGCGATGGGGCAATAAGTAAAGAATTAAAAGAGGAATTAAGAAGGTTACTGGCCCAGCAAAACGGATGTCAATATTGCAAAGCAAAAGGTAGTCCTACAAATAAATTTCTAAACGAAAAATCTCTACTTTGTATTGGCTTTGTTGAAGTTTATTTAAAATCTAAACAAAACATACCCGAATCAAGTATAAGTTTATTAAAAGAAACGATGACAGATGAAGAAATCATTGAATTAATTACATTCGTATTATTTACTACTGCACAGCAACATTTAGGAGCAATATTAAGGCTATCTGAATAAAAAATGAATTTTTGGGTAATCACACTTTTTAATTACTTTGAAATATTTTAGTTACGAATTTTTTTAGGTAAGAGCATTTATATGTTATTTTATTTGAGCAATTATTATTTAATGAGTAACTTTTCAAGATAATTTAATGCCTCTTGAAAAGTTGCTCTATATTCCATTATTTAAAAGCGACTTTACGAATAAGTTCATTTGTAATTTCTTTCTCATTATAAATTGCATGAAGAATTTGTATTTGTTGCTCCCGTGTAACATACATACCTTCAAGTGAAAGGTTTTTAGCGATTTGTTTGTTAATCTTCGAGTCAATAGTAATCATGATATCGCCTCCTATATAGCACTTTTATATCGTTTATCACTTAACAGGGCTATTTATGCCTTACCTAATAATCTTATTTAAAAATTGTTCATACAACTACAAAAATTAACTTTCACAAATTGCAATTACTGTTATACGACTGATCACTTCTATTAATCCTGTAGATATCAAAGTATTATTTCTTCACTTAAATCGTATTTCATTTATATAGACCAAATATTGCGATAATTAAGTCCTACTTTTTCAAAACTTAAATAACTATGTTTACATATAATTGTTCTACCCATAAACTTTTGAAAATGATGATTTAGCAATGCACACTTTTGATTGTTTAAACATGTCTATTTTAAAATTATTTTTAGATATAAATGCAAATTTTAAAGTTGCTACTCTTTCAGATTTACCTAAAATAAAAATTGCTATGAAGAACGTAAACATTAGAATAAATAAAAGTAAAAGCGCATTAAAAGCACGACCATCTTGACCCGCTCAAAACGACATTTTCAAGTCGCCATAAAACAGCATTTTTAAACCGCTATTGACATCTGCTATTCAAAATTAATAATTTCCTATGTCGCTAAGTACCCTTTACTTTTGTTATTATTTAATTTGAAGAATCTGATTAAATCATAATAAGCACTTACATATACGTCATACTTTATGATAAGTCCAAAAGTTCAAAATCCCCCCTACTTATGATACGCCACTGCGTATCATATAGTGATGCGGTTTTTAAATCTTTTAACTAAATTTACCGAGTTAAGTATCTAAGTCGTACATCATATTAAATACATCAATTATTGTCTTACTTCCTTTTAATTCTGTGAATCCAATATTTCCATAAGATTCCCTTAATTCTTTCTTTTTAGCTTTTCTTAAAAAAGGTATACCCGGTTCTCCTTCTATTTCCATAGCTTTCAACATTAATTGATTTAATTCAGTGCTATACTTATTTATTAACCCTATAAATGAATATAAAAGCATATTTTTTATACACTCATCATAATCTATTATTAGTTGATAAAAATCAATTAATCCATTGTAATTTTCTAAATCGCTCTTAAATGCCTTATTCCAATTATAGTTAGTATTTAGTAATATAGATGGATCAATAAATAATTGATAGTCGTTTATTTCTTCACCATTACAATTTACAACTAACTTTTCTTTAATATTCGTAATTGCCAAACCATGATGTTGTGTAAAATTTCTCATTTGATAACATAATCTATAAGAAAAATTATTGTCATAAATATTTGATATATTATTTTTCCATTCCTTAAATTCTTTCTCACCAATAGACTTAAATAAATTCTCAGTATACTGATAAAATGTTCTTGCAGTAGATAAAATATGCAAGAAATATAAATTGATAAAGTCAATAGATTTAAATTCATTATTTAGATTTCTTTTATTTTTAATGTAATCTTTAATTATTTGAAAATCATAAAGATAGTAATCATACATTTCCTTTACAACATTAAATCGATAACTCAAAGTGGCTATTTTCTGAAAAACCTGTTTATCTTCACTAGTCAGCTTTTTATCTGTAATCTTCATTATTTTCTCTTCATCTGTTACTACATATATAGCAAATTGCTCTATGACATCATCATCTTTATAACCTTTATATAATTCTTCAAATTTATTTAAATCCATAGAATTTTTCTCCTTCTATACTTAATCCCTCATACTTCCTTATTTAACAACCTATAAAATTTCTGAACCTAATTTTTTATGAACCCTGATTATATTCAATATAATCAATTATATTTAAATCAAAGTTGTTGATTTACTTTTCAAAGTCTATATAATCATTAAAATTATTTTATATCTTTATTTTATTTATTGAACGAAACTTTTTTAGTTAACTTACTTATTTGGATATTACTTGTCTAAATCTAGAATATTTCCTAACATTCCTAGAAAATTCCCAATTAATAAACAGCTTTATAAAACCTGTCATTACAATAAGCCTAGAAAACATCACGAAATGATTAAGAAATTACTAATCGAATTTATTATAGACAACAAAGATAGCAAAATCGTTAGCGCGGAACCATTTGAATTAAACCTAGAAGCTTTTTATGCTATCAAACAAAATTGTAATATTAGTAATAACAATAAACCCTTAGATGAATATATTATTACATATTTTGAGGATTTATTGTCTAATATAAGTAACACATTAACAAATAATAATAGGGCTAATGGAAATAACCCAATAATAAATTACATCTATGTTACTCAAAGAAAAGATGGCATGGTTTGCGTAGTTGGAAAATCACATTTCAAATATGAATTTAAGGGTAATGAATATAAATTAGTTAAAAATCAAGAAGGTGACTTATTTAAGAAGATGGATGAAGATAAAGGTTCCGGAAAAATATTATCTTCATTGTATATAAAAGACAATGAATTAAAAAAACAATATTCTACATGTAGAGATTTTCTAGATGATTATTTATATACAGCATGGATTATTCCTGTTTTGCTGAATGAACATGCAACAAGTCAATTAGAGGAATATTTAGGTAGATATTTAATTAACCAAAACGTACCAATCCTTAATTTACTTTCACATACTTTCAAATAATCAAGTTATATTTAAAGATAGTATTTATGTAAATGGCGGTTTAAAAAGGTGTCACCGGAAATGGTAAAAGTTACATCGCTTTTATTTTAGTAAATGATGATTTTTTATTGCCGTATACAACTGAACAAGAACAATAGTATCTCATGGAGGTATTCGAAATAAGAAGCCGTGAAAAATCATTAATACTTTGTTCTCAAATGACTTCCGTAGAATGGCATAAGAAATTAAGTGGGAAAGTCATCGCTTATGCGATTTTAATTCGTGCTGTATCAAAGTCATTTAAAATATTTTTAGAAGTAGAGTCGTTGAGAAAAATTAAATAAAATCACTGGTACTAGTCGAACGATTTATATGGTACTAAAAAAACGCGATTTACATGGTCCCGTAAATCGCGTTTTTATGGTTCTATATAAGCGTCGTATGAAAATTTCTAAGCATTTTGTTTTTTTATTCGAGATTTTAATATAGAAAGATCCTTCAAGTTTCTTTTAGAAATTATATTATCAATAATTTTCTTTTCAGTTCGTGGTGACCAATAAATCTTTAAATTTTCTCTAGCTCGTGTAATTGCAGTATAAAAAATATTGTTAGTGATTTGTTCGTCTAAATCATCAGATATAACAATTTTTACTGAATTAAACTCTAACCCTTGAGCTTTATGTATTGAAATTGCATAACTCACTTGAAAAGGAACTATACTATCAGATGAATCATTATCATCATCATTCAACCCATCACTTTTTTCTACTCTAATCCTAATCACCGAACTATTTTCAGAAGAACTTATTAAATCAATTTCTAACAAAATAATATCAAGTTCATTTATAACTTTATTTATTTCTAAATCAAACAATATATATTCTTCAAAAACATATATTTCAATTATTGACCCTTTTAAATTATTAAAAAGTATTGGTGAGTACTTATTAGTTTCATTAAATAGAATAGGATCACCAACTTTATATTCTTTCACACCCCAAATTACAGAATCATTTTTATTATTTGCTTGTAATAATCTATTAATGTTATTGATACCATATATACCATCGTAATTTAAACAAAGAATAATTTCATCTTTATTGAATTCATTAAATATACTTTCATCTAATCTTGTAGAATATTTATTCATATTAATAATTTCATTTAAATTACTCTTTTTTTCTCTAACAGATTTCCAAAAGTAAAGTAAATCATCATTTTTAGTTCGATACATATTAGTTAGTTCGTTGATTATATTTTTTGGCAAAACATCTTTGGCAATTTCGAACCAATTTCCAAAATCTATCGATTCGATTTGATAATTATCACCGACAATTAATAATAATTCAAATTGCTTGTTTTCAAGAATTCGATTCATGTCCTTATTACTAACTGTACCTGCCTCATCGATTATTAACAAGTCATACTTTTCTTTATCATTATATAAAAATTTAGAAATAGTAGACGTTTTAATGTTAGATAATTTGATTTTTCTTTTAATATTGTCTACTGCAGTATTAGTATTTGCTATGACGATAACATCTTTATCATAGAAAAAATTGCAAATATGGTTTATTAAAGTTGATTTCCCTGTTCCAGCAGCTCCGTATACCATCGATATTTTGCTATTTGAAAACATTCTTAAGAGTATTTCCTTCTTTTCTTTACAATCCAACGATGTATATTCATTATTTAGCCAAAACTCTACTGAATTTGAATAGCCCTCTACGCTTTCATTTGACAACAGTTTAATTGACTTTATTATACTCATAATACTCTGCTCATTTTCATATAAATAATAATTATCACCAAATGAATGTATTTCTCTATTCGGTCGATGCTTATAATACAAATTATTATTATATTTATCGATTAGTTCGTTTACAACACCATACTGCTCAATTTCTTCTTTGATTGTATAAACTTTCTTATTCTTCAAAGTATTCTTTTGAATCTTCCTGACTAATAATTCATATTCTCTCCCTTTGTATTCTATACATTGTAACAAAGTATAGATATTAGGATTATGGCCTTTTAAAGAGGCTGTAAATGGCATTTGATCAAATGGAACACATTTATAATCCAATATAAGGTTAGATAATTTATAACATTTATTGCTAATATAAGGTAACTGTAAACGAATTATCCTATTGTTAAAAACAAATAATAAATACCTAAGAACATTTGCGCCTGATTTATTTGTTAAAATATATCTTCTTGCTAGTCTCAACACATTAAAAATATTAATAACTGCTGATTCGCTATTCACTAAACACTCCAATTCATTAAATTCATCGTCATCTAACAAAACAATATCAAGTAAATGTAAATTAAATTCTTTTAGCAATTTCATTAATTTTTTATATTCATTATGATTTGGTTGTAATTTTAAATCGTAATCTAATATTTTAGCAAAATTATTAAATTCACAAGGCCTTATAGATATTTCGTAATCATTTATTATTATTACGTTAGCTTTAATCCCTAAATAACTTATTGTTTGCCTTTCTAATGCGAATTTTACAGCATAATTTGTGTTTATTCTATATTTTGAATAACCAATCAGTCTTTCGTATTTACTAGTTTTATCATTTGCATTTCTAAATGTAATTTCATAATATACTTTATTTTCAATAACAAATGGTTTTGTTTTTTCAATATAATACCTTGAATTATCTACTTCATATTCATTATCAGTGTATTTATTACCTATTAATTGAGATATTGTATGATAATATCCTTTTAAATCACTATCAATATTCAGCGGTACTTTATATAAACTTTGCAATAAATCCATTTCAAAATCTTTCTTTAACTTTTCTTTTAATTCTAACATTAAGTCATAATACTTTATAAATAACCGTTCGGATCTATCTTCATCAAATGTATAATGAGAAACAGATTGCTGAAGTAATTCATGAAAATTTTTAAGCCAATTCAATTTGTAATGCTTCCTAAAATGATCTATTCCCATTTGTATTTCATTATAGATATTTGAAGAACTATTAGTCATATCTTCATTTACACTTTCGAAATAATATTTCATACCAATATGTTCTACGTAGTTTCTTAAATGTGATAAGATACTTTGTGATAAATAACCTAAATCTGATGAGTTATTCTCAATACTTTTACAAATAACTTTATCTATATCATAAATTGCGATATCTATATTTTTCATTTGTTCCCCTTATTAAATTAATATTTTATTTAATAATTCCTGTTTTCGCGCCTTTATTTTTTTATTTTATTAGTTTATTAGTTTGTCTGGAATTGTGTCACAAAAATCCATGTATAATGAATGATCTTACTATCTATAAACAACTACAATCAAATATAGAGTGGAATGTCAACAGTTTTTTAGACACTTTTCATGTGTATACCTTTAAACGCCATTGGCGTTAAATACTGTAATGAAGAATGTGGTCTAAAATTGTTGTACCAATTTACATAATCAAATAATTCTGTTTCTAACTGTTCTAACTTTTAATTTATATATTTTTTATAAAAATTAAAAACTTCCTCTACTTATGATACGCTTCTCCACGCATAATCTTAAATGCTCTGTACACTTGCTCAATTAACACAACCCGCATCATTTGATGTGGAAATGTCATTTTGCTGAATGATAGTGCGTAGTTACTGCGTTGTAAGACGTCTTTGTGCAGGCCGTTTGATCCGCCAATGACGAATACAAAGTCGCTTTGGCCTTGGGTCATGCGTTGGTTCAATTCTTGGGCCAATCCTTCGGAAGATAGCATCTTTCCTTGTATCTCTAATGTAATGACTGTTGATTGTGGTTTGATTTTGGCTAGTATTCGTTGGCCTTCTTTTTCTTTTACTTGCTCAATTTCTTTGTCGCTCATATTTTCTGGTGCTTTTTCGTCTGGAGCTTCTATGATGTCTATCTTGGTGTATGGGCCTAAACGTTTTTCATATTCTGCTATGGCTTGCTTCCAATATTTCTCTTTTAGTTTCCCTACAGCTAAAATGGTGATTTTCATGTCGTTTGGTCCTCCAAATTGTTATCAACTTTCCAGTTATCCACAAGTTATTAACTTGTTCACACTGTTCCCTCTTATCATACCAATATTTTTTGCAGTTTTTGATATTTTCCAGACATTTATGCCCAATTTTTAGTGTATAACTTGTGTATTTGTGGATAACTCTGTGGGCATTGTGGGTGTTTCTCTTTAAATTGTACACAATTCTGGATAACTATCCCCATTTCTGTGGATAAATACCTTGATGTCTTATTACTTATCCCCGTTTTTATATCCCATGTTTATCAACGTTTATAGCTTTTTTCCAAAAAAACACTACCGTACCTCTTATTTAAGAAATACAGTAGTATTGTTTTCAATATATTTTAGCTAGCTTTTCTACGTCGTACAGTCGCGATTAAACCTATACCTGCTACTAATACAAACATCGCTGCTGGGCTTGAACTTTGATTAGTTCCAGTTTTTGGTAACTGTTTATCATGCACGCTACCTTTAGGCCCTGACATTCTAACCAATTGTTTCCCACTCTTGCTTGATACAGTAGTCCCTTCTAATGCGCGACCAGAACCTTCTGTACCGCTACTAACAGTTCCTCTATGCGCTGGTAACAACACAACTTTACCTGAAGCTGGTTGTTTCGCTGGATTCATCACTTTGTCTTTACCAATTGGTTGTGCATCTTTACCAGACTCACTACCTTTGCTACCTTGTTGTCCTTTAGCTGGTTGTTCACTTACTGCTGGTTTACCTAATAACATACGTTGTGGTTCTGTCGTATCATACTTAGCTAAGTTAGCTGTTTTTAAATAACTTGCTAGTACTTGATCTAATGAAATACCTTCTTCTCTAGGTCCGCCGAACATACTATATCCGTCTCCACCTGATGCTGTGAAGTCATTCATCGTTACATGATATACGCGTTTTAAATCAATATTTTCAAACTTACCTGTCTCTTTATTTAAAATTTGAATAGCATTAATTCGTTTGCCAGACGGTTTATTCATATCATAGTAAACACGAATTGAATCAGAGATATGTAATAAACCGCCATTCGCTGTTAACACTGTCTTACCGTCTTTTTGTGTTGTTGGTGCACCTAAACTATGTTCGAAAGCCATCCAGACGTCTGAACCTTTTACATCAATTTGCGCAATCGTATTTCCAAATGGTAATACTGAGATTAAATCATAGCGTGTCACCTTACCTTTTGCAATAGAGGCACGAATACCTCCACCATTTGTCACGGCAAAGTCAGGCTTTTTAGAGAAATTCTTAACGCCATACGATTCCATAGCATCTGCAATCGCATTTCCTAAATTTGTTTCACGCGTTCTAACGTCATCTCTTTCTCCTTTGAAATCAATCGTATTATTTGGAATAATAACCTCTGCTGTTTGTGCTCTAAATGTTTGATCAGCTTGATTAATTTGTTCAGCTAATGCTTTGTTCGGTTTTACATTTTCAACGTCTTTAACATTAATCAATGATGGTTTAATATTTGATACCTCTCCATTGCGGTAATTAAATGTAATCTTACCGATATTCGCAAGTGCTGTACCTGTTTGTGCTAATGCATCATTGTTATAAATTTGACCATTTTGAAGTACGGTATGTGAATGACCATCAATGACTGTAATACGTTTCTTCAATTGTGGATTTTGACTTAATTGTTTCACTAAGTAATCACCACGCCATGTTTCTTGTGTTGAAGGATCAATACCTAAATGTGATATAACAACAAATGTATCTACGTCTTTATAAATACGCATCATCTCTGCTGTCACACTTTGTAATGGATCTCTAAATTCAACACCTTTAATGCCTTCAGGTCTTGTTTTCGTCTTTGTTTCTGGTGTCGTTACGCCAATAATTCCATAACGAATACCATTTTTCGTTACAATCGTTGAAGGCTTAAACGCGCGTTTCCCATCTTTATAAATGTTAGTACTTAGCATCGGGAAGTCTAACATACCCTCTAACTTTTTCAACTGGTCGTATCCAAAGTCAAATTCGTGGTTACCGACTGCCATAGCATCATAACCTACTGCATTCATTGCTTTAGCCATTTCTTCACCTTTAGACTGGTTTGAAAGTGGTAAACCTTGAAAGGCGTCTCCTGCATCTAACATTAAATCAGGCTTTTCTTGTTCTTTTACTGTTTTTAATTTAGCCATACCGATGACACGCCCTTTTTCTTCGGCTAGTCGGCCATGGATATCATTTGTATGTAATATTTTATGTGTTGTTGTTTGTGGTACATTGGTAGCAAACATTCGTGGTGAAAGTGATGCTGTTTTAGCATTTGATAATTTGAATGTTGCTGTGTGAGTTGGTTTTTGTGTTGAGGCTTGTTGTGCATCTACATCGCGCGTTTCGTTTCCTGTTGTTGAAACTGCTGTAGTTGGTTTGTTAGATGGTGCGTTGGATGTTACTTTGTTGTTTGTATCATCAGCTGTTCCCTGCGCTGATGCTGATACATGGGTTGCCGCTTCTTCACCATAATGATGAGCCGCTTCCTTTGTTGGCGGTACTTGTTGCTTATCTGTTGTTGCTTGGTCTATCGTTGTTACTGCATGTGCTTTCATTGGTGTATGCTGCTCAGCCGCGTTCGAGACATGCCATAATCCCATCACACTAAAAAGCAAAACGAGCCATACACTTGTTTTAAGTAATAAAGCTTTCATTTCGTTCCCTCCATTAACTGTCATACACCAATATATTATCATAATCCTTATATTAAAATGTTTGATTTTATGTAAATTATTTATAAATTACATTTAATATCGAATTATTTTTTACATTTCAATCAAGTCGGTTCAACCCAATAACAGCCATTTTCCACCAACAACATAAAAAAGCACCCGATAAAGTCGTCTCACAACAATGCGGAACTTTATAGGGTGACTCTCATTTATATTGTATATATTGGCGTTGGAATAGCTTTATCCGTATCACATAGTAATACTTCTTTTTCCGTATCAATATCGTGTTCGTTCAATACTTGACCAACACTCATACGCGCCAAATCTTTCATATTATTATCTTGTGATAAATGTGATAAGTAAATACGTTTCGTGTTGCCTGTAATCACATCCGTCATCGCATGGCCTGCATCCTCATTAGATACATGTCCCATATCGCCTAAAATACGTTGTTTCGTCTTCCATGGATAACGACACATTCTCAACATATCGACGTCATGATTACTCTCAAAAATAAACGCATCGCTGCCACGTATCATACCTTTCATACGATCAGACACATATCCGGTATCCGTTAAAATCGTAAACTTCTTATAGTTATTATGGAAAATATAAAATTGCGGATCTATCGCATCATGAGACACGTTAAAAGATTCAACATCGAAACCTGCAATAGATTTTGTTTCATAAGGATTAAAAATGAATTTCTGATCCATAGGGATGCGACTATCTTTCTTTTCAATAGCTTGCCAAGTCTTTTCATTCGCATAAATTGGCAATTGATATTTACGCGCCAAAACACCTAAACCTTTAATATGGTCAATATGTTCATGAGTTACTAAAATACCATTTAAATCTTGAATATTACGATCAATTTGACTAAACAATTCTTCCATTTTCTTGCCAGTCAAACCAACATCAACTAATAGACTACCTTTTTCATTTTCTACAAAAGTGGCGTTACCTGTACTACCACTTGCTAATACACTCATGCGTATCAAGCGGCTCATCCTTTCTCTTTAAACAGTCACTTTCTTTATATGACTGCAATATACATCAGTACAAATATACGATTTTCCCTACAGAAACTATCAATATATTAGCTGTTTTGTATACCTTTCCTATTATGTAACTTTAGTTCATCGACCGGTCTCTTATATTTAAATTTTGATAATCACGTGCAATGAATTTCTTAATTATTATAACAATGATTAGACAAATACTAAAGTTTTTAAAATAGCAGTTACTTTAATTTTACAATGCGGTACTACTTAATAAGTGAATAAGTGTGCACGTTAGAGACGCAGAAATGTCAGCCATGAAAACCCATACCAGCAAAAAGCTAGCACCGCTTCTCACATATGATGAGCTTGCAATGCTAGCTTATTATGATTCATATTAATGATTAATAATTTTAGGGTTATTATTTGTAGCTTCAACATAGTAAGTATTCGTCTTGTCCTTACCATCATGCTTTACTTTAATCTCCCAGTTTGGCTGTAACAATTGAACATTCGTTTCATTCACGACTGAATAGTAACCAAGTCTTGCATTAATTACTTCATCACCTTTTTTCAAGTAACGATTATAATATAATGCCTCGATTGCTTTTCTCACACTAATAACTTGATGCTTCTTATCTGCACCATCAGTCGGCTTAATGTCATCCATCATTGACTGTTTATAACTAGTTGCTTTGTTATCTTCTATTTTAAAGTTCAACATCGCTTTGCTGTTATTTAAAATCGGAAAATCATCATACGTTTGTTCATATTTTACAGAATCTGAACTAATCTCGCTTAATTGATATTCAGCACCTTTAAATACACGCTTGTTAACGTAATCTTTTAAATCTTTTAAGTTATTATCACTAACTTTTACCGATTGGCTGATGTTCGCATTTAATAATTTTCCACTATCTGATGTGGATAAATCAGAATCACCTTTAGCTTTTGAACTAAAGTCTTTTGATCGCCCTGTAATTTGTTCTAATTGTATGCCTTTAACAGATTTATTTAAAATACTGGCTGGCACCCTAATTTCTTCTTGTTGAAAATTCACTTCATTGTTACTTTCAACTTCATTAATATGTGAACGATTGACTTTATTAACATAAATCGATACTAAGACGATGTTGACAAGAATAAACACGAAAATGAAAAGTGTCTTCGTAAGTTTCCAGTTCATTTATTCAAGCCTCCCATCGTTATAAACAAACCATTTACCATCATATTCTACATACCAGCGTGGTACGAGTTCGCTATTAATCTGCACTTCGATGTGATTATGGTCTGGATTATCTTGCATTTCATAACCGATAGCAATGTTCGTTACTTTTTCAAAATTAATATCACTATTGTTTGCCAAGCTTGAACGTACAGACTCTAATTTCGGCAACGTTTTATTATCTTCACTGTTTAAAACAACGTCGGTACGCAATAACGAACGACGATAATCAAAGACACCCTTTTCGCCCCATGTGACTTGAATTTCATTAGAGTCTTCTTTATTAAACGTTGGATAACCATTAAGGAAACGTTGATATGTTAGCTCGCCTGACTGATTATTCGTACTGAACAATCTCAAGTCTTCGTTTAAGAAGCCACCATGATTATTAATAAAATCAAAAGTCCCTGGTATCGTTTCTTCCATTTTACTAGAACTTGCTTCATCTTCAGACAAGTTTTTATAATGATATTTTTCATTTTTATCATTATAGTTTGCGACACCTGTATTATTGTTATACGTAGTGACACCACTCTTCGAACTACGAACAATAGTTGAATCGTCAAATAATATAGCATTCATTTTTTCAACACTAATTGTATTAAATACCATGCGATAAGTTTTTAACTTTTCAGGTTTACTTGGTGCAAAGACATGTGTCGTACGATCAATTGTATCTTTATTTGTAATGATATCTGAATATGGTTGCATTTCTTTTTTAACGGTAGATAAAGCATCCATAAAGTGATCGTTTTTCGTTGTAGTTGTCAATTTCACGTAATCGTGACGGTCTTTACTAATGGCATAAAGTACGATATGTCCTTGGGCATCATGATCAATAACTAAACGATTGAAATTGAAATGATTTGGTACTTTCGCATTCATGTTCAGTACTTGACCAAGATACGTTGATAACGGTAAATCATACGTAAAATCAAATATCGTAAAATCACTACTCAAATCTGGAATCATTAAGTTATGATCTCGACGAACATGTTCCACAGATTTTATTTCTTTATTTTTCAAAGGCTTTGTTAGCTTATTCACGTTAGATACTGTCGCAACCGTTCCCTCAGGATGATCATTTTTCGAATGAATAATCTGAAACGGCGTAATAGTTGTATCCATTTTGGCTGTCATTGGTTTCGTTAAAGGTTTCGTTTCACTTTTCTTACTATCTGTATTGTCGACATTTGCAATATCAGGCGAAAAGTTCCATACCATATATGTCAATACGACACTCATCAAGACGAGAAGCGCTAAAATGACAGATTTAATATGTTCCTTATTATTCATCCCAATCACCGTCTTCAATGACTTCACATGGAAGTGTGATAAAGATAGATGTGCCTTGACCTTCTACACTGTTTGCCCAAATACGACCATTGTGCGCTTCCACAATCTCTTTCGAAATGGCTAGTCCTAATCCAGTACCACCCATTTTACGCGTACGTGCCTTATCTACACGATAGAATCGGTCGAATATCTTATCGACTTTATTGATAGGAATACCGATGCCATTATCTTTAATACGAATCGTCATTCGATTATAAAGTGGATTTTGTTTCACGTGGAACTCGACACGTTTATCGCCTCTAGAATATTTCATCGCATTTGTAATGACATTATCAAATACTTGCGTCATTTTATCAGGATCAAATTCTGTGAAAATCGTCTTTTTCGGAATATCTCGAATAAATGTTGTATCTTTCGCAGACATTTCATGTCGATTAATAATTTTATTAATGAACATGTTAAAGTCGATAATTTCTTTGTTGATTTGATCTGATTCATTATCCATTTTAGATAATTGTAGCAAGTCATTTACAAGTCGAATCATTCGTTCTGTTTCTTCACGAGTTACAGATAAAAATTGTGGTGCTAGTTCTTCATCTTTCCATGCGCCTTCTTCAAGTGCTTCAATGTAACTATTCATTGATGTTAACGGTGTACGTAACTCATGTGATACATTGGCAACGAATTCGCGACGTTCACGTTCAACTTGTTGTTGTTCAGTAACGTCATGTAACACGGCAATATAACCCGTTACAAAGCCTGTTTCCTGCACAATTGTACTAAAGTTAACACGTGCGATAAGACCTTCTTCTTCATTTAAATCTAGTAAGAAACTATCGTTATTCTCTTGAATCTCTTCAAGTTTAAACTCATCTTCAAGACTTAATACACTTAACATGTAGTAACCAATAATATCTTCTTTAGCCATACCAAGCATTTTAAGTGCCATGTCATTGACAATACGAATACGTCCTCGGCGGTCTGTTGCGATAATACCATCACTCATATGTGTAATAACTGAGTCAAGTCTACGTTTCTCACTTTCAGTATTAGCCTGAGCTTCTTGCACACGTTTGGACAAGTTATTGAATGCTAGGGCTAATTCACCAATTTCATCGTTACCATAAATCTTCACACGTTGCGTGTAGTTACCTCGCGACATTTCGACTGTCTGGTTACGCATATCGGTGATTGGTTTGGTAATCGTTCGCGCTATAAAGAATCCCAAGATGACTGTAATTAATAATGAAATAGCTGTACCAACAATGAATATTTGGTTAATATTATTTAATTGGTTATAAACGTCATTAATTTTTGATTCGATATAGATATTACCTATTACTTTTTTATCGACTTTAACTGGAATGTTATACACCCACACACGGTCTTTTCCGTTACCATAATCTTTTAATATTAAATGATCATTCGATTGTCCTAATGATAATGCTTTTTGAACAGAACTATCATTTGCTTTTTGATTAATTAGACTACGGTTAGACTGCTTCGTCGTTGCGACAATAATTTGGTCTTTATCTATAAAACGAATTTCTCCAATTTCTTGACGGTTGGCATACTCACTTAATAAATTTTGAATATCTTTTTGTGCATTTACGGAGCCCTTTTCGTCATATACTTTTTCAATACTAATTTCTAATTGTTTTGCATATTGAGTAATATTCTTCTTAAAATTATCAAGCAGTTCTTTTTCAAGGTTATTTGTAAAATATAGCCCGATAATTTGCATACCAATGATAATCAGTAATACATAAACAATTACAAGTTTAGTATGAAGGGATTGTAGTTGTTTTAGCCACTTCATTCGTTTCGACCTCTACTCATGTTGTTGGAGGAAATATCCAACGCCTCTACGCGTAACAATATATTCAGGATGTGACGGATCATCTTCAATTTTTTCACGTAAACGACGAATCGTTACATCGACCGTACGTACATCGCCAAAGTAATCATAACCCCATACTGTTTGTAATAAATGTTCACGTGTCATAACTTGTCCCATATGTTTTGATAAATAATGGAACAATTCAAATTCACGATGTGTTAACTCAATATCTTCGCCACGTTTTTTAATAGAATATGCGTCAGGGTAAATCACAATATCTTTAATTGTGATTTCATTCGTCACGTTCCCAGTGTCTTGCGCTGGTTGTGAGTAATGACGGCGTAAATTAGCTTTCACACGTGCAATTAATTCACGTGTACTAAATGGTTTTGTTACATAGTCATCTGCACCTAGTTCTAAACCAAGTACTTTATCAATCTCTGAGTCTTTAGCAGTTAGCATAATAATTGGCATTTCGTATTTTTTGCGCACTTCACGACATACTTCCATACCATCACGACCAGGCAACATAATATCTAATAATACGATGTCTGGTTCTTCTTCATAAATTAAGTCTACTGCGTCATTACCATCATATGCACAGTACACATCGTATCCTTCTTTTTTTAAATTAAATTCTAAAATATCAGCAATCGGTTTTTCATCATCAACTACAACAACTTTTCTAGCCATTTGCATAAACCTCTTTTCTTAAATCATTAATATCATTTTATCATTTTTTGATCTTTATCGTTTATGTTTGTGTAAAAAATCACAGGATGTCGCTTACTATTTTTGTTATTGTGCGCATTTTCCGTCTTATAACGTATAGTAACCTATTATATAATTTACCATTTATAAGCTATTAATTCTATTTTCCAATATAAACTTATATATTAATATTTTTTATTAGTTTCTCACGGCGTATTGTGATAATAATTAGTCTTTCCCTATAATATGACCACGAAATCATTTTTATATTATTAAAGGTGCGAAAAAATCATAGTTCCTATTGGTGTGGATGTGAGGAAAATAAATACTATTATATTTTTGTTAGACGGGCTCTTTTGGTCTATCACTATGAAGAAGTATGTTAATAAAGGCACATGGTAATCTAATTAAAGAATTTGGGTTCTACATTTGTCTTTAATACATTGCAACTGAATTACCAGAAGTTTATACATTATAAATAAAATGGGAGTGGGACAGAAATGATATTTTTACAAAATTTATTTCGTTGTCCCACCCCGGCAAGGTTGACTAGAATTGAAAAAAGCTTGTTACAAGCGCATTTTCGTTCAGTCAACTACTGCCAATATAACATTATAGAGCCTAGAACTTGATTTATGTCTCAAGCTTATTTGTCTTCAATTGATATAATTTTAAACGTAAAAAAATGCCTATCCTCTTGGATAGGCATTTGTACGGTCTCGACGGGAATCGAACCCGCGATCTCCTGCGTGACAGGCAGGCGTGTTAACCGCTACACTACGAGACCTAAAACATGGTGACTCCTACGGGACTCGAACCCGTGTTACCGCCGTGAAAGGGCGGTGTCTTAACCGCTTGACCAAGGAGCCGTTCTTAAGCACAAGATAGATTATAGCACAGCCAAACTTACCATGACAAGATATTTTTTACATAATTTTGCTATTATTTTTTGAACTATGTTATAAGTGAAAAATTGCATTTTATTGGCAGTCTATTTATTATAAAATTTACGCTCTTTTTGAAAATTTTCCATTTTCATCATCTTCATTTATCCTCCATCTACGCCATTTTATATAGTTATTTTCGATACTAAATTTCTTACATTTAAATATTTCATTTTATTTTCATTGAATACTTTCACGTCGAACCTTCTAATATATGACAAGCAATACCACCTATACTTAAACAATTCTTTCCATCTCAATAATCAAGTTGATACACAATTTTACATAACAAAAGCCTCCTACCAATAAAGATAGAAGGCTCATTCGTTTATAATCATTGTGTATTACTTGTATAAAGTTCTACCACAATTCTTTTAATAAGTTTGTTTGTTCTCTATCTGGACCAACTGAGAAGATAGAAATTTGTACATTACATAATTCAGAAATACGCTCTAAATATTTACGTGCATTTTCAGGTAATTCTTCTAAAGTACGTACGCTTGTTACGTCTTCTGTCCAACCTGGTAACTCTTCAAAGATTGGTTTACAACGTTTTAATTGATCTAAGTTTGCTGGATACTCAGTAATTTCTTTACCATCTAATTCATAAGCTGTACAGATTTTCACTGTGTCTAAACCAGTTAACACATCGATAGAGTTAATAGATAAATCTGTAATACCACTTACACGACGAGAGTGACGTAATACAACTGAGTCAAACCAACCTACACGACGTGGACGTCCTGTTGTTGTACCGTATTCACGACCAACTTCTCTAATATGATGTCCATCTTCATCGAATAATTCAGTTGGGAATGGACCATCACCAACACGTGATGTATAAGCTTTACATACACCAATTACTTTGGAAACGAATGTTGGACCTACACCTGTACCTACAGTAACATTACCTGCAATTGGATTACTTGATGTAACGAATGGATATGTACCGTGGTCGATATCTAACATTACACCTTGCGCACCTTCGAAAAGTACTTTTTCATCTGCTACAAATGCATCGTCTAAGATTTTTGATGTATCTGTTACAAATTCTTTTAAGCGTTGACCTGCTGCATAGTATTCTTCAAAGATTTCATCAAATGATGGGCAAGTTTCATTAAACATACCTTTGAAATATGCTTGTTTATATTCAATATTTGATTTCAATAATCTTTCAAACGTTTCTTTTTCAAGTAAATCTGCCATACGAATTCCGATACGTTGAACTTTGTCTACATATGCTGGACCGATACCTTTTTTAGTTGTACCAATTTTGTTGTCTCCACGTAAACGTTCTTCATATTCATCTTGTGCTAAGTGGTAAGGTAAAATCACTTGCGCACGATTAGAAATACGTAAATTACTTGTAGGAATGCCACGTTCATTTAATCCGTCTAATTCTTTTAATAGTGCAACTGGATCAACAACGACACCGTTACCGATTACCGCTAATTTATCTTTATAAAAGATACCAGATGGTACTAAATGTAATTTATATGTCTCTCCGCCAAATTGAATTGTATGGCCTGCATTATTACCACCTGAAAAACGTGCGATAACATCCGATTGTTCTGCTAAGAAATCCGTAATCTTTCCTTTTCCTTCGTCTCCCCATTGTGTCCCAACTACTACGATTGATGACATGTGAGCACCTCCAAGTTTTTCTCATTTAACCATTTGATATTCTACCAATATCGAGACCATAATGCAAATAAAAATCGAACATTGATTTTCTTGCATTCTAAAAGAAAAATCATTTTCATAAATATGTTAAAATGCTTCAAAAACCCTTTTATAGCAATATTTATGGTGTTTTTAAGTCATTTCCAATACACAAACTTAACATATGTCAACGCATTCAGAACAAAATAAAAACCGTACAATTTTATCATAAACATGATTATTGTACGGTAAAAACTTTTTTTACATCATATCGGCATGTGCATAATCGATATCTGTAAATTTATTGTATTGTTTCATAAAGTGTAACTTAACTGTTCCTGTTGGACCGTTACGTTGCTTGGCAATGATGATTTCAATTTCACCATTTTCATCATTAGTTTGTGGCTCGAAACCACTATCATCGTCATCATCTTCATCGCCACCACGATTATAGTAATCATCACGATATAAGAATGCAACGATATCGGCATCTTGCTCAATCGAACCAGATTCACGAATATCACTCATCATTGGACGTTTATCTTGTCGTTGTTCTACACCACGTGATAGCTGACTCAGTGCAATAACTGGACATTCCAATTCACGAGCTAACGCTTTTAATGTACGAGAGATCTCAGAAACTTCTTGTTGTCTGTTATCGGACGCACGTGAACCACTACCTTGAATCAACTGTAAGTAGTCAATTACAATCATGTCTAAACCATGTTCTTGTTTTAATCGACGACACTTAGATCGTAAATCATTAATTCGAATACCTGGCGTATCGTCGATAAATATCTTCGTACGCGACAATTTACCGACAGCAATCGTGAATCGACTCCAGTCTTCCTCAGTCATAGTACCTGTTCTTAAACGGTTCGAGTCAACATTACCAGAACTACAAATCATACGTGTTGCTAACTGATCGGCACCCATCTCTAGCGAGAAAATACCAACTGTATACATATCTTCGTGTGTTGCAACTTTTTGTGCGATGTTAAGTGCGAACGCAGTCTTACCTACAGACGGACGCGCTGCAAGGATAATTAAATCATTACGGTTAAACCCAGCTGTCATTTGGTCTAAATCTCGATATCCTGTAGGGATACCTGGCGTTTGACCGCTATTTTGATCAAGCTCTTCAGCTGTTTCATATACTTGTCCCAACACGTCACGAATATCTTTAAAGCCATCACTTTCTCGAGAAGATGATAGCTCTAAAATACGGCGTTCTGCATCACTTAATATCGCATCTAGTTCAAGTTCATCATTATATCCATCATTGGCAATACTATCTGCAGTCTGAATCAATCTACGTTTTAATGAATGCTTAGAAACAATGTCCGTGTAATACTGAACATTTCGTGTCGTTGGTACATTTGTAGATAACTCTGCAAGATATTGCGGACCACCCGCTTCATTCAACGTACCTTCACTTGATAACTGATCCATCAATGTTACAACATCAATTTCTTTGTTATCTTCATTTAAGTGCATCATTGCACGGAAAATATGTTGATGGGCACCCCTATAAAACGACTCAGGAAGCAACACTTCCTGAGTAGTATTAATCAATTCTGGATCGATAATAATTGAACCTAAGACAGACTGTTCAGCTTCATTGCTATGTGGCATTTGGTTTTGCTCATACATTCTATCCATGAATGGTTACACCTCTTATTTCAATCCAACTTTATTGTTCAACTGTGTGTACGCGAATTGTACCTTCAACTTCTTTATCCAATTTAACTGGTACATTCGTATATCCTAATGAATGGATTCCGTTTGGTAAATCCATTTTACGTTTGTCGATTTTAATATCGTGTTGTGCTTTTAATGCTTCAGCAATTTGTTTCGTACTTACTGATCCAAACAACTTACCGCCTTCACCAGTTTTAGCTGATACTTCAACTTCGATATTTGATAATGTTTCTTTTAATGCTTTAGCATCTTCAATTTCTTGTTGTCTTTCTTCTTTTGCACGTTTTCTCTGTAACTCTAATTGTTTAAGGTTACCTGGTGTTGCTTCGACAGCATAATTCTTTTTCAATAAGAAGTTATTTGCATAACCTACTGGTACTTCTTTAACTTCACCTTTTTTACCTTTACCTTTAACGTCTTGTGTAAAAATTACTTTCATGCATCTTCACTCCTACTTAATTGTTCTGTAATTGCTTGTTGTAATTGTGCTATCGCTTGTTCAACTGTAACACCTTTAAGTTGTGTTGCAGCATTAGTTAAATGCCCACCGCCACCAAGTGCTTCCATTGTTAACTGGACATTTACTGAACCGAGTGAGCGTGCTGATATACCTATCAAATTATCTTCACGTCTCGCAACAACATACGATGCTTCTATACCTTCTAAACTTAACAGTTCATCTGCCGCTTGCGCAACTGTTACTGGATGATAAATTTTATCTTCTGAACCATGGGCAATGGCTATACCATTATCTTCAACTTTCACTGTTCGAATAAGTTCAGATCGATTAATGTACGTATCCACATCATCCTTTAAGAAATGTTGGGTTAAAATCGTATCTGCCCCATGAGCACGTAAATAACTTGCTGCATCAAACGTTCTTGAACCTGTTCGTAATGTGAAGTTTCTTGTATCTACAATGATACCTGCATACATTACAGTTGATTCAAGACGTGTTAAACGTTGCTCTGTTGGTTGATATTCCAGTAATTCTGTTACAAGTTCAGCTGTTGAACTTGCATATGGTTCCATATAGACCAACAACGGATTAGAAATAAAGCTTTCTCCACGTCTATGATGATCAATAACGACTTTACGGTTCGCTTTATTTAAGACATTTTCATCTAAAACAAGCTCCGGTTTATGTGTATCAACAATCACTACCGTTGTCTTAGATGTCATCATGTCCCAAGCATCATCTGATGTAATAAATCGCTCTCTTAACTCTGGCTTTTTATCAATTTCGTTCATAACACGTCGTAATGTTGGATCAATATCCGACTCATTTAATACGATGTACGCTTCTAAATTATTCATCATCGCAAATCGAGATACGCCAATTGCTGCACCGATTGCATCTAAGTCGGGACGTTTATGTCCCATAATAATGACTTTGTCACCTTCTGCAAGGATATCTTTTAATGCATGTGAGATAACACGCGCTCTTACACGCGTACGTTTCTCCATCGGGTCAGTCTTACCACCGTAGAAACGGACATTGCCATTAATACTCTTAATAGCAACTTGGTCGCCACCACGTCCTAATGCTAGGTCTAATCCAGATTGAGACAATTCACCTAAATCTATTAGGTTTTCAGTACCTTCACCAACACCGATACTTAATGTTAATTGAGCGCGATAACCGACACTCTTTTCACGTAATTGACTTAAAATATCAAATTTAGACTCTTCTAAATCCGCTAATATTTTTTGATTTAAATATGCTACAAATTGATCTGAACTATATCTTTTAAAGAATATGTTGTATTCTGTCGCCCATCGACTAATCACACGCGTTACCATAGAGTTAATTTCCGAACGCTGTGTATCATTCATATTTTGCGTAATCTCATCGTAGTTATCTAAAAATAATGTCGCAATAATCGGTTTAGAGTTCTCATATAATTCATTTGTTTGTACTTGTTCAGTTATATCAAAGAAATAGAGACAGTGATCATGCTCTGAATAACGCACTTGGAAATGATACTGATTATATTCTATTTCAACAGACTTCACTCTATCTAATTGCTTTAAAATGTTAGGAAATACTTCATTCACAGATTCTGAAATAACATTTGCTTCCATATGATCCGTCATGAATTGGTTAACCCATTCGATATGGTCATTTTCATCTAAAACGATAATACCTATTGGTAAATGTTTGATTGCTTTATTATTCGTTGTTGAAATTTGCGCACTCAAATCATCTACATAATTATCCATTTTCATTAAAGCTTGTCTAAATAAAATGACACTAACGATAATCATCACGACAAGAACGATAGATGCAATTAATGCTATAAGACTATTAAAGATAAACCATACACCCATTAAAACAATTGCTGTAATAATCATGATGAGAAATGGTATTAGTAAAGCTTTCTTAGTGGACTGCCGATTCATTATTCCACCTCTATTCACTTTTTAGAATTATTTTTCATGATTCGCTTCAAATTCAAACTTAAATCGATAACACCAAGTAATCCTACAATATGTGTCGTAGGTGACAATAATGTACCGATAATCAATAGTAAAATCGTTACTGCATTCGGCAAACCTTTCGCTTTACCAAAGAAATGAATAACACTTAAACCTTGAATATACATCACTAATGATAACACAAGTTGGAAGTTTAAAAGTATGCTCTGGAACACACTTGGTTGACTTGTAAATAACAAGCATACAAGTACAATAATATATATCCATAATAAAATCCCGCTCATTTGCCATGCGAAAAGTGGCTTAAACACTGGTGTTGCGATTTTAAATTTTCGTAAAATCGGAAATGTAACGATTAAGTTAATTAAGACAATAAAAAATGTAATGATAATGATGAAACCAGGTAATTGAACGGTCGCTTGTCTAAACCCTTCTTCTAGTATTTGGGTCATATTTGCATCGACGCCACTCATCGTAATCACTTCATGAAGTGATTGTTTGAAAGGTTTTACTAAGCTTGCTGAGGAAGGAATTTTCCCGAACGTTTGAAGTAACATGAATGCGATTAATGAAATCAAACTCATCGCTACAGTTGTTACGTATAAAATTCTCTCTTTAGATGTCTTTTCTTTTAATAATTGACCGATAATTAAACTTGCGATTAAGACTAATATAATAGCACTTAACACGAAAGTATTACCTAGAATAGTTGTTATAATCACTGTAATAAGTGCACTAATTCCAAAAGATTGTGTTGATTTATTCCATAAAATGATACCTGGTATGGTTGCAAATAATGAAAATACTAGTCCTAAACCAGGCATTTGATATAAAGCTAAAGCGACAAATATCAACATTATTGTTGCAATCATTGTTGCTTTAGGTTGTATTTTTGAAAACACATAAGCCACTCCCATATTTTTAACTATAGCTATTATTTTAACCTCTTTAATAGAAATTAACAATTTATAGGTTATATCTTTCTATCACATTTAATTGATTACTATTTTTCTTATTTTGTAACTAACAACTCATGCCATATAGATTGTTATAATGTCTTTATGACATCTCCTTTAAAGCCGTTATGCTTCTATGTTTAACAATAACGATACCGCATTTTAGATACAGTCACTTCTTTAAATTTTTTCAAATATAGTATTTATAGTTTAGAAGTCTCATTTTTAAGAAAAAACGAAATGCTATTACTTACGTTTGAAATGCTTTAAATTTAAAAAATGATATAAATTAGGTGCCCACGTATTAAAATTTAGTAGGAATCCATCGTGCCCTACGTTATCAGGTACAAAGAAATGACGATGATATTTAAATCGTTCACCTAAGGCGCGTACTTGATCATCTGGATATAATAAATCATCAATAAATCCCATTGTTAACACTTTTGTTTCTAAATTGTTAAAAACATGCGTTACATCAGTACGACCGCGGTCAATGTTGTGGCTGTCTAAAACATCAAGCAGCGTCAAATAGCAATTCAAGTCGAAACGCTCTTTAAATTTATTACCTTGATGTTGTTGATATGCTACGACTTCTTCGGGTGTGAAACGTTCATCGTAACTTTTAGATGACCGATATGTCAAAAAACCTAACTGACGTGCAATACTCAATCCTTCTTTACCACCAAGATGAATCGCTTGTCTTGCAATTTCATTGAAAGCTCTGCTATATGATGAAGTTCTACTAGTAGCAGCGAGAATGATAGCTTTATCTACTTGAAATTGTTGATTATACAATAATTCCATTGCTTGCATACCGCCAAGGCTCCCACCTATTAATATATTAATCTTGTCATATCCAAGTGCTCGAATACCTAATTCGTTAGCTCTAACGATATCTCGTAATGTTAGTTTTTTAGGAAAATGAGCATCGTTCAAAGGTGAACTTGAGCCAAACGGACTCCCAATGACATCAAAGGTTAAAAATTGATAGTCATTGATGGGCACATATCCACCATCAATAATTTCTCGCCACCATCCAGGATTATCATCAGTACCATATGTTAAATGATTACCGGTTAATGCATGACAAACTACAACTAATGGTTGTCCATAATAACCTACATGTTCGTATCGTAAACGTAAATTATCTATGACTTCCCCAGATTCTGTTATAAATTCCCCTAAATTTAAAGTATCTACTGTGTAATTTGTCATTGTCCTTTCCTCCTTAAATAAAAAACTTCTTACCCTATTGAAAAGTAAGAAGTTTATATACTTATCATTCGAGTAACTCGTTGGTTTTAGCACCGTGCTATAAAGTCGGTTGCTGAAGTATCACAGGGCCAAGTCCCTCAACTTCTCACAATAAGACATATGAAATTGTTATGTGTTTAGTTGAGTTTAAATCATGAATTACTTTTTATCGTTTGAAAAACATTGTTATCAAAATCATAAGATTAGCTAAATTGTTTGATATGTACAATTTCCCAAATTGCTATAAACAATTTGTATATCAGAATTTTCTGATTAATATCAGTTTACCTAAGTTTAAATATCTGTTCAATGATTTTAAAGTATTTTTAAAAGAAAAATCTTAGTGTCTTGCCATGATAATAATCCCACTAATAATTGTAATAGTTAAACTGCGTGTAATTATTGATAAAATAACAGTAGGTATTAACGCAATAATATAAGGTATATTCAGTGTATATCCATCGCTATGTGGTGTTTGTTGAATGATACTATCGATGACCAGTGCCGTAAATAATGTAATAGGTATAAATGAAAGCCATCGAACAACGACATCTGGTAACTGTACTTTAGAAATCATGATAAAAGGAATGATTCGAATTAGTAGCGTTACGATACCGCACAATAAAATAAGTATTAACATATTCATATTTGTTGTCATCGTTCCATCATCACTCCTAACGCAGCCGCAATTGTTGCCGCAAATAAAATAGCAAGGTAAGAAGGCATAAATATGCTTAAAGATAACATCATTACAATTACTACAATAACTAATACAATGTATATTCTTAATCGTGACTTAGTGATTGATTCGAATTGTGCAATTGCCAAAAAGATAAACATAGCTGTGATAGCAAAGTCTAGCCCTAATGCTTGCGGGTTTGAAATATATTTTCCAAATAAAGCACCGGCAACACATGAAACTGTCCAAAATAAATATGCCGTTATATTCAGACCGTGCAGCCATCGATCATTGATAGGTTCTCCTTTTAAATAAGGTGTAATAGCTACACCAAATGTTTCATCAGTTACTAATGAACCTAATCCTATACGATTCCAAAACCCATATGATTTGAAGTTTGGCGCAAGCGACATACTTAAGAGAAACATTCTAGAATTTACAATGAATGCAGTTAATACAATCGCTGATATTGGCGTTCCTGCAATATACAACGCGCACATAATAAACTGAGCGGCACCAGCATATATAATAAGACATAACAATGTAATTTCTAAAATACTAAAATTTTGTGATGCAGCTACAATGCCAAATGAAATACCAACACCTGCATATCCCAACAAAGTAGGAATACATTCTTTTATGCCTTGCCTAAAACTTAAATGCGATGTCATCTGTCCAACCCCCCTTTAACGTTTTATATGTTTATAAGTATGTAAAAATAATATACCTAGTCTAATACACTTCACACATACAAGTAATAACGTTAGACTGCGGTTTGTCTGATGTTAGACTGACGTTAGTTTAAAAGCACCTTTGTTGTAGTATTTTATTTGTCAGAATTTTTGAACAAAGACTTAAGACATCCCTTATTTTTTATAGGTTTTCATCTTGTATTAAAGTGTTTGAATAATATTCTTTTACGTCTTTTGTGATATTTTTTATGCTATTCACTTCATTCCTTCTTCCCATATCTACATATTGTCCACTCCCCTATCCTGTTAATATTAATTTGTTATAACTTTTCCTATTTATGCATCGAGTGTCGTATATTTGTATCGCATCATTAACTAAGGTGAATAGTTAATATGTATTTCGTCCATCATGATGATTCATCGTTGTTTCTATAATTAATCTAACCAATAGTGTGAAAAACTTTATTCTTATGAGTTTTTTTCAATGGCTCAATAATATTATTTTCCGCACAAAAAAAGTGATGACAGATTCGTCACCACTTTTTACTGTAAATCTTTAATTATTTAATTGGTTTTGAAATTTGTGTTTTACCACCCATAAATGGTATTAAAGCTTCTGGAATTGTTACTGTTCCATCTTCATTTTGGTAATTTTCAACGATAGCAGCAAATGTACGTCCAACTGCTAAACCACTACCATTTAAAGTATGTGCTAATTCAGGTTTAGCTGCTTTATCACGTTTGAAGCGAATATTTGCACGACGCGCTTGGAAATCAGTACAGTTAGAACATGAACTAATTTCTTTATAGTCATTGTAACTTGGTAACCAAACTTCTAAATCATATGTTTTACTTGCGCTAAAACCGATATCACCAGTACATAAAATAACACGACGATATGGTAAACCTAATTCTTCAAGGATTGCTTCTGCATTTGTTGTCATTTCTTCTAAAGCATTCCATGAATCTTCAGGTTGTTCAAAACGTACCATTTCTACTTTATCGAATTGGTGTAAACGAATTAATCCTCTTGTATCTCTACCAGCTGATCCCGCTTCACTTCTGAAACATGCAGATTGACCAGTGAATTTTTCAGGAAGTACACCTGGTTGAATAATTTCATTACGATAGAAATTTGTTAAAGGTACTTCAGCAGTTGGAATTGTATATAATCCTTCTTTTTCTACTTTAAATAAGTCTTCTTCAAATTTAGGTAATTGGCCTGTACCATACATTGTATCTGCATTCACAAGCTGTGGTACCATCATTTCTGTATAACCATGCTGCGTTGTATGTTTTGTAATCATATAGTTCATTAAAGCACGTTCTAATTGCGCACCTTCATTTGTTAAGTATACAAAACGCGCACCTGAAACTTTAGCTGCACGATCAAAATCAGCCATTTTTAATTCTTCAACAATGTCCCAATGCGCTTTTGGTTCAAAATCAAATTCGCGTGGTGTGCCCCATTTTTTAACTTCAACGTTATCTTCATCAGACTCACCTTGAGGTACATCATCACTAATTAAGTTTGGAATACGACAAAGGATACTTGTCATTTTATTATCTATTTCGTTTAATTGATTATCTTTTTCTTTAATATCATCACCTAATGTGCGCATTTCTGCTATTACATCATCGGCATTTTCTTTATTACGTTTTTTTAATGCAATTTCTTCACTTACTTTATTACGACGTGCTTTCATTTCTTCTGTAGCACTAATCAATTTACGTCGTTGCTCATCCAATTCTAAAATTTCATCTACAACTTTTGGATCATCTCCGCGTAACTCAATTTTGCTCTTAACTTTGTCAGGCTCATTTCTAAAAAGTTTAATATCTAACATTAACATTCATCCTTTCCCAAAAAAATTATCATTTATTATTGGATAACATACGTTTTATTTTTGAAAATAAAAAAAGACCACATCCCTACAAGGGACGTGGTCTACGCGTTGCCACCCTATTTAACAATTTCAGATATAGTTACACACTAAAATCTAAATTGCACTTCACTAAAATAACGGTTATTACCGATTGTTCTTTCAATAAGTAGGTAGATTCATATATATGTTGATTCTTGTTCACACTAACCACAAGCTCTCTGACATCAAGCACCATATATTACTTGTCCTACGAACAATGTCTTATTAAGTTAATTTTAATATAGCAAACTATATTTGCTTTTTCAAGTAACGATTAAGAACTAACTTCATGTCGATTTAATGACATTCAGACGTTTGATAAATAGATTGCTTTAAATAATGTGCAACCGCTTCAATATCTTTATGAAATTGACGGTCATGTGTAATAGACGGCACGATATTACGAAACTCCTCATATTTACGACGTGTTTTTGGTGATAAACTTTCAACACCTTTTAATTCTGCTGCTTGTAATGCAATTACACACTCAATTGCCAGCACACGTCTTGCATTTTCAATAATTTGATAACCATGTCTAGCAGCTGTGGTACCCATAGATACATGATCTTCTTGATTCGCAGACGATGTAATAGAATCTACACTTGCAGGATGAGCTAAAGTTTTATTTTCAGAAACTAGGCTTGCAGCAGCATATTGCATAATCATTGCGCCACTTTGCAATCCTGGTTCCGGACTAAGAAATGCTGGTAAATCACCATTTAACTGAGGATTAACTAGTCTCTCGAGACGACGCTCAGATACATTCGCTAATTCACTTACACCTAATTTAAGATGATCCAAAGCAAAGGCAATCGGTTGCCCATGGAAGTTACCACCAGAAATGACAAATGTTTCATCTGCTTCCTCAAATATTAATGGATTATCATTAGCCGCATTCATCTCAAATTCTAATTGCTGTTTAACATAGTTAAATACTTGAAAACTTGCGCCATGAATTTGTGGAATACAACGTAGTGTGTACGCGTCTTGTACACGAATTTCTGCTTGTCGAGTCGTTAATGTTGAACCTTCTAACCAATCGCGCATGCGAGCTGCTACATTAATTTGTTCCTGAAAATTTCGAACAGCATGCACTTCATGAC
The DNA here is from genome assembly GCA_022493055.1 of Staphylococcus roterodami. NCBI lineage: Bacteria > Bacillati > Bacillota > Bacilli > Caryophanales > Staphylococcaceae > Staphylococcus > Staphylococcus roterodami. The sequence goes on along the minus strand of CP092781.1, from coordinate 11,634 downwards.
GATATGCATCTATAATCCCATTGAGCGACTGATGTGTTAATGCTGCAATCCATTCAGATTGATACCCTAAATCTTCTGCCTCTATATAACTTATGACACCTTGTGCTGTCATTGCCTGAGTACCATTAATCAATGCTAATCCTTCTTTAGCCTGAAGGTTCAAAGGTGGTCTGTCTAATTGCTTTAATACGTCTGCACTATCCATTTCTACATCTTTATAAAACACTTTGCCTTCACCAATTAATGCTAATGCTAAATGTGATAGTGGTGCTAAATCTCCTGATGCACCTAGTGAACCTTGTTGCGGTATCACTGGTATAATACGCTCATTTATAAAGAATTGTAATTGTTTTACGAGATCTAAAGTTGCACCTGAATGCCCTTTTAATAATGTATTTAATCTTAATACCATCATAACGAGTGCTACTTCTTTTGAAAATGGCTCACCTAATCCACAGGCATGTGAACGTATAAGGTTCACTTGTAATTCATTGTATTGTGTTGAGTCTATACGCACATCACTAAATAATCCGAATCCTGTTGTAATGCCATAAACTGTTTCTTCATTTTCAATAATACGCTCAACTACATCTCTACTTTTCTTAACACGTTCTAACGCCTCATCAACAATTTCTATATTCGTTTGTTGTTGTAAAAATGATTTAATATCCTCAATTGTTAGTGTTTCTCCATCTAAATATAATGTCATACATGTTACCCCCTTGTTAATATTAAGTAACCCATCCTTCTTGAAGTATACGTTTTCATTTTTATTGAAACAATGGTTTTAAGTACATTTATAACCTATTATCAGAGCACTATTGTAACGTGTTAAAGGATATTAATATTGTTGAAAGTATATTTAATAATTTATCTATTGACGAATTGCATATACAGGTATAGTATTTTCTATTGTATTTAACGACAAATAATAATGAATTCACATATTTATAATACATTTTGTTAAAACTTACTATATATTTTTAAAATTGAATATATTTGAAAAAGCTTTTACATGGGAGGTTATATCACTATGGAAACGTTAAATTCTATTAACATTCCTAAGCGTAAAGAAGATTCACATAAAGGTGATTATGGCAAAATTTTATTAATTGGTGGATCTGCTAACTTAGGTGGTGCCATTATGTTAGCGGCTCGTGCATGTGTATTTAGCGGTAGTGGTTTAATCACTGTAGCGACACATCCAACGAATCACTCAGCGTTACATTCTCGTTGTCCAGAAGCCATGGTTATCGATATTAATGATACGAAAATGTTAACGAAAATGATTGAAATGACTGATAGTATTCTTATTGGTCCCGGACTTGGTGTTGATTTTAAAGGGAATAATGCCATTACATTCCTATTACAAAATATACAACCACATCAAAACTTGATTGTTGATGGTGATGCAATCACAATTTTTAGTAAACTTAAACCGCAATTACCTACTTGTCGTGTAATATTCACTCCACACCTCAAAGAGTGGGAACGTTTAAGAGGTATTCCAATTGAGGAACAAACGTATGAACGTAATCGTGAAGCGGTAGATCGTTTAGGTGCAACAGTTGTACTAAAAAAACATGGTACTGAAATTTTCTTTAAAGATGAAGACTTTAAATTGACAATTGGTAGTCCTGCGATGGCTACTGGTGGTATGGGTGATACTCTTGCTGGCATGATCACAAGTTTTGTAGGTCAATTTGATAATTTAAAAGAAGCGGTTATGAGTGCCACATATACACATAGTTTCATTGGTGAAAATCTTGCAAAAGATATGTACGTCGTACCACCATCAAGACTAATTAATGAAATACCATACGCAATGAAACAATTAGAAAGTTAATCATTTCATTGATTGCTTAACTAAAATGCCAGAATAATGGCCAAACGCTATATACTATGGCATAAAAATAAGACTCCCCTACATTCAAGGGAAGTCTTATTTTTTATGTTATTCTTCTTCATCATCTGATGCTTGTTGTATATCTTCTTCAACACGATCCATGAAATCTTGTCTTACTTCAATACGTCCATCGTCATCAGTTTCTTCTGAATCAATTACTTCAGTATGAATTGCATTTCCTGGTGTTTCATCATTTACAACCGCTTCACGTTGTTGTTCAGTACCATCTTCAGATACAGTAGAAGTAGATTGCTCATCTTCATTCGTTTCATCTTCTGCATCTTCTTTTACTTTAGCAACAGTAGAAACAAATTGATCATCGCCTAAGCGAATTAAGCGAACACCTTGTGCTGCACGACCATTTTGAGAAATATCTGCAACATCTAGTCGAATAATGACACCTGCATTCGTAACAATCATTAAATCTTCTTCACCAGTAACAGTTGTAATACAAACAACATTACCATTACGTTCAGTAATCGTTGCAGTCTTAATACCTTTACCACCACGGTTTGATAAGCGATAGTCATTAACTGGCGTACGTTTACCATAACCATTTTCAGTAACAACTAAAACTTCATCTACACTATTTTCGTGAGCAACATCAAGCCCTACAACTTCATCGCCTTCACGAAGTGTAATACCTTTCACACCAGTTGCTGTACGACCTAAAGGACGTAACGTTGATTCAGGGAATCGAATTAATGATGCATGAGAAGTACCAATCAGAATATCTTCTTGACCACTTGTTAAACGTACTGCGATTAACTCGTCATCTTCTCTAAATGAAATAGCAATCTTACCATTTCTGTTAATTCTTGAGAAGTTACTTAATGCTGAACGTTTTACAATTCCACGTTTCGTTGCAAACACTAAGAAGTTGTCTTCACTTTCAAGGTCTTTTACAGCAATCATTGTACTAATTACTTCATCATTTTCAAGTTCAATAGCATTCACTACAGGAATACCTTTAGATTGTCTTGATAATTCAGGCACTTCATAACCTTTAAGTTTATAAACACGACCTTTGTTAGTAAAGAACAATACATGATCATGTGTACTTAACGTTACTAATTGGCTAACGAAGTCTTCCTCTAATGTATTCATACCTTGAACACCACGGCCACCACGGTTTTGAGCACGATATGTAGATACCGGCAAACGTTTAATGTAGTTATTATGGCTTAGTGTAATTACAATTTGTTCTTCTGGAATTAAGTCTTCGTCCTCTAAGTCTTCAAATCCACCTAATTGAATTTCTGTACGACGATCATCACCGAAACGATCTCTAATTTCAGTTAATTCATCTCTAACTAATTGTAGTAATACTTCTTCATCAGCTAAAATTGCTTCTAATTCACTAATATAATTTAATAGTTCATTATATTCTGCTTCAATTTTGTCACGTTCTAAACCTGTTAAACGTCTCAAACGCATGTCTAAAATTGCTTGTGCTTGTTTCTCAGAAAGTTTGAAGCGTTGTTGCAAGCTTTCCATGGCAACTTTATCTGTTTCTGATTCACGAATCGTTGAAATGATTTCGTCGATATGGTCAAGTGCGATACGTAACCCTTCTAAAATGTGGGCACGATCTTTAGCTTTACGTAAGTTGTATTGCGTACGTCTTCTAACAACTGTCTTTTGATGTTCTAAATAATGTACCAACGCTTCTTTTAAATTAATAAGCTTCGGTCTACCATTTACAAGTGCAATCATATTCACACCAAATGATGTTTGAAGAGGTGTTTGTTTGTATAAGTTATTTAAAATGACACTAGCATTTGCATCTTTACGAACATCAATGACCACTCTCACACCTGTACGTAAACTTGTTTCGTCTCGTAAGTCAGTAATACCATCAATTTTCTTGTCGCGTACTAGCTCTGCAATTTTTTCAATCATACGTGCTTTATTCACTTGGAAAGGAATTTCAGTCACAACAATACGTTGACGACCACCGCCACGTTCTTCAATTTCCGCACGAGAGCGCATTTGAATTGAACCACGACCTGTTTCATAAGCACGTCTAATTCCACTTTTACCTAAAATAAGACCCGCAGTTGGGAAATCAGGACCTTCAATATCCTCCATCAACTCAGCAATTGAAATATCAGGGTTTTTACTTAAACTTAGCACTCCGTTGATTAATTCAGTTAAGTTATGTGGTGGAATATTGGTTGCCATACCTACAGCAATACCTGATGCACCATTTGCTAATAAGTTAGGGAAACGTGCTGGTAAGACTGACGGCTCTCTTTCATTACCATCATAGTTATCGATAAAATCTATTGTATCTTTATTAATATCACGTAACAGTTCAAGCGTAATTTTAGTCATACGTGCCTCAGTATAACGCATTGCTGCTGCACCGTCTCCATCCATTGAACCAAAGTTACCTTGACCATCAACAAGCGGATAACGATAACTAAAATCTTGAGCCATACGTACCATTGCTTCATAAATAGATGAGTCACCATGAGGGTGATATTTACCCATTACGTCACCAACGATACGCGCTGATTTTTTATATGATTTATCCGGTGTCATACCTTGTTCATTCAATCCATAAAGTATACGACGATGTACTGGTTTTAAACCGTCACGAACATCTGGCAATGCACGAGCAACAATAACACTCATCGCATAATCTAAAAATGATTCACGCATTTCACTGGTAATATTTCGTTCATTTATTCTTGATTGAGGTAATTCAGCCATCAAGAGATCCTCCTTCAAAAGTTCAGTTCACAGCGCTTAGAAGTCTAAGTTTGCATAAACTGCATTATCTTCTATAAATTGTCTACGGTTTTCTACAACGTCACCCATTAACATTTCAAATGTTTGGTCCGCTTCAATCGCATCTTCAAGCTTCACTTGTAATAATGCACGGTGTTCAGGATTCATAGTTGTTTCCCATAATTGATCTGCATTCATTTCTCCAAGACCTTTGTAACGTGCAATTGACCATTTTGGTGTTGGGTTTAATTCAGATTTAAGTTTTTCAAGTTCCCTATCATTGTAAACATAATACTTTTGTTTACCTTGTGTTAATTTATATAACGGTGGTTGCGCGATGTACACATAACCTGCTTCGATTAACGGTCTCATAAATCGATAGAAGAATGTAAGTAACAATGTTCTAATATGCGCACCATCGACATCCGCATCGGTCATAATTACGATTTTATGGTAGCGTGCTTTTGCTAAATCAAAATCGCCACCGATACCTGTACCGAATGCTGTAATCATTTGACGAATTTCATTGTTATTTAAAATTCTATCTAATCTTGCCTTCTCAACATTCAATATCTTTCCTCGCAACGGAAGAATGGCTTGCGTTCTAGAGTCACGACCGGATTTTGTAGACCCCCCGGCAGAGTCACCCTCGACTAAGAAGATTTCACATTCTTCAGGACTTTTACTAGAACAATCTGCTAATTTACCTGGTAAACTCGCAACGTCTAATGCTGACTTACGACGTGTTACTTCACGTGCTTTTTTCGCAGCAACACGTGCACGTGCAGCCATAATACCTTTTTCAACAATCGTACGTGCTACTTGTGGATTTTCGTATAAAAATCGTTCAAAGTGCTCAGAGAACAATTTATCTACAACTTGACGTACTTCAGAGTTACCTAATTTCGTTTTTGTTTGACCTTCAAACTGAGGATCTCCATGTTTAATAGATATAATTGCTGTCATACCTTCACGTGTATCTTCACCAGAAAGTCTATCTTTGTCTTCTTTCATAATCTTGCTACTTAAACCGTAACTATTTAAAACACGTGTTAATGCACGCTTAAATCCATCTTCATGCGTACCACCTTCATACGTATGAATATTATTTGCGTAAGTTAACAGATTCGTAGCATATCCAGAGTTGTATTGAATCGCAATTTCCACTTCAATATCATCTTTAGATTGATGTATATAAATTGGTTCGTCATGAATTGGTTCTTTCTTTTCATTTAATAATTCAACGTACGATTTAATACCACCCTCATAGTGATAGGAGTCTTCTCGAATATTGTCTTCATCACGTTCATCTCTTAACGTAATTTGAATACCTTTATTTAAGAAAGCAAGCTCTCTAATACGTTGCTGTAACGTTTCATAATTATATACTGTTGTCTCTGTGAAGATTTCTCCATCTGCTTTAAAACGAATGACAGTACCTGTTTTATCAATTGTACCAACTTCTTTTAAATCAAATTGAGGTACACCTTTTTTGTATGCTTGATGATAGATTGTCTCATTTCTGTGTACATATACTTCTAAATCTTGTGACAGCGCGTTTACTACTGATGAACCAACACCGTGTAAACCACCAGATACTTTGTATCCGCCACCGCCGAATTTACCACCAGCATGTAATACTGTTAAAATAACTTCAACTGCTGGACGCCCCATTTTTTCTTGAATATCAACAGGGATACCACGTCCGTTATCTGTTACTTTAATCCAGTTATCTTTTTCAATAACGACTTCAATTTGGTTTGCATAACCAGCTAATGCTTCGTCGATACTGTTATCAACGATTTCCCATACTAAATGGTGCAAACCTCTTTCTGAAGTTGAACCAATATACATACCTGGTCTTTTACGTACTGCTTCTAAACCTTCTAATACTTGTATTTGCCCAGCACCATAATTATCCGTGTTGTTTACATCTGACAATGCAGTCACCATCGCTTTCTGTTACTTTATAATTTCACCTTGATTAATACGATACAATTTAGCGTTATTCATAATTTCATGATCAATACCATCAACAGATGTCGTAGTGACAAATGTTTGTACTTTATGCTGAATTGTACTTAATAAATGCGTTTGACGTGAATCATCTAATTCACTAAGTACATCGTCTAATAATAAGATGGGGTATTCCCCAACTTCGATATTCATTAATTCAATTTCAGCTAGTTTAATGGACAATGCCGTTGTACGTTGCTGACCTTGAGAACCATAGGTTTGTGCATCCATGCCATTTACATCAAAACTAATATCATCTCGATGTGGTCCAAATAAGCTAATTCCACGCTCTTTTTCTCTTTGCATGTTATCACTTAGAATAGACATAATTTCTTCAAGACGTGCCGCTTCACTTTGAGCATAATCGAATTTAAGACTAGGTAAATAATTCAATGACAACGTTTCCCTATCATTTGTAATCCCAGCATGAATGGGTTTCGCTAATGATTCTAGCTCTTGAATAAAATGCGCACGTTTATCAGTTACTTTCAATGCATATTCAGCAAACTGCTGATTTAATACTTCTAACATTGTTAAGTCCTTTTTTTGGCCTAATTGTAACTGCTTTAAGTAATTATTCTTTTGCTTTAAAATACGTTGGTATTGAGCTAAATCATTTAAGTAAACAGCAGAAATTTGGCCCAACTCCATATCTATAAAGCGTCGTCTTATTTGAGGAGAGCCTTTTACAATATTCAAATCTTCTGGCGCAAATAGAACCACATTGAGGTGTCCAATATATTGTGTTAGTCGACTTTGCTCTAAGTGATTCACTTTGACTTGTTTACCTTTTTTAGTTATAAACATTGTTAATGGCATCGTGCCGTGTCTATAACTAAGCTCACCTTCTATTTTAGCATAATCAGCATTAAAACGTATGAGTTCCTTATCATTACTCGTTCTATGACTTTTTGCTAAAGCTAAGGTATAAATTGATTCAAGTAAATTTGTCTTTCCTTGTGCATTTTCTCCAATGAGGATATTCACATCAGGATGACACTTCAACGTAACCTCATCATAGTTACGATAGTTTTCTAATTGGAGTGTATTTAATTTCATTGTTCACCTTGATGAATGATTAAGAAAGAACCAGCATCTTCAGGTAACTCTGGGATATCTATACGATCTTGATGTTCTAACTTTTTACCGCGACGTGTTTCACGCACTCCATTAATTAATACTTCAACGTCTTGCAAGAACCATTTTGCTTGACCACCGGACTCAATAATCCCTTCTGTTTTTAGAAATTGACCTAAATTGATGTCGCCTTCTACTACAACTTCTTGAACCAAAATAATCACTCCATTTCTTTGTATGTCATTAATATATTATACCTTTTTTTGTCACAAATTTCATTTAAAAGAGAGGGAAAAACCGTTTACATATGAATAAATTATTCATTATTTTTCTTAATGTCTTTAAATTGTATTTCGAAGTCCTTTTCAACCAAGTCTTACTATCATTTTCAATCTATCTGTTAGCAATTTAAAATTTTAAATTTAAGGGGCATTTAAGCGCAATTATTTAAATCATGACATTTCTATCACAATTTTCATTCAAGCTTTTTATTTACCATTTAAAATGCTGTCACCTTTATTTCTAGACCTTTTATTTTAATCTTGTTCAAAAAAATAAAGGATGACGTTTTAAATAATCACGTCATCCTTTATGATTGTTTGTTTTTTAGTATGTTCTGATTGGTAAAATTAATTGTGTTACTGAGTCGTCACCTTTTGGTTTTAAAATGAATGGCTTCATTGTACCAAAGAATTCAACCTCAACTTCATCATTATCAATTGCTTTTAAAGCGTCCATCATATATTTAGAGTTGAAAGAAATTTTTAAGTTCCCGCCTTCAACATCATTTGCATCAACTTCTTCTTTAACAGTACCAATTTCTGGTGATGTAGATGAAAGTTCAACTACTTCGTCACCAGTGCTTAGTTTAATAACGTTATTGCCACCTTCACGTGCTAATAATGATGCACGATCAATTGCATGATAAAACTCGCCATTATCTATGCTTAACTTAATTTCATAGTTTTCTGGGAATAAACGTGTTGTATCAGGATAGTGTCCTTCTAATAATCGAGAAATAAAGTTTACATTCCCTACTTTAAATAAAACTTGATTTGAAGCAAAGAATATATCAATGTCTTCTTCACTATCAGACATAATTTTATTTAATTCAGCTAAAGCTTTACCTGGAATGATGACATTTTTATTTTCAGAAACATCTTCTAATTGTAATTTTCTTACAGCCAAGCGGTGTGAGTCAGTTGCTGTGCATATTAATTCATTTTCTTGTATAAGCCAGTTCACACCAGTCAATACAGGGCGTGTTTCTGAGGTGGACACTGCAAAATTCGTTTGTGCTATCACGTTTTTAAGTACTTTTACTGATAATTGAATTGCATCATCTCTAGAAACTTGTGGTAATAATGGATATTGATCTGGATCTAAGCCACTTAAATTAAATTCAGAATGACCTGATGTAATTAATGTTTGGAATTGCTCATTTGTAGATAATTTAACATCTTTACCAGGTAATTTCTTTATAATATCGACAAAGAATCGTCCAGGTAACACAACTGAACCCGTTTCTGAAATGTTGACAATATCTTCACCATCAACAGTTTTAGGAATAGTGATTTCGATTGAAATTTCAGAGTCTGAACCAGTTAGTATCACTTCATGTTCTTTTGCATCGATTTTGATACCAGTTAAAATTGGTAATGTTGTTCTTGGTGATATTGCTTTTAATGTGTCATTTAATTGTGTAATAAAATAATCTCTTTTAATAGTGAATTCCATCATTAATTTAAACTCCTTCCAGTCGTTTATATATAATTATATAGGTTTTAAGTTCTTAGTAATAGTAGTAGGTGCTGTGGATTAGTGGATAAGTCTTAAAAACACTGAAATTGCAAAGTTATACACATGTTGATAACTTGTGTATGGTGTGTATTACTTTTAAACATTATCCACAAAATAGATTTTAACCATCTTACTATTTCATTTATTAAATATAAACGAAAAGATAGCTTCTATATATTACTGTTATATAACAGATTTTATTTCCCATATACCTTCTACTTAAATATTTCTTATTTCTTTTTCAAGATTCTCTACTTCTTGTTTAAAAATAGGATCTTCTTTTAAATCTTTAGATATCTTTTCATGAGCATGGATTACAGTTGTGTGATCACGCCCGCCAAATTCTTCACCAATTTTAGGTAATGAAAAATCAGTAAGCTCTCTAGATAAGTACATAGCTATTTGACGCGGATATGCGATTGACTTTGTACGTTTTTTAGCACTGAAATCTTCAATTCTAACATTATAGTACTGACCTACAACCTTTTGAATATCTTGAATTGTAATTTTCTTAGATTTTGGTGCTTGAATAATATCTTTTAAAGCTTCAGCAGTTAATTCAGTAGTAATTGGTTTCCCTAATAATTGTGAATATGCAAGTAAACGTGTTAATGCGCCTTCTAATTCACGAATATTAGATTGAATTTGATTTGCTATATAATTTAAAGCTTCTGGTGGAATATCTAATTTTTCTTCTTCAATTTTCTTCTGCAAAATTGCCATTCGAGTTTCGTAATCTGGTGGCGTAATATCAACAATTAGCCCCCATTCAAAGCGTGAACGTAATCGATCTTCTAATTGTGCAATCTCTTTTGGTGGTCGATCACTCGAAATAACGATTTGCTTGTTATTCTGATGTAATTCATTAAAAGTATAGAAAAATTCTTCTTGCGTTTGAACTTTATTTTGAATGAACTGAATATCATCGATTAATAAGACGTCGATATTACGATATCTTTCTCTGAAAGCTTCACCCTCGTTATCACGAATCGATTTGATAAATTCGTTTGTGAATTTTTCACTTGATGTGTAAATCACTTTGGCATCTGGATTATTATCTAAAACATGATGACCAATGGCATGCATTAAATGGGTTTTTCCTAAACCAACACCTCCATATATAAATAATGGATTATACGCTTTTGCTGGTGCTTCGGCAACGGCTAAACTTGCTGCATGTGGGAAGCGGTTACCAGGTCCGATTACAAATGTGTCAAATGTGTTATGGGCATTGAATTGCTCTCTACCAAGCACATGATTATCTTCAGTTGTTTCTGTAGAAGATTTTGGTGTTTCCTTTACCGTAGAACCATCTTTATTACTATAGTTTGCTAATTCTTCAGTAGTAATAAAATGAGGTTTCACTTCATATCCAACAACATCAAATAATATAGCTTGGATAATTTCTGCATATTGTTGATTTAACCAATTTGCATTAAAAGGAATACTCGATAATACGATAGCTTCACTATCTTTAATCGTGTAAAGCTCGGTATCTTTTAGGAAAGTTGAGTAACTTACAGCTGATAATTTTTCTTGAGCAATTTCAAGCACTTTTTCCCAAATTTCTTTTTCCGACATAAATTTACTCCATCTTTCTTAAATTTTTAAGTTATACACAAAAATAACAGCCGTGGATAACTTTTAAACACACCATGTTAATAATTATCCACAAGTTAATAACAATCGGTGGATAACTTATTTATGTTTATCAGTTATGCACAGTGATTTTCATGTAAAAATCAATAAATAAATCCTTATAAAATCATGAGTTGGACGACTTATCCACACAATTATACTTTTTCAGTTCTCTATATGTCAAATAGCTGTGAATATGTTGCTAAAAATAGTATAAGTTTGTGTGTAACTTTTAATTATCCACAGTTTCAAAAACTGTATGTGTGCATAAGTGGATAACTTTCTCTTTTATATTTAAGTTATTCGCATTTGTAACAAAACAGCTTGGGAAATAATTTATAGAACTTGTATAAGAAATGTATAAGCTATTCAAAATAAGCAAAGACATAGATTTGAGATGAATTCTATGAGAGATGTAATGAAATTTCAGCGCATGTGTTGTGTATTTCTATCTTTAATCG